>JAVBRM010000041.1:0-36584 GCA_031548025.1 Victivallaceae bacterium | reverse complement strand
TTTTTTACAACCGGGACGCCCACAAGTCTTTCGTACTTCCGTCAATGCTCCTTTCGCCGCCATCTGCTCTTTTTTCATTTCTCAACCACCTTTTCTTGTATTGTATTTATATAGCAATACAATAGTATACTGTCATTTTTTTCCGTTTGCAAGTGCCCTTGCTAAATTTTATGCTTTTTTACCACCCCACAAGCGACTGAGGGATTACTTGGCGGAGGAGGATTCTCCAATTCCCCAATTCACCAATTCTCCAATTCACCGATTCTGCCGCTGCTTCCAGACTTCCGGCGACACCCCGTAAGTTTGCCGGAAAATCCGGATGAAATAGTTGGCGTAATTAAATCCGCAGGCGGCAGCGGTACTACCGACCGTCGACGCCGGCTGCCTCAGAATCTCCAAAGCGTACTGCATCCGCATTTCATTCAGCCATGCCCGAAAATTTTTCCCGGTAACTTTCCTGATCAGCCGCGACAGCGTAACCGGGTGCATATTGACGGATTCCGCTACGTCATCAATGGAAATATCGTGAAGATAATAAATCTGCATCGCTTCCACTACCGACCGCCACTCGGCCTCCTGCCTTCCGCCATGCCGATCGTCATTCGTCAGGGCCTCCAGCACCGTTTCCAGCAAAGCGGCATAACACAACCTGGCAGCCTCCGTATCCCGGTCGATCGCCAGCATGGCGTCGATCATACTGCGCCCTGCCCGGTTCAACGGTTCCGAGGTATGAAAAAATACTTTCGAGCGGTTTACACTCTCCATGGTCCCGTCCGCCTGAATATAAATAGTCCGGACATATTGATAAGGAAAAACCACAGAGATCATTTCATGATGGACATCCCAATGCTCCCAGACCCAGGTCCCCGGATGACAAACAATCGCCTCCCCCGGCTTTAACCCAACCCCGCGCCCCCCGGAAAAATCAATTCGTTTTTCATCACTGAGGGGTTGTATAATCCGGGCATTGGGATGCAAATGAGCCCGGGCTTCCGGCCACGCATCGGCATGGGCGAAATACAACTTCGAAAGCTTTATATTTTTCGCATCATTTAAATATTTTATCATTTTCTCACGATGCATCAACATAATCTTTCTCCTTTACCATGAATATATCACCGTATATTAAACAGTCAATACTTCTTGTCGAATAATTATCATCACACATATTTTTTTATCATTGACAGGAAAATGATTTGACCGTATAATATTTATAACTAACCCAAGGAATTTTATGATTACCAAATATACCATCAGTAATGACCCGAACCTGTACGAAGCCTGGCCGGATGTTGCCTTAACCGATGATGATTCCATGGTTTGCGTTTTCAGCGAATGCACCCATCATCATGACCGTAGTTACACCCGGATCATGCTCACCGAATCCCGGGACCGCGGACGCACCTGGACGCCCAAGCACCCGCTCGCCGAAGGCACCGCCGGCAAAAATTATTATTATAATTGCGCCAGAATCAACCGCCTGAAAAACGGACGGCTGGCAATTATCATCGACCGGATTCCCGCCGCCGGAGAAAACACCAAAGATACAGAAACCATGAATCTGTTGTTTTTCTCCAGCGATAACGGCAGCACCTGGAGCGAGCCGCTCGAAACTCCATTGAATGGTATAGTCCCGGACAAGCTGACCGAGTTGGATAACGGCCGCTGGCTGATCTCCGCACACCGTCGTTTCGACCAGAAACTCACGCAGTTTCTCCATTATTCCGACGATCAGGGAAAAACCTGGAGCGATGCCGTGACCGTGGCCCATGATCCGGCTTTGAATCTCTGTGAAATATCCCTGCTGCCGCTGGGCAATGGCAGCGTAGTCGGCTTCATGCGCGAAAACTCCGCCTGCGGCTATGACTGCAAAAAAGTCATTTCATACGATAACGGCGAAACCTGGAGCCAAATCATTGATTTTCCGTTATCCGGCTGCCACCGGCCAACCTCCGGCTTGCTCCAAAGCGGCAATATCATGATCACCTACCGTTATCATCAGGGCGGCAAAAGCGGCTGGGGGAACTGTACCCAGAATTTCTTCGCCGCCTTCACCGACCGCGAATCGACCCTGGCCGAAGAACGCCGCCAGTCCCGCGCGCGCATTGTACCGATCGACTACGACCGCTCCCCGAAATCCGATCTCGGCTACTCCGGCTGGGTCCAGTTCCCGGACGGCGAGATCTACATCGTCAACTACATCGTCGACGACGCCATCGACAAAGGCCAGATCCGCGGCTATTCCCTCTTCGAAAAAGACATCATGCTCACGTCATAAACTCCAATGAGCAGGGCTGTCAGTCTCAGGCAGCCCCGCTACTGTTGTTTTTCATAAAATTCGTATTTTTTTTATTTCTATTGTTGCTTTTTTGATAACAAATGTTATCTTAATATTAACAGCAAAGGAGAAAATACGATGCTTGAATTATTACAATTTTCATTATGGCTGGTTGTTATCAGTGGCGGCTTTCTCATTGGCAATTATTATTGGGGAGCACCGCTACTTGCCGGAGGAGTGATTTTTTATCTCTGGAAATTTATCAAGTTCGTCAGAACTCCCCGAAGAGATAATTCACCAGAAACTCCTCAAATTAGTTTCCGTCTGGAAGATCATGCAAACCCCATCGGCCCTTTCCTATCGGCGCCGGATCTGGAAAAACAAGTCATTGATTGTAAAAATAAGCTCTCGACTCTGTATAGTACGTGCGCAACTCTAGCTGTGATAGTATTTATTGTCGGAATCGTGCTCTCATTTATTTGTAGTCCGTTTTACCTCTTGGCTGTAGGAGTTATCGGCATTATAATCTTTTGGGCTTATCGGATACAACACAAGGAGTATCAGGGACGTTTCGATGAATTGCTTGAGCTGGCGGAACATATCCGGAATACCTTCTTTGTGGAGCATCCCCGCCCACCATTTCAGTTGGAACGCTGTGCCAGATACTATTCCAATATTTTTGAAGTCCGGGCATTGTATCATTGGAACTCCATTCTCAACTTTGAGTTCGAGGTTTACCCGCAGGACTCATTTCTGTTGGTCTGCGGCAGAAAACATCAGGACATCTGCACTACCGTCGGAGAGGCTATCGAGTCAACCGCTTTGCGTCAACGGCTGAGCAAACCGATAGACCCGAACGACTTGCCGGAAGTCCCATTGCTTCCCCTTCCGCCGCTTACTCCGGCACTGGAAAAAATCAGGCAATCACCGTTCAAAAATATCACACTTATGCTCGACATATTACAATATCGTCCGCCATTTTCCATCGAAAAATTCTGTGCATATTGGCACGACCGAGAACAGGCGGCTCTGGCGCTATACCTCAGGGATGAAGCTGTATTCCGGTTAGGAATGCCCGCCGCCCCGATGTACTATCCGAACGACCCGCCGCCGACCTGTTTCTGGATACTGGACGAAGATGCGGAACCAGTCGAATTCATTATGGCGCTTGAAGAAAAATTCAATATTGAAATTTCCGATAAGGAGGCGGAAAAATGGGATTTCATAGATATTGCCGAATTGGTAACATTCGTTCAGCAAAAGATAAAAAAATAGTCACCTCCACACCGTCAAACGAACAAATAATTCTTTAAAAGCCCCGACGGTGTGGAAATTCTCAACAACAACTGTTATCTTAGGGAGTCAAAAAATGCTGATTTATCACTTTGGGCCTTTTTCTGCGCTTTTTGCCAAAGTCGCTCGTCACGTATCTCGATACGCTCCTCGCGATTTCGACAAAAATCGCTAGAAAAACTTCCAAAAGTTTACGATAGCTCAACATTTTCAGACTCCCTTAACAAAAATAAATGAGGTATTGCATGTTAAATGAAATCATCGGATCGCAAAGCCGGGCGGAAATATTCAAACGCCTGTTCGTCAAAAATCCGGAATCCTATTATTTGCGAAAACTGGCCCGGGACGCCGGTTTCAGCGCCCCGGTCATCCACCGCGAACTGCGGAATCTGATCGAGTTGGGCCTGGTTACTCAAAACACCGACGGCAACCGGATCAATTTTTCCGCCAATCGGCAACATCCGCTATATCCGGTTTTATGCGAATTCGTCAAACAATGCGCCGCCTGTGAATCTTATTCCAATTAAAAATTAAATTGAGCTATATTTTGCTTCTTGCGAACTGACTGCCGCTTTGCGAAAAAGTCGCTACGCCAATAGCGCTTTCTTTCGCAAAACAGCATTCAGCATCGCTATAAGCGAAAATATTAAACCATATAAATTCCCCTTCGATATACTGTGGCTTGGTAATAATTTTCACCTTACCTGAATGATTCCCGGATAAAGTTGGCAGCGGAGCCACTAAATAATTAAAATAATAAAAAGTCCCGCCGCCGATTACCAAACAGATCAGGCAGCCAGCAACGATTAATACTTTTCCATGAAATACCTTTTCCACAATACCCATCCTTCTATTATCATCTCTCACTCGTGATAAGGCAAAATGTGTAAATTTGTACACTTTTGATATTCTGATTGATTACGGATTAACTGTTCAATCCATTTTCTTGCCCTTACTATATTTTTCTTTTTCAATTTTAATGCAATGCAAAATTTCTCTGAAGAATGGATCTTCTTTTACTAACCACATGATATTTTTCTCCGGAGTATCTCCTATATCATCCTTGAGGTATTTGATTTTTTCTGACAATGTTAAATTAATTTCTTCTTTCACTCTATGATGTAGAGTATCGGTATAATTATTACTATTTGTTATATCCAGGCTTACATTTGCAGTGAAAATCAACTTTGAGTTCGGCAGGCTCTCGCAAATCGGTTCCATCCCATTCCCTAAACTAACTGGACTATTTAATCCGACAGTAATAAACTGCTCAAAACTTTCCGCCATTGCGGTGAAATTACCGGCGGAAGAATAGATATCATGGGTTAATATAAATATTGGCCCATTAAGCTTTATAGAATTCATGGGAACAAATTCTTTGCATTCTTCCATAATCATGTAATTTTCAGCTAAGAAAGAAGTGGAAATATTGGTCGCTGGTTTAATATCAAGTTTCATGTATTCATTATTGATTGAATTCAGTTCATTGCAGAATTCCGAATAGTTTTTAATGTAATCCCTGATCTTTTCACTATTTTTTAGCGCATGGTAAATTTTATATGTGAGTTTCTCCGGTATCAATTTTTCAATTATACTATGCCAGACAAAATCATTCCCGCCATAATTATATCTTATATCAATAACTGCATATTCTATTATTTTCCCTGCCGCTTCTCTCTCGATACTATCCAGATAGAAAGGAATATCCGCGTTGTTCATCACCGGCAGACGAATATACAAAATATGAAAATCCTCAAGATACTTTACTTGTTTGGGAAACTTATAAACAGGATTTCCGGGCATATTTTCAAGTTGCAGTTTTTTGCCATCAGTAAGTTCAAAATTTATTGTCTCTCCGCTAGAATTCATAAATTCATATTGATGGAAAGGTTTTTTCGTTTCTGGTAAATAATAGTAGAAATCATCGAATACACGTCTTTTCAAATTACCGTAAAATTTATTTTTATTGACATCATACAAATCTAAATGATCTCTTATCTCTTTTATCAAATCATCCGTAAGTTGATCATTAATCTTATTAAGTTTCATGCCGGATGGATATACTTCCTCTGCTACATTGAATCCGTAAACATTGTAATAATCTCCATTATAATATGTTAATGGAATATGAGGAATTATTCCACTTGTTTTGTTTTTCTCCTGCCATTTTAAATGAAACAGGTGATTTTGAGCAATATCTTTTAAATCAACCAGTTTTTCATAATAACTCATTATTATTTTATGATCATTTTTTGAGGCGTCAAAACCGGAGAAAAAATAAAATAACTGATCATTCAACCAAAGGTGATTTCCGTTCAAAGCAGTAAGGAAGTTATTGATTATTTCGTAAAAATCCATTTTGTCTGTATTCGGAGTTATTTTTCTTCGATATTTATCAGCCAATTCCAAATATTTTTGCCCGAATACGTGTTTATTTCGCTCAACATCCGGTATATTTTCAGCTAAAAAATTAACCAAGTGCTCATAATCTTCCAACATTTGCTCATAAGTTAAAGATGGAATTGTGATATCAGACATAAGTTTCCTTTCCCGTAAATATTGTTCGATGTTATAGTATTTCTCTTTTTGTGCTTTATTAAGATATACTGCTATATTGTGGTTTTCGCAAATTCTTTTCAAAAATTCCCCGTCATTCATATATGCTTTATCTTGAATCATAATGAGTGGTACTTTTAATTTCGGGACCAATAATTTGGGGGATAATTCATCGAAAGGCCATTCATAGGGAAGATTTTCCACAATAACTCCGGCCCACTTCCAATTGGGGAGATTAGCCGCAACAGCTACCGCCAACAAAGCCCTCTCGCTTCCCGCTCCCATCAAATAAACTTTCGAATCATGAGGATAAATTGCCGGCAGTAATCTGATTCCACTCTTCAAACCGGGAAACCCCAAATTCAGCTTTGCCGCGATTACTTTATAGCCAGAATCAACTATCGGACGCAAATACTTCCGTATATCGCCTTCAAGACTCGGAGTAAGAAAAATAATTGTTCCCTGAGAATCACATTTTGGCTGAATTTCCAGCAGAGAAAACTTATCATTTTCCACGTTTACAGTCCGCCAATTTTTCGTATATGGTATTTGATTATTAACATATTTTCCATATCCGACAATCCCCAGGCAAACCATAGCCGCCAAGGCCGGAGCGTACCATAAATCATGGTAGTTTCTTTCCTTATATTTGACAACATCATAAACAATATACCCTACCACAATTAAAGCCATACCGATAAGCAGCCAGGTCAGATCCAGAAAACGATAGCAAGTACTGAAAGCGGCACATATCATATACCCGGCAACAGCCCCTAGGCCGTACAACAACATCATATCATGATTCTTACGCCATATTTTATAACCTTGCTGAAATAAAAAGAAAAGAACCACCAGTAGCAGAAATAAGGGAAATATTCCATATGATGCCGCTAGCGTTAGATAATCGCTAATCAGAGTATAATAACTCTCATCCAACCATACAGGCTGATACCATTGTGAATAATAATTACCGGCCGCCGGCGGCGCTCCTACACCGCCAAGCCAGTTATCGGCAATGATTCCCGCTCCCCCTTCCCACAGGAATAAGCGGTTACGGATTGATCCCTCTCCGATTTCTCCCATCGATTTTACCCGGGCCGGACCGTCTCCGATGATTAGAATCGTAAAAACAAACATCAACAAAAAAGCGACACTCCAGCGTTTACGGGAACAAATGCTTGTTATAGCCAAGACAACCAGACAAGCCAAATACCCTCCCCTTGAATAAGTCGCTGTAATCATGGAGAACTGAAGAAATATAACCGCCGACAAACTCCAGCTCAAAATCCTGCACCACTTATTTTTCCGCTGAACAATCAGAAAGAAAATTCCAATAGTCAACATCACCGACATAATCAGAAACGCCACGCAAACATTCGGTGAGTAAAACCATAATTGCAACCGCTCATTCCCCAGATATTGATACATCCTCTTTTTATCTCGATTTTTGTTTTTTCCTCTTTATCTTTGTTTTCATAATAATAATAGCCAGCACAGTTCCAATAGCAACAAATAATGCAATATGCCCTCCCCATTTCAACGTGTCTCCCATATTTCGTTCCAGAATATTTTTGGTTTCCGCTATCATTTTGCTCGTTTTACTTGGCGGGGGTATTGCATCCGGACCATAAGTTTTCATCGAATTATTTGCATACTCTCTTCTGCTTTCAATTATCTTAGCTTTGGTATTTTCTGGAAATTCAAATAATTTGGGATCCAGTGAAGAGACAAATTTGATTTTACCCCAGTTCCTTGCATCAATTAGAGTCCCTGACGGATTATATGCTTTATATTCATAGATAAAGGGCCGCCCGGGAGATTTATCTATAAGAACTTCTATTGTTGCAAAATAGCTATTTGTAAGAATATCTTTATTATTCGTGAATTCCTTTTCGCTCAATCCACGTTCTTTAAATGCTGAGTCTTCCTGGTAGTATTTTGAAATAGTATTTACTAAAAAGTGCCTGGGGGGGGCTGCCCCAATATATTCACTACTGATAGGATATTTGGCAATAATTTTATAGCAAGGTACTTTCATATATGATCCATGGGAAAGCTCATATTCCCCAGAATCGAACCTCTGTTTAATTCCCATAGCGTAAACAACTGCAAACCAACTCCAATCGGTAGGATACTGCACCCGAAATCCTGTATTCTCAATGACAGATCCGTCCGAGTTGGACATCCAACATAATTCTTCAACAGCCGGCGGGGCCATTATTATTCGTGTAAAGGGCCTTCTTTTATTGCCACTTAAAAAATCAACACGCAAAGCTCCTTCATTAACCATTGTTTTGACTGGATTCGGATCATTCTCTTGATATTCAATGCTGCTGATAAATTTACTCTGTAAAGAGAAGTTAATACTATCCTTCAATAATTTTTGCGCTTGAGTTTCAGAGGAGTAAATCGTAGGCAAGATAAATGATATCAATGAAATTAAAAATAAATCTTTACGTAATGAAACCGCTATTATATATTTTATGTTTACTTTTTTCATCTTATTTTTTCTTTATTTTTTTATTGAACTCGAAATAAGCTTCCCGGATTGTGAAAAAGAAATATTCATCATATTTGTATTATTAAAGAATTAACTGAAATCCGCACTCCTGTAGGTCTTAAAAATATTCTAACGTCAAACTAATAAAAGTCAATATTATTTCACCCCGAAGAAACACAACTCTAACACAATTCTAACAATCACAAAAGTCCAATTAATAAGCACATATATATTACCACAACACAAGAGAACAATTCTACTCTACTAAATATTCTTCCGGTTATGGAGCCAAAGATGAATTTAATCAAAAAAACTTTGCCCGCTTTCGGAAAATAATCGGGCAAAGTTGATAAATAAAAATATGGGATGATTATTGCACGGTAAATTTGAATGTGCTTTCCGTACCGGTACAGGCCTCGCGGACTTTCAGTTGCCATTGTCCGGTCGGGGCATTGTATGGGATCGGCAGTTGCCAGTTCAATTTCCCCTGTTTCAGTACCGAAAAATGTGACAGGGAGTTTTCGCGGCCGGATGGTTCCAGAAGTTTGATTTCGACAGGAGTCAGGCCGGATGAGGGCATCTGGATATTGATATCATTGGCTTTTCCGCAGGCAACTTTAGCGTTTCCTTTGATGCTTAATTTACCGAGCGGACGGGTACTCAGCATGATAATCCGGCCTCCGCATGGCGGCAATTCCAGTTTCAGGGTATCCTTGATTTCGACGGCCTGATTGGCCGTGAGGTCCCAGGCGTATTGCCATTTATCCCGGAATTTGAATTCGGCGGTGTGCGGTATGCCTTTTTCGCGGACCTTGCCGAAACGCCCGTAGAGTTCACCGGGAATGCGCCGGTCGTTCACCGCCACCAGATAGGCGGCGCCATCCGCTTCCAGCAGATTCCAGTATACCTGTTTTGAGAGGCAGATCACCGGCATCCGGGGCAGTTCGCTCAACAGCCGGTCGAGTTCCGGCAGAGCCTGCGGGTTCTGTTCTCCGGCCAACTGCTCCATGGCCTCGACAAATTGCGGTGAATCGGTTTTGTTGTCGTACAGCTTGAGCAACGCCAATTCCTTCTCGCTGATATTCAACTGGTTGGTCGGCTTGGTCAGATTGATCATGCCGGGAAGCGTGAATTTGCAGGTCCCGTCGGATACCAGTTTGCATCCGGCGGCCTGGGCTTTTTTCAGGTTGTTGACCATCGATCCGGTCAGGTACGGCACATGCGGCAGAACGATCAAATCATACTGCGACGGGAAATCGGAAGCTTCCAAGTCGTTATCCAGCAGGACGTCATACGGCACTCCCGAGGCGGCCAGGGCGTTCATCAGCCAGCCGCCGTTCGGCCAGCGCTGATTGCCGTACAGATGCGAAACGAAGCTGTAGACCACCGCCACCCGGCGCGGCGCATTGCGCCACTGAGGCAGCAGCGCGCCAAACGGCCGCCACAAACGGTTCGACAAATCCTTGAACTCCTCGGCCAGCCCCGGCGCCCACGCCTTGACGTTCTTCAAGGCGGATTCCGGTACTTCCCGGATTTCCGCGGCGGTTTTCTGGTCGCCTTTGGCAAAAGCGTTGCGGGCATTCCAGAAGGTCATCAGCCGGGCCGGGCGCGAACACACCAGCCAGACGGCTTCACGGAGCATATCCGCCGTAGGCATAGCGCTGAACGGAGCCGCCATGCCGGGTTTCAACAAGAATTGCGGCATAGTGGAAGCCACCATATCCGGACAGCCGCGCGTTTGCGCCTGATTCATTTCGACACCGCGCACCATGGTACTCATATCGGGGTAATAAACCCAATCCTCCGCCACCCGGACATCCCGGTAACTGCGCAGGGCCGGACGCCGGAGTATCGGTTCTTTGGCGGTCAATATTTCCGGGTAACGGCGGTTCACTCCCGCCGCCAGCAGATCGTTGAGCACCACATCCGAGGCCCCTTCCGGGCCGTGCCACCAGCGATGCATCCGGTACAGCGGATCGTCGTCACGGACGATGCCGTCAGCCGGAGGCGTATCCGCATTCAGCCAGCCAAGCGGTTGAAAACGCCGCCAAACCGGCAACTTGGAATCGCGCCAGAGCGCCAGGTCGACACCGAATTTTTCTTTGAGCATGGCAATGGTTTCCGGGGAATAATCAAAGGAGGTCGAACCGGCATGGCGCTCGGTATTCATGATCAGCATCTTTACCGAGGGAAGATATTTCAGCTCATCCGCCATATTTTCCGCTTCGGCAATCACCGACTCCCGAACATATGGCGAAAGAATGGAGGCGTAAGTCCGCTTGCCCTGATAATCCATAGCGCGGTCGTTTTCCACGCCCGGCCTGAAATTGCCCATAAAGACCCAGTTGTATTCGGAATAAAGGCCGCGCCGGGTATTTTCATCGACCAACAGCGGTTTCAAACTGCTCATGCCGCCGATGGTCACTCCCAGTGCGGCATAATTATCGGAGCTTTCATTCCAAGTACAGATTTGAGTATTCCGCCAAGGCACCCGGGCCGGGGTAATGGTCAAGGTCCGTTTGACCTCCTCCCGGGTGGAGTCATCGTATTCGCACCGTACCGACAATTCATAATCGCCCGGCATCAGATACGACGGTTCGAACCGCCAGCTCAGAATTCCATTCCCGAATTGCCCCTCCGCTTCCGGCAGAGGCCCGAGCTTAATCCGGGAGGTGATTACTTTTTTTTTACGTTCCAGGCCAGAGCCACGGCTCCGGCTTCCCGCCCGAACGCCTGTACCGGCACCAAATTGATCAGCGAGCTATCAGCCAGTAGACTCCGGACTTTCGGCAGTTCCGCCACCTTGGCGGCTTCTTCCGCCGACAGCCCGCTTTTCCAGAGTGCGAAATCGCGGATGATTCCTTCCGCCCGGATATTGGGAGAAGTTATATCCAGCGAGCCGCCGATACCGATGAATTTCGGAGCCTTGCGCTCCGCCAGAGGCGGCAGCGGCGTTTCGCCGATCAGCTTGCCATCCAGATACAGCTCGGCTTTTTCCGCATTCCAGCTCAAGATGAATGAATATTCTTTGCCGGTTTCCAGACTGGTCTTTTTGTTGATGATATCCTTGCCCCAAGCCTTGGCGGTGATATTTCTTCCCGACGACCGGACGTCGATGCTCAACTCCGGTTTCCAGCCATGGGTATTGATCAGACAATTCCAGGTACCCAGCCCGGTTGAAGTATAACGCAACGATATCGCGCCCGCCTCGGCCAGTTCGGCCGGGAATGGAATGCTCAGCGAATCCGCCGCCCGCAACGCCCCACCGGGCAGCCATGAAGAAGGCGTGGAGCGCTTGAGATACATCGCATGATCCCCTTCCAGCATCATGGCGTCAAGTTCCGCGCCTTTTTCCGAATTCAGGAAGATGACGGTTTCACCGGGTTCTTTGCCGGCATTCAGGAGCACATGACAGCGCTGCCAGTCGGCCTCGCTCTTGAAGGTTTTCAAGACTTTGTCATTTTCCATCACCGT
Source organism: Victivallaceae bacterium (assembly GCA_031548025.1). Taxonomy (GTDB): domain Bacteria; phylum Verrucomicrobiota; class Lentisphaeria; order Victivallales; family Victivallaceae; genus UBA5239. The sequence goes on along the minus strand of JAVBRM010000041.1, from coordinate 24,483 downwards.
CACTTCGCCGTTTTTCAGGTAAAATGAGAATATAAAGCCGCCAGCATGGGGATATTTGAGTTCAATCTTGAGCTTACCGGTCAATCGTAGCGCCCCCTTCCCTTCCAGTCCGGGAACGGTCTCGGATTTACCTTCGACCGACAGTCCTTCCACGCTGTCCAGCGAGGCCAACTGTGACGACAAATAGTTCTTGGTTCCGCGTATCGGTTCCCGGTTGTTGCCGTTTTCGATCAGGATTCCACCGCCGACAAAACGGGGCGCATCCGCCGATACCATCTTAAAGTCCGGCTGCGAAGCCTCGGAGAGACGTTTGAAAACCGCCTCCGATCCGGCGGAACCGTCGTTTTTCAATACTTCCAGTGAATTTTCCAACGGCATCAATACTGTGATTTTGTCCTTGAGTTCCTGTCCGGACGCAATGAATCCGGTTGCCGCCAAAGCAATTGCCACGAATCTCTTCATAATTTCACGATCTCCATTATTTGATTAATTTTCACTTTCTCCACCTCGATCTCCGCACCGGTACGGTTCACGACTACCAGATAACGGCCACTGTCAGCGGTAATCGTCCACGCGCCGCTGACACCGTCGCGCCAAACCGTTTCCACGCTTTTGACCCGCGCTTCACCGCCTTTTACCGGTACGACTTCAAATGCTGCGCCAAATGTCGCACTTTTTCCGGTCTGCCGCAAAATCATCACCGGTCCGGGCTCCGGCATATGTCCGCGCGGCGTTTCGGCACTGAACACCTCCGCTCCGGGGATACCGCCCACGGTTATCCGCAACTTGCGGTTCGGCGCGGCATTGTTCACCCGCTGACCAGAAGCGTCCAGCCCGGCCACTCCGTAGGCGGTGCTGAATCCCTGGCCGGCGGAGGCTGCGGACGCATTGCTCATGAATGGATAACCGGTCTCGGCTTTTTTCATGGCAAACGGAAATTCAAAGCGCCCGGTATCCTTGTGAGCCCACGGCTCCCAAACGCTGTACAAAGGCCAGTCGTAAATATGTTCCGAATCACTGTCCTGTAAGTCACCGATGAACATGATTCCGTCAAAAATCGCCGCCGCCCGCGAAAAACGCACTCCGGAATAGAGCGGGGCCCCCTCCTCCTCGGTGAACAGCGCTCCGGGCATCCGGTCGCGTCCGATGAACGCCGCCATTTTGGCCGGTACATCGGCCTGATCCTTGCGGTCGACCGTTACAGTGTTGTGCGAAACCGTCCGGTACATCACGCCGGCCTGTTTCGCGCCGTAGCTGATACGCCAAACTTCCGTGCAGAGCAATCCCGGGTCGAACATACTGAAATGCAGACGGTCGAATTCCATCCGGTCCAGCGTCATGATATAATTCAAGCTCAGTGCCCGGAAACCGTATTCCGACTGTTCGCGCAACCAGACATAGCCGTTGTTTTTCATCACGCTCGACTTGTTGAGCAGCTCGCCGCCGGGGGTGTCCAGCCATTTATGATAACGCAAAGTCGGCAGATAACGCGGATCGCGGTAAACCTGCCAGGCGTCCCGCAGACACCCCGCCAACCCGCGCGCCCGGATGATTCCGTCCGGCGTATTCTCCACCCCGCCATCGAACACCCGTTTGAAGCGCTGATTCATCACTTCAATGCCGAACATCCGCATCTGCGCGGCAAAATCCAACAGCGGCTTGAGAGCGAAAATATGGTAGACATTTCCCTCCTGACTCATACCGTCCTCTGAGAAACTGTTCTCGACCATGGCATAAAAGCCGTGATCACCGTACAGCGCATCCCCCAACAGATTCCAGTAGCGCCCGACCGCCGCCACGCCACGGCCATAAACCTGAAAATGATGCACCTGCATATTGGTAAATTCAATATTGTGCCCATACAGCGCCGCCAGCTCCGGGGCCAGGAATTGCTCCTCAATGGCCCGACGGTCAGCATCGCCCAATGCCGCGCTGTCGCGGATGGCCGCATAGGCGTCGATGGCCGTGACAAACCAGAACGAAGTCATCAAAGTACTGTGTCCCAGCCGTGAACGGAAAGCCGTCGCGTGAAAGCTGGTCATGGGCAGCGTCGGATAAACCCGGACATATTCCAGGAAGACATCGCGCGCCGCCTCGGCATAGGCCGGATTGCCGGAGGCCCGCCACGCCTGCCCCAGCAATAGAGCCCGCCGGAAATTATCATGGTGAATATTGAGGATATTCCCCTCGTTGACCTTCGTGTTATCAGTGATTTCCTTGCCGGTTTTGATCGACTTGTGACGGAACCACGAAAGCTGCTTCAATTTCGAATTGCTTTCCTTGTCCAGATAATTACTCGGGTGTTTGGAACGGCCGAATTCCGGTACTCCCCAGGATGCTTTCAAAGCCGCGTCGGCATCGGCAATCAGCGTTTTGCGGACTTTTTCGGCGGGCTTCTGATAAATATCAACTTTTTCCGTCGGCGGCACGACCGCCCAGACCCGGCGCTGGCGGTATCCCATCACCGGAAAAAATACCGGCATATCCCCAGCTTTCAGCTCCGGCAAAACACTCTCGCTGTACAACACCGGCAAGGTGGCCGCCACCGCTGCGGGGATCGACAATGCCAAAGGCACAGTCATCCGTTCGCGCGGCTTGAGCGTCAATTTTTTACTCTGCCAGGACGGTTGGAATTTATCCAGCTTCGAACAATCCAGTTTCAGCTCCACCTCCTGCGGCGTCAATTCCTTGTTGAACAGTTCGAGCTGATAATCCCAGCACAGGTTCTCCCGGTCTTGCCGGTAAGCCGCTTTCATTTCGTCGAACCCGATGTCCACCGGACGGCGGAGCAGTTTGATTTCGGCGATCTCCACCTCGCGGGTCGGCGGCTCGCCCGGAATCCGCAAATAACGCTTGCCCAGTGAGATATTCAATTTGCGCCCGGAGTATTGGCGGTGCAATTCCTGATCGCTGTCATCGTCCAGATTCATATCCATCCGCCAGTCGTTCCAGACGCCGGGCCTGATGGCGATTTTGCTGTACCAGCTCCGCCGCAGATCGGTCACCGGATAATCTTGCAGCTCCACCGATAGATTGATCAAGCTGTCCCGGTTGCGGAAACGGATTTGGATTTCATCGTAAAACTCCGGGTTGATCCCGAACTTGTCCAGGTCAAAACTGATGGTGTCGCTGTTTTTGTCGGCAGGCAGCAGCCAGGTCCAGCCGTTTTCCGTCTTGCGAAGTGCGGTTGAACCGCTCCCCTGCTCCGGAGTCAGACTGACCATACCGGGCGATTGATATCTCCCAACCGCTTCCCCGTTGAGCATCAAGGCAGCCAATGTAAAAATCGTTACGATAAAAGTTTTCATGGATGTGTCGCTCCCCACGGATCTTTTCTCCAATCGGTCTGGAAATAATAGTTGATATTGTTTTGAGTGGCAGGGTAACGGGTTTTGCAATTTTCCGCATGACCGTCGACCCAATTGCTGTTGAAACTGCCCCCATGCCGAGTGGCAATGTTCTGATTGTATTCATTGAAAAAATTGGCCCGGGAGTCCACACAGACGATTGTACTCCCCGGGCGTTTTACCTGTCCCAGCTTGACATGCGCCGCCCCCTGCTGATCGACGATAAAATCGGAAGTCGCATAACTGATACTGAATGTACCATCCCATAATGATGCATAATAAGCATAGGCATAATTGTACGGCGCCTTATCGGAAGGACAGATAACAGAACTATTGCGGCTGTTCCGAATGCCCATTTTAGTCGCAAATTGAAACAGCCCGTGACTGGTACCGGCATTGCCGGCTATCCGCGTCAATGGAAAATATTCATCATTTTCCTGCAGGTAAAACAACATCCCTTGTCCCAATTGTTTCAGGTTTCCGGTACATTTTATGGTTCTGGCTTTTTCCCGGGCGCTACCCAAGGCCGGCAACAGCATGGCCGCCAATATTGCGATGATCGCAATCACTACCAGTAACTCAATGAGTGTGAATTTATTGTACTTCATTTTGACCCCTTGTTTCATTTATCGATCATCTTAGCACAGGAATTGCGTTCGATCAAATCGGCCTTGATCAGGCTCAGTCCGGAATCCACCCTGTCAGCAGTGAATAATTCCGCGATGCGGTTGGCCATCTCCCGATAGCGCAACCGGAAACTCGTCATCTGATGATGCTGACTCCATGGGGTATCAAAGAAACCGATGATGCTGAGGTCTCCCGGCACTTTCAGCCCCAAATCCCTGGCAACTTCGCTAACCAATACCCCTCGGTAATCATTCAAGCAGAATACGGCGGTGGGACGGTTGGGCTGCCGCAGCAATTCGGCGAATCCCGCGCGGATTCCCGCTTCGTCCGATCTGGCGATCACCGAAATATTTTCCGCCAAGCCCTCTCCCACCATGGCCTCCATATACAGCGAAGTGAATTTCCGGTTGGCCTGATGACAAAAATATTCTTCATTGCAATTTGCTCCGCAATACGCAATCCGCCGATGTCCAAGATTTTTGAGATACGCGATTGCTTCGCGGTAAGCCGCCTGATAGTCCAAAGTAACCTGATGGCCGACCAGAGGATATTCGCAACACTGATTCCCCATCAAGCGCACCACCCGGTGATACCCGGCGGCATGACGGTTGAAATACTCGCACAAGGCGGGCGACTTTTCGATTTCGGTCTGGCTGACGATAACTGACTTATTCCCCCATTTGAACATGCGTTCAAGGTCCGTCTTGATCTCGTCCCCGATTTCGAATATGCGCTTGAGGTCCGCTTCAATCTCATTTTCATAAGCCCGGCAACACTGATTGGCGACAATAAAATTATGATACTGCAAGGCCAGGATTATCTCATTGCTCAAACAACCGAAAAAGTGCTCGTCACTGCGAAACATCATCGAAACCAACTCGCCGCCACCGTTTCCGGGCGCCGGCGACAACACTTCGGCCTTGCCGGTATAAAAGGTCCCGCTTCGGGGCACACGCTTGACCACACCGCTGTCCGCCAGCTCCGACAGAGCGGCGCGAACGGTCAAATGATTGACATTCAACAACTCGCCGAGTTTTTTTTCGGACTCCAGGCGGTCGCCGGGGCGCAAAGATGATTCATCGATCATCTTCAAAATTCCGGCTTTAACCTGTTCCCGGCGATTGGACGCGAGTTTCAACATTCTGTACTCCTGATATATTTGCTATATTTCTAGTATACACACAGAGATATCATTTGTCAATACCCCCCAAAGAAAAATTCCAATAATTTTACCATCAAGCAGAAAATAAACTATACCAGATTTAAAAATCAACTATACCAGATTAAAAAAACATCCCTGTCGCAAAATATTCATCACAATACTGGAAAATACACAATCGTGATGTATAATATAAAAGAGATACACTTAGGAAAGGACGGAGAATGAAACCCCGTGAACTGATAAAAATATTGGAAGAAAACGGTTGGCAATGGGTCGCCACCAGTGGAAGTCCTCGGCACTTCAAGCATCCAGATAAACCCAACAAATTAACAGTTCCGTATCATAACAAGGATTTAAAGGCAGGAACATTAAACGGAATCTTGAAAGACGCAGGATTAAAATAAGAGGACTAAATTATGAAAAAAGTATATACCGCAATTGTGGAACGCGAAAACGATGGATTTTCAATCAGTTTCCCGGACTTTCCCGGATGCTATTCGGAAGCTGACAGCCAGGAAGATATCGGAAAAAATGCCACCGAGGCATTAAGCGGACATATAAAATGTATGGTCAATGACGGCGATCCCATCCCGGTCCCCGGTGACTTGGACAAAATCGAGAAAAACTTGAAGAGTGGAAATTTTGCGTTTTTCGTCGAGGTCCTCATACCGGGAAAAACCGAACGTTTCAATGTAACTACGGACGGAGAAAATCTACGCCTGATTACCAATTACGCCAAACGCCACAAAATGAGCCGTTCAGAGCTGATGGTGAAAGCTACATTGCAATACATTTGTCATAGCTGAAATCTGCCTGAACTGATATTCGAATCGGAAATTATAATGAAACACGTACAAACATTCGTTTTTTTCCTTGCCGCAACTCTTTTATTATGCGGAACCGGAGGTTGTATAATCGCCGGAGGCGATATGCCTCAGCAATACGCGGAACGTTTTCTGCAAAGAAAAGGCGAGCCGGAAGTACTGATGTATGCGGTTGATACTCGAAAGCCGCTGGCTCCGGAAGTCTTCACACGGTTGAAAAAATATTCGAGTCGCTCTGTCGATCGCATGCTTGGAGAAAATCCTTCGTGTCCGCCGGAATTGATGCTGGAATTCTCGGAAAATTCCGATTGGTATATCCGTCGCGGCGTCGCCGGCAATCCGAATACCCCCTATGATATCCTGAAAAAACTGTCCGCCGACCAGGATCGGCGGGTACGCTATTCGGTAGGAAGAAACTCCGCCCTCCCGGAAGACATCATGAAATCTTTAATGGATGGTGACGATTGGGATACCCACAATGGGCTGGCCGAAAATCCATCGACTCCCCCCGATATGCTCCGGAAGATTTATGACCGCTACCACCAGGATGAAAAATATCAGAACTACATTGACATGCCTTTCGCGAAAAATCCCAAACTGCCGGAGGACATAGCCCAGGAGATTTATTTGCGGGAGAAAGACAAATCTTTCTCGTCCACCCTGGATTGGCTTGCCATGAATCCAGCGGTTCCGACCTCCTTGTTGCTGGATATTTATCGTCACGGCAAAAGTAAGATCCCGTTTAGCCGGTATACATACAACCGGAATTGTCCGCCGGAAATACTGCGCGAATTGTCAGAGAACCCCGAGCCAAGTATCCGTAGCGGTGTTGCCGCAAACCGCAATACACCATATGATATCCTGAAAAAACTGTCTGCCGACAAAGATGTGCAAGTGCGAAGTTCGGTGGGAGGAAATCCTGCCGTTCCGGAAGATATCATGAAAGCTCTCATGGACGACAGCGAGTGGTTTTCCAGAGCCGGACTGGCTGTAAATCCCTCAACTCCCCCTACCATGCTCCAGGAGATCTATAACCGCTCCCGTCATGATGAAAATCAGGGCTTCATTATTTTTTCCCTGGCGAGCAACCCCAAGCTGCCGGAGGATATGGCCAGAGAGATTTACCAGCATTCTCCGTTTGTATCGGAGCCCCTTGCCGCCAACCCGGCGGTTCCAGCCCCATTGCTGCTGGAAATTTTCCATAACCGCAAGACCAGCACAAAACTAAGCAAGTTTTTACAAAATCCGAATTGCCCGGAGGAAATCCTGCAGGCAATCCAAACCATAATGATAACAGGTAAAAACACGAATATATAAAATGATGTAGAAATCAGACCATTTTCATGCCGCCATGAAATTGGTTTTTACTGCCGGGAGGTTTGCAGCAGGGCTTCTTTGACCGCGCCCTGGATGTCGAAGAAGTTTACGACCCCGGTCAGGACCATTTGCATGGCCAGCGTGGCGAGAATCAGGCCGGTCAGCTTGCTCATGATCTTGAGGTTGCGCCGCCCCATGAACCTTTCGATATTGCCGCCGAAGAAAAGCATGCCGCCCACCATCAGGGCCCCGGTTAGAATGCCGAGGCAGTCAAACATCTTCAGAACAAAGGTGTTGCTGTCGGTTCCCATCAGCAGCAATGCTCCGGTCGTCCCCGGGCCGATGGTGATCGGAATCGACAGCGGCACCACAACCATATCCGACGAGTCGTCGGTATCCGGTTCTTTGGCTTTTCCGCTAAGCAGATCGATCGCACTGAGAAAAAGGATTAATCCGGCCCCGATTCGAAAAGCATTCAGGGTAATGCCGAAAACCGAGAAAAAGAATTCGCCGAAAAAGTAGATAATGTAACATGCCAGCGTATTTACCAGCGTCACTTTTACCGCAATCGCCCGCTGTTTTTTCAGCTCCATATTGGCGGTCATCGTCAGGTACATGGTCAGGACGAAAAACGGCGTCAACAGGAAGAACAACTTCATGGAAACGGCAAAATAATAATTCAACATTTTACATCACCCTAAAATAAAAATATATGTTGTTTAATTTACCTCCGGAACTGGAAAAATTCAATGCGGCAATTATAGTATCGGGGTGAATACTTTAAACCTCAGGAGAACTTTATCGTGAGCACATCAACCGCATCCTGGCCCAACGGAGTCCGGGAAATATCTTATCTCGCTTCCGCCGACAATACCATGCAGAAAGCCATGTTTTTCAAACCGGAAGGATGCAAAAAACCATTGTTGGTGACCCTCCATACCTGGAGCGCCGGTTATGATCAGCCGAACTATCCGTACGCCGAGTGGTGTGTCAAATACGGTTGGGCGTTCATCCATCCCGATTTCCGCGGATACAACAACAAACCGGAAGCCTGCGGCTCGGATCTGACGGTCCAGGACATCGTCGACGCGGTAAAATATGCTCAAACCCAAGCCGATATCGACCCCGAACGGATTTACCTGGCCGGTTGCTCCGGCGGCGGTTATCTGTCGCTGGTCATGGCTGGACGCCACCCGGAAATCTGGGCCGGAGTCTCCGCGTGGGTGCCGATCCTCGACCTGGCCGAATGGCATCGCGATTCGAGCATCCGCAAGAACGGCTATGCGACGCACATGGAACTCTCCTGTGGCGGTACTCCCGGCAGCAGTCCCGCTGTCGACGCCGAATACCGGAAACGTTCCGCCATCACCTATCTGGCTAATGCCAAAGGCATTCCAGTGGAAATCGGCGCCGGCATTCATGACGGGCATCGCGGCTCGGTGCCGATTCGCCATACCCTGAATGCTTTCAACATCCTGGCCAATCCCGCCGAACGCATCGACCATGCCGACATTGAGTATATGACCGAAAAAGAAGCAGTGCCGTCTCATCTGCAGGACCCCGATCTGAACGATCCGCTGTACGGGAACTTCACTCCGCTGTTCCGCAAGGTGTCGGACAACGCCCGGGTAACGATTTTCGAAGGCGGGCACACCGCGGTCGTCAACGCCGCCCTCGCTTGGCTGAACGAACAGCGTCAGGGGACCCCCGTCCGCTGGGAGGTCAAATCCAGTCTCGGAGAAAATGTCTGCGGCGTGGAAGTGGCGCATTAATTTGATGAATAACGACATACCATACAGCGAAAATCTACTGCGGAACCGGTTGGGACCTCCACCGCCGATAACGTTGGTGCTGGACCGGTTGCGGAGCGCCCACAATACCGGCAATATTTTCCGCATCGCCGAGGCCATCGGCGCCAAAGAGATCATCACTTGTGGTTATACCCCCTCCCCCGGACATCCCAAATTAGCGAAAACGGCGATGTCCACCGATGAAATCGTCCCTTGCCGCCAGATGCCGGATTCCCTGACCGCCGTCAATATGTTGCGGGCCGAGGGCATCCGCCAGATCGTGGCCGTGGAAACCACCGCCGACAGCGTATTCGCCTGGGATCTGGACTATGAATTTCCGCTGGCGCTGGTGCTGGGAAACGAAGCTTTGGGTGTTGACCCGGAAACACTTGCCGTTTGCGACGCCGCAGTCAGTTTGCCGATGTTCGGCCAAAAAGCCTCCATCAATGTCGGCAATTGCGCCGCCGCCGTTCTGTATATGATTATTGCCAAATATTCAAATGGGATAAAGATATGAAAGTTCTATTGACCGGAAGAAATTTTGCGGAAATCAGACCCATGCTCGCTGCCGCCGGGTTGACGGAAGTCGACCAGAACCCGGAAGTCATCGTTACCTACGGCGGCGACGGCAGTTTGCTGGGGGCCGAACGTACTTATCCGGGTATTCCCAAGCTCCCCTTGCGCGACGGAGGCTGTTGGCGCTTGTGCGATGAACACAGCATTGAAAAACAGTTACAGAATTTCATCGAGGGAAAAACCGCAAAAGACGGATTGAAAAAGCTTGAAGTTCTCGCCAAGGATCAGCACCGTTTGGCAGTCAATGATATTTACATTCACAACGAAGATCCGGCCAGCGCTCTTCGTTATCAGGTATGGATCGACGGTAAATTGTACGCCGAGGAAATCGCCGGCGACGCTGTCGGGTTGTCCAGCATTCACGGCAGTTCGGCTTACTACCGAAGCATTACCCACAGCGTTTTCCGGGTGGGTCTCGGGCTGGCTTTCAGCAACAGCATGGAGCTGGTCAACCATCTGGTGATCGCGGAAACTTCGGAGGTCCGCATCAGGATTATCCGCGGCCCCGGCATGATTATCGCCGACAACGATCCCGAGCGGATCAGCCTCGAACGCGGCGAAGATGCCGTCTTCAGACAGTCGAACGAAATTGCGTATTTTTACGGCATAGACAATTTCATGTGTCCCAAGTGCCGCTATCTCCGTCACCTGGACCAATATCCGTACGCCAAATTGCAGCTGAGGGGCCAATGAAAATCGTAATCAGCGCCGGGCCGACCCGGGAAAAAATCGACGCGGTCCGTTTTATCACCAATCACTCCACCGGCAAAATGGGCTATGCTGTTGCCGCCGCCGCGGCTGAAGCCGGGCACGAAGTCACCTTGGTCAGCGGGCCAGTCAACCTGGCCGCTCCGGAAGGGGTCAAGCTGGTCAAAGTAACCAGCGCCGCCGACATGGCCCACGCCATGCACGAAGCGGCGGCTACCAATGACATCATCATCATGGCCGCCGCCGTCGCGGACTACCGCCCCGCTCATCCCATCGACAACAAAATGAAAAAAAGCGAAGGCAATCTGTTCCTCGAGCTGGAACGGACCGAAGATATTCTGCAAACTCTCGGCAGAAACAAGCGGCCGCAACAGCTTCTGATCGGCTTCGCCGCCGAAACCGACGACCTGCTGGCCAATGCCGCCTCCAAGCTTACCCGCAAGAACCTGGACTGGATTGTCGCCAACGACGTCAGCCGCAGTGACCGGGGGTTCGGCTCGGATAACAACGCGGTGACCCTGTTGTGCCGGGATGGCCGGAAAATTGACTTGCCGCTGGCCGGAAAATCGGAAATCGCCCGCCGGATTCTGGAGCATATCCTACCATGAAAATTCTGATTTTCGCTTTGATGGTCAGCCTGTTTGCGGTCAACGCCGCCAATACGCCATATGTCAACAACCGGGCCGAACGATTATCGCCGGCGGTCAGTGCCGTCTCCCGCACTCTGCCCAGCGTAGTCAACCTGAGCACCGAACGTCTGTTGGAAACCGATCAGCAGGAAGCCGAAACAAAACCATTTTTCGATAAACGCCGCGGCTACTCACTCGGCAGCGGCTGTATCATAACAAAGGACGGCCTGGTGATTACCAGCGCTCATGTCGTCCTGAACGCTCTTAAAATCAAGGCCACTTTTCATGACGGCAGAACCGTTGCCGCCGACATCATCGCCGCCGACGAATTGAACGACCTGGCCCTGCTGCAACTGCATGGCGCTCCCTCCGAATACTACCGTCCGATACCGCTGGCCGCCCCCGGCGACCTGATACTGGGCGAAACGGTGATCGCGGTAGGCAACCCTTACGGACTCGGCAGTACCATCAGCCAGGGAGTACTGAGCGCGATCGGGCGCCAGGTCACGTTCCGGGACCAGGTGGTATTTTCGGATATTCTCCAGACCGACACCTCAATTCACCCCGGCAACAGCGGCGGTCCTTTGATCAACATCAACGGTGAAATGATCGGAATCACCCTGGCCACCATGCGCGGCGTGGACGGCATCAGCTTCGCCATTCCTGTTCAACGGATCGAAAACGTTCTCGCCCACTGGATTACGCCGGAACGCCTCAACAACACTTCAATCGGAATTATTCCGGAGGTCAAGCGGCAACAGAATGGCGAACTGATTTTTTCGGTCGCCGACGTCCTGAACGGTTCTCCGGCATTAAACGCCGGAGTCAAGCCGGGCCAACGCATTCTGCGGCTCAATAATGCCATGGTTTATAAAATAGGCGACCTGGTCGGGGGATTGCTGAAAGTCAAACCCGGAGAACAGGTTTCGTTGACTTTGGAAGGTGGAGAAATCATCAAGTTCAAAGCTGCGGCAATCAAACTCATCGACAGTGAAGAAGCGATCGAACAGCGACTCGGCCTGAAACTGCAACCACTGACTCCCGACCTGGCGCGGGTCCTGAACTATCCCATCGCTCAAGCCATGATTGTCAGCAGACCACCCAATGGTCAATCCGAGGTCAAACGCGGTGATATCCTGATCCGCCTCGGCGATGTCACCATCCAAAATATGAAAGACGTCTCCAGAGCCCTCCAGGAATACCATTACAGCGACACGGTCAGGATGATGTTGGTCACGGTACAGCAGCTCCCCGGCGGGCATTACCGCCTGGGACGCAAAACGGTGCCGCTATTGATTAAATAACGTTATTTGCAAGTTTTTTTAATTGACAATTGATAATTGATAATTGATAATTGAGGAGAGGATTGCAACTATGTCATAGTTTGCCTCCTGAAGACGGCGGCCTCGGAGAAACAGTGTGCGCCAAGCTTGAGTTTTTACCGGGGCCGAGGTTCTTCCCCAATTATCAATTATCAATTCTAAAAAAAAGAGGAAGCTGTAAAATGAACGATGCACAGTTGTTTGAATGCGTAAACAAGCACCGGGCGTTAATATTTGACGCGGAACGTTTTATATGGGAGCACGCCGAAACAGGTTACCGCGAATGGGAAACAAGCAAGTACTTGGAAAACGCATTCGAGGCTTTGGGCTACGAAATACATAAAGCGGGTAACATTCCGGGGTTTTACGCCGATGTTGATACGGGCGTCGACGGAGCATCTGTTTTGGTTATGGCTGAGCTTGACGGGTTGATTTGCGCGGGACACCCCGAGGCGCGTCCGGAGACGGGAGCGGCGCATGCTTGCGGGCACAATGCTCAATGCGCGGGACTTCTGGGGCTTGCCGCCGCTCTGAAAGAGGCGGGCGTTTTGGACGGGCTTTCCGGGCGTATGCGCCTGATGCTCGTCCCCGCCGAAGAATTGATTGAGATTGAATATCGTGAGGGCTTGCGAAAAACAGGCGTAATCCGTTATTTCGGCGGCAAGCCGGAGTTTATGTGGCGCGGTTTTATGGACGGTTTTGACTTGGCGATGATGATACATACAAGTGGAGGAAAACCTTCATCGTTCCGCTATGGACCAGGGAGCAACGGCTGTATCGTAAAGAAAGTCGGCTATCGCGGCGTCGCGTCACATGCGGGCGGCTCTCCCGAAAACGGGATTAATGCGCTTTATGCCGCCACCCTTGGAATGCAAGCGATTAATGCGCTCAGGGAGACCTTTCACGATAACGATCATATCCGTGTTCACCCGATTATCACGGGCGGCGGCGATTCGGTTAATGTTATTCCTGACGATGTGCGGCTTGAAAGCTATACCCGCGGTGCATCCGTAGAGGCGATTGCGAAGGTGAACGGCAAAGTCAACCGCGCGCTTGCAGCATCTGCCGCCGCGCTCGGCGCGAGGATTCAAATCAAGGATTTTGCCGGCTATCTGCCCCGAAAAAACGACAAAACGTTGAACGAAATTATGGCGTCAGCCGCCCGCCGCGTGGTGGGTGATGACAACGTAACAGCGGATGGCTGGACAACCGGGTGCAGTGATATGGGCGATGTTTCCGCCGTTATGCCTGCCATTCACCCGTATGTCAGCGGTGCAACGGGTAAGGGCCACGGCGTTGATTATTGCATAGCGGACGCGGAATCAGCCTGCGTGAATGCCGCAAAAATCCAGTTGCTGACGTTACGGGAACTGTTGAAAGACGGCAGTGCGGAGGCAAAACGCGTAGTAGAGAATTTCACTCCGACATACGCAAACTTCAAGGAATATTTTGATGCAGTTGACGCTCTTATGTGTGAATATGACGCCGTTTGCTATAACGATGACGGAAGCATAACGATAAGAAGTTTTCTATAAGACAGTTACGCAAAAATATCACTTCAGATCAAGTGAAGCCAAGCTGGAGGCCAGGAATTGCCGTTTTCCGGCATTGTCCGGTAATTCGAACTCCGGCGATAAATCCCATTCCATACCGCTCTCTGCGGTAAGTTCCTTCATCAAAGGCAGATCCGCCGCCGCGTGTTCCGGGGTTTTGTAGAGAATATAGCGGCCACGCCGCCCGTTAAGCATATTGCAGCTTTCATGATATATTTTGGGAGCCGGAGCCACCGCGCGCGCCGTAATCACCTCGAACCGTCCTTTCCACTCCGTCATACGGTTCAATTCCACCGCCCGGCCGTGAATGGCTCTTAAGTTTTTCAGGCCCAGCATTTCGGCGGCGCTTCTGACGAAATTGATTTTCTTGCCGGTGGAGTCAATCGCGGTAATCAGCATTTCCGGATATGCCGAAGCCAGCACCAGCGACGGGAAGCCGGCTCCGCAGCCGATGTCGGCCAGGTGAATACGTCCCACAGCCAGTTCCGGGTAATATTTAACGATCGCCAGCGAATCCGCCACGTGCTTGGTCCAGAAACCTTCCTCGGTTTCAATCCGGGTCAGGTTGAATTGTTTATTGGCCGCGATCAGGATATCATACAACTGATGGCAGCGTTCAATGAAAACGCCGGGTTCCGCAACCCGGCACTCCTGACAAAAAGCCTCAATGTCGAAAGGAATCATGCCACAGCGCCTTTGATTAAATGAATAATTCCCAGTGTCAACGACCAGATGCCGTAGACACAGAAAAAAGCCGCGCCGACCAGCCGATAGCGGTCTTCGCTCACCACCTTGCGGAAGTAATCGCGCAGCAAATGCGGTTTGGCGGCAATAAACATCCCGGTAATGGCAATCGTCCAGGTCAGGATCATCAGCCAGCCGGCTCCGGGGGTATGCCAGGCATACGATTCCTGGGCGACATAACAACCGTAAAGGATAAAAATGCCGCCCAGCGCCCGCGCCGGCAGGTACTCCATATACAAATAACTCAGGATCGTGAAGAGGATCACCAATCCCAGCATCCACGGGGCCAGCCAGTCCCACGCCACCGCTTTGGCATGAGGTATACACCAGAGCAGAGCGCAGAACACCATCGGCAAAGCGAGGTTGCGATTACGAGCCAGCCGTTCCCACAACTTTAAATTGCTTTCGCGGATCATGAAATGCCACCACGAGATCAGGAAACTGACGATTCCCACGCCGACCAGAACTATTTCATACAGAGTTAATTCTTTCATAATGATTATTTTTCCGAAGAGTGCCGCGAGATTGTCGCTTTGTAATGGGACCCCGCCGGAATCATCGGCAACACGTGTTCCTCGTATCCGGTATGGATATCGAGCAGGAAAGGACCGGGAGTTTCCAGCATTTCCCGCAAAGCGTCGTCGAGATCTTCCTTGCAGCAGACTTCACGCCCGGGAATTCCATAACCTTTGGCAATGGTAACGAAATCCGGATAAGGACGCTCGCTGTAGGGGTTTTTCAAAACCGTATTGCCGCGGCGGCCGCCATAGAAATGATCCTCCCATTGTGCCACCATGCCCAAATGCTGATTATTCAGAATCACCATTTTGACATCCAGCTTTTCCATATGAATCGCGCCGAGTTCCTGGATATTCATCTGGAAACTGCCGTCGCCGTCGATATTGATAACCAGTTTTTCCGGACAGGCCGCCTTGGCTCCCATTGCCGCCGGCAAACCGAATCCCATCGAGCCGAGGCCCCCGGAAGTCAGCAGTTGCCGCGGAAATTTGAATTTATAATACTGCGCGGAAAACATCTGATGCTGTCCGACTCCGGGCACGATGACCGCGTCGCCGTTGGTGATTTCGTACAAGTGCTCGAGCACCAGTTGCGGCTGGATAATATCATCGCGATGCTTGAAGGTCATCGGATAGGCTTCACGCCATTTATTGATCTGGTCCAACCACTCCGTATAATCCTGATAGATCGGCTCGCGATTGAGCTCCTTCAGGACATCCAGGATATCGGCCACGATACCGATGTCGGCTTTCTTGTTCTTGTTGATTTCCGATTTGTCGATGTCGACGTGGACAATTTTGGCATCCGCCGCGAAGGTGGCGGGATTGCCGGTTACCCGGTCGTCGAAACGGGCCCCGAATGTCAACAACAAATCGCATTCATTGGCGGTATAATTGGCATAGGTAGTGCCGTGCATCCCCAGCCAGCGCAGATACAGCGGATGGCCGAACGGAATCGCGCCGACCCCCATCAGCGTACTGACCGCCGGAATATTGTAGGACTCGACAAACTTGATCAGCTCCGCCGCCGCGCCGGACGAAATAATGCCGCCGCCGAAGTAAACACAGGGCTTTTTGGCATTTTTGATGGCCGCGCGGATTTCCGCGATATCTTCAGCCGAGGCTTCCGGTTTGGGTTTGTACGGAATCTGGACTTGAACATCGAAGTCCGGCTTGACGCGCTGCTGCTGGATATTTTTCGGCAGGTCGATCAGGACCGGGCCGGGCCGTCCGGAGGACGCCAGCATAAAGGCTTCTTTTATAATCCGCGGCAGATCGCCAATGTCGAGCACCAGATAACTGTGCTTGACAATCGGGCGGGTCATGCCGATAATATCGATTTCCTGGAAGGCGTTCTTGCCGATCATGGCGGAGCCGACCTGTCCGGTAATGAAAACCACCGGGATCGAATCCGAATAGCAATCCGCGATTCCGGTCAGGAGGTTGGTCGCTCCCGGACCGCTGGTTGCCATACAGACCCCGACTCTGCCGGAAACCCGGGCATAGCCGTCGGCTGCGAACGCCCCGCCCTGTTCGTGGCGGGGCAGAATAACTCGAATACCGGAATCGATAAGCGCCTGGTGAAGGTCGAGCGCCGCGCCGCCTGGATAAGCGAATACGGTATCGACGCCCTGCCGTTTCAGGCAATTGATCACAATTTCGCTACCTTTCATCATTCCGTCGTTTTCGTGTTTTTCTGCACTCATTGGGGTCTCCGATTTTCTTGCGTTATGTCATATATGACACGAACGGTTCGGCGGGGGTTCGGGAATGACAATTATCCACTGCGCCATACTTGTTGGCTGCTTACAGAAAAACTGCATACCCGATACTCCCGGCCTTGCCGGGCGTCATACGAGAACCAGTTTTTCCATAATAATTTTCATTTACTATCGTAGTATCCAAAATATAATATCTACATAAAATACCGCAAGCATACGCATTTTGCAAATGCCGGAAGCAAATTTGTCCGAATTTTTTCCCTGCAAGCCCATCATTATGCTCAAAGCCATCCGACTTTTCGGACTCGTCGGACCTGTCGGACCTGTCTGATTTTCGGAAAAAATATGCTGCCATTATCGCGCTTTGAGGATTGACTTCAGCGGGATAATAACTTCACCGGGAATGTCCGGCGAATAGATGACATCGAGCCGATTATCGGGTGACTCCTTGACTTTCTGCAGATAATCAACCATATATCTCGGAACATATTCAACCGCCTCAAAACCGTTAACCGTGACCTTCAGCTTAAAGCCCCACATACTGGAGGTGATACCGCATATTTCCGCCTCCCCCAGCATTCCCTGACGAAGAATATCGATTTTTTTTCGTCGCCATGACACTCCCCACACAAAGATGGCCAGATCAACAGCCAACGACAAACCGACCTGTCCTCCAAGCATCAGCAAAGCCTGAATCGGAACCTGACGCGCTACCAGCAAAAAAAGCGGAACCATGATCGCGGCTTGCAATATGCCGCACCCCGCCAAAACCAATCCCAGATAATACAAACTCGGAGTCACCGCCCGGATCAGAATCCGCGGTATATTCGGACGATCAGAAGCATCCGGCAATTCATTGTATGAATCAATCATCCGTTGACCCCTCTCGCCTTTAAAATCCGGTACGTGTTTCAGCTTCATCGAACATCTCCTTTTGATTGAGCAACTATAATATAACGCTCAACCGGCGATATTCTTAGCGGGAAATATTTTTTTATTGTTTTTCCGCCTGTGATTTTTTCATTCATCTGCTTGAATTTGTGGATTTTTGCGGTAATCTATAACAATAAATGATATAACAAGGATATTACTGCATGAATTATATAGTTAAACTCGGCGACAACGAATACGGCCCGGTGGATGAGTTGACCCTGAACAAATGGGTGGAAGAAGACCGGATCGTTGCCGATACCGAAGTCCGTTCCGAATTGATCGCCAACTGGAAAAAGGCTTCCGATATGCCGTTTCTCAAAGAAGCGCTCGCCAACCAATACGAAAGGCTCACAGCCAGCGGCGTTATCGATCCCAACGCGGGAAAAGAAGGTGCGTTCAAACGCATTCTCAAGCAAATCTGGGCGCCGAAGGAAGTCAAGGCATTCGCCATGGGCTACAAGCCCGGTTTCGCCACGCTATCCAACCGTTTCAGCGCGTTCTGTTTTGACGCCGTAATTCTGGCAATCGTATTTATCCTGTTCGTTCTGGGCGGCTTCAACGCGGCCATCAGCATGGCGGAAAAGACCACCGACCAGGCCCCGCTGGCGGAAGCCGATAATCTGATTATCCGCAAACAAAAAGCCAAACAGGAAGCCCAAGCCGAGAAAATCAAGGCCGAGGCTGCCAAAGATCAGGAAGCAAAAGAAACCGCGGTAAAACCCAAGAAAGAGAAAACCGAAACCGAAGACAACGAAGCCATGTTGTCGGACACCGCCAAAGGCATCGAAAAAGAATTGGGTAAAGCCGCCGGAGCGGCCATGAAAAATCTGAAAGTCGATACCGACATCCAGTTGAAGAACGGCAATTTTTCCGCCGAAACCCAGCCGACGATTTTCGCCGACTCCTCCGCCGGTTACCACCGCGGCTATATCTGGGTGAACACCACCGACAACAACAAGCGCTATATCTGCATCAGCTCCAAAGAAGGCAAAGCTCTATGGCTGGTGGAATCGGACTTGGGCGGTATTTTCACCAAAGTCGCGTTGTACTGGCTGCCGGTGTTTCTGCTTTACTACGGCCTGAGCCTCGGTTATTACGCCCAGAGCCCGGGCATGTGGTTTTACGGGATATTCATTTGCCGCCGCAACCAGGAAGAAGTTTATTTCTTCCGGGCGCTCTGCTTTACGTTGTTTCTGCTGCTGTTCGGCTGGCTGCTGTTGATTACGTATCCCATTTTCAAACGCGGCCTCCACGACATGCTCAGCGGAGTCTACGTCTACAGCATCGTCGCCAAAACCTCAGAATAAGAGTTTATCAAGCGATTATCGCGAATTTGCTTTCCATGTCGGTTTCGACGCGGGCATTCAGGTCCATCCAGTTGTCGGCGCTGCCGGCTCCCCAGTAGCCTACGCCGCCCCAGCCGCTTACCAGTTCGCGCAGCAGCAGGTCTTCTTTGCCGTCGCCGTTGTAGTCGCCGACTGCGGCGACTTCCCATTGCGAGGCGTCGAGCTTGCCTACCCAGCGCTGATTCGAAGATTTACCGTCTTCCCAGGCGTACATGAAGCCGGTTGACTTCTGCCACATGATGATGTCGTCAATGCCGTCACCCAGGAAATCACCGATTGCCGCCACCGTCCAGTCGTTATCCAGAGTGCCGATGTAGGTTTGGCTCCAATTCCAGGTAGTGAACGTCGAGTCCTGATTATGCCACAGGAAATAAGCGTTTTCATCGGTCTTCTTGACCAGAATATCACTCTTGCCGTCGGCATTGCCGAAATAACCGGCTCCGATCACTTTCTGGACATTGGTCGTCGGATTGTCCACGTGCCACACGTCGTGATACGTCCGCGCGTCCGACACGATTCCGAACGAACCGTTTTCGTCATAGATGATCACGTCATCGAGCCCGTTGTTGTCGAAATCGGCCAACCCCAAAGTCTGGAAGTTGCCGTCTACGTGACACAGCGACACATAGCCATAATCTCCCCGCCCAAGGTCCGTCCAAGCGGCGAAGGTATTGCCGTAACCATTGTACAACAGAATTCCGTCATGCGCGACATCCGCCGAAAAACTCCCGACACCAACTACTTTCCACATCGCGGCCTCGCTGCCGCCCCATTCCCAGATTCCGCACCACGCCGGCGCACTTTCGCCATTGGTCGCCACATACCCGACTTTCCCTCCCGCCGAGTCCCAGGCCACAATCTGCGAATAACCGTTCGACAGTAAGTTTGTTGCGACCGGAGCAAGATTATCGACGGTATATGAAACATATTTACTTTCCAGATTGGTTTGCCGATCGACCGCCTTGAAGTAATAAGTTCCAGACTGGCTGATTGTCAACGGAGTATTGTAACTTGTCCAGTCAATCAGGTTCGTGGAGTAAAAAATACTGCTCCCGGCCCCAGTGGCAGCCGTGAGGGTGGAGGTGCGACCGCCCTCCGTAAACTCAAAGTTGACTGTCGGTTTATCCGGAACCTCCGCCAGGACGGACGCCAGATAGGTTTGCGCCGCGTCGCTTATCGACAATTCATACGAATTGTATTTGCCCTGTTTGATATTGGCATCGCCCTCAATATAAAGATAATTACCACTCGTAATATTCAAAGCATACTTACCAGCGACACAGGTTGCCGTTTGAATGAGCGCTCCAGCGGCATTGAATTCCTGAACCGTCAGGCCGCTGCCGGAAACTTTCACTTCCAGCACGTCAGCGTAAACACTGGAAATCTGGTAATAATCGGCATCACCGGCATAAGTCATCAGGCCGCCGTAATTGCCGGCCGCGAGTTTTGTACATTTGTCTATGCTGTTGTTGCCTTTCGCCTCGGTAGACACGGAACCGGTTCGGACATAGTCGAAATAATCCACTCCGCTTACCCAATTCGCGACGAACGACAGCGAATAAGAGGTTGCGACATTGGAAGATATCACGATGTCGTAGCTTGAATGCACTCCGGCTTTCCAAGGATCGACTCCCGCCAGCGAGAGAACTCCGTTTGTGGATGTCCGACGAATGGTGGATTCTTCTTCATAATCGGTTTGAATCAGAGTGATGGTAATTTCGGCATTCGGATTGTCGGCGACCACGACAATGGCATCGCCTTCGATTCCGGCTTTCAGGAGCTCGATCCCGAAATAAGCATTTTCTCCGATAAACATACCGTTCAGCGTCATACCGTCACCGGAAAATCCACCGAGATTGACCTGTATCTGCTCCGCATCGTCGCAGAAGAAATAACGATAATCGGTAAAGGTGAGTCGCCCCGACATATCCGTGATATATTCGGAAACATCACCGGCAAGCGCTCCGACCGTGTAAAGAAAGTCTCCCCAGGCCATCTGCCCGATCGCGGTCTGGTAATAATCCAGGAAATATCCGGATTCGTAATAATATTGATTCATCTGATCCGAGGAAAGCACCGGATTGAAAATCGCCAGCCCGTTGCCGTAAGTTGCCGGCGTAATCTGGGTATTGACAATGACGTATTCCGTCAAAGCGGCGGTCAACTCAGCGGCCGCGCCGACCAAAGCCACCGAGGCCGAGCTGGACGAGAGCGAGTTCAGGATGCTGATGATATCGGAATAGGCGCAAATTTCATCGCCGTAATTATAGGCATTGCCGAATGATTTACAAATCTGCACCCAATCGCCATAAGTGAAATTCTGAGCTTCTCCCGCGAAATTATTCAACGCGGTCGAGAGATAAGTGCCGGAAGTATCGAACGCGGCCAGCGTCAAGTCCAGCAGCCCGGAACAATTACATGAAGCGACGATTTTTTCAGCCAGCGCCAGCGGCGTCATCTCAGATTCGAGACTGTTGAAGAGTACCTTGTACATCATCAACTGATTGGGAGTCCAGCCGATGGCCTCCGAGGCTACAGTATAAGTTACCGCCTTTTCCAACGCGGTAACCACCACATCGCTGCCCATCAGACATTGGTCAAACGCCAGCACGGAAATACTCTTATATTTCTCCTGCCCAAGCAAATCGGCGATCTCGGTAATGGTAAGCATGCTGCCGGAAGTCTCGTCGAAGCTGTTATACCCCAGGGAAGTACCGTGGTCTTTCAGAATCAAGGCATAATTATCCGCGGCGCCAACCTTCATACCCCAGTCGAGAAATGCTTCCAGAGTGTTTATATTCCCGGTATCCCATTCCTGCCGCGAGGATAGATTGAAACTGGATGCGTAAGTCCCGGTATTGGCTCCGTCGAAATACAGCCACTGAACGGCCACCGCGTTGCCGGGGCTGTGAACGATTTTCCCGACCCGTGTATCGGACCAATCGCGCTCGACAGTGCTGTAACCTTCGTTGCGGTCCAGCAATACGTAAACTTCCACCCCTTCAGGGAGAACCGCCTTCTGCATATAGAGCAGTTCAGTCAAAAAAGCGCCTTCAAGATTATTGTCGCCGGCAATATAAATGAATATACTCCAGTTGTTGTTCACCTGAATATCGCTGTCCGGCAAATGCTGCGCGACTAGCGAATATTCGCTGTACTCATTCTCCACCGGCGTGTCCACCGTCAGATAATACGTTCCCTGTTTCAACCCGGCAAGCGAAATTTCCGCGCTGATTCCCTGCGAAAGAAGGTTCTTGCCCCCCGCGTCCGTCGTCAGCTTCCAGGCCATCCCCTCTTCCCAGTCGCTACGGAAATCAGTCAGGATAACCTTGCTGCGGCTCCATGCATCGTAATCGAGCGTAATGGCAAAAACGTCGGCCCGGGTTTCGTCTTCTTTGACTGGCTTGGCAATGGTAAGCCCGCTGATCGTCTGATTCTGCCGGACGGAAATCGGCTCGTTTCCTTCGTAAGCATCGGAAGGAATCAATGCTGAATTGGAGAAATGCGAGGTCAGCGTATAATTATTCACCGCACTGTTGTAACCGTAAACCTTGATATAGTAATCACCCGCGGCAAGTCCTTTCAGGCTGACCGTATCCGTATTCTCCGCCGTGCGCGAATAAACCACGACATTGCCGCTTGCATCGAGAATCTCCAGATCCAGGTCTCCCAAGGATACCACACTGTCGATTGAGATGAAATCATCCGCCGAACCTTTTTCCAAAATCCGGAAGCTGAAATAATCGACATCCGAAGCATCGTGAATCGAAAGTCCCTCAATGACCTGAGTTCCGTTCAGGTTATAGAGCTAGGTCGCGGTTTTCAGCGAATTGTTGTTTGCATATTTGTCGGCCTTGATTTCGGAAGACATAATCGAAGTCGTAAGCCGGTAATTCGCCACTTCGCCGTTTTTCGCCTGAACCATCACATAGTAAACCCCATGCTTGAAACTCGCCAGCTGGATGGTTTCGGTCCCTCCCGTGCTGGAACGACTGGAAACCAGCAGACTTTTTCCGTCCTGATCGTACAGATACAAATCCAAATCCGCCTCGTCCTCATCGAAAGTCAAGGTAATCGAATCCGCACTGGTCCCATCCTTGTCCAGAATAAACATGTAATAATCTTTATCGTCCGCGGTCGAAATCGCCGCTTCGAGAGTATTGACCCCGGAAATCTTGCCCAAATGATACGAATGCGCCTTGTCATTGCCCTTTTCGTACGGATCATTCAGCAACGTCTGCTTCGGCAGATTGTAGACGATATCATAAGCATTGGTATTTCCGTCATAACCGACCACCTTCAAATAATAATTGCCGGCAGCCAGCCCACGCAGCGAAATCGCCTCATTATCGGTCACACTCTTGCTGTAAGCTACCTGATTGCCCTTGGCGTCATACAGGTAAATATCAAGATCTCCCGCCCACTGCTTGAACTCGATTCCGATACTGGATTTGGCCTTGCCGACCGTTTCCAGCGAAAAAGCATAGCAGTCCACATCCGTCCCCGAATGAATGGTAAACCCGTCAAACCGCCCCTCCTCGGCAATGTCGAGGCGCGCGGCCGTTGCCAAAGTATTATTGGTGCTCCCGTAACGGTCCGCCTGATAAACCACCGTACCGCGCTGATTGAGCCCAACGACAAGGCTCAAATTGCCCGCGGCGTCGTTGGTCACGGTATAATTATAGCGCCCGAAATACTCCGTCTTCCCGTTAACCGTACAATTAGCCACCGCGATTCCATATTCATTCCGGACGGTAATAATACCATCGAGGTCGCCGATCACCGCTCCCTGATACTGCCATGTATT
Source organism: Victivallaceae bacterium (assembly GCA_031548025.1). Classification (GTDB taxonomy): domain Bacteria; phylum Verrucomicrobiota; class Lentisphaeria; order Victivallales; family Victivallaceae; genus UBA5239. Next base: position 559 of record JAVBRM010000041.1, on the reverse strand, counting down.
AGTTTCGCTATCCCAAATCCCCTTGGAATCCCCCTGCCCGATCTGCTGCGCCCCGGTAGCCAAAGCATAAATGCCAGGGGTCTGATCTCTATTGACCGTAACGACAAGTTCAGCATTATAGATGTTTGACACATCAATCATTGCCCCATCATTTACAGTCCATTGTGTATAGTCCAATACAATCGTATACCCGTTTGCATCCAAACTACCTTGCGAAAGTGCCGTTTGCAGTACAATATCACCCGCGAGTTTTGTGTTATTCAACCACAGACTATACCATTGTCCTTTGGATGCACGGGCAAATGTAACATTTGATATCGTGGAGTTTGTAATGGAAACCAGCCCGGAAACCATGAATACCGAATCGGAGACCGATACGCCCTTGGCATCAACAAGAAAACTGTTTATTTCCGCGTTTTTCACCGTGCAATAGTTCAAATTCAGCTTATCGCCGTCATTGTCCGGCGAAAGATCAATATATACATTTTCCGCCAACGCTCCTTCATTGATATTGATTGTCGCCGTGCGAGCAACATTTCCGGCTACCCAGTTGCCGATT
>JAVBRM010000104.1:0-65292 GCA_031548025.1 Victivallaceae bacterium | reverse complement strand
CCTTTTCAGGTGCAGCACGACGCGGTTGACCCGGTGGGTTTTGTTTTTACCCATGGCGATTTCAAAATCGGGTTGGCTACCGACCTCGGCTCGCTGGACCTGCTGGCTAAAACCCGGTTGTCCGACAGCGACGTCCTGATTCTGGAAAGCAACTATGATCTGGAAATGTTGCATCAGTCGGACCGGCAACTTTATTTGAAACGGCGCATCATGGGACGGCACGGGCATCTGGATAACCGCGCCGCCCTTGAGGCCCTGCAGGAGTTGATAACTGCCCGAACCAAGGTGTTGTTCCTGGTTCATATCAGCAGTCAGTGCAACAGTTATCAACTGGTAAGAGAACAAGCCGCGGCCAAGCTCCGGGAGTTGGGCCGCCAGGATATCAAGCTGGAAATAGTCGAACAGGCTGAACCAGTGGCAACAATATGGATGTGAGCATGGGAGAACTTTTGAAAATAGCTTGTTTCAGGTGCGGCCAGAGAATGGACCTGAGCGATATTGAGCCGTTTTCAAAAGTAAGCTGTCCGGGCTGTGGGGTCGAAATCACGGTGCCATGCTGGTTTGACGGCAACTACCTGCTGGAAGATTATTGTTCATACAGCTCAACCTGGGCCACTTACCGGGCATTGGATCTGAATCTGGACCGCGAAGTGGCGATCAAAGTGCTTGATCGCGATTTTGCCTCGCAGACGGAAGGGCTGAATGAATTATTCCTGGAAAAAGGCCGGGCCATGGCACGGTTGAACCATCCGGGCATCATCGGGATATATCACTGCGGCGAATTCGAAGATCAGCCGTATCTGGTTATGCAATATATGGTTAACGGCTCTCTCGAGGTGGTGATGCGGGAATCGGTCTCCACGCCTTCTCTCGACGAAAGAATCAAATGGATGAAGCAGATTGCCCAGGGCCTGCAGGAGGCTAAACGTTTGAAAGTGCTTCATCATGAAGTCTGTCCGAGCAATGTCCTGGTGGATGCCGAACGCAATGTCCGGATCGGCGACTTCGGGTTGACTTATGCTTTTGAAACTCTCGGTTTCAATACCGGAATCGATATTCGTTATCTGAGTCCCGAGCGCCTCAACGGTATCGGGGAGGATCACTTCGGCGATATTTATTCGCTGGGAATCATGATGTACGAGCTTTTTACGGGAACATTGCCGTTTCCCTCCTCAGGGCTCGAAACCGCCAAACAGGCCCGGATGGGGAAGATTCCCGCACCACGTTCCCTGCGCAAAGATATTCCCGATTTTCTCTCCCAATTGATTATGCGGACGTTGCAGCCGAAAATCGACGAGCGCCCCGATTATCCGGAAGTCATCAGCATCCTTGAAGCCTGCGGTGAACTTCCGGAAGGGTACAGCGACTCGGGTTCGTTCTGGAAAAAGCTATTCGGTTCATCATAATCATGCAGAAAGTGTTGATACTTTTAGCGATTTTGACGACGGCGGCAAGTGCCTCTTCCATTATCGGCGGCGGGGATTTTCTCCGCAACTACAAGTATCGAAATGCACTGAAAATCGAGCAGTCGGTTTGGGGATTTATTCTTTATCCGGAACAAGTTACCCGCGAAAACGAAACCCGGTATATGCTGCGCAGTCTCAGCGATGAATCCCGGAGAACTCAAGCCTATACCTTCCGGATGCAGCGCCGGGTCTATCCGGTTGATCCGCCGCAGGTTTACAACGGTTCGCAATTACAGATCGCCCTGACCAGTCATGCCCCGACTTCAAGCATCGGCAGCAGAACTTATTATCAGGTCACAGGTAATTTCGGAGTGGACACCCGGGCGGCAACCCGGAAAGGCACAACCGAAGGCGGCGGGATTGTTTATTTTTCCAACTTTGACGGTTACTGCCGCAATATCTTCAAGGTTCATGAAGAAAAAATCATCTGGTATTACAAAGACAACGTGGTCATGTATGAACGCGACGGACGCAAGGAGATTCGCAAACTTCCTTATGACGCAGTGTTTAACTATTACGGCATGGTAGAGAAAAAGTCCGGAGAACCATTCATTACGGAAGAGTTCGGCAACATCGCCATGTGGGACCGTATTGATCCAACTCCCACTCAAAGTGTTAATAACTACTACCGGCATGTTTATTTCGGTTACAGCGACGGCAGGTACAGCACTCCGGAGATTGCGTATTGGCGCGGGCGCAGTTTTTACGACGGCGGATTCGAGGTAAAGCGAAACTTCCCACGAGCCATCGAAGAATTTCAAAAAGCCGTGTCGAACAAACATGTTTTCGGACTCTATTATCTTGGATTATGTCATTATTTTGGAGTCGGAACGCCGACCGCGCCGGAGTTAGCATGGCGTTATTTGAATACTGCCGCTGCTTATCAATACGATTCGGCCATGGCCCTGACCGGGTATCTGGCCAATGATCATAAGATGCTTCAAGCCGCTGCCGATCAGGGAAATGCCAATGCACTGTTTTTTACGGGCCGGTTGGCGGAAGCGGCGGGCAGGGGGCATGTCAAGGCGATCTATAAAATGGGTATGGAAGTTTTGGCTGAAGGCAGGGTATTGGAGGCACGCGGATATTTCGAACAGGCTCTCAAGGAACGCTTTGCACCGGCGGTGACCCGGATCGGCGATTTAACCAGCACTCCGGCCATCCGGTTGAAACTTTACCAGCAGGCGGCGGAGCAGGGGGATGCCGAAGGTATGTTCAAAGCCGGCTGGATGCTGTTTCAGCGTAATTTCAATGAGGGCAGGGATTATTTTATCAGCGGAGCGGCACAGGGAGATGTCCGCTGCCGTCTGGCACTGACTTTGTATGAGGCTCCGGCCGGGGAGGGGACGTTTCTGTTTTTGACCGGCAAGCACAAACAAGCATTTGAGCTCTGGGGAAAAAATGGCACTCCGGCCGATAAATTCGCTATGGGCCTGTGTCTGTATTACGGGCTGGAAGTGGAGCCGGACCAGGAGAAGGGCCTGGAGTTGATGGGCGATTATGAAACCGATATGCCGTTGGCGCGACTGAAAGAAGGGAAAAAGATGCTGGCAAATTCCTCCCGTTATAAGGAAGGAATAGTCCGAATACTGGAGGCCGCCCAAGGGGGAAATATCGAGGCGATGCAACTTTACGCCAAGGAAATGAATTCTTCCGAATGGTGGGGAAACTACCTTGACGAAAGAATCCGTCGCGACAATAACAATCCCGAAGGTCCGTATTGGCGCGAACTTCCTTGCTGTACCCCGATCGAGAGTAAAGACGACATGCCGGTAAAATACCGCTCAGATCTTAACGACGTCAAAGAAATCAATACGATGTATCATCGTTATGGACATTGATAAAAAAAACGGTGGTAATATCTTCCGGGGAGAAAGATACTACCACCAGCAACAAGGGGGCAGGGGTATGGGGCTATTCCAGAAGATATTCCAGGGTTACCACGACTTTGATATTCTTCTGTAAGCTGGCGGTATCGTAAATACCGTCGTGCGAGGTTTCGGTAGAGTAGGGGGAGGTTATCTGAATTACCCCCTGCTTGGCAGCCAGCAGCCGGCCGATTTTGCCGCCGCTGTTTTCGGACAGAGCCCTGGCGCGTTCGAACCCGTTGACTGTGGCTTTTTTCATCAAAGCCATCTTATAGCGGTCAAGATCGGTGATGAAATATTGCGGAGCACTGGTAGTCAGATTGACGCCCTGCCCAATTAAAGAGTCCAATTCGCGATATTTGGCAGAGATCAATTCAACCCGTTTGGAAATGATTTCGATATTCCGGCAAGTCTCCACGTGTGACAATTCACCGGTAGTCACTCCACGATCGTTTTTTCTGAATACGTTATCGTGGTAAATACCGCCGAAAGTCACTTCTTCATCTTTGAATCCCAACAACAAGAGTTTGGCGATTACCTTATCGCATGAAAAACTTAAATTGTTATAAGAGTCTTCCAGATTCGGTCCTTTGCCGCGCACAAGAACCGAGAAAGTAGCGGTATCACCGGTTACCAACTGTTCGGCATAACCTTTGACGGAAAGATTCTTTTCCTTCCGGACTTTGACGAAAAATCGCGAAATCAGAAAAGACGACAGTATAACGGAAACCGCAATAATAACCGTGGCGATCAAATGAGTGATATTCTTATTGAACATAGAGTTGACTTTTCCTTTATATAATAGAAATCATTTTTTTATTTTTTTAGCGAAACCAAAAACAAACGACAATGCATCCATGTTTTTTGTTCATGCTATCAATGTAACTCCAGTTTTGGGGATTGGCAATGGGAAATACATAACGTCGCATAATGTATATTATGTTAAGTTTCATATATGGGAAATAATGCCTGTTTATATTTATATCATTTTGTATATTAATGTATTATGTGATTTAAAAATGAAGCCTGTTAATAAGTTGTTCATCAAGTGCAAGGACGTTATCGGCGGCTTTTGGGAAGATGTTGATTTGAGAAGATCAAAATGGAGAACGAATAATCTTATGGTAGGCTTGCGCGTCATAAAAGCATCAATCGCTGCCGGAGACCGCTGGAAACGCAAATTAAGGCTATTGGCGGGTTTTCTGCGATTTTTGAAGTTTTGAGGTAATTTGAGGTGAAATATGATCTTTATCTCTTATTATCAGCATATTGCGTGATTTTTTGAGATTTGGGGCAGGGATTGGCTATATGGGGTTTACAGGGCCAATATGGCTATAATATGATGTTTTTGGGAGTTGATTAATCGTCTCATGTATTAAACTGCTCCCCTGCCCTGATGCAAAATAATGTGTTCTCATATTATTGCATTTTTTTCTTAATCAGTTATAGTATTCTAAAAAATGCAAATCAAGAGAATCGCTTATTATCGTTCAGATCCGCAACGCGTTCCGAAGTCCAAAATTGTGGCTGACGGCGAAGAGATCGTCGAAATCATCACTTCCGGGCAGGTTTGCCTGGAGATCGATGATGACGCTGGATATGGCGCCGGGACGGTTTTCCGGCACCGTTCCGGCGAGAAGACGGTGCAACCCGCAGTGCCGGGAGAAAGCTATGAATGCCTGCTGCTGGTATTCGCAACGGATCGTCCGGCGCCGGAACGCCTGAATTATTGGCAAGATCATCATTCGATGCAGAGTTTCGTCTCCGAAGTTCTGCACAGTTATAAAATGTCCGATTGCGACGCAGAACTGCTCTGCCGGTATTGTCGAGTTTCGCTGGAGTTTCATTGTGTGACCGAACAACCCGAAGTCCTACCGACCGTATTGCGTAAATCGCTGGATTATATCAACCGCAATCTCCATGCGCCGCTTGAAGTCACCGAACTGGCTGCCAGGGCTAAACTGAGCCGGACTTACTTTCAGGCTCTGTTTCTCCGGTACCTGGGCATGAGCCCTTATCAATATATCATGAAACAACGGCTGGAATTGGCCCGGGAACTGCTGTTGGACGGCTGGAATATCAAAGAGGTGTCCGGTAACTGCGGATTTTCGCATCTCGAATGCTTTTACCGGGCATTTCGCCGGGCCTATCAGATTACGCCCGGCGAATTTCAGAAAGCTGCGTCACTTGACAAATGACCGGTGAGCCCGTTCGATGGCCCCACAGGCGGCCATGAATGGCGCCGCATGGGCGATGTACTGTTCGGCGCCAGGCGCGAACGAAGGAGAGTCATTCAACGGCAGGGCGTATTGGAAGCCATACGGTAATCCGCGCCTTCCCGGCAGGCCGAACGTGTACCCTGCCCCCACCCGCGCCTTGTCTGCCGGTTTCAGGTTGGAGATCACGACATGATGGGTCGCCGCCGGGTACTGGCCGTTTTCGTAGCCGGTGAATTCATTGGAACCGACATTGAATGCATTCTGTTGACGGACGCCGATCCCGGCGATCCCGGAAATTCCGGTCGGGTTCAGGCCGGTTCCCCAAAGGATCTGCGATTCAGCCAGCCGCAAACACTGCCGGTCCTGAAATAATTCGGCGGCCATTCCCAGGATCATCCCCGCATAATAACGGTAACTGATGTCATAATGATGTCGTGTGCTGAAAAATTTCCGGTCAGCGGCAGCGGTGTGTTCCTGAACCTGTTCGAACGGCGAACCACCGCAGAGCGGGATCAGAAAACTCTGCAGATAGCCGTGCAATGCTTGCCTGGTCGCCCCGGCCAGCTTGCCGTCGGGCTTCTGCCGTAGGTATTCAAGCATGGCATAGGCAAAAGTGAAATGAAAACGGGCATCGCCCAACAGATGCGACGGCCAGAAATAAATACAACTTCCGTCATTGACCAGGCTTATAAGTTTCTCCAGATATTTTTCCGTTTCAATGCCCGGAATCTGACCGGTCAACCCGATCAACACCATCTGCGGATAGTCGTGGATCTTCAATTTCCGCTGATGGAATTCGATGGCCCTGGCGGCGGATTGGCGATAACGCTCCGCATTCTCCGGTTTGAATAGCGCGCCATTTAACAGCGCGTACGCTCCCAGCAGAGCGGCTTCGGACGACATTTCGATGCCGAAAACCCGGTTATCCGGCGTCGCCGGATCGCCGTCCGTGTTCCTGTCCGGACGCCCGATCGGCACGCCGCCGTTGTTGCGTGAGAAGAAATTGCCGTTATCCTTTTGAACCCTGAGCAAGCTGTCGAGGCCCCAACATAATTCATCCACCAGGGCGGGTTCCGGTCCCAGCGACTTGATCAGTTCGACAAAGCCGACACAGCAATTAGCGACATTGAAGAAAAAAATGTTCATGTCGCCGGCATCATGCCAGCCGCCACTGGAATTTATATGGCGGCGCTTGCCGTCGACGACCCAATCGGCATCGTCGGTGTGGCATGGCGGATGCCAGCCCGGCACTTCCGTACCGCAACGGATCACCGGGAAATAATTGCAAGCCACATATTGGCCGAGCTTCCCGAAAAAGCCGTCGCGGACTTCAAACAGCGGCGAACGCTGCATCTGGCCGTCGGGAAACAATACTTCCAGGTTGAAACGCCCCGTCTGATTCATTTTGCTGAAATCCGCCACCCAGATTGTCCGGTCCAGCATTGGTGTGGTCACCTTGCCGGTTTTGTCTTTGAAACCATACATCGGATGCTTTTGCAATTCTCCCAAGTATTTGATATCGTTGTCCGCGCCGCGAATGATGAATTTGCCGTTTTCATGGTCGCCACGGGTATAAATGACCGCTTTCTTGTGGCCTTTGAGTTCATAACCGCCTTGGGCGTAAAGAATTTCCACCGGCAGCGCCCCATATCCGTCGAAGCAAAAATCATCCACCAACACCTCTCCCTCCCATTCCAGGGAAAATCCGACTCGCTCGGCTACCCGTGGCGGTACGGCGCTCAACACCACTTTTCGCCAATCGCCGCCCTTGAGTTCCTGCCATTCGCCATAATGAACTCCGGCCTGGCCGATCATGAATTTATGGATCGCGGATTTATTTTCCCGGAGCATGGCGGGCGTATATTGGGCGTCCCTCCCCCAGATCAACCGCAGGCGCACCCGGCCGGAACCTTTGGCATACACCTGAAATTCATATGGTTTGTCCCAACTCGCCAATGCCAAGGTATCATTGATCAACGTGCCGCCGGGCGCCGCCAGTTTCAGGGCGGCTTGCCCGCTGTGGAATTCCGAGGTGGTAACTTCGGCGCTGCCGGAGGCCAAGCCCCAGAAAGCTGCCCGGCCGTCCGCGGAGTATTCGAAGCCGGGGTTGCCGACCAGATTGTACGGACTGGCGAAATCAGGATTGGCGACAATCCCCGGTGGATAGAGTTCATAAGAAGCCAATTTTCTGTCGTCTCCGGCCAACAGGGCCACGGAACTGATTTTCGCCGGAGCTTTGTTTTTGCTCCGCAATTTCAGGATTAGCGTCCCCTGCCCCGGCGGGAGTTTGATTTTTTCCTGTGACACATAGCCGCCGTCCGAGCGCGCATTGATATCGTAATCCGGCAGGATGACTTTGCCGTCAAGCATTACGTCGAAGACCCGGGCGCCGGGAGTAATATCCATATTACTATCAAAGTCCATGCTTTCGGAGAAAATCAGGGTCATGAATTCAGCCCCCGAAAGGCGCGGGATACGTATTTCAAAATCATGCCCGCTGATACCGCTGTAGCCCAACGAACCGTTTGGAGCATATGACGCCGCAGCTGCCCAGTAACCATTCGTTTCCGGAGTTTGGAATTCCGCACAGTCATAACGAGCAGTCAGATTGCCCGTTGCCACGGCGAAGGCATCCGGCTGTACCCAGCGGTAAGCTCCAGCTCCGACATATTCGATTTCCATGATATGCTTGCCGGCGGTCAACTTCAATGGCAAGGCGGCGCGATACGGCGTCAATCCATTTTTCACTCCGCCGCTGCTGCCATCAAAGATCACGGAATCAAGTTGTTGGCCGTCAAGCCGGTAAGCAATGCGATTCCAAATGCTTTTGGAGCTGGCGAAAAAAGCCAGAAAAGTATATTCCCCATCTTTCGACACTTCGAAGGGCACGGCAAGTTTGCCATTTTGACGCCCCAGATACTCGTTTATATCGAATTTTTTCAGGTCGGCCGGTGAATAATCCGGATTGCCCATACACATGATGAAGTTCGCGTCCGGATAAAGCCGTTGAAATGTGAATGTCTCCTCCACCTTTGCTGCGGCCGACGGCGCGGGAATGGAGGCCAGTTTCAATTCAGTGATTACCGGCAGGTTTTTTCCTTGCATTTCGGCAAACTCGGGACCATCCGCTTCCTGTTGCTCGATCACAAAATTCCTCAGATACAGCGTTCCCGCCGAATTATAACTTACCACCAGAGATACCGCCTTCAAGGGTTTGTCCGGCATCCATGAGCCAAGGGCTTTTCGCCAGACTCCGGGTTTGAAATGATCGGCTTCGGTACAGCTTTGGTATTTACCCTTGCTGCCGTCGGCATACATCACCCGGAGAGCGATCCACCCGGAAACTTTGACATCGGGCCCCGCTTCATTGCGCAGCTCGCAGCCGAATACGACCGGGGCGGCTTTTTTCTGGTTCAATTCGATATCCATGGAGATAACTCTCAGCTTTTCCGCATCCGGATTGCTGATTTTTATGCTGCCGTCGGCCTCAACGATAACTTTACCTTCCGGCAATGTTTTGGGGTTCCATTCCAGAGCAGAGCCCATCAGGGCGGAGGCCAGAATCATGGCCGATAGAATTACTTTCATCATAAAAAACCTCGTGAGTGTTGATTTATTTAACGACCTGAGCCATTTCTTTGGTCAATTCCTTGCGGGAAATAGCCTTGACGTGACCATCGATAAAAGCTCCATTGTCCGCACCTGTATGGGGAAACTGCGGCAGAAAATAATTCAGGGAAGCGGTGTTACCGGCTTCGATGCTCTTGTAACTGAAAGTCATGGTGGCGCAGGTGGGACTGGCATCCACGCTCCGGCGGCCGCCATCCAACAGGGTCAGAACCGTAGATGGCTGTTTGACCGTGTTCATCTTCACCACACTGCTCATGGGAGTGGCTACCGACATACCGCGATATGCATATCCGGAGACCGCATCGAAATCATTGGAAAGTACGTTGTTGTAGGCATAATTATTGTTGAAGTAGCGCCGCCCACGCACGGTTCCGGCGTCATAATATTCCACCCGGTCCATCTTATTGCCGGAGCAGCGAAATACCTTGGCCTGCCCCGGCTCAGGGGTGTACCCCAAGTGCCAGAACATGACCGTCCAGCCTTCGTTCGAAGTACCTAATTGTGGAATTTTGGAATAATAGCGCGGAAAAAAATCATTCCAGTCGATCGTGTAATTGATTACGCCGGTGCCCAGTTGCTTCAGGTTGTTGGTGCAACTGATGGCATGGCCGCGGTCCCGGGCCTTGCTCAAGGCCGGCAGCAGCAGCGCCGCCAGAATGGCGATAATCGTGATCACCACCAGGAGTTCAATGAGGGTGAATTTTCTGCCTGCCATGGGATTCTCCTTTGTGAAATTGTTATGCCCTTATATTTCATTTATATAAAAGATAACAGGAAAACCCCAATAAATCAATTGACAATTTGTATTGTTTATTGATGAAACTAAACTTATTATTCGTGAAATTTGCAGATGTAGACATACATGCGCGGTTCACTTTTGTCGTATGCCAGCCAGTAATTTTCCCCCTGATATATTTCCAGGGTACGGTTGGAAGGCATACGATTCCACCAGGTCAGGGCAATGCCATTTTCATCGAGAGGCGGCGGCGGCAGCTTGATGATTTTGTTGGAATTTTTAAAATACTCCAGTTTGGTGATGATTTTTTCAATTTCATCATCATTCGCCGAAAAGGCCAGATAACAACTGGTGACTTTGACTTCGCGTTCGATGATCATATGGAAATTAACATCCCAGGCTTTTTCCGGAATATTGATCCCCAGAGCGGCGCTGCGTCTTTTTACCAAGTCGATGTCATAACTGGTGGTTGTGACCTTGACTTCAGTCAACTGCCCGGCAATATCACGAAATAGCCAGGCAGCTGTAATGCCAACGACAAATGCAACAACAATCAGGGCCCAGAAAGTCAATTTATGCTTTGGATACATTTTATAAATTCCTCATACTATTAAGCTCCCCTGCCCTGTGCTGTAATCTTAAGCATTCCGGACAGGTTCTATTTCTTCTTTAATTTTGCCAAGATAGTCCGGCAATTCAACTCCGGCCATGTTGGCGACGTCCTGCAACGGAGGCAAAGTCTTGATCATGCCGCTGAGAAAATTAGCGGTGGCGCTTTTGCCGTCGGCATTACTACCGCCGTCCCATACAGTAACCTTGTCGATCTTGATATTCTTGATCGCTTCGGTCTGGAGGGCCACGATATCCTGCAATTTTTCGATCAGCAGCATCTTGGCGGCCGCGTCGGCACTCTGATTACAGGCATTGACGATTTCCCGGAAACCGTTGGCCTTGGATTTCAGGATCTCAAAATTACCGCGGGCTTCCGCTTCCAGTTGGGCGAAAATGGCATCCGCATTACCGCGAGCTTCACGGCGGAGTTTTTCGGCTTCGGCATCGGCGGCGATTTCAATCTGCTGACGGTTGATTTCCGCCTGGACGATGACCTCGGCACGCTGCTTTTCCATTTCCATCTTGGCGCGGGAAATCTGAGCTTCGGCTTCTGCTTCGAACTGCGCTTTTTCGATTTGGGCCTGGGCTACCTGACGGGCGGCCTCGGCACGGCGATAGGCTTCCGCTTCCTGTTCGGAACGGACAGCGTTGGATTGGGCAATCTCAATGGCGGAAACGTTTTCGCCCTGGGTCGCCAGAGAATCGGCCTGTTTCACCGCGATACGGCGGTCACGGTCGGCGTTAGCTTCACCTTGAGTCGCCAAAGCATCGGCCTGTTTCACCGCGATACGGCGGTCACGGTCGGCATCGGCTTCGCCCTGGGCAGCCAGTGAGTCGGCTTGTTTCACCGCGATACGACGATTGCGATCGGCATCGGCTTCGCCTTGTGCCGCCTGAGCGTCGGCTTGCATCACCGCGATACGGCGGTCACGGTCGGCGTTGGCTTCGCCACTGAGTGCGCTGGCTTCGGCTTGTTTCACCGCGATACGCTGTTCCTTATTGGCTTCGGCGGCGCCGATGCTGCCCTTACGTTCTTCTTCGGCCACGTCGATTTTGGCTTTGTTGATGGCTTCGGCGGCGGCACGGCGGCCGATCGCGTTGATATAGCCGGACTCGTCGGTGATGTCGGTGATATTGACGTTCAACAGTTCCAGACCGATCTTCTTGAGTTCTTCGGTGACGTTGTCTTCCACCGCCCGCAGGAAGGTTTCGCGGTCGGCATTGATTTCTTCAATGGTCATCGAGGCGATAACCAGACGCAACTGTCCGAAGATGATATCTTTGGACAGCTCGGCAATCGCCGCCGGGCTCTGCCCGAACAGACGTTCGGCGGCATTGCCCATGATATCCGGGTGGGTGCTGACGCCGACAGTGAACACGCTCGGTACGTTGATACGGATATTCTGTTTACAAAGGGCATTGCCGAGATTCACTTCGATCTGTAACGGCAGCAAAGAGATATAGCCGTAATCCTGAACGATCGGAATAATGAATTTGATCCCGCCGTGAATACACTCAGCGGGGCCTTCCTTAGTTCGACCGTAAACCACCATAATCCGATCCGACGGACACTTGCGGAACCGCGAAGCAATCAAAACCAGAATAATCAGGAGAAAGAATACCCCGAACAAAATAAGAATGGTGCCTTTCATCGTAAAATCCATTTTTTTCGATTCCTTTTTGGCTTATTGGGTTATGGGTTCGACTATAAAGAGGTCATTGTTGACGATCTCGATGATTTTCACCGGAGTACCGCTTTTCAGCTCGGTTTGCGCCATGGCGTTGACGAGCCGGGTGCAGTTAGAGAGCGATACCGTAACCTTGCCATGGCCGCTGCGATTGGCGGGAATGCCAAGGTACACGACTCCGGTTTTGCCGACTATGTCAGCGGTCGTCCTGGTACCGGAATGCTGCAGTTTCATCATATAGAATATCAGCAGAGCGCTCAGGAACATCATGACCGCGCCGCAGACTATGGCAATGAAAAGGCCCAGCCAGCCCAGGTCGCTCCAGAAATAGCCGCTCCAGCCAAAAAAGGTCAGAAACGCAATGATGCCACGGAAGGTGAAAAGATGCAGACTATCCCATGCCCCCGAGTCCATGGTATCATGGCCGGTGGAAAAATCGGCGTCAAAATCATGAGTATCTCCCATGCCGGTAAACGACAATAGAGACTGAGCCAAAAAAATCACAGAGGCAACAATGGCGACAGTCAGATAAATACCGCTGGAATTGGCGAAAAAATTACCGATTGATTCAAGCATGATGGCACCTCCTTCCATTAAGTGATTCTATTTTTAAACTATATGAGAAAATATCTTAAAAACAAATCAATTTCAAAAAAAAAGCGGGATTTATTTTGAACATAAATCCCGCTGGAAATTTTGAGCCGTTTTTACTCTTTGATTTTCCAATCCAGAGCACCGACCGGGCACTCGGCGATACACTGGCCGCATTCGGTGCAACTTACCGGCAATTGCAGATCGTAAGCAGTACCGACCCGGGTGGAGAATCCGCGATTTTTCAAACTCAGGAGGTTCTGGTTAACGACTTCTTTGCACACTTTCACGCAGATGCCGCACTTGATGCACTTCATACGGTCCATGATGATCGCCGGATGACGATTGTCGTAGCCATTCTCGGGTTTACAGCCTTTGATGGCGTCGACTTTGGCACTGTAAGTTTCGGAATGTTTTTTCAGACTGCAATCTTTTTTGGCGGTGCAACTGCATTCGATACAGCGTTTGCCTTCCGCCATCATATCATTGGAGCGAAGCGTCTTGGAAACTTCATCGAAACTGCCGGTACGGCGGCTGATGTCGATCAGGTCCAACTCAATCCGCGGTTCGTTGGAGATATCGGGACGGAGAAATACCAGGTTATCGTTGGTCAGGTGATTTTTCTGCCAATGGCCGCGCGAAACGTTGATGGTTCTTTCCGGCATTTCGTCGGTAAGTCCCAACATGCGCAGAATGCTCAGGGCGGCTTTGCGTCCGCCGGCTACGGCTTCGACCACGGTGGCGGCGCCGCTGACGCAATCGCCTGCAGCAAAAATATTGCCGATCATCAGATTACTGCCGCCATCCACCTGAATGTCGCCGCGTTTGGTAACGCTGAATTCGGCGGTGGCGTCAGTGGCCTGACCAATTGCCGCGATGATGGTGTCGGCTTCGATATCAAATTCGCTGCCGACTACCGGAACGGGACGGCGGCGGCCGGAGGCGTCGGGCTCACCCAGTTCCATTTTCTGGCAAGTCATTACCAGATGATCACCTTCGCGGCGGATTTTCAGAGGAGCGGTCAGAAATTGGAATTTGACGCCTTCTTCCTTGGCTTCGTGAATTTCAATGGCTTCCGCCGGCATTTCTTTTTCGGTACGGCGATAGCAACAGGTAACTTCGGGGGCACCGAGACGGACAGAGGTACGGACACAGTCCATGGCGGTGTTGCCGCCGCCGACAACAATGGTTCTACCAGGATTGGAACCGCCGCAGTTGTTGATTTCCAGCCACTTGATCCCCTGCTCCGTCAGTTCTTCGCCTTCGGTCTGCATCGAGCTGGGCTTCCAGCAGCCGATGGTGGCGACCACGGCGTCGTATTCACGGGCCAGGTCGGCCAGTTTCAGGTCCTTGCCAAGCTCTTTGCCGCACTCGATTTCAATACCCATACCGGTAAAGTGGGCAATTTCCTTGTCCAGAATAGCTTTCGGCAAACGGTATTCGGGAATGCCGTAGCGCAACATGCCGCCGGGCTTGGCCTGTTTGTCGAAAATCTTCGTCTGAACTCCGCCCAGGCGCAGAAAATATGCGGAAGCCAGGCCGGCGGGCCCTGCCCCGATAATCGCAACTTTTTTACCGCTGAGCGGCGGCAGCTCTTCCTGATAACTGTCATAATACATATCGGCGGCCAGACGCTTGAAATCATTGATGGCGACCGGTTTAGCAGAAACGTTTTTGCGGCAGTCCTTCTCACAGAAGCGCGGACAAACACGGCCGATGCTCATCGGCAGCGGAATCCGCTTTTTGATGATTTTCAGCGCTTCCAGAAAGTCGCCTTTGCGCCCTTCCCGGACGTATTCTTCGACCATGGCATGGGCAGGACAGGCAATCGTGCAAGGAGCTTCGCAGTCGCCGGAATGTTCGGACAACAACAGTTCGAGCGCAGTCCGGCGCATATCGGTAACTTCATCGGTGGATGAATCGTATTCGCCGCCCTCCACCGGACAGGCCGAGCATGAAGGCAGGAAGCGACCGGTTTTGCGGTCTTTGATCACGCAGACAAAGCATGATGTGGTCCGGCTGATTTTATTGCTGAAACAAAGAGTCGGGATCGCAATCCCGTTGGCTTCCGCCACCGCCAGAATCGTCTGGCCGGGTTCCGCCTGAACTTCTTTACCGTCTATCTTAAAGTTAATCATTGATGGGCTTCTCCTTTCCGCTCCCGGCTGATAGTCTTTTTGGGGCATATTTCGATACAGGTATTGCAGCGGGTGCATTTGCTGTTGTCCACAACGAAATCATCGCTGATGGCGTTGACCGGACAATTCTTGATGCAGAGCCGGCATTTGATACAGTTTTCTTTGTGAAGGACCACATCGACCAGGTTGTTGCACTGAAGCGCTCCGCACTGTTTTCTGATGACATGGTCTTCGTATTCGTTGCGGAAATACCGCAGGGTCGCGAGCACCGGATTCGGGGCGGTCTGACCGAGCCCGCAGAGCGATCCCTTGATTACTTTGCGGCCCAGACTGTCGAGGAAGTCGAGATCTTCCGGTACCCCCTGCCCTCCGACGATGCGTTCGAGGGTTTCGTACATACGGGTAGTGCCGACACGGCAGAAAGTACACTTGCCGCAAGATTCACGATGAGTGAAGTCCAGGAAGAAACGGGCGGTTTCCACCATGCAGCGCTCATTGGAAATGACGATCATGCCGCCTGAGCCCATGATCGCGCCCAGGGATTTCAATGAATCGTAATCCACCGGGGTATTGAACAGTTCCTTGGGAATACAGCCGCCGGAAGGACCGCCGGTCTGAACCGCTTTGACCTTGTCCGGGTCAGCGCCGCCGATACCGAAAACAATTTCGCCGAGGGTGATACCCATCGGAACTTCCACCAGTCCGGGATATTTCAAGTCGCCGGCCAGGGCGAAAAGTTTGGTACCTTTGCTGCCTTCGGTCCCTACCGATGCATAAACCTCGCCGCCTTCGGCGATAATCAACGGGATGTTGCCGAAAGTTTCCACGTTATTGATAGAGGTCGGCCAGCCGTTCCAGCCGCTGTCGGTCGGGAACGGAGGGCGGAAACGCGGTGTGCCGCGCTTGCCTTCGAGAGACGCGATCATGGAAGTTTCTTCACCGCAAACGAATGCGCCGGCACCTTCCTTGATGGTAATTTCAAGTTCGCGTCCGCTGAATTTATTCAAACCATTGGCGTAAATTTGCTCAATGGCGATTTTCAGATGCTTGATGGCCAGCGGATATTCCGCGCGGCAATAGATGAAAAGCCGGGTGGCTCCGGTGGCATACGCTCCGATCAGCATTCCTTCCAGAACCTGATGCGGCACGCTTTCCATCAGCGAGCGGTCCATAAATGCACCGGGGTCGCCTTCGTCGGCGTTGCAGATCATGATTTTCTGTTCAGCCTGCTTGGCGGCCAGGAATGACCACTTCATGCCGGTGGGGAAACCGCCACCGCCACGACCGCGAAGGCCGGATTTTTTCATTTCGTCAATCACCCATTCGGGGGTATTGTCCAGGGCTCTTTTCAGAGCGCCGTAACCGCCACGGGCCTTGTATTCTTCCAGAGATATCGGGTTGATCCTTCCGGCAAGCTTCAAAACCTTGAGCAGTTCCTTGGCTCCGCGAATTTCCGGAATGTGAAAACGAAAATCATCGCCCAAACCGAGAATGCTGTCGATGGCTTTGTCCGAAGCATTGACTCCGGCGTAGAAAATCGAACCATCATCGGTTATCACTTCCACAGTGGGTTCGGCATAGCAATGGCCGAAACAGCCGACTTCATCAATATCGGCAGTTGGGGCTTTTTCGCGCAGCGCGGCCAGAACGGCACCACCGCCCGCCGCCAATCCGCATGATGCGGTGCCGACTCTGATTTTCTTTATTTTATCGCTGATGGTCATTGCTGTTGATACTCCTTTAAGATTTTGAGAGTCGACTTACGGTCGAGTTTGCCGTAAATTTTGCCATTGATGCTCATAACCGGCGCCAGACTGCAGCAGCCCAGGCAGGCTACGGTTTCCAGAGAAAAGTTGCCGGATTCATCGGTTTGGCCGGGGTGAATCCCCAGGGCGGTACTGATCCAATCGATAATCTGGCTGCTGCCCTTGATATGACAGGCGGTGCCGTCGCAAATGCTGATTTTGAAACGTCCCGGCTTGACGCGCTTGAACTGTGCGTAAAAGGTTAAAACTCCTTCAACCTCGACCTCGGCAATACCGAAATAATCCGCGACTGCGGCGATACTTTCGTTGGACACGTATCCTTCGTGTGCCTGAACCGCCTGCAGCCCTTTGATCAGATTGCCGGGCTCTTTGCCGATCTTATTCAGGTAATCGTAGCTGCCCATGTATATCCTCCGAGCTTTTCTCAGTTTAAAATTTGAAAAAAATAATATAGCATGATATTTTTATATTTCACCATTTGACTGAAGGTTTTTTATGAAATACATCATTTTCTTAGTATTGTTACTGAATATTTCGACATGTCTAACCGCCCGCGAGCAAGTACGAATCAATCTGCTGCTGAATCCGGAGCCATATCTGGTGAAAACGGTGTTGGCTGATTCCGCATCCGACGGTGAAGCGCCAAGTTATATCATCCGTACCGTTGATCTCGACAAAGCCGCCGCCGAATTGAATTCCGGCGAAATGGACTTTGTGGTCTGCGGTTCCGATATGCTGCCGGAACTGAAAAAGAAAGTCAAAAAACTGAACGCGGAGCCTTATGCCATCGAAGCTCTCGCGATTGCGGTCCATCCCTCCAATGAAATCGAGGATATCAAGCTCAAGGATTTGCGGAATATTTTCGGCGGCAAAGTTATTTCCTGGCAGGATTACAACGGCAGCGGCTATATGATTCACAAAAACGCCCCCGGAACCCGCCTGTTCGGATGCCAGAGTTTTCACCGTCTGCTCCTGGATAATCAGCCGGTGGCAAAGGATGTGGTTTTATCCAATTCAGCGGATGAACCCCTGATCATCGCCCGCGGTAACCGCCATGCCATGAGTTGTGGGGTTTGGAGCCTGCGCCCGGATTTGCCGATAAAATTTCTGAAAGTGGACGGCATCGAACCGACTCTTGCCAACATCCGGTCCGGGCAATATCCGCTCGCCCTCACCTATTATCTCTGCTATACCGGGGCCAATGCCGACCGAATCCTGAAAATTCTTCGCAACGAAGCCAATCTCGGCAGTTTCGGTTTAACGAGCCTCAAAACGAAGGTTTCCGCGCAACAATGATAAAGCGGTTCAGAATGCCGGATACAAAGCCATTTTTCGTCAGGATTTTATCAAGTTGACATAATCCGGAACAGCACGTATTTACGGAAAATTCGGGAAATTCCCATTCGCTGATTCTGGCAAAATGAATCAGTGCTTCCAGATCGAAAAACTTGTGTTCGCCAAAGAACTCTTCCGCACGAAGAACCTCAAATCTACTCAATAAAGTGACATTTTCGGCCAGGTGATGATGGGGAAAAAGCGGCTCGAAATCCAGAATCAGAATTTTCGCCAAATTGCGGTTATTCATACCTCCAACCTGTTGAGTGATGAATATTCCGCCGGGCTTCAACACCCGCCAGACTTCCCCGGCGTCAAAAGATTCATGGCGGTTGATTACCAGGTCAAAAGCCCGGTTGGCATAAGGAATATTAGAGTCGTCACTGATTTGGCGAACCTCAATTCCCAGCGGATACAAATGACGCCGGCACAGATCATAGTTGGGCGGATAACCTTCTGTCACGCTGGTGAGATGATGAGGATGACCGATCGAAAGCAGGAACTCCCCTCCACCGGTGCCCATATCCAACAAACTATGTTCCGGTTGGCGATGTTGGTTAATGATTTCCAGATAATTCCATGGCAAGGGACTTTCTTCCCAGCGGCCCTCCAGATGCGAAAAATCCCATCCGCGGAATTCTTGCTTTTCCGCCTCGAACCATGATTTTTTGACTGTTATCAATTCCATAGAGGTTCTGTTTTGCAGACTCTCGTGTCCAGTCAAGTTCAAACCTGACTTGACACGAAAATAAACAAGCGGCCTCATACCGCAGCATAATTTTACATTTTCTTCTCTTCAACATATATTATAGTTGCATAATTGCCATTTTTCAATAAAAAAAAGAATAGCAGATGCGAAATTTTCGCCAAAATCATCAATTATTCGGCAGGGAAGCCGAAAGCTCAATATTTTTTATCTGTTTATAATCATTGAGTTGTATTGTTTTTTGATGAATTTTCATTTTTTCTAGCTGATTTTGATTTGCAAAGTTAACGGCGCATATTACATTAACCCTAGTTCCAAGAGGGAACTTGCAGATAGAAATTTAACAAGAAAGGGCTAACAAACATGATCAGTGGTGTAACTGGAATTGTCCTGGTAAACGTCGAACGTCCAATGCTGAAAGAGGTCATCAGCCGAATCATGCAACTTAATGGCGTAAGTGAAGTTTACACAGTAGCCGGGGAATATGACCTGGTAGCAATGGTCCGGGCTCGCGACAACCGCGAACTGGCCGACGTCGTTGCCAACAAGATGATGCGCGATATTTCCGGTATCACGCATACCCGTACTTTGATCTCTCTGGACGTCGACTCCAAGTTCGATCTGTCCCCAGCCTTCAAGGCGGAGTAACCTAAAAGGTCATCGTATTCTCGTAAAGCGCTCTGCCGGAAATACCGCAGAGCGCTTTTTTATTTATAGGGGCTCAATCATGATGCGTTTACTGTTCTGCTCAATTTTAATGATTTACACGGCAAGCTCCGCGCTGGCGGATTATGAGTTCAAAGACTTTTTGAGTTCACAACGTGACAAGATGTGGAGTGCGTCGCCGGTGACTTTTGCCCGAACAATCGGCAAGGACGTCAGATTCCGGTACAATGACAAATCCCGTAAAGAGCTGCGCTATGCCTTAAGCACGGCCTCCGCCACCGGTTTGCTGCGGTTGGACGGCATGGCGATTTATGAAGCCTTGGCCGAATTCGATGACGACAAACTAAACCGCCTGGTTATTTCGATTTTCAACCGCGGCGACGGCGGTCAGTGGGATCAGGGCAATGTCGATTATTCAGTCGATAAAGTCGAAAAAATCATGAAAGAATTTTATCCTCAATGCGAACCGGAAAAGGACCAGTTTACCATGGGCAAAAGCCGCGCCCATGCATTGTTATGGAAAACTCCGGATGGCAATTATCAATTAAAATGGAGCGTTTCCGGCTCCCGCAGCTCCGCCCAGTGTGAATATCTGACCC
The DNA here is from genome assembly GCA_031548025.1 of Victivallaceae bacterium. Classification (GTDB taxonomy): domain Bacteria; phylum Verrucomicrobiota; class Lentisphaeria; order Victivallales; family Victivallaceae; genus UBA5239. Next base: position 45,272 of record JAVBRM010000104.1, on the reverse strand, counting down.
TGGTAATTTCAAAGGATGAGATCGAACCGCTCCGCCAGGCGTCCAAAGTCACCAGCGGTATCCGCAATGAATTGCAGGAAAATGTCAAGACCAAGGACGGTTTCAAGTATCTGGAAATTCCGATGGTCAACCAAGGGCAGAAAGGTTACTGCGTGGTAGCGGTACTTGAACGTATTTTGAAGTATTACGGTTCGGAATTCGACCAGCACCAATTGGCTCAGTTGGCAAATACCACTTTTATGGGAACCAAACGGGACGACATGATCGACGCCATCAAAAAAGCCGACAACCGGGTCGGCATCAAAATGCGTCAGCTTTACAGCAATCGAGATTTCAACGATCTCAATGAGTTCCTCAAACTGGTCGGCGATTACAACAAATCTGCCAAAAAGGCCAAGAAACCGGTTATTGATCCGGAAGAATTTACCACCATAATCGGCAATCGCAAAATTTACAATTTCAGCGAAACCATTGCTCGAATGGACAGTTCTATTTTCGTCGAATGCCGAACTCGCGAAAAGCGGGATCAGATGAAATTCCTCGAAAATATTAAGAAAAATATTGATGCCGGAGTCCCCGTCGGCTGGTGCGTTCTGCTCGGCCTGGTGACGGAAAAAACCGCCAATCCGCAACTTGTCGGCGGCCATATGCGCCTGATTATCGGTTACAACGACGCCACTCAGGAAATTGCCTACAGCGACAGTTGGGGTTATGGACATGAATTTAAAACCATGAGTTACAATAACGCCTGGGCCATGAGCACCTGGCTGGGCGTACTGACTCCGCGAGGGAAATAATGAATCATCAGGAATTAATGCGCGAAGCGCTTAAAGAAGCCGAAAAAGCCTGGGGTATGACCAGTCCCAACCCTATGGTGGGGGCCATAGTGGCTAAAAACGGCGAAATCGTCGGACGCGGTTATCACCACCGCGCCGGTGAACCGCATGCCGAAGTCAACGCATTGCAGGACGCCGGTCCCCTCGCCTCCGGCGCCGATATTTATGTTACCCTTGAACCATGCAGCACTTACGGACGGACTCCGCCCTGTACCGAAGCGATCAAAAATGCCGGAATCAGCCGGGTTTTTCTGGGGGCTCTCGATCCCAACCCGCGTCATCGCGGCAAAGGCCCGGAAATACTGCGCGCCGCCGGAATCGAAGTCATGGAAGGAATTCTCACGGAAGAATGCGAAAAGCTCAACGAAGCGTTTTTCAAATGGATCGTTACCGGCAGGCCGTTTGTTCTCTTGAAAATGGCAATGACGCTGGACGGCAAAATCGCCGCCGCCAATGGTTGTTCGCAATGGATTACCGGTCCGGACGCCCGGATGCGGGTACAGCGTTTACGACAATGGGCGGACGCGGTGATGGTTGGCGGCGGAACCGCCAGAGAGGATCACCCGGGGTTGATCGTGCGTGAGCCGGCCGACTGGCCGCGCCAGCCTTTGCGCCTGGTGGTTTCGCAAAGCATGACTCAGGAAGAAGCGGCTCGGATATTGGCCCCCGGCCCTGCCCCGGAAGTTCTCCGGGCAACGATGCCGGATGAGTGGAATCAGATCATGCAAGAGCTTGGCGGACGCAATATTACGGCAATTCTGGTAGAGGGGGGCGGTGAATTGGCCGCATCGCTGCTGCAGGCCGGAGTTGTGGATAAAGTGGAATTTCATATCGCCCCGAAAATTCTTGGCGGATGCGGCAGCCGACCGGTTGTCGGAGGCGTTAATCCGGAAAGCCTGGATCAGGCTTTCCGGTTATCACGGGTGGAATATCACTCCCTGGGGAATGATTTGATTTACAGCGGTTATCCGGCAACAAACTGACGGGCTTCGCCTTCCCATACGTAATTTTGACCGCCGCTGACAGAACTTTCGGCGACGCCGATCATCTTCAACGGGTTCGTAAAAGCCATCTTGATAATATCTTCCGGTGAAACAATATCCAGCGAGGCAAGATAATTCGCGCACTTGAAAATAGTGGCGGAAGAACCGACCATGCACTGTTTTTCCGGATTGTGCAACAAACCGTTCGGCTCCAGCACCGCGGTATTGCCGAGCGTGGTATAGGTTCCGGGCGGCAAACCGGCCAGCGAAGCGGCGTCACTGGTAACGATCACTCTGTCGACGCCTTTGGCCCGGATGATGGTTTTGATCAAGGTCATAGGCAGATGATGACCATCGGTAATAATCATGGCGGTAAGCCGGTCGTCGGCCAGTCCGGCCCAAATCGGGTTGTGATGGCGGTGAATTTCATTCGGACAGCCGTTGCCGAGGTGAGTCAGCAGCTTAGCTCCTGCCGCGGCGCCTTTTTCGATATCCGTGGGATTGGCCAGATGGTGCCCCAGCGAAACCACCACGCCAAGACTATTGGCATAGGCGATAAGTTCCTCGACTCCTTCGACTTCGGCGGCGACAGTCAGGACTTTGACCTGGCCCTCGGCCAAATCATACAACTGCTTGAAGTATTTGATATCCGGCTTACGCACGGCCTTCGGGTTGTGAGCGCCGACAGCGCCGGGACGATCCGAGATAAACGGGCCTTCCAGGTGAAAGCCCAGCGCCCTGCCCTGCAGATCGGGATCTTTCATGGCTTTGACCAGCATCGGCAAATTGCGCTGGTAAATATCTTCAAAACTGGTAATCACCGTGGGCAGAAAACCGGCACAGCCGTTATTGAGCAATGCCTTGGCAGAGTGGATAAAATCACTCTCAGTCAAATTATCAGCGGAATAATCAATGCCGATATAACCGTTGACCTGCAAATCGACAAAACCCGGAACTTTAATCATGATAACCTCAAACTTTGTTAAATGATTTTACAATATATCCTGAAATTTCCGTAAATCAATCCCTATATCTGATTTTGTGCATTTTCAACTTGACGAAAGTTTCATTCCGATGTATTTTTTATAATTGAAAATGGAAAGTTGAAAATGGAAAATCATGGGAACACTGAAGCTGAGGCAGTATGAGTAAATCGCAAATTCCAGTCATTCAGAGTATGCCCGACAATATTTCAGTGCACCGCGCCCCCGAACACGGCATGCGCCCGGTACACCGGAATAGCGGCATGTGGATATTTCGGTGGAGCAGTCACGGTTCCAGCTCTGGTCCTACCACTATATTGCGTCCATGGGAGCGTCCGCGCTATTTTGAATTTTTCTGTATCTCCCACATGTTCAAAGGCAATGGCTATTACTGGCAGTCCGGGCATGAGGTGGAGGAAGTTAGTGCCGGACAATGCATTCTGGTATCGCCGGGAGCAATTCATTGTTACGGCCCAATGCCGGGGAAAACCTACCAGGAAGATACGATCAATTTCTCCGGCCCCCTGGCTGAAATGTTGTTCAAAAGCGGAGTCTTCACCGATGGTAAGTTTGAATGCGGTTCATTTCGCGCCCTGCTCGAGATCGTCAAATATCTCTCCGACCCCTCGGATCACAGCCAATTGAATGCGGTGTTTCAACTCCAGCAATTTCTTTATGAGTTGTATAACAAGCGTTTCCGCAAACACGGGCAGGAACGTTATCCGGAGATCGACGAATTGGTCAAAATGCTTCGGGAACAGCCCGACCGCTGGTGGAATATTGACGAAATGGCAGAGTACTGCAATATGAGCGACGACCAGTTTCGCCGGGTTTTCCGACAACGGGTGGGAATGTTGCCCAAGGTTTATATCGACCGGCTGAAAATGAACCAGGCGGCCGCCATGCTAACCAACGGCAATCTCAAAATTGCCGAAATTGCCGAGGTTCTGGGCTATACCGATCAGTTTCATTTCAGTCGCCGCTTCCGAAAAATCATCGGCCTGTCCCCCGGAGAGTACCGGCGGGATGCCATAACCCACAAATAGAATTTCATTATTTCAAAGTAAAATGGACGAGTCCGCCAAAACTCGCCAAATGCTATAATAATATTAATATAAATAAAAAAAATTTGATTTTTTCTGAAAAACAGTTGCTTTTTTTGGAATTTTACGATATAATATACTAAGAGTTTAATCGGGATTGAATCATTCTTGAGGATACTGTTGTTGTTAGTTGTTGGGCCGTTTTTCAGAAATCATGCGAATGTAATATTCATGTGATTTCTGAAAAATCGCAAAAAAGCTGAAATTTTCTAAATAGCGCTTGACATTCATTTAATATAGGGTATATTGTAAAACTATTAAGATAAAATAATATTTTATTTGTTGATTTAAAATTTTGGATGCGTCCTGATACTCCCTCTCTCTCCCAATCCCACTCCCTCAGGCGCATCCATCTTTTTTTTGCCTTTTTTCGGGATAAATAAAAACAGACAGCCTGCATTAAGATCCTAACATCTAATAGATTACAGAAAATTCAAATGAAGTTTGCCACTCCGTCCGCAGTGAGCGTCGACGGTATGACCTGAGTGATTTTGTGGAGTTCGAGACCGGGAGAATTCGAGCTGACATGAATGTAATTGTCGCTCCAACCGCTGAAAATGTCTTTATCTTTTTTCTCAAAAATCACCGGCAGTGATTTATGCAATTGACTTTGGCGAAACTTCCGGTTTGAGGCTTTGGCAATTTTATCAAGCAGAACGTAACGCTTCTTGACGATTTCCGTGGAGATCTGATTCGGCATGGTAGCGGCCGGCGTTCCCTGGCGGGGCGAAAAACTGAAAATATGGATGTTGGAAAACTCCAGATTTTCAATATTCCGGCAGGATTCGGCAAATAATTCCTCGGTTTCGCCCGGGAAACCGACGATGATATCCGTACCGATATGGATATCGGGGATTGCCGCCCTGGCCGCAAGCACGAATTCGAAATACTCCTCCACCGTGTAATGGCGGTTCATCGCTTTTAAAATGGAATCGGCCCCGTGCTGGAGAGACAGATGCAGGAAACGGCAGACTTTCGGATTGCGTGCCATTACCTCGATCAGCTCCCGGTTGCCGGGATGGGGTTCCGTGGAACTGAGGCGCACCCGGAAATCACCGGGGATGGCGCATAACTCATCCACCAGCTCCGGCAGACGGCGCCCATGATCTTCATAAGCGCAGATATTGACCCCGGTCAGAACGATTTCCGGAAAACCCTGATCCACCAGATTCTTGAAATCGGCCACCAGTTCATCCCAAGCCCGTGAGCGTTCCGGCCCTCTGGCGTAAGGCACGATGCAGTAAGTACAGAAATTAGCGCACCCCTCCTGCGCTTTGATAAAGGCCCGCGATTTAAACGGAAAATCGGCCTTGGCTTTTTCTGCAAAGACCAGACCGGGCCGTTCATCAATGCTGTAATGGAATCCGGCGGCCATTCCGGCAATCATATCGATCAGTTTCTTTTTGTCCGGATTGGAAACAATCATATCGACCGCGGGTTCATTTTCCCAGCTTTTCCGGTCGATTTCGGCACTGCAACCGGTAACGATAATCCGGCATTGCGGAAAGGTTTTCCGGAATTTACGGACCGCCTGACGGCTTTTCTGGGCGGCGGTTCCGGTCACACTGCATGAATTGACGACCAACAGGTCAATTTCAGGGTGTGTCGGCTCGACGATTTCCCAGCCGTCTTCCCGGAGCCTGCCGCAAATCAAAGCGGAATCGGCCTGGTTCAAGCGGCAGCCTATGGTGTGTACGGCCGCAAACCCTTTCATTCTTGAACCTTCTCCGGCTGATTTTTGATCATCAGGAGGCATTCACGCCGGGCCAATTGGCCTTCCGTTACAAGACTGAAATCTTTGCGCAGGGCTTCGTCCACCCGTTTCCGCCAGTGATCTTCGCGAACAATTATCAGACTGCCGGGTTCAAGGGCTTTCAAATCTTTGGCAGTTATCTCTTTGGGGACAAATATCTTTTTGCGATCGACATTGGCCATGTATTTATTGGCATCGCCATCAAAGCCGATAAACAGAAAATACAAGGGGCGGTCCTGACGGATCTCCTCGACTTTTTGCACAAATTTCCTGGATGAATTAATGTACTGCTCGGCTACTTCCACCACCATGATCCGCGCCAGGACGATAATTATCGCCATTATTCCCAGCAACAGGATGTTGCGCTCGCGGCGGCGAATGCCTTTGCGCATATTGAAAACCGCCAGATTGAATACCAGCAACAACAGGCAGGGAATCATCAGCGGTAACTTTATTTCGACTCCGTCCAACGCTTTGACCACCGCAGGCAACCGCAGAATCCAAGCTCCGACCGGCAGCGCAATCAATGCCACCAACGGCATGAGGCTGATAACCCTGACAAACCATATCCTGAACCAGGTCAAAAACTTAAGATGTCCCGGATTGATCATGATCACGGCAGCCAGCAAAGAAAGCGGCGGGAAAGCACCGGTTATATAGCGCAAATGTTTCGTGCCGGGAATGCTCATACCGAGGATAATGACCAGCGCCCAAGCCGCCAGAAACTGAACTGTTTGTTCATTTTGAGGACGGGCAAGCTTGAAAAAATCTTTTTTCCGGCAAATCAGATAAACGATCAGGACCATCAATGCCAACGGGTAAGTCAGGGCGAAACTGCCCACGGCGTCCGTCAGGTAATACCATGGCGGCTTGACATTTGAGATACGGCCGGTAATCTGCAGGTCCCAGAATTCGGCCAGAAATTTGTCGCCGCCGCTGAGATATGCCGAATAAGCGAACAATGCCAGCAAGCCCCCCAATAGGACCGCCCCGGTTGCTCCGGTAATAAAGAGTCTGCGCCATTTACCGGCCACCAGGCAATAACTCACACAGACCGCAGTCGGAATCACCGTGCCGATCGGACCGCGCATGGCAAAACCGAAAATCATCGCTACCGGCAGCCACCACAGACGCCGGTATTTTTTATCCTGATCGGCGCTGTAAAGCAAATAAAAACAAAGAGTTGCCGCCAAGGCCGGATATGCATCGATGGAGGCGATGCGCCCGATACTGACCAGTTCATAAGCGGCGAACATCATGATCGCACCGGCCAGGCCGAAGTACGCGGAGTGCATCCGGCGCCCAATCACATAGACCAGGGCCACCATCGCCGCCATGGCTATGGCCGACGGCAGGACGATGGTGAATTGATTGACTCCGCCGAAAATCAGCGAAGCCAGATACATCAGGATTACCGGCACCGAAGTGTAGTCCGGATAGAAGTTTCCATGATGCTGGGGAAAAGCGAAAATACCGTTTTCCCGCATTTCATGAACGAACAGCGCGAAGCGCGTGTCGATCATGATGATTTCCATTTTTGAAAGCCCGACCGTATAGATGATCAGGGCAGAGGCGAATATTAACCACGGCAGAATTTTTTGTTTATTATCCAATAGCTGCACCTCAATTTCTAACTTGACCCGATCCAAAAACCAGATATTTATAAGAAGTCAATTCGACCAAACCCATCGGTCCGCGAGCATGCAGCTTGTCGGTACTGATACCGATTTCCGCCCCCATGCCGAACTCGCCGCCGTCGGTAAAACGGGTCGAGGCGTTGTGATAAACTGTGGCCGAGTCCACCTCCAGCATGAATTTTTCCGCATTCTGCTGATTGTTGGTCAGAATGCCGTCGCTGTGTTTCGAACCGTATTTGTTGATATGGGCGATGGCATCCTTCAGGGTATCGACAATTTTCACCGTCAGCACCAAATCCAGATATTCTGTATAATAATCATCTTCCATGGCGGCTTTGATGCCTTTGTCCCACTGGCGGAAGCGTTCGTCACCGCGCAGTTCGATGCCGCGTTCTTTCATGGCTTTCAGGAAGGGCGGGATAAATTTGGGGGCGATTTTTGAATTGATCAACAGCGTTTCCAGGGCGTTGCAGGCGCTCGGGCGCTGGTATTTGGCGTTATCCACGATGCTGAGCGCGTTTTCGATGTCGCAGTCCTCGTCCACATACAGGTGGCAGACTCCTTTGTAATGCTTGATGACCGGAATCGTGGACTGTTCGACCACTGTCCGGATCAGGCCTTCGCCGCCGCGCGGAATGATCAAACTGATATATTCATCCATTTTCAAGAGAACACTTATCGCCTGGCGGTCAGTCCATTCGACCAACTGCACCGCGCCATCCGGCAACCCGGCAGCGATACCAGCCCGGTTCATGCAATGAGCCAGGATCATAGTGGAGTTGAAAGCCTCCGAACCGCCGCGCAGGATTACCGCGTTGCCGGCCTTCAGGCACAATCCGGCCGAGTCGACGGTGACATTGGGGCGGGATTCGTAAATAATGCCGATGACTCCGAGCGGCACCGATATTTTGCGGATTTTCAAGCCATTGGGACGGGTAACTTCGGTCAGAACTTTGCCTACCGGATCGTCGAGTTGCAGCACTTCGCGCAGACCGTCGGACATGCCTTTGATTCTCTGGTGGTCCAGGCGCAAGCGGTCAAGCATAGCGTTGGACAACCCGGCCTCGCGTCCGGCTTTCAAGTCCAGTTCATTGGCTTTGAGGATATCGGCTTCGATGGCGTCGATGGCGTCAGCCATTTTCAAGAGAATATTATTTTTTTCGGCTGAATTCAAGGTAGCAAGGGCACGGGATGCCGTTACCGCCTTTGCACCCATTTTATGCAATACTGCTTTGATTTCGTTCAGATCAACGCTCATATATTCAAACTCCTTTGCTGAAACAACTAATAATATAGCATCAAATTCAATGATTTAAAATATCATCGGACAGAAAAACGGTAGATCGTCGTCTGTCGGTAAAGCTCTCCGGGCACTAAAACCGTACTCGGAAAGTTGGGATGATGCGGTGAATCGGGAAAATGCTGGGCCTCGAAACAGAATGAACAGTGCGGCTGATCGAGAGCGTTGGCCGTGTAAAACTGCATGCCCGGTTCAGTGGTAAAAGTTTCCAGCAATATTCCGGTTTTCTCCGAATACGCGGCGGCGGCCGGCAGTTGCAAAGTGGCGCATTCCGGTTTCAGGACAAAATTGTGGTCAAAACCATCGAAGCCGAAAGTATGGAAAAGCCCGCCGATCTTGACCGGCGAAGTCAAATCGAAAACCGTATCTTTGACCGGCTTGATTTCCCCGGTAGGAATCTGTTCTTTCGCCGGAGTATAACACTCCGCATTGATAAAGAATTCGTTGTTGTAAACCTGCGGCTCGTCATCCAGCTTGAAATAAGCATGATTGGTCAGGTTGACGATGGTTGCGGCGTCGCTTTCGGCAAAATAATCGATAATCAGTTCATGGTGTTCGGATAAGGAATAAACCACCTTAACCTTGCAATTGCCGGGAAATCCCTGGTCGCCGTCGGGGCTCTCCAGAGTCAGTTCCAGTCTGCCGTCAACGACTTGCGCCCGCCAGGGCAAGCGTCCGAATCCGCGGAATCCGCCGTGAAGACAGTGTCCGTTTTTGTTGGCGGCCAACTGATGTTTCCGGCCATTGAGCTCGAATTCGGCATTGGCGACACGGTTAGCGTAACGTCCGGCCACAATTCCAAACGCCGGAATGTTCTCAATATAATCGGTCGGCTCCGGGTGAGTCAGCATCACCGGGCGGAAATTGCCCTCGCGGTCCGGCACGGTCATGGAAACGACCGTTGCGCCCCAATCGATGATCTCAACTTTGGTTCCGGATTCGTTGGTCAATTCAAATAAAGTTACTTCGGTGCCGTCCGGCGCCCGAAAAAAAGGCTTGCTGATAATTTTGGTCATATTAAAACTCTCCGGTTAATTTACTGAAGTTCTTGAAGTGCGCCTTGCTGAAGCAGCGCAATTTTTCCTCGCCGAATTTATGGTATATTTCGGCGGCGGTCAAATCGGCCTGGGTCCCTGCCCCGCGCGGGATTTCCATTTTCAATTCTTCTCCCATCCGATCAAGCGAGTTGATGAATATTTCCCGGGCCAGAATCGAAGCCGCCGCCACCGCCGGATCGGATTCGGCGCGGACCTGCTGGTCGAGCTTAATATTCCGCCCTTTGGCCATCAAGGCGCTTTGAATCAGACTTTCGGCGGCGAATTTATCGGACAAAGCCCGCGGGCAATCCGGTACCGCCTCCAGAATATTCTCGATAGCCCTGGCGTGCCCCCAGGCCAATAAACGGTTCAAATTGCCGAACTTACCATACAAACGATTATAGGTTTCGGGCCCGATTACGACTTTGACACATTTGCCCTGTAACGTTTTCCTGATGATGGCCGCCAGCTCCCGGATTTTGCGGTCGCTTTTGATGACCTTGGAGTCCTTAACACCGAATTCCAACAGTTTCCGAGCGGAAAAATCGTCGACATACGCCGCCGCAATCACCAGCGGACCGAAAAAGTCCCCCTTCCCGCTTTCGTCGACTCCGGCATGCGGCGCGAAGTTTTCCTCGCTCAGAACCGGCTCGGATTTGGCGGTTTTTATGCCCAATTCCTGTTCATAGCCAAATGTCGCCTGCTTGAGGATCTCCGGCTCAAGGATGAACAGGACGAATTCTCCGGTTCCCTTGCCCTGAACCGTCAATTTGCCGCTCTGATAGGCTACGACATTGACTTTGTCGGCGGAGGCTTTCCACAGGCTGTACGGCACCTGACTGAATTTCCAGTCCTTGGCGCGCAGAATACTTTCGAGTACCGCCGCCTGGTCCGGAGTTATCGTACAGGTATATGAAGTTGGGAGCGCGGTTTCATCCATCACTCGGTACTTACCTTCTTGAGCCATGCTTCCACAAACATATCGATATCGCCATCCAACACCGCGGCGGTATTGCTGGTCTCGACGTCGGTACGGAGATCCTTGACCATCTGATAAGGCTGCAGGACATACGAACGGATCTGGTTGCCCCAGCCCATTTCGGTTTTGGTTCCGGAAATGGCATCGGCTTCTTTGCGGCGCTTTTCTTCTTCCATTTCATACAGACGCGCTTTCAGCATCTGCATGGCGGTATGGCGGTTTTTGTGCTGGGAACGCTCATTTTGACACGAGACTACAGTCCCGGTCGGAATATGGGTAATGCGGATGGCGCTGTCGGTCGTATTAACGTGCTGGCCGCCCGCTCCGCTGGCGCGGTAGGTATCGATGCGGAGGTCTTTTTCTTCCACTTCGATATCGATATCTTCGCTGATTTCCGGAAACACATCCACCGAGCAGAATGAGGTATGGCGGCGCGCATTGCTGTCAAAAGGCGAAATCCGGACCAGCCGGTGCACACCTTTTTCACCCTTGCCATAGCCGTAAGCGAACTGACCGCTTACTTTCAGAGTCACACTCTTGATCCCTGCTTCGTCGCCAAGCTGAATATCCATGATTTCATCTTTCCAGCCGCGGCGCTCGAACCAGCGGCGATACATCCGCAACAAGATATTCGCCCAATCGCAGGACTCGGTGCCACCGGCCCCGGCATGGATCGAAAAATAGAGATTGCCTGCATCGAATTTACCGGAAAGAAAACTTACCAACTCGATGCCGTCCAGGTTCTTCGACAACTGTTTCCAGGCGCCGTCCGCTTCGGTCAGCAGCGATTCATCTTCCTCCGCCAACTCGGTCAATACGATGAAATCCTTGACTTCGTTTTCGGTGTCTCTGAAGGGTTCAATAATATTTTTGCAGGCACTCAAGCCCTCGACTGTCGCCTGGGATTTCTCCCGGCTGTCCCAGAAATCCGGCGCCGTCATCAAGGCTTCGAGCCTACCCCGTTCCGCGATTTTTTCATCAATTTTCAGGAACTTCCGTAAATGTTCAATCCGGGCTTCCGCCTGTTCGCTCGCTTCTTTCAATTCATCTAAAGTCATATCATACTCCGCTTACTAAATAAAAAAAAGAATCAGGTTTTTATCGAGTTCCTGATTCTTTGAATAATGTTCAATCTTGTTTCAGGATCGGCCCTTTGAGCTGGAGTTTTTTGACCGGCATCCAAGGGGATTGCCAGACAAACTCAGCAAAGCGCGGTTCAAAAATATTACCGGGCTCAAATCCGAAAAACAAAATATCCGTCACTCCGGTAAAAGCCCGGATCACAGTAAAACCGGAACCTTCCACTGCCCCCGAGACAAATCCCCAGAACGGCGCTTCGGCGTTGCGGTAAAGCATACAGCGGAATATTTCCAGCCAGCAGGTTCCGATATTGACCACGCCACGCCCCATATGGAACAGGTTTTCGCCGATACCGCCGCCTTCTTCCGTCTTCTGTTCAACTTGCGGGGCCGGTTCGGCTTGCTGCACTGTTTGCGGAGCGGCTTCGGTTTTCTGAATTGCTTGCGGAGCTGCTGCCGCTTCTTCGGCCATCACCGCATACGATCCGCCAAAACCGAGAAACAGCGCCATCACCAAACATGCATAACTTTTCTTCATCTCTAATATCCATATTCTTTTTGTCATTATACGATTATTAACAATTTAATCTATTTTATCATTAAAATCAAGAATGAATAAAAAAATCTCGGATATTATTTCTGATAAAATCCCGTCTGAAAAATCGGATCGGATTATTGGAACCGCCAATGGTACTGGGTATAGAAGCAGGCGCTCCCGCTCTCGACCCGGCCCGGCATGCTGTATAACTCATGGCCCAAAACGGATTTTACATGCCCATCGAGGAATGATATATTCATCTTCTGGCCGTTGCTTCTCGGATTGCCGCCGCCGTGCCAGAAATAATACTTCCGGTTTTGCGGCTTCGCATCCTCAAACGCAAAATTGGAATCCAGTTTCCAGGGCGAAGTGGTGTACATGAAGGAGGTAAACGAACCGGTCAGCTTGTGGATACCGCTTTCAAAGGTCGCCGCGATCGTAGAAGGGTACTTCACGCGTTCAGGTTTTTGCAGGAACAGCGTCGACGAGGGATTGTAGCCGGAATCGATATTGGTCGGGTCCCAAATTCCGAGATAGAAATTCGCGATATAACTTCTCGACCTCTGGGGTGGTGGGGAACTATAAGACACTGTCTCGAACACAGATGCGGGGCAGCGGAAAAGCGTCCTGGTATTCAACTTATAAGAGTCAAAAGGTTCGCTGAAACCCAGATATCCCATAATTTTCGCATCCCAGGAGGTTCCCTGCTCGTCAACAATTGCCGGCCAACTCGGATAATAGGAATTGTTGTCATCGGTGTAAAGGTTGATTCCCTTGATAATGGTCGCCACGTTATTTGCACAGGCTATACCTCTGGCAGTATCCCGCGCCTTGTTCAGTGCCGGCAACAGTAATGCCGCCAGGATCGCTATGATCGCGATCACTACGAGGAGTTCAATGAGGGTAAAAAATTTCATTTATATTCTCCTTTTTCCGAGAGTTCGAATATCTGAAGTTCTTCTGCATCCAATTGCAGTTGGAATACGCCGCCCTTCCCGGCAATGGTCTTTTCCGGAGTAATCCACGAAATCAGGCGGTCAATCTTTTCGTCGTCGAAGCGCAGCGTGAAAGTTTGCGTTTTTTCGCTGTCGTTGTAAATGGTGAAGAACAATTTTCCGAAACGCTCTACCAGAATTTCCGGCCGATCCGTATGTGCGTTGGTCACGGGTTCCCAGCCGGCTTCCGAAAGTTTCTTGCACATGGGAATGTACTTCTTGAAAAGATGACGAGCCATTTCATAGAGTTCGGGTGTACGGAAATAGTTTTTCCCGTTGCTTCGGTCGCTGAAAAAGCCCGGAAAAATACCATTGGCGACGGCACGGCGCATATAGCGGTCGATATCTTCCATATTGAATTTTTTAAAACTGGTATTCTGCAGAATGGTATATGGTTTGCCCTTGGTCATGGCCCGGATGAAGAACAGTTCCTCCGGCGAGGCGGGCTTCCAGGAACTATGCTTCCAGTCCATTTCACCAACGAATATGTCGAAACAGCGGGAGAACATGAAGTTCCTGACGTTGTTCGCCGCCGTCATTTTTCCCGCGTCATGAATCGCGGCGGAGGAGCGAGAGGCGTATTCCGCATGGCAAAGCTGAAAACTGGCGGCAAGCCGTCCGGAGAGCCGGTCATAGACCAGCGGATAGGCCGCAGTAACCATATTGGAACGGCGAAAATCCAAGGGGTCACGCATATACCCGCCCATGGAATCGTAAAACTCCCCGGCGAGAATGCGTCCATCCTCCCGCCGATACGATTCCAGCTTATCGGCAGAGAACCATTCATTGAAAAGCTTCTCACCCGGCAGGGTACTGATCGCCCAGACGCATCCATTGTTCCAGTTTTGCTTGGAAAACGCCACTTGATATTTTCCGTCCACATTCGTCATTCCTGACTCAAAAAGCGCCTTTGCTTTCGGATGTCCTTCCTTTGCAAGATATTCTGTGTATGCCAGCGCGCTTTCATAGGTTCGCGGGAAACCGTCTTTCAGCGGAACCCAGAACGTTCCCGGTTCATGATAGCGAAAACTTATGATATTTTTGCTGTTTCCATACTCCACCTCTTTCTGAATGCGTGGCATGGCTTTCAAGTCCAACACATTTGTATCGTAATTCCATCTTCCCTCATAAGTAGCCTCCCGGTAACGAATTCCAAAATCTTCGACATTATTGATCTTGCTGGGTTCGGCAAATGCCAGACAGAGCCCCTGATCCCGGGAGCGAACCTCGAAATCCGCCGGAAAAAGCCTGTAATATTTGTCCAGAATAGCCCGAAAGCCCCAATTACTCTGGAATTCATAGACGCAGAACCGTACCTCGGCTTCGGGGCGTTCGGGGATGATGCCGAGTTCGAACTGAATGGCAAAACATTCCCGATTCGTATCGTATTCAATACGGGACAACGCAGGCTTGGAGAGATCCAGCGCGAACGCCACGGAGTTGGTTCCGTCCGTGATTCCGGCAAACGGATAGCGCGAAAAGCCGACGGCTTTGTCACTGGTGGGATTGCCGCCAAAAAGGAAAGAGTGTACTTTACCGGGGACCGCCTTTTCTCTAACATAGGGAGTACCGAGAAAATACGCATTTTCCCGGGAAAAAGGGATGTAGGCGGTCAGGCGCAACGCCCGGTCTTTCTTTCCGAGATTGCAAAGTTTCACTGCATAGAAATCGGCCCCATCCCGCTCCGTCTTCTCAATGGCAAGCCCGATTTGGTCGGCCGCGCCCCCCGGCTGGATGGAGATAAGGCGTTCACCGGTATAGTCATAGATCGCAAAAAACGGGATCGGAGCGGCGAGAGCGCCGGAAGCCAGCAACATCCAGAAAACGATATGAATATATTTCATAAATACCTCTCTTTTAATATATTTCTACTTCGCGAATCCACAGGAGATTCGGACGGGATTTGTTGCCTTGTCCGGCAGGCATCCGAACTCGGATGGCTTCGGCACGGCTGTTTTCCGGCAGGGAAATATTGGTCTGCATTTCCTTTTCCGGAATGGTAGTTTTACTCAAAAGCTTCCATTCCTCGCCTTGCCGTGCGAGGATTTCGATTTCTCGGGGCGGGATTTCCCACCAAACGGCAATATGTCTCACCGGTTCTTCCTTTTTAAAAAGGAAATCGGCAAATTGCTCCTGACCCGGCAAATCCGCCGAGGCCCATGCGGCGTAACTGTAATAAATCCTGCCGCTGGTTTGGCCATCAGTAAGTGGATAGGCTTTGTATTTCGGATAAAGACTGGAAACTTCGACCTTGGTATCGGGCGCCGAAGCGAGATTGCCTGGACGCAATACCGGCACCACCTTCCCGCGATCCGGCATCATATCGCCGGTTTCCGCATAAGGTGCTGCCTGAAAACAGACCCGAAGCCGACCATATTTATGCGGGCGTATCTTGTCCAGAGGAACGCTGTAACGGATTTCAGCTCCATTCCCGCCGGTTTCAGGCTCCAGGCGAACGAGCTTTTCCCATGACCATTTTTTCGTATCTCCTCCGGAATAACGGAGAAGCTCCCGGCCGTCGATCAGATAATCGGCTTCGATCGGGCCATATCCGGCTCCCGGAATAGAATCGATCCAGATTCGCAGCTTGTTCTTGAACTCGGCAGCCGCGCGGCAGACCAGAATCAATTGTCCGTCTTTCACCTCGGCACTGCCGGAAATAAAATCGTCGCAACCGGCTTGGACAATGTCGCCTTCGGGATCTTCGAAAGCCACCTTTGCATTATCAATCTGCCGCAATATCGTGTTTTCCAGAATTTGCTTGCCGGAAACCAGTAACGGACCGTTGGTCTCGTCCGGCAGATAGCGCTTGGAATCATGAAACCTGCAAGCAATTCCGACCTGATTTTCTGCTGAAATTCCAAGAATCTCGTCACTGACGTAATAACCGTGAACTTCCGGCAAGGCCGAAATCACGAGCGCCCTGCCAGCTTCCAACCATTTGCCTATCGAGTATTTTTCCACACTTCCATCGTCGTTCAACCGGTATTCCGCGCCGAGCGCTCCGTGGGGATCGCCGGTTTTCCGCGAATTGTCGCAGTCGAAATAGACGACGATTTTCCGTTTGGAGTCGCCGTGCCGAACCGAAATCGCATAACCCTTTGCCCGCCGGAAAACCGTCAACTCCGCGGGAGCATCCCCGCTTTCGCCGACAACGCTGAAGTTATAATCCCACGCGGCGGCATTCCAGGATAGACAAAGTACCGAACATAGAAAACTTAAATTTATCGATCGCATTTATGCATTTCCTCCTATTATTAAAGCAATAACATGAAACAGTTCTATTATTGTAATTATATTTCGTTTATCAACCGATTTTCCTGACTATGAATTCACCACTGATCAAATGGCGTCCGAGATCGGTTTGTCCGCAAAAAAGCTTTCCCAGCAGTTCGGCGGCTTTGCGCCCTGCCTTTTCCCGTGCATTGGAGATAAAATTCACAGAGGGATCGGTGTCGCGGTTCAGTAAATCGCTTTCACCGAAGGACACCAGCGGGAGTTCCGGCCTCAATTCGCGAAATCGAGGAAAAAGAACCGGCGTCAGCGGAACACTGCAGATCAGGGCCTCGAGATCGGGATGCTCGGCCATGATCCGGTCCGCCGTGGCGGCAGAAAGCTTGACCCGATCCAGGCCGTAGACGATATTTTCCGCGCAATCCGGATATTTTCCGCGCATCAGCCCGGCGAAAAAATGTTGCCGTTCAGCAAAAACATCAGCTTGGAACCGAGACCGCATGTCGCAGAATACAAGTTTCTTACGTCCGGTAGCACGAAACACGTCGACTACGCGTTCGAGAACCAGTTTGTAGTCAAAGAAAACAGAAGGAATGCCTTCGATCTCGCGGTTGATGGTAACTTGCGGCACGCCAAGCTTGTTCAGCTCGATAATCGTGGGGAAATATGTTCCGGTGGGACGTTCCCAGATAATTCCGCTGATTTTGAGATTGCGATACCAGCCAAAGAGCTTTTTGGCAGAGGGTTCCTGCCGGTGAATTTCCAGCGAAGCACGGTGAAGGTAGCTGTAATCGGCCACTCCGGCAATCAGAGAACGATCAAATAAATCCTCGTCTTCCGCCTTGCCCTGAAATCCGGGAACAATCAGCAATATCTTGAAATTATGAACCGCATCCTCCGGCCACTCCTCGCGCTGGATTACAAATGTTCCGAGGCCCTGGACTTTGTTCAGCATCCCGGAATCGACCAGTCTTTGCAACGCCTTTCGGACCGTGGTGCGCCCCAACCCATAATGGGCAGAGAGTTCGGATTCGGTGGGAATCGCCTTCCCTTCCGGGAATTCACCGGAGAGAATCCGCTTTTTCAATTCCTTTTCCAATTCTCCGAAATATGCTGTTCGCATCACAATCCTCAGGTTGTTATTTGCGGTTGTTTGCTTTGATGTATATTATACAAGTCCTTTCCGCGTTGTCAAGATGTCGTCCCGAAAATAACGAGATTTTTTACGGCGGCGGGCAAGATATGACACAGAGAGGCGCAGAGCACAGAATAAAGCCCGACCGGCGTAACGGTGCGGGCTTGGTGGGTGCGCTGCTTAAAGAAGGAGTTACTGCTTGGGCATGAGTCCCTGGTGATATGCCGTGGCCTCGTCTTTGTCGGCGGTATACTTGTCAATCTGATCCGCATCGCTTTCCCCGACCGGGTTGCGGGTTTTGCCAACATTATAAACTTTGACACAGCGGAGACCATTTTTTATATCATTATACCATTCTTTTTCCAGCGCAATTCCCGCCTTGGGAGCGTCATATACATGGATTACGGATTTTTCACCGCTGTCGCTGTCTGTGATTTCGATTGAAATGAATTCATCGGTTATTTTCGTCACTTTGTTGGTGGACTTTTCTTCAATGGCGAAATATTTGATGGATTGATCGACATTCTGTTCCAATGGCGTCTTACCCCGGACTGAGCGCACGCGTGCTTTTTTAGATTGATTGGCTTCCTGGGGCGGCGGGGTGTTTCTTTCTACAGTATTGACTGCATTATTGGTATTGTTGGTTTTTACCAGGGCGGCCGCCACTGTGGTTGTCTTGGGGAGCCAGCCTTTGCCGCTGCAAGTATCGCAAATCTTATATTTCACCGAACGGTTGGGCTGGTAATTCTTCCCTTTCCTATCGCAAACATTGCATGAAGTATAAATAGTAGTTATTTTATTTCCATCATCATCAAGCTTTACACTATTCGCCGGTTGCGGCTTATCCGGAAGTCTGTCATCCAGATCACCCCCACTGTTTTTATATCTGTTTCCTGTTTTTGTTTGGCTCATCGCCGGCAAGGCTATTGCCGCCACTAAAAACATTGCAAATATAATTTTCATAAAACTCCTCTTCTTGTGATAACTGTTACTATATGCCCCTTGTTAATCTTAGATTATTGTAATAGATATTCTATAATTTACAAGGGCTATAACGTGGAAAAAATAGAAATTTTTATTCTTACTTTTTAAAGCAAAAAGTATAGATTGAGACATAAAAATAATCAAAGTGTTATTATGGTATAACACTTTTGTTTCTGAAATAAATAATCTCAAATTGTCCGATTTAGATATTGACAAAACGACAACCATGTGTTATAATTGTTATTAATACAAAACACAATAACAAGGCAATTACACGATGAAAAGTATTGATTTCTTTTGGGTGCTTGTGCTGCTTATCTGCTTGGACTCGCCGGCTCAGCAATCGATTGAGAAATTTGACGTCAACTTTGTTCAGGAGACCGGCAACAAACAAGAGATTATCTGGTATGACGCGATGACCGCGCCTGGCCGTTTGAGCGGATTCTGCTTTGTTGAACAAGATAAAGTATATCGCCGGATGCCGTTGAATCCTCCGGAAGCCTTGCCGCCGGGGGTGGAGAATTTATCCTGGCATACTTCCGGTGGGCAGTTTCGTTTCCGGACCGACAGTACTTTTATTAAGATCCGGGTTAAGTTGCGTCCGTTCAAGCCGATGTTGATGGGGCGTTCTTCGCAATCATCGTTTGACCTGTTCCGTGGAATTCCCGGCGGTGAGCGTTTCTGCGGGATCGCTATTCCTCAATATGGAGAGGATGAGTATGAGCGGGAATTATGGCGGGTTTCGGACCGCCGCATGGAAGAATATGCGCTTAATTTTCCATTGTACCAAGGGGTAGAAAAGCTCGAAATCGGGCTCGATCCCCAAGCGATATTTGCACCTCCTACGCAGTGGCGGGTCAATGGAGCGGTGATTGTGTACGGCGGGTCCACTTTGCAGGGGGCACAGGCTTCACGCCCCGGCAATACCTGGACGATGATGGTCAGCCGCAAGCTGAACGTTGAATTTGCCAACATGGGTTTTTCCGGCAGCGGTAAGACGGAAAGTTCGGTGGCCCGCGCCTTGGCGATGATCAAAAATCCGGCGATGTTTGTCATGTGTTCGGACTCGAACAGCACTCCGGAAATGCTTCATGAGCGGTTTCATGAGTTCATTCGGATTCTGCGGGCTTCGTATCCAGAGACTCCGATTCTGGTGCTGACTCGCGGCCGCTGGGGCCTTGACTTGCGGGGAAACCTGAACCGCGCGGCGGTCGACCGCGACGCCGAACGCCGCGACAAGGCCGCGTTTCTGGAACAAGCCGTCGCGGAATTCCGCAACAACGGCGACCGTAACATCTATTTTATGGACGGCTCCATCAATACCGAGGACGATTTCGACGTCACTTCGGTGGACGGCAGCCATATGAACGATCTCGGATTTTACCGAACCGCCCAGAAAGTGGAACCGGTTATCAGCAAAATACTTAATCTTAAATAAAGGAATCAATTGATGAAATCATGCCTGACTGCTTTTTTCTCCCTACTGATCATGCTCGGCACTTTCGGGGCCGTGGTCAATGAATCGGATGTGGTCAAACCTCAATTCTACGACATTTTCCACGGGATCAAAGAACGTATTTACCTGGACGGCGAATGGGAAATGACCGAAGGACCGTTGAAAAAAATGCTGATCCCGAATTTCGTCGACGTCAAGCTCGGCGGCGCTCATACCGTGAAACGCGAATTCGAATGGAGTGGGAACAGCAATAAACGCTTGATTCTGACTTTCTGGGGGATTTCCTGGAATCCAACAGTTTGGATCAACGGCGAGAAGGCTGCGGAATACCAAAACCTGTCGCCGGGGTGGATCAGTGAATTTTTCACCACCGACATCAGCAAGCTGGTCAAGCCGGGCAAAAATGAGATCAAAGTCCGCTATGAATTTCCGAATCGCCAGGGACGGCTGTTGACCGGTGGGATTTACGCCCCGGTATTTATCGAGGTGGTCGATCCGGTTTATGCTTCCGAAATCCTGATTACTCCGCATTTGCCGGACAAAATAACGGTCAAGTGTACGGTCGAAAATACCACCGGGGCGGCGGTCAACGCTCAATTGACGGCAGAAGTCAAGCCGTGGAAGGGCAACGCCAAGGCGACTACGATCAAGCTCGGCGGACAAGCCTTGAAACCCGGTTCGAATGAACTGAGCTTTGAGGCCAAAATCAATGATCCGGTGCTTTGGGATCTCGAAAATCCGCACCTTTACCTCCTGACTCTGAAGTCGGCGCAAAATATGCTCGGCATGGAGCGTTTCGGCCTGCGTGAATTCACCATCAAGGACAATGAATTCATGCTTAATGGCAAGCCGTTCTATTGTTACGGCCTCGCGGCCGAAGAAGGCAATCTCGAGCGGCTGATGGTTACGGAGTGTTTCAATCCGCAGTTCATAAACAATGGCGGCGATCTTTACCGGACTTATCTGGAAAATATCAAGAAAGCGAATATCAACACCTTGATCCGCCATCCCCAGCTCAGCCGGACCATGAATAATCTGTCCGACGAAATCGGGATCGTCAATTTCCATGGCGTATTCATCTGGAAGATGTACACCCAGCTTCCGGTCGGGATACCGGAGCGTATTCTCAAGCCCGGATTCGAGTATGATAAATTGGACAAGGGATATTTCTCCCAAGGCGGTAAATTATTGCCGGCGGAAGCCTTTAACCTGCAGGGACGCGATCAGTATATGAGCGATATTTTTGCCCGAATCGGCAGCGCGGTCCGCAACAATCCTTCGGTGGTGGCGATCCTGAGTGGCGACGAAAATTTCCGCGAATGCAACCAGGCGTTCGACCTGCCGACTCAGCGAGCTGGACTTTACCGGACCGCTCCGGGACTCCTTTTCGCCGGAATGCACGGTATTCAATCCGACTCCATGGACCTGACCGGCCAACGCAAGGCCTTGGTTCCGCAACAGGATTTCGTTAATTTCGCCGGTTTGGCTTGCGGCGGCGCGGCGGAAGGCTACAGTCATTATACTGTTTGGCCGCAAACCTTGAAATGGTGCGCGGAGAATTGGGTCTATAATCCGTATGGTAAAAAGCTGCCGATTTTCGCTGACGAATCTCTGTTTTACGGTGACACGCGTACCTTACTCAGAAGGGAGCTTTGGAATATGACCTTAAAATCATATTCGCCGATACAACCCGGCACCAAACTGAATCGTGAAGAGATGGTCAAAATTCTTGGAAAACCCGAAATCGTCGGACTTTATCAGGAGCCGAATGTCAACAAGCGAGATAATCAACGCCTGGCTCCGGTCAAGAATACCTGGTGGCCCTTCCGCCGGGCGATCAAGCTGATCGGCTTGCAGGATAATTTCCTTGACAAAGACGTCGTCATCAACGCAATCGGCGGCAGAATCCGGCGGATGACCGAGATGGTCCGGATTTACGACCATTACATGCAAGGTGTCGGCGCGGTTACCGGACCGGTTCTCCGTTACGATGCTGATGGCCTGATGAAGCTCGCTCCCGGCGCGGTTGGCAGCCTGAGCGCAATCGGTGAAGCATTCAAACACGGTTATGCTCCGGTTATGGTCTGTCTGGATATTTATGAAAAATGCAGCAGCAGTATCGCCGGAGAAAAAATCAAACTCAATCTTTATGTCTTTAACAATACCGCCGAACCAATCGGAAAAACTGAGACGGAAATCCGCTTAGCCGGGCAAACCATCAAGGTTCCTGTCGACATGACCGGCCGGCGCAAAGTCAGTTGTCCGGTGGAGATTACGGTTCCGGCGACTCTTGCCACCGGCGATTACAAGTTGGAAATGACCTTGAAGGGAGCTGGACGTGAACTTGCGGTCAACTCTTATGAGCTGTTCATCCTGGGCCGCAAGGATATGACGGTGGGCGGACGAGTTCAAGTCATGGCTTCCCCGGATTCCTCTCTGCTCAAGCTGTTGGCGAAACTTGGCGTGGAAGCTGAGACGGTATCCGATGTGAGCAAACTGACGACTGGCGGACGGTTGATTATCGGCCCCGGCGCCCTGCCCTCGAATTGCGATGCTTTGCGTGAATTCATGACCAGCGGCGGTAAAATCCTGTTGCTGGAACAGTCCCTGACCGGTCCTAATCCGTTGATTCCGGAATATTCGGTCATCAAGCTTGACCATCGCAGCGCCGGTAAAATCATGCCCGCGGTCGGGATTGACCTGTTGATTGTCGATCCGGCCAACCCGGCATTCAATCAGATCAACCGGCGTGCCCACTGGTTTACCTTCAATTCTCAATATGGTGAAGTCTTCAACACTTTGATCGGACCGCTGGATACCAATGCGGCAGCTATCGGGGCCGACGTCGGTCGCGGCGAGTCCGCCCGGGCTTTCGGTTCGTTGCTGATCAACAAAGGCAACCTGACCTGGTCCCAGGTGGAAGCGGGCAAAGCGGCCGAACTCAATGACGGCGTCGCCACTCTCTATCTGATCAATCTCATCAAGCAATTGCAAGGGAAATAAGCTATGATCAATGTCGCTTTAATCGGAACCAGCATTCGAGTACGTCCCTATGTGTATACCCTTAAGCAGGACTATGCGGACACTCACCGGATTTGCGCTCTGCTGGATACCGACGCCGGCAAAATGCGCGCTTTCAAGGAAAATCTGGAACTCGACGTCCCCTGTTTCAGCGACTTCGATCAACTGTGTGCCGAAACGTCCCCCGATTTGTTGTTGGTGACCACGGTGGACTGTTATCACAGCGAATACATCGTCAAGGCATTGAACCGGCAAATTTCCTGCATCAGTGAAAAACCGCTGTGCGTGAGCGCGGACCAATGTCGGGATATCCTGCGAGCGCAAATGCGCAATCCACAGGTATATGCCGTTACTTCGCACAATGCCCGCTATCATATCGCGGCACGTACGATCAAGCGCTTGTTGGAAGATGAAGCCATCGGCCCGGTCAAGAGCGTACACTATGCGGAAATGCTCGATCTGGATCACGGCACCAGTTATTTCCGGCGATGGAACCGGCGGCGCGCTTTCTCCGGCGGCTTGCAGATTCACAAGGCCAGCCATCATTTCGACAAGCTCAACTGGTGGCTGAACAGCAAAGCCGTGGAAGTTACCGCCACTGGCGGTTTGCGTAATTTCGGCCCGGACGCCTCGCCGTTTCATGGCGAAAACTGCCGGACCTGTCCGCATACCGCCGAGTGCCGCTTTGTTGCGCCGCAGCAACATTACCGGAGTTTTGATATCGCATTTCAATACCCCGCCGCCGGCTCCTATACCCCGGATTTATGTGTATTTTCGCCGGAAATCGATATTGAGGATTTTCTCTCGGTCGGCATCAAATTTGCCAACGGCGTCTATGCCAATTACACCCTGGCGGCACATAGTAATTACGAGGGCGAAGATATCTTTATCGAAGGCGAAACGGGACGGTTGGAAATGCGGAGCCGCAAGGGACCGGGCAAGAAATCCGATACTTCGCTCCAGATATTCCGTTTCGGGTCTTTTGAGCCGGAGAATGTCGAGCTTCAAACGGAGACGGGCGGTCATGGCGGCGCCGATGCCAGAATTTATGAGGATTTGTTCGGCAACGCCAATTCCGGGCGGTTAGCTACCCTCAGCGACGGCATTCAGGCCGTTCTGACCGGGGCCGCGGTCAACGAAGCCCTGCGGACCGGAGGCAAAATCAATGTTCAGACAATGTTATAGAAATATCTAACTATGAGGCGTCAAATGAAATTCATGAAATTCACACTCATTGAACTCCTGGTGGTGATCGCGATCATCGCCATCCTGGCCGCCATGCTGCTGCCGGCCCTGGGTAAAGCCCGCGACAAAGCACACCGGATCAAGTGTACCGGCAACCTGAAAACCCACGGCCAGGCGCTTTCGCTCTACGCTGCGGATTTTACCGGCTATTTCCCTTCGTTTTACTATCTTCCGGTGACGGACAAGAACCGCTGGATGGGACAGATTCTCACTTATGCAGGGGCTGGAGACTCCCTTTCGGACACAGGAATTACCGATACGGCCTTTAATAAATTATCTATGCTGATGAACAAAAAACTTGCTATAGTTATCTGCCCGGCCCGTAAGCCAATAGCCTCGGATTCCGGAAGATATTACTCATACGGATATAATCGCGGCATCGTCGACTACAGCAACACATACACCCAGCCGATCCCGTTAGCGCGAATGACCAAACCCAGTCTGAGCATACTGATTATGGATTACTGGGATGACGAGTTGACCTATGGCAAGTTCTCCCTGACCAGCCTGGAACCCCCGCGGCATGGCAATGGACACAATGGCTTAATGGGCGACACCAGCGCCAAAGCGCTCGAAAGCGACGTGACATTGCGTCAAATCGACAAAAAAAATATTTTCTGGACCCATAACTATTGAAATAAAGATCAACATAATGATACCACAACCTCAATTCATGGAACTGAAGCCCGGCCGGCGCGGCCCGGTCATTCAGAATTACACCCCTTCGTTGGTGAAGCCGGATGAGTATATCATCCGCGCCTCTCAAGAGGCTACGATTATCGAAAGCGCCACTGAACGTGGATTCTTTTATGCCCGGAAAACCCTTGCCCAAACTACAGATGTCGGTTTGATTCACGACTATGCCGCCATTCCGATGCGGGTCGCCATGGTCGACCTGAAACGTGTAGAGTGGCAGGAGATTTATCTGCTGGGGCTGTTGAAACAGCTTGGTGAGCTGAAAATCAACTATTGTCTATTGGAATATGAAGACAAATTTCCTTACCGCACAGTGAACAGTGTTGCCACTAAAGCCGTACTTGATCCGGAAAGAATCGAATTGGGAGCCCGGAAAAACCATGTCGAAATCATTCCGTTGGTGCAATGTTTCAGCCATTGGGAATATATTTTGCGCTATCGCCCGGAATTGCGGGAAGTACCGGACGTCCTGGAACAAGCCTGCCCGCTCAATCCCGAGGTTTTCGAGCTTTTCAAGGCGATGGCGGAAGAAGTGATGGCGGCACATCCGGACAGTAAATATTTTCATGTCGGCGCCGACGAAGCCCGTTTTCTCGGCCATTGTGACAAGTGCCGCCACCATGCTCCAGAGGAATTGTACGGCAACTATCTCCGTCAGGTGGTGGAATTTATCAACAGCCATGGCCGAACCGCCCTGTTCTGGGGTGATTTCTTCCGTTCGCATGATACTTTACCGCAGTTGGTTGGATTGGACGCCATCGCTGTAGACTGGTCGTATGCGGAAACCGATGTCCGGTCCGAAAAGGTACTGTTTCCCCGAATCAAAACCATCATCGATTTCGATGACTATGATGGCCGTTACACCTCCTGGCTTGATCCAGACCCGAAAACCCGAACATTTTTCAGTTTTCCCCATCAACGGGTGATCAAAGAGGCCGGATTCCGCTGTCTCGGCGGCGGGCGCATCAATTCGCCGGACAATATCCTGGCTCATGCCCGGACCTCGCCCGAAGGCGTAATCGGAACCTATTGGGGAGCAACCAACTCGTTGATGCCGCCGTATACGGTTTATCCGTTTCGCGAGGCTGGATTGAAAATGCTGGCGGCAGCCGCCTGGAATCCCGAATATGAAGCGCAAAATCGCGACACTTTTTACGAGCGCGCCTGTGGCGAAGCCGCCCCGCATTGCCAGGTGCTCGACGCCATGGACCACCATTTTGCGCCGGCGGTTGTCCCCGATGGCCTGCCGGAGCTGAAAAATAAGCCGCATTTCGATACCATGATGCAGAAATTCCAGTTGGACCGGGCCATGAACCGCCTGTGGAACGACGAGCTTCATTTTGACTGCCGTCCGTTGCCGTTGGGCGAATTTGCCAACACAGACCGGGATTTCGCGGTCAACGGTAAACAATATGGATTTACCAACGGCAATTTCCGGCATTTGCCGCTCGGCGAAAAGATTGTTGGTGGAATCCGTTACAACTTTGCAGAAAAAACAGCGATTTTCGGAGAACTTCCTGAAAATGCGGCTCCCTATTCACTGTCCCTGCCCGCTTCCGGATTTCCTCAGATGATTTCATTGATCTTCGCCTCGGTCGGCGGGCGCGCTGATTCCGAAGGGCAATTTGGCACCCTGACTCTGCTCTATCGCGATGGATACCGGCATGAGTATCCCTTGAAGCGCTTCGAAAACATCGGTTCATGGTGGCGTCCGGTTCCGGGGAATGATGCGGAAACGGTATTCGCCAATCCACGTGGTTTCTTTAAATGGGATCTGGTCAATCCGTTTCCCCGGAGAGAGTTGTGCGGCATAAAACTGGAAGCGTATCAGCACTCGTTATTGATGCTCTGCGCCGCCACGCTGGTTGACCGCAGACTCACGGAAGCCCCGGAGATCGAGCTGGAAGAAACCGCCCGGAAATTCCGGCAAACGCTGCGGCGTTATGTTTCCTTGAAAAGCGTCACCGAAATCGAGCATCTTTCTTTTGATTCATACCGGCGTAAGCTGGAAAAAATTTCACAGATTACAATGAGTGCATATCATGGCTACTGATTTGATGGTTTCATTTGCAACGGAAGACCTGGCGACACCTGAACATGATCAGGTGATTGTCCGGCTTGCCGATTTTCTCCATTCGCGCGGAATTACCGGGAGTTTTCACCTGACCGGCGACTACGCCCGGTATTTATGGCGGCAGAACAAAACCCGGGTGATCAAGGCCCTCGAACGGCATGAAATCGGATATCACTCCAATACCCATGGCTGTTTTCCCTTTCTCGGAGAAATCGCGGAAAATTACGGATGGGACGAAGCCGTAGCCCGTTATATGTACACCGAATCGCAGGGAATCAATGATATTTACCGGCTATTTCGGCGTTCTCCGGCTTATATTGTCACTGAATTCCTGAAAATCCCGCAATTGATCGACGCCTACAATCGCCTGGGGATCAAGGTGATGGGGCTTACGAGCCTGCCGGGCGACACGCCATTCGTCTCCTATGCCGGAACGGTTTGCTATCGGGGGCCACTGCTGGGGGTGGAATCGGCCCCGCATCCGGGAAGGCTGGAGAAATATAAAAATGCATTCAAAAACCTACAGGAAGCCGGTGAGCCGGTGATCAAAATTTTTCTCCATCCCTATAAACTGATCTATAATAATACGATCGAGGCATGGCACGATATCAATAATTTTTACCGTTCCTATGATATTCAGCGCCCATGGGTTTCACCGCAAAAATCTCTTTACGACCAGTCCACTTTCAATGAACTGATCCGGCAGTTTGAGGATTTTATCGACTTTACCCTCGAACAGGATACCCGGTATTGTCATACCGAAAAACTGGCCTATGAATATTACCGTCCCAACCCCTTATGGGTATCCCGCAAGCAAGCCGATGAACTGTGGCGGAGCTTCACGCGGAGCCGTAGCCATGTAGATTCGTATTCGCCCGCGGAGATCGTTGGAATGCGGGCATTTTCCCTGGCAGAACCGCATAGCGATAAAATCATGGTGCGTAATCTGTTGGGACCGGAATCCGTACCGGTTCGTGACCCGGCCACGACTGTTCACTCGATGAATCTGGAGATGGATTATACCGATCGTTTGCCGGTCAAATGGCCGCTTGAGTTATTCTGCGGCGAATTTCCGGTCATCGCCGGATGTGGGTCGTTCCTTGAAAAAAGCTGGACCCGGTCGATTTATCCCGACGGCTTCACCGCTGCCAATATTTGCAAATCCGCCCGGCTTCAATCCTGGAGCTACCGCCCTGCAGCGGCCAATGAATCGCGCAGTACCAGACGCGGAACAAATAATCTCCTGGTCGAACTGTCCGCCGGTTCATGATTGATCCGGCGCAGCAATTCGACGGCGGCGGCGTTGCCGATCTCATTGACCGGAAACGTCACACTGGTCAGCGCCGGATAGAAATCCCCGGTCCATAGCCGGTCGTCAAAGCCGCTTACCGAAATTTCTTGCGGTACATTCACTCCCCAGCTCCGGAGCTGATTGATGCATTTGGCCGCCACAAAATCATTGCCGCAGACAAATGCCGTCAAACGGTCCTTGAAAGCCAGTGCCCGTCTTAACTCACCCCAGCCTAATTCTTCGCCGGTCGCCACGCCGTGAATACAATATTCCTCCAGATTCTTCGCCGCGACATAGCGGCGGTAAGCCTGAAAGCGCTCTTGGTTGATCGGTGAGGAAATCGGCGTCAACCCGACATAGGCGATCCGGCGGTGTCCCAATTCATACAGATACTCCATGACACTGAAAATACCGGCCTGATTGTCGCAGGTAAAGATGGAGTCCACTGCTTCCTGGGTAAATACCGACTCGGTAACAAACACATACGGAATATTCCGAGCATTCAGCAATTCCAGATAGTCGGGGGCGTGTTCCCTCACGACAGGGTCGATCATCAATCCTTTGACGCCGCGGGACAACATCCATTCGACCTTTTGTGTTTCAAGCCGTTGCGAGTGATCGGAAAAATGCGTAATCACCTCGAATCCCTTGCCGGACGCGACATCCGTCAGCGCTCCCAGATAAGAGCTGGAGTGAGCCGAGTCGCGGGCCCGGGAAATGAATCCGATCAGCTCAATCTGTCTGCCGGCCGCCTGACGGCTCAAAAGCTCGACGGGTATCGGCGCACTCAGAAAATTACCGCTGCCCCAGCGCGTTTCGACCACTTGACGCTCCTGGAGGAGTTCAAGCGCTTTCTTGACCGTAAAGGTCGACACCTCACACTCGACGGCGATCTCCCGCAACGGCGGCAGTGCGTCGCCGGTTTTCAGGCCACGCTTGATAATGATATCGATAATATGATTGACTACCGCGGTCGTTTTGTCCATGATAATATTCCTTTATAACAATTATACCACAAGTGTTTGTTTTTGCAAACTCTCTTGCTTGGATATAAAGAAATTTTATCATTGTTTAAGAAGCTTTTCAATCTTCTGTTTACATTCTTCGTTGGTATAAACGTGGGGATAGCTTTTACGGTATTCACGAACTTTATCTAAAATCAATTGAGTTTGGGGATCCATCTGATAAAAATTATTTTCCAAGCCATAAGCCAATGAGAATAAAGCGGAATCGAGTTCTCCTTCCAGTATCTCAATTACAGTATCCGATTTATTTTGCCGCAACTGAAATAATACGGAATACGGCACTATGATCCGATATCCAAATTCAATCTTTCTCTCCAACCCGGTAAATTTTGCTAATGTAAAATACATCAAAGTCGCGCCAAACAAAACTCCGATAATAAAACAACCGGCAATAATGATAATAACTTTTCGGGTTCGGATTTGACTCATAGCTAATCACTCCAGATTTCATGATGAATATAATCTGCATTTCCCGGAAATCAATATAAACATGAGTGTGTTATGTTGAAACTTGGAAATTCGATGATATTGTTACCGACTTGATGTGTCCGACAAGTCCGACATGTCGTCTGACCTGTCCGATTTCTTTTTGATGGTCCAATGGAGAACTGAAATGAAAGTGATATATTTTTCCCTTTTGGTTGTGATTTCGATGTTTTTCGCAGGCTGTAAGTCTGCGGAAAACGGCGTGAGCGTTTATTACAACGGCAAGGTTTATACTGCTGATAACGCACAGCCGGACGCTACCGCGTTTGTGGTGAAAGACGGCAAATTCATCTATGTCGGCGACGACCGGGGCGCCATGAAGTACGAAAAAGGAACCGACTTGCATGGCAAACGCATAGTTCCGGGCATGATCGATGCGCATTGCCACCCGGTTTTCGGTTCATTGATGTCCGCGCTTGATGTGATCGCCGTAGACGACGATTGGGGCAAGGAGGAAGTCCTGGCATTTCTGAAAGAAAAAGCGGTAGACGCCAAGCACAAGGACCTCCCCTATATCATCGGTATGGGCTTTGATATCAAGTGCCGTCCGGTTAACTACAAAGAACTGGACAAGGCCATTCCGGACCGTCCCGCCATTATCTTTGCAGGAGACCTCCATGCGTACTGGCTGAACAGTAAAGCTATGGAAATGGCGAAGTTGACCCGGGATACTCCCGATCCAGCCCCCGGAGCCAGTTTTTATGAACGTGACGCAGAGGGGAATCTTACCGGTTATATCGTAGAAATTCCCGCCGGGGCCGACATGTTGAAGCGGATGGGAATTTTCACCTCCGAACAGGTTCGGAAAGGTCTGGCGGAAGTTCAGAAAATCTTTGCCCGGAACGGCATTACCGCTGTTTTCGATGCCGGATTTCTGGCGATCAACGAAGAAACCGGGCTTGAAGCATTGCAGCAAGCTGAGAAAAATGATGAATTGGCCATGCGTTTCTTTACCAGTTATGTCTATTTGGGCAAATCTCTGAACAATGAAGTCAATATGCTCAAAACCATGCGGGAACACCAGAGAAAATACACTTCGGATCTATTGGCGGCCGATACTTTGAAAATGTTCGTCGACGGAACTTTGGAAGTTCAGTCGGCCTGGCTGAGCGCGGATTATCTGCCCCCCGCCAAAGGACGCGGCGTTCCCGCGCTGACGCTGAATGAAATGCTGCCGGCGGCCCGGCATGCCACGGCAGCCGGTTTCAATGTTCACAATCACGCCATCGGCGACGCGGCCATCAGCACGGCATTGGACCTGCACAAGGAATTAGGCACAATCCAAGGCACCAAGACAATTTGTCACATCCAAGTGCCGCCTCCGGACGGAGTTCAGCGTTTTATCGAACAGCATGACACCATCTGCCAGGCCACTCCGTGTTGGCTGACGGCGGGCAAGTACACCGAGCAGGTTCTCGGCAGAGAACGCTATCTGCGGCAGGTGCCGCTGGCCTCCCTGATCAAGGGAGGAGTTACGGTTACCCTCGGCAGCGACTTTCCGATATCGGGCGGCGAGGTCAGTGTCGAACGGTTCAGTAGTTTCCCGCTGGCCGGCGGCGAAGCCGCTGTGAACCCATTCAACAATATGCAGATGGCGGTCAACCGTGCAACAGACGACCAGATAGCGCCGCCGAAAACCGAAGCCATCACCGTCAAAGACTGCATCGACGCCTATACGATCAATGGCGCCAAACAACTGACGGCGGCAGACCGGATCGGCAGCATTACCGTCGGCAAAAGCGCGGATTTTGTCATCCTCAGCGAAGATTTTTTCACGATCAAACCGGAAAGACTCATCGAGGTGGTTGTAAACGCAACCTATTTTCGCGGAAAATGCGTTTACAATATTGATTGATTTTTACGAACAATCATGTTATCTTAATAGATATGGCAAGGGAATACAGACAATTGACACCGGATGAATACCGGGTAATCATTGAAAAAGGCACGGAAAGACCATTTTCCGGCGAATACAATGAATTTTTCAAGCCGGGAGTTTACTGCTGCCGGCAATGCGGCGTTCCGCTTTACCGTTCCGATGACAAATTCGCTTCGCATTGCGGCTGGCCAAGCTTTGACAGTGAAATTCCCGGCATGGTCATGCGCTCCGCCGATCCGGACGGACTTCGAGTGGAAATCACTTGCTCCGTTTGCGGGGCGCATCTCGGTCACGTTTTTACCGGAGAGCATTTGACCGAATCCGATACCAGGCACTGCGTCAACTCCATTTCCATGATTTTTGAACCGCTGGGGTCGGGGCGGATCGGCCGGGCGATTTTTGCCGGAGGCTGTTTCTGGGGCGTGGAATATTATTTCAAACAGCAACCCGGCATCCTGACGGTGACTTCCGGATACAGTGGAGGACACTTGGCGCATCCGACTTACGAGGAGGTTTGTTCCGGAGAAACCGGTCACGCGGAAGCGGTTGAAATTATTTATGATAAAACTTTAACGGACTTTGAAACGCTCTGCCGGTTATTTCTGGAAATTCATGATCCGACCCAGCTTGGCCGGCAAGGCCCGGACATCGGTTCCCAATATCGTTCGGCGGTATTCTATCTGGATGATGAACAGAAAAATACGGCGGAACGCCTGTTACATATTCTTCAAGATAAAGGGTGTCATACGGTAACGGAGGTTAAACCGGCCGGCCGCTTCTGGAATGCGGAAAATTATCATCAAGACTATTACCGGCGCAAAGGCACCCTACCCTATTGCCATAGTCGGATCAACAGGTTCGGGGGGACTACAAATGACTGACACCAATATAGCCGCGGCCAATCCGAAGTTATTGAAGGCGATCGAAGCCTTGCAGGAAGGTATGACCGAAGCCGCCGAACAGGCATTCTTTGATGAACTTTGGGATGCTCAATTTCTGGCTCCGGCGCTTGTCGGCCAGGATTCGAAGATGGGATATTTTACCCTGACCACCGAGGATAACAAGGAGACATTTTATCCGGCGTTTACCGATTGGAATGAGTTGCGCAAATGGAATCCCGATCCGGCCATTCATGCTGCCTGTACCACTCTCGACAACTATACCGACATGATTTTGAATAAAGACAAAGACGGCATCAACGGTTTCGTCATCAACCCTTTCGGCTGTAATTTCACCATTACCCGGCATGTTCTGGAAGCCCTGCAAAGCCGTTTCCTCGAAGATAAAGATATCGGGGACGACGATAAGGTCAAGCTGGCTACGCCCAAAAATGTTCCGGCGGATATGTATAAGGCGATAAACGCTTTTCTGAAAACCCGCAAAAGAGTCAAAAAAGCCTATCTCCGGATGATGCTCCAATATGGAATAAAATCATATCTGATGATCTTCGACGGCGATGACTACGACATGCAAACGCTATGCGAAGGCGTATTCAACGCCGCCAAACCCTACCTGGGGAAGTTCAATATCAACTTTGTCAATTATACGCCGGGCAAGCAGAATTTCATCGATGGCTGCCAGCCGTTTTATAAGAAGAAGTTTTTAGGCTTCTTCTAACAAACTTACGGTTTCGTTGAACTTGTCCAAAGCGGCGTATACCGGTTCCGGAGTGGAGAGATCGACTCCGGCGTCTTTCATGATATCAAGCACATCTTTGGAATCGCCGGCTTTGAGGAACCCGAGATAATCATCCAATTTCTTTTTGTCGCCACTCAGGATATTCCGCGAGAGCTGAACCGCCGCCGACATTCCGGTAGCATATTTGTAGACATAGAAATTGTAATAAAAATGCGGAATCCGTGCCCATTCCATCTCAATGCGCTTATCAGCCTTGATCACCGCTCCGAAATAATCATTGTTCAACTGATAGTAATCCTGGCAAAGCTGGTCAGCGGTCAGGGTAACTGACTTGCCGCCAAGCTCATGAATATGTTTTTCAAATTCAGCGAACATGGTCTGCCGGTAAATGGTGCCGCGAATTTCATCCGCCAGGTGGCAGATCAGATAACGGCGGAAATCCGCATCGGGATTCTGCTTCATCAGGTAGTCATGCAGCAACAATTCATTGGTGGTGGAGGCCACTTCGGCGACAAATATGCTGTAATCGGCATAGTGATAATCCTGGTGCCGGTTCGAATGATGGCTGTGCAGAGAATGCCCGAGCTCATGCGCCAGGGTAAAAACATCATTCAAGGTGCCGTTGAAGTTCAGCAGGATATAAGGATAGCTGTCGTAACAGCCGCTGGAATAAGCCCCGGAGCGTTTGGCCTTGCACTCATATTTATCAATCCAACGCTGTTCAAACGCCTGGTCGAGCACCTTGCTGTAATCCTTGCCCAGCGGTTTCAGGGCCGCCTTGACCCACTCGACCGCCTGTTCGTAGGACACCTTGACCCGATAATCCGGGACCAGGGGATTGTAGATGTCATACATATCCATCTTTTTAATACCCATTGCCTTGCGGCGAATCTGCAAATAACGGTGCAGATAGGGGAGTTTGTCGCGGACCGCCTTGATGAGGTTGTCATACACCGCCAACGGGATATTGTCGTCAAACAGTGACGCTTCCAACGCCGACGGATAATTGCGGATTTTGGCGCTGAAAGTATGACGTTTGACCGTACCGTCCAGCGTGGCGGCCATGGTGTTGCGGTACTTCCCGTAGGTGTCGAACATGGCGGTAAAGGCTTCCTTGCGCACTTTGCGCTTGCCGCTTTCCAGGAACTTGATGTAGTTGCCGTGAGTGAGTTGGAGTTGCTTGCCCTTATCGTCCTTCACCTTGGGAAATGTCAGGTCGGCATTGTTCAAAGTGGAAAAAATCTTATTCGAGGCCCCCAAAGAATCGGAAGCCAACCCCAGCAGTCTTTCTTCTTTTTCGCTCAGGATATGCGGGCGTTGGCGCAGCAATTCTTTCAGGCTTTTGCGGTAAAACGCCAGGGCCGGAGATTTGATGAACTTCGCCATGGTCTTTTCCGGAATCGCCATGATTTCCGGCTCGAACCAAGCGGTGGCACCCGATATTTCGGCGAATTTGCTTTCAATTTTCCCCAAGCGGGCTTTGTTGGCGGAGTCCGCGGTGTTTTCGTCGGCTTTCAAGTGGGCATAGCAGTAAAGTTTCTCGGCGAAACGCTCGAATTTATCGAGAGTCTCAAATGCCTTGCACATGGTTTCCGGGCTTTCGCTGAGTTTGCCGGTGAATTTGATGAAAGCGGCAACGAGTTTGTCGATTTTGGCGAATTCTTTATCCCAGGCGGCGCCGTCGGCGCAAAGCGGAACCAGGTCCCAGGTATCGGCTGCGGGCATGTCCTTATGCAGGGGCAACGTGTTTTTTTTGCTTGACATCTATGTGATTCCTTGTTATATTATTAGTTTTGTGTAATATAGCTGTGATTTTTACTTTAAAAAGCGCTTTTTTGATTTATATTACCAGAATATAATTTACAGCGAATCAGCGAAGGAGGCCCAACCATGAACGAAGATAAATTACCGGATTTTCTGAAAACTCCGGATAAATTCTATGTAACCACTCCGATTTACTATGTCAACGACAAGCCCCATATCGGACATTCCTACACCACCGTACTGGGCGACGTCCTGACCCGCTACCGCCGCGCCCAGGGCGTGCCGACTTATTTCCTGACCGGTACCGATGAACACGGCCAGAAAGTGGAAAATGCCGCCAAAGCCAAAGGCATTACTCCCCAGGAACAGGCCGACACCACAGTAGTGCGTTTCCAGGAGCTTTGGCAGCGGCTGGAAATCAACAACGATGATTTTATCCGTACCACCATGCCCTATCACAAAAAAGTCGTGCAGGAAATCCTGCAGGATCTTTATGACAAAGGCGAAATCTACAAGGACGAATACAAGGGCCGTTATTGCGTTCCCTGCGAACGGTTCTTTACCGACAAGGATCTGGGTGAAGACAAGCTGTGCCCGGAGTGCGGCCGCTCCACCAACGAAATCACCGAATCCAATTATTTTTTCCGGATGAGCAAATACCAGGATTGGCTGATTAACCATATCAAGGAAAATCCGCGCTTCATCCTGCCGCCCTTCCGCGCCAACGAAACTCTCGGCTTCCTGAGCAAGCCGCTGGGCGATTTGTGTATTTCCCGCCCCAAATCCCGCTTGGCCTGGGGTATCGAATTGCCGTTTGACCAGGATTATGTCTGCTATGTCTGGTTTGACGCCCTGATCAACTATATCTCCGGCGCCGGTTATCGGACCGATGACGAGAAATTCAAAAAATGGTGGCCGGCCAGTGTTCACCTGATCGGCAAAGACATTCTGACCACCCACTCGGTTTACTGGCCGACCATGCTCAAAGCCATGGGCGTGGAAATGCCCGAGACCATCTTTGCCCACGGCTGGTGGCTGAATAACGATGCAAAAATGAGTAAATCGGTCGGCAATGTCGTCAATCCCATGGATATGATCGATCTTTTCGGAGTGGATGCCTTCCGTTATTTCCTGATGGCGGCCATGACCCCCGGACAAGACGCTTCGTTCACGCAGGAGAATTTCATCAATCGTTACAATGCCGATCTGGCCAATGACCTTGGCAATTTCCTCAGCCGGGTTATCAAAATGACCCTGCGGGGCGGCAACGGCGTCATCCCGCAGCCCGGTGAATTTCAGCAGGATGAACACGACCTGGCGGCGGCTCTGGACAATGCAATTGTCAGCATGAACGTCGCGATTGCCTCCATGCGCATTGACGGCGGGATCGAGCAAGTCATCAATGCCGTTCGCGCCGGAAATCGTTACCTTGAGCTTACCGCTCCGTGGACTCTGGCGAAGAAGGGCGAAACCGAACGTCTGAATACCGTGCTTTATTGTTCAGCGGAACTGCTTCGCATCGTTTCCATTCTGCTGGACCCGATCATGCCCGGCAAGATGGCGGAAATCCGTTCGGCCCTGGGGCTGGACAAAGATACGCCGGTCAACTTCAACATGGAAGAACTGCGTTCGTTTAATCGGATCAACTGCCTGAGCGGATGTCAGGTCAAGGATATCGAGTCGTTGTTCCCGCGCTGGCAACCGCCGAAGGAGGAAAAAGCTCCGGAAACTGTAGCCGCTGCCAAACCGCAGGAAAAAGCGCCGGAAAACGTGGCCTTGATCTCGATTGAGGATTTCGCCAAGGTTCAGCTTTTGACCGCCCGGGTTCTGGAAGCTGAAAAGATCGAAGGCGCCGACAAGCTCCTGAAACTGCAACTGCAAGTCGGCAGCGAAAAACGTCAGATCGTTTCCGGCATCGCCCAGCATTACACTCCGGAACAGGTGGTCGGCCGTGATATCGTCATCGTCGCCAACCTGAAACCTGCCAAGATCCGCGGGATTGACTCCCAAGGTATGTTGCTCTGCGCCAAATCCGGCAAGAAGTTGAGACTGATCGGTATCGACGGCGAAGTCGACTCCGGAGCGTCTGTCGGATAAGATGAGCGTTCGGACTCAATACGGTCCGGTTGAGGGCGGGATAGAAAAGGGTATTGCCGTTTGGCGGGGTATTCCTTTTGCCGCTCCTCCGATCGGTGTTCTGCGTTGGCAGCCGCCGCAACCACCCGAACCGTGGCGGGGAGTTCGCCAATGCCGTGAATTCTCCGCGATTCCCCCTCAACCCGAACTGAACCTCGACAGTCCGGTAAAGGTCCGCCTCCCCCAGAGCGAGGACTGTCTTTACTTGAATATCTATGCGCCGGAAAATTATCGTCAAAGAAACTTGCCGGTATTGTTCTGGATTTACGGCGGGGGTTTTATTGCCGGTACCGCCAATATTCCGCTTTACGACCTGCCCCGCATCGTCCCGGTGGAAAATGTCATCATGGTCACTTGCAACTACCGGATCGGATTACTGGGCTTTACCGGCGAGGCGAATTACGGCTTGATGGATCAGTTTGCGGCCCTCCAATGGGTCCGGCAAAATATCCGTGAATTCGGCGGCGACCCGGAAAATATCACGCTGATCGGCGAATCCGCCGGGGCTATCAGCGTCGACGCCTTTATGCGCAGTCCGCTGACCCAAGGCACGTTCAAACGCGCCATTTGCCAGAGCGGCAGTCTGGAGTCCCTGAAAGCGCTGATACCCAAGCAGAATGGCCTCAATCTGCCGCCAAACGCTGCCGCCATGTCACCGGATGAATTGATAACCTACCAGAGTAAATTTTTCGGCTGGCACGACTCGGAGCCTAAACATACTTGTATTCCGGTTTATGATAACCAATGGTGTACGTCTCACTACCACAACCCGGTCCCGCTCCTGACCGGTACCAACTCCAATGAAGAAACCGTTTTCACCAACCACGTCACCCCGGAAGATTTCTCGGAATGGTCGGAAAAAGTCTTCAACAAAGTCATTACCAAACGAATCATCAAACGCTATCAGAATGATGAGGCTTGGAATGCGGTGATCCGTTACGGTACCTTCGTCCTGCCGGTGCGGCGGCTGGCCGATACCGTCAACTCGCACAAACAACCGGTTTATCTGTACCACTTCAACCGCCAAGCCCCGGAAGTCCAATATGCCAAACGCCTGAAATGCTACCACGCTTCGGAGATCAGCTATATTTTCGGCAATCCCCTGACGCCTCCGCCACCGGAAGATGTGGCATTAAGCGAACAGATGATGAAATATTGGGCGAATTTCGCGAGAACCGGCAATCCGAACTCGGACGATCTTCCGGCATGGCCGTTGTACACCCATGCCGACCGCCGTAATATCTTGTTGGACATACCAATATCCACCGAACGCGACTACGCCGCCGAAGACTGCAACTTCTTCGAGGAACTCATCAATATGAATTAAAACCAGGTACGTTTTCCGTCGATGTAATCGCGCTTGAACTGATCATTGGACTTGGTTAGATAAATGACACCTTCGATAATACTGATTATCCAAATCGCGGTAGCCAAAATTCCAAACGTCAGCAGTGTAACCAAAAGCATAATCACTCCGGCCAGGGTATAGCCAAGATAAAATTTATGAATTCCGAGATATCCCAGCAAAATCGCCAAGATTCCGGCAATCATTTTTTTGTTCTGAATTTCCTGATTCTGAACCAGATCGGCCATGTTGTTTTCATCCATTTTTTTTGTTCCTTATTTTGATGTTTTCACGTAAATCAAATCGTTGCCGTTGAACGCTTCATCGTTCTCCGGGGTGCGGATGATCAGCAGAGTCCGGCCGGGGTCTTCCTGAATCAGACAGGGATACGCGGTCAGCTTGTAAACTTCCTGAAGAAAAAACTTATCCCCTTCATGATAGATTCCACCGGCGAGTTTGTCGTCTTCGTAGATCAGCATGTTCCGGATATCGAGCGTAATAGGTTTGCCGGGAACTTCATCCGCGCCAATGGCAATGAGTTTCCAGGTGCCGTTAAAAGCCGCCTCTTCTTTCGGCGTAAAACATCCGGTCATCCCCAATGCCAATGCCGAAAAGATCACCGCGTATAAAACACTTTTTTTCATACTCTACCTCCTGTGATTGCCTCTATTTTTTCATGGCTCCGACGATTTCACTGACCGACTTGCAGCCGTAACGGTCAAGATAGGCGTTGATCCCCTCGATAACCTTCAGCGGCGCATAGGGATCGGCGAAAATCGCGGTTCCCACCGCTACCGCCGAAGCCCCGGCCAGCATGAATTCAACGGCATCGTCGGCATTCACAATTCCGCCCATGCCGATAATCGGCACTTTCACCGCTTGGGCCACCTGATAAACCATGCGGACCGCCACCGGATTGATCGCCGGGCCGCTCAGACCGCCGGTCAGGTTGGCGATCTTGGGACGGCGGGTATGGATATCGATAGCCATACCGGTAATGGTGTTGATCAGTGAAATCATATCCGATCCGGCATCGACCGTACAACGGGCAAAGTCGGCTACATTGGTGACATTCGGGCTCAATTTGGTAATCAGAGGCAATTTTGTAACCTTGCGGATTTCCGAAACCACTTCCGCCGCCAGCTTCAAGTCCGTGCCGAAGGCGACGCCGCCCTCTTTGACGTTCGGACAGGAAATATTGATTTCCAGAGCGTCGATCCCTTCCTTTTCGGCTTCGAGCCGCTCGGCGACCTCGCGGTAGCCTTCGATGGTTTTGCCCCAGATATTGACAATCACCTTAGCCCCGGTCGTCCGCAGAAACGGCAGATATTCCTTGCCATGGAGGAACTTATCCACTCCAGGCCCCTGCAACCCGATAGCGTTCAACATGCCGCTGGTAACTTCCGCCACCCGCGGTGTGGAGTTGCCGTGGCTGGGAAAAGTGGCGATCCCTTTCACCACCACCGCGCCGAGTTCTTTCAAATCGAAATAATCTTTGTATTCAAATCCGTAACCGAAAGTTCCGGAAGCGGTCATCACCGGGTTTTTCAAAACCAGTCCGCCGAGATTTGTCGTTAAGTCCGCCATCAGCAATTCTCCAGATATAACTCGTTCGCCCTGAATACCGGGCCTTCGCTGCAACTTCTGGCATAGCGCCAGCCGTCTTCATTGTCCGCTTTGACCTTTACCACGCAGGCGAAACACGCCCCGACCCCGCAGCACATCAAGTGGTCCAATGAGATTTCGCCGGGCAACCCATGCGAGTTCAACATCTTGGCTACGGCCATCAGCATCGGGCCCGGGCCGCAGGAGTAAAACCGCATTTTGCGCCCTTTATTCTCCTTGATCACCATATCCAGTAAATCGGTAACCAGTCCCTTGTGCCCCATTGAACCGTCGTCGGTCGATACCCGGACTTCAAAACCTTTCGCCCGGTATTCATTGACCAGAAGCAAGTCGCTCTCGCTTCGGGCGCCCAACAGCAGCAGACCGCCCATGGCCGATTCTTTGGTCAGCATAAAAGTCGCCGCCGCGCCGTATCCGCCGTCGATCAGCACCGAAAATTCATCGGCCGCCGGCTTGGGGAAAGGCTTACCCAGTGGGCCCATCAGGTCGCAGCAAACACCCGGCGGTAACTCCGCCAGGGCGGCGGTCCCCTCGCCTACCCGTTTATAAATAACGGTCAAAACTCCGGCATCGGTACAGTTGCAGATGCTGAACGGCCGCCGCAGTATGCGATGGCTCAGGTTGGCGATCCGGACGTGAACGAAATGTCCGGGCCGGGCTTTGGCGCATATTTCCGGGGCGTAAAAATCCACCTGAAAATATTCGTCTTTCAGTCGTTTGTTAGTGATTATCTCACCTGGTTTCATATTGTTTTATCCTTGATTTTTTCACAAACCATTTCAGGGGTAATCGCCAGCATGCACTTGCGGGTTCCGCTCGGGCATTCCCGCCGGAAACACGGCGCACAGGGCTGGCGCTGATACAAAATTGTCCATTGGGCCGATATCGGGCTGGTCGACGTATAATCGGTGGGCCCGTAAACCGCCACCCCGGGAGTTCCCAGCGCGGCGGCCAGATGCATCAATCCGCTGTCGTTAGCCACGGTAACCCGCGAGCTTTTCAGCAAATGCATCAGCTCTGGAATTGAAGTCTGCCCACAAAGGTTAAACGCCCGTTCTTGCGGCAATCCCGCCAGAACTTCCTCGCCGATCCGCTGCTCGCCCTCCGTACCGAGCACAGCCACCGTACCTCCCCGCTCCAGCCAGAATTCGGCCACCCGGCGGAAATTCTCCGACGGCCAGCGCTTGGCGGCGCCATACGCGGCTCCAGCGGCCAGGGTCAACAGTTTTTCCGACGGCACTAAATCAGGTAACTCCGCCATCTTGAACTCCGGCAATTCGCCATTCCATTCCGGCGCGCCCATCGCGTGAACGATCGCCAGATAGCGGTCGGCATGCTGGATGCCGTGCAAATGTCCCCGTTGAATCTTAGCAAACCGAAAAGACCGCGCCAGCAAAAACGAACG
Organism: Victivallaceae bacterium; assembly: GCA_031548025.1. Classification (GTDB taxonomy): domain Bacteria; phylum Verrucomicrobiota; class Lentisphaeria; order Victivallales; family Victivallaceae; genus UBA5239. The sequence continues at coordinate 3,609 of JAVBRM010000104.1, read as the reverse complement.
TCCGCGTGCCGCCGCTCCGTACAAACGCCCTACCTTGGCACGTTTCATCATCCAAGCATCGCGCAGTGAATTATTGAACAATACTCCGGCTCCGCAATGCAGCTCGAAAACATCGCTCAAAAATTCCTTATCCCATTTGGCATGAGCCTGTTTCAAAGGCAATATCACATCCACAATCGGCAATGCTTTAAACAGAGGCTCCATGTAGGCCGGACAGATGACGGACAAGCCGCAACAGTGCGGCAGGATTTTTTTCAACTGCATCAAGGCAGGTAATGCCATCACCGCATCTCCCAGCCAATTCGGCATTCTTACGATGATTCCGTTCTCGAACTCACCTTGAGTCAAAGGTTTAACCGGAAATTCCGGCGCTGTATCAGACCACGGACGGCCTGTGTTCAATTTACTTTCATTACTCATGCCATAAAATACACCGGAAAGTCCCCGACTTCAACCATAATCCAGCAAAGAACCGTTATCTTTTGCCGACCGGCTGAGTGCACCAAATGGCCCAGTTTTCCGGCAGCTTCATTTCTTCGGCGAGCTTCTTATAATCCACCGCGCCGCAGATCACGGTCAGGAGTCCCTGCGAAGTCGCGTAGAGATAGATATTTTGAGCGACACAACCGGCATGCAAGGGAGCCCACTTGGCAATCAATTCATCCGACCAGTTTTTCTGCTTCATTTTATTCAGATCGGAGGTCAGGATCAGGACAACCGGCGCGGTGGTATGCATCTGCTTCTGTCTGCCGGTGAATTCCCGGAAATCCCGGTCCTGTTCCAATTCAAGCTGGTGCTTGGCGGGGTTATAACGATAAAGGCCCTCTTTCATGGCGGCAAAGAGCACCACATCCTGAACGTTGGCCGCGGTGGGATTGGTCCGGCGGCCATCGTCGCGGGTTACCCCGGTGGCGGCATAGAACAAACCGGACAATTCATCCGGAGTCAAGGCTTTGTCGGTCATGTTCCTGGATGATTTACGCTCGGTCAGGACTTGCATCAGCGGTTTGCCGCCGTTGCGGTCGGGCTCCGGCAGTTTGATGACCTTTTCCGCGGCCGGAAGCATGGTAACCAGCATTCCCGACAATAACACACACCAGACTGTTCCTTTCATCGTCATTCCTCCCGAATTAAGAATTCTTATCTTCACCTACTTTGAAAATACTGCACATGGAGGCGTCGCCGCGCCCGATGTGCTGGGAAATCAACATCGTCAAGTCGCCCTTCTCCAATCTTTTCTCTTCGAGCAGCTGTTCTACCGATTTAAAAATCAGGTCGTTTGCAGATTCGACAAATTTCGAATGAGAAGCATAAACCCCGTAGCTGAGGGCCAATTGGCGAACAACATGAGGCTGATAGCTCAGGGCAAAAACCGGTGTGGTTCCGCGCCATGCCGCGATTGTCCGGCAGGAATTGCCGCTGGCAGTGTTACTGATGATCGCCTTGACCGGCAGAGCATCGCCGGACTGAATCGCCATTTTTACGATATAGCTGATGACCGGATCTTCGTTGTCACGCACTTTTTCCGGACGGGTAAAGTGTTCCTCGGCAGTCATTTCGGTTTCGCGGATGATGCGGCGCATCATTTCTACAGCCTTGACCGGGTACTTACCCTGGGCGGTTTCGCCGCTGAGCATGACTGCATCGGTGCCGTCGAGTACGGCGTTGGCCACGTCGCTGACTTCAGCGCGGGTCGGACGCGGACTGTCCACCATGCTCTGGAGCATTTGAGTAGCGGTAATGACGATTTTCCGGTGCTCCATGCATTTTTTGATCATCCGTTTCTGAATGATCGGAACTTCTTCCAGCGGGATTTCGATTCCCATGTCACCACGTGCCACCATCAACCCGGCCGCCGCATCCATGATTGAATCGAGGTTATCCACTCCTTCCTGATTTTCGATCTTGGCGATAATCAGGATCGGGCTCCCGGCGGTGTCCCGAATGCTCTGCACCGCCATCACGTCGTCACGGCTGCGGACAAATGAATGAGCGATAAAGTCCAGATTGTTGTCGGCAGCGAATTTGATAAAATCACGGTCCTTCTGGGTCAACGCCGGTGCGCGGAGCTTGGCGCGCGGCACGTTGATCGATTTATGAGGATTGACGACGCCAGTCATCAGGGCTTTGCATTCCAGGTAGTCCTGCTGTTTCGCGCATATTTCCAATTCCATTTCGCCGTCGTCGATCAGGATATGCATTCCCGGCGAAACTTCGTTGAGAAAACGGGAGTAATTGACCCCGAAAGATTTTCCTTCCACCGCCGGTGCCTTGGTGGTGTAGACTATAACGGTTTCATTTTCCGCCAATTCCAGCGGCGCGGGCATGTCCGACGAACGGATATTCGGCCCTTTGGTATCGACCATGATTGCGATTTTGTCCGAGACTTTGCGAATATTTTCGACAACCAAAGCGGCGTCATCCAAGGTCATGTGAGCAGTATTCAAGCGTGCCACGTCCATTCCGGCGGCATACAGGTCGCGAATCAGTTTTTCGCCGCAGTTCAACGACGAAATTGTGGCGACAATTTTCGTCCTTTTCAAATTTCCAGATTTCAAGATAAAATTCTCCTAATTACAGTTCTGGTAATTTACTCCAGATTCCTCAATATTTCAATCGCCATATAAATAATTCCACAGATTGCCAGGAAAGTTCCGCAGCTCAATACAGCCAGTGTCATGCTCTTTTTCAGGTCGCCGATTTTCAACTCCGCCCGTCCGTCGCCCCAATAAGGATACGGCTCCGTTTCGCCGCCATAAACCGTGGGGCCGCCCAGCCGAATTCCCAGAGCTCCGGCAAATGCCGCCATTCCCCAACAGGAATTGGGGCTGGCGTGGTCTTTCCGGTGTTTCCAGGCGGCCTTGAGCGTCCGGCCGAAATGCCCGGACGCCAACGCGATCGCCAGCGCCGTCAACCGGGCCGGAATCCAATGTACCAGGTCGTCTGTAATCGCGGCGACCTTGCCGAATTTCTCATAGCGCTGGTTTCGGTAGCCCCAACAGGCATCCAGAGTATTCACCGCCCGCAGAAACACGGCTCCGGCGGCGGCCCCCGGAATCCCTCCGAGCCACCAGCCCACGAACGTCCAGAAAACTGCACTATTGACCGCGTCGATCAGATTCTCGCTCAAACTCTCGATCCCGCCGCGAATGATATCACTTTCGCTCAAATCCGCCGTATCCCGACTGACGATCATGCTCAAAGCGTGACGGGCCCGGGGCAAATCTCCGCTCCTCAAAGGCCGGATAATCGCCAGAGTATGTTCCAGCAAGCTACGCAGCGCGATACAAAAATAGATGATGATCCCCGCTCCGATCCAGCCGGTTACCGTCGTCAGCAGCCAGGCGGAGACCACGCTGCCGCTGACCAGCAGCAGCCAACAGAAAAAACCGGCACCGATCGAATTCATGTAATATCCCCGCTCGACTCTTGACGCCACCCGACCGAAAATCGCCACCGGATGCCACTTAGTGTGCGGATCTCCCAATAAAATATCCAACCCGAAAGCAACAGCCAAAGCTAACCATAACATTTCAGCTTCTCCTTGAATTTTTCGACAAAACCCGGATTGTTTCCCCAATGCAAATGAATATAACTCGCATAAACATT
>JAVBRM010000138.1:0-15148 GCA_031548025.1 Victivallaceae bacterium | reverse complement strand
TTGGTCTGATCGCTGTAAAGAGCAATACGGACCTGCTTGAGGTTCAGAACGATTTCCGTCACATCTTCCATCACATTCGGCAGGCTCGCAAATTCGTGGGACGCGCCATCGATTCTTACTGCGCAAATCGCCGCTCCTTCCAGAGAGGACAACAGTACCCTGCGCAATGAATTGCCGAGGGTATGACCAAAACCGCTTTGAAACGGCGCCGCAGTAAATTTCGTATACCGATTCGTTGCGGTTTCCTCATCCACTATAATCGAATGAGGCATCGGAAAACCTGATGCAGCAGTCATTACTTTTCCTCCAAAATATATTTGCAGTTAATTATGAAATTCACTTACACTACCACCATTATGAACGGCGGCGTTTCGGCGGACGGCAACCGTTATGCGGGATCGGAGTGGTATCCTTGATCGCGATAACTTCCATGCCGGTGGAGGCGATTCCGCGGACTGCGGACTCACGGCCTGCGCCGGGACCTTTGACCCGGACTTCCACTTCTTTCATTCCGAGGGCCTGGGCTTTCTTGGCCGCATCGACTGCGATCACCTGAGCCGCATAAGCGGTACTCTTGCGCGAGCCTTTGAAGCCGTTCTTGCCGCCGGTGGACCAACACAGAGTGTTGCCGTGGAAGTCGGTAAATGTTACTTTGGTATTATTGAATGTCGCATTGACGAAAGCGATGCCGGCGGGAACCGAGCGGCCGCCCTTGCGGCGGACTACTTCCTTGACCTCAGTCGCGCTGCTTTCGAGCGAAGACACCTCCGGCGATGCCGGGGTCTGAGTCGTGATTTCTTCAGCCATCTTATTTTAACCTTTTTCGCTGATTGTTGTTCTCTTGACGATTTCCAATTGATTAATTGGAAGCAGCCAGACGGCGCTGAGTCTTGTCACGGATCGCACCGACTGTGATCTTACGACCCTTACGCGTTCTTGCGTTGGTCTTGGTGCGTTGGCCGCGGCACGGCAATTTCTTCTTGTGGCGCAAGCCACGATACGAACCGATTGACATCAAACGGCGAATATCGTTCGCCAGCATCCGGCGCAAATCGCCTTCAACTACCAGTTCGTTCTGCAGCATGCTGACGATCGCCCCGATCTGATCCTGGGTCAAACTATCCGCACGCAGATCCGCCGGTATATTCAATTTAGTAATAATTTCCAATGCCTTCGCCGGACCGACGCCGTAGATATACTGCAAGGCATATTCGACTCTCTTTTTGCCGGGAATTTCTACACCGATAATACGTGGCATATTCTTGAAATCCTTTTGTTAACCTTGTCTCTGTTTATGACGCGCGTTACGCGAACACACAATCCGCACGACGCCGTTGCGCTTAATAACCTGGCAGTATTCGCATCTGCGTTTCACCGATGCTCTAACTTTCATTTTTCGTATTCTCCTGGTTTACCTTTTTTTGCACAATCCGCTGTATCTAAATAGGATACAATTCCTGCAAAGGATTATGCACATAAAATAACACTCCCGTTCTCCACCCTGTAGCGGTGTGGAATGTAGATACCAAGCAGAGGCACAGGAACTGTTAATATAAATCAAAAATATAAAAAATCAAATAAAAAAGTAATTTTTTTCTTTTTGCGGACTCGGCTACCGCCGGAACTGACGGGGGGTCATGCCGAATTCGGCGTGGAATTGGCGGGTAAAGTAATTGCTGTCGTTGAAACCGCAGGATTCGGCGATTTCACTGATGGTTTTTTCCGGGAGCATCAGCATCAGCGAGGCTTTGGCCAGGCGGGTTTTCAGCAAATGATTGATCGGTGAAATCCCGGTCAAGCGTTTGAATTCCAGCCGGAAATTAATCGTCGACATTTTGGCGTAGGCGGCCATTTTTTCCAGGGTCCAGGACTCATGATAACGGCTTTCGAGCGCTGCCAGCAACCGGCTGATGTTATGAATATGGGTATTGCGCAGTCCGCGGGCGCCCTCGGTCGGGTGGGAATAACGGAAAAAAACGGTGAAAACCCGGAGGATATTGGCGAGAACCATGGTTCTCGCTCCGGGAATATTATTTTTCTGTTCGCCGATGATCTCGTCCAGCAGTTTGATTACTTCCGGAAAATAATAGTCTTCAAGAATCAACTGATTGTTGAGATCGGAACTTTCCAGGTTGAAAAGCAATTGGTAATTGGGTATGTTCCGCAAATCCGCATCGAAGTAATGAAGAAAATCCCGATTGAACAGGATATTGTAAATAACCATATCCTGAGGCTCAATGTATGTATGGTCCAGCATTTCCCGGATCAGAAAAACACTGCCGGCGGTGATGGGCATCTCCTTGCCGCTGACCTTATGGACAGCCTGGCCCTGCCGCACAAAAACCAGTTCCAGAAAATCATCGTGGCGATGCCATGAATTTCGGGTATTGACGGAATGCTCCGCCACTCTCACATGAATATTGAGATTATCCCAGCGCAGATATTGTTTCAAGATATTTGGCATGATATATCAGATAATGCTGTTTTTTGTACAAAAAGTTAAGGCGATTTCCGGTTGTTCCGCTATAATATATCCCATATCCGTTAATTATCAAAAAGGATTGATAAAATGAATAAGGATTTTACCGACAAGATCGCCGCACCCGGATGTGAGTTCCGCGGAGCTCCTTTCTGGGCCTGGAATGCCAAGCTTGAACCCGAAGAACTGCGCCGCCAGATCCGGCTCATGCATGAAATGGGCATGGGCGGATTTTTTATGCATGCGCGGGTGGGGTTGAATACAAAATATCTCGGAGAAGAATGGTTTGAATGCGTCCGCGCTTGTATCGACGAAGCGCGCAAGCTGAAAATGAATGCCTGGCTTTATGACGAAGACCGCTGGCCTTCCGGCGCGGGCGGCGGCTATGTGACCGCCAATCCGGACTACCGGATGCGGGCTTTGGCGATGAAGGTATACGACCAGGCCCCGGCCGAAGCCGAATACGAGTATCTGGCGTTGTTTGCCGCCAAGGTCGGCGAAAAGGGGATTACGGTGCCGCGCCGCCTGAAAAACTTGAGCGATCCGTTGCAGGATGGTGAAAAGATGCTGGCGTTTTTCGTGATTGTCAGTAACACGTCGTCATGGTACAATGACCAGACATATCTGGATACCATGAATGAGGACGCGGTACGGAAGTTTATCGAAGTCACGCATAAAGCCTATGCCCGTGAAATAGGCGGCGAGTTTGGTAAAACCGTTCCCGGCATCTTCACCGACGAGCCGAATTACCTGCATATTTTCACTGAACACAAATCATACGTTCCGTGGACCGGTGCGATTCCGGAGCGCTTCCTCAAAGCTTACGGCTATGACCTGCTGGAACATTTGCCGGAACTGTTCTACCGGGTTGACGGCGAGGAATTTTCCAAGGCCCGCCTGAATTTCCGCGACATGCTCACCACTCTCTTCGTCAATGCGTTCTCGAAACAGATTGGTGAATGGTGCACTGAGAACAACATGCAGTTTACCGGCCACGTCCTGGTGGAGGACTTCATGAGTGGCCAGCTCAAAATGGTCGGCTCGGCCATGCGTTTCTATGAATATATGCAAACCCCGGGCATCGATTTGCTGACCGAACACTGGAACGTCTTCGATACCGCCAAGCAGTGTACTTCGATGGCTCACCAGTTCGGCAACAAGTGGCGTTTGACCGAAACCTACGGCTGTACCGGTTGGGATTTTCCGTTTTTTGGCCATAAAGCGCTGGGCGACTGGCAGTTTGCCATGGGCATCAATCTGCGTTGCCAGCATCTGGCATGGTATTCGATGGCGGCGGAAGCCAAGCGAGACTACCCGGCCAGCATTTCCTATCAGTCGCCGTGGTTCCGGGAATATCCGGTGGTGGAGGACTATTTTGCCCGCCTTGGCGCGGCCTTGAGCGAAGGCGAGGAAGTCCGCGATCTGTTGGTGATTCATCCGATCGAGTCGGCCTGGGCTATATCTTCGTTGGAAGATCAGAATAAAGAGCAGGAGTTTGCCGAAGATAAAACCCTGATTGATTTGCGAAATGCCATTCTCAAGGTCAACATTGATTTTGATTACGGCGATGAGGAAATCATGTCGCGCCATGGCAAGGTCACCGGTTCCGCAATCTGTATCAATAAAGCCGGTTACAAAGCGGTCCTGGTGCCGCAGTTGCGCACCATCCGCGCTACGACCTTGAAGCTGCTGCAAGAATTCAGCCGAAACGGCGGCCTGGTCGCCTATATCGGCAATCCGCCGGCATATCTGGGCGGCGAAAAATCGGATCGCCCGGCAAAAGCATTTGCCACGTTCACCCCGACGACCGCCGACAAAATTTCCGATACTTTCAGCAAGACTGCCCGGCAGGTATCGATTACCGGCAAGGACGGTGCGGAAATCGAACCGGTTTTACATATCCTTCGGCAGGGCAATGAATTATCCACGTTATTTATCTGCAATACCTCTGTCAACATGATGGACAGGCAAATGGACGCGCCGTTGGTCCGCGACCGCAATCTGGAGTTCCCGGAAACGAACGTCGCTTGGAAAGGTCAAGCCACCGCCGCTATCTATGAGCTCGACTTGAGCTCCGGAAAAATCTGGAAAATCGTCTCCGAGTACCGCGACGGCTGTCATTGCTTCAAAACATCATTTCCGGTACTGGGATCGCGTTTGTTCTTTGCCTCCGCCGCCGACATGGCGAACTCCGCCGCACCGATAATTTCCCAGTACCTGGGTAATCGTACCGGATTGTCCGCCGAGTGGAATTACAAGCTCGACGATTACAATGTACTGGTACTGGACCATGCCGCGTTCTCATTTGATGGCGGCGAATTCGGCGACACGCAGTATATCATCAAGACCGACGACGCCATTCGGGAAAAACTCGGAGTCCGTCCGCGCGGCGGCGCCATGGTTCAGCCGTGGCTGAGCGGCGAAAAGACTCCGGACAAAAAAGTCCCGGTTGTGCTCGAATATACCTTTGACTGCCAGGATATTCCCTCCGAAACTTGTTATCTCGGCATCGAGCGTCCCGATCTCTATGAAATCACCCTGAACGGCCAGGCGATCAGTACTGCCGATCAGGGCTGGTGGTGCGACCTTTCGTTGCGGAAACTCGAACTGCCGGCAAGTTGTTTCCGGAAAGGCGAAAATAAAATGCGCCTGACCTGTCAGTATCACCAATACCTGCCCGGTTTCGAGGCGATCTTTATCCTGGGGAATTTCGGCGTCTGCGCCCAGGCAATCACCGGACTGCCGGGCAAATTGACCTTCGGCGACTGGTGCGCTCTGGGATTGCAGAACTATTCCGGCAATGTCGTTTATAGTCAGAAGTTCCACCATGACGGTAAGCCACTGGCGGTGAAAATCGGCGAATGGCGCGGCGCGGCGCTCGGTGTGAGCGTCAACGGTTCGGAACGCCGGATTATCGCCTGGCCACCGTATGAGATGGATATTGCCAATCTGCTCAAAGCCGGAGAAAATACCCTCGAAATTACGGTATTCGGGCATCGCCGCAATTCGCATGGCCCGTTCTACCTGAACGAAAAATGGCCCGCATGGACTGGCCCCGTGCAGTTCAAAACGTATGAACACCCGGAACGCCAACTGGTTCCCTGCGGTTTGCTGAGCAACCCGGAGTTAATCGGTTAAGCCATCGACGTATTTGCGGAGAGTTCGGCGGTCGAGCCCGGCGAAATCGGCGGCGGCCTGAAAAGTGCCGAACCGCCGGTAAAGCGCCTCGCAATACCGCCGCATTAATTCATCGGCGGTCAACTCGCACAGTGCGGACGGCAAGTTCGCTCCGGCAGAGGTGACCGCCGGTTTGTATTGTCCCCGGATAATCAGGTTGCGGACGCATTGCTCGAGCTCGCGGACGTTGCCGGGCCAGGGATAGGATACCCCGAGATTTTTCCGGATCCAGGCTACGGCCTCCCCGGTAAAGCTGTCGGCTTCCTTGCTGCCGATGACCCGGGCGGCGAGGATATGGACGAAGCTTTCGAGCTCATCCTCATCGCCGCCGATCAATTCCCGGAGCGGAACCGTGGTGATCGTATCCGCGCACAGGCGATAATACAAATCCTCACGAAAATTGCCGGAAACACATTCGGTGCCGAGGTCGCGGTTGGTGGCGGCGATGATCTTGCCGCGGAAATCCCGCTGCTCGGTTTCTCCGAGCCGCTGAAAATGCCGGGTCTGCAGTACCCGCAATAATTTTACTTGAGTTTCGTGATTGATGTCGCCGATCTCGTCCAGGAACACACTGCCGGCCTCAGGGCAGGACTCCAGGTAGCCCTTGCGGTCGGCGATGGCCCCGGTATAAGCGCCTTTGTGGTGCCCGAACAACTCCGATTCCAGCATGGTCTGTGGCATGGCGGAGAGCTGGACCGGCCAGAAACAGTCCGGATAAGCCGTTTCAAATTCCAGATTGGAGGGATTGAACGGGATATATTGCGAACAGGCTATCGCTTTTGCCACCAACTCTTTGCCGGTGCCGGACTCGCCGGAGATCAGGGTGGTGATCTGGCTCATCCGGTTATAAAGCGCCCGATGATAACGGTAAATATCGCAAGTAAAGATTGATTGCCAGATGGCCGCACGGAAATGTCCCGCCGCGATCGTCCCGCCGATGATAAAATCGAAAATCAGGTAAAACGCCCGGTGAATCTGGAAAAAGATCGCGAACGTTTTGGCCGGTTCATAGAGACACTCGCCGCGCCGCCCGGGAAATTCCAGATAATGCCTGAAATCTTTTTTGAAGTCCAGATAAACCTCAAAACGCCGGTTATGCGGATCGGCCAGCATCGGTTCGGCTATTGGCTTGCGGTATTTTTCGAAAAGATGATACAGGATTACCGCCTCATAAATGACGATATCTTCGGCGGCGGCTCCCTTGCCGGTACGCTTGTGCAGCTCATTGGCCCAGTGCTCGGCCAAACGGCCAAGCTCGCTGATATCATTGTCATAGGAAGGCCCCGCCGAATGCATATTCCAGACCCGATCCTTGCGGTTTCGCCCGAGGATGGTTTCTTCCAACTGTAAGCGTTCCGGTGTAAACGGATTGGTGAAAATCAACCTCCCGAGTGCAGTCAGGAAAGTTTTTTCCGTGGAAGTAAACATACTCATTTTGTACTATTTCCCGGGGGAAAAGCTGAAGATGTTCCGGATGTCCCAGTCGACCATAAAGACTACGGCGTAGGAGAGCGTCAGATGGAAAAGCGAGGTATTCCATTTGAGGTCCTTGCTCCAACCTTCGAAGGTACGCGTGCCGCCCTCGGCGATGATGTTGAGCCAGTACCGGTCGTCTCTCAGCAGGTCGTGAACCAGCGCCTCCTCACCCTCCCGGACCAAGGCTATGAACATGGGGAAGGTCAGGAAAAACAGGCTTTGCGACAGGCGTTTTTCCCGGATCATGGCAATCGTGTTCGACACGAATTCCGGCTCCGGCACGATCTCGAAAAACCAGGGGAGGATGTTCGCGGCCATGCTGATATGCTCCGAATCGACGCTGTCTTTGAACAGTTTGCGTTCCGGGTTGTAAAATGCCTTGATGAAAGCGCCTTCCAATGCGGTGACGTCGGTGTAAGGATCGCGGCCGATCATGGCGGCGACTTTGTTCAGGCACTTGATCGCGCCGATGTAATAGGCGTTGATGGCATTGTGCATCGTATCGCAGGGTTTGCCCTCAGCGATGTCGACGTCGTAACCGTCGCGCATGTTGGCCGGCCATTCGACGACGCACCATTTGTCCAGGTGGTTCAACAGGCCGTTTGACTCGGCGTATTGTTCGCGGTAGAAATTCAGGATATCGACAAAAGCGTCGAAGCGCGCCCGGACAAAATCATAATTACCGGTCAGGCAGCAATATTCCAGCAGCGAGGTAAACATGATCAACGGATATTCGGCGATTTCCTGCATAAAGGAACAGGCACTGCAAGTCATCAGCCCGCGGTTAATGAACGAGGTACGGAGAAAGTCGTCGAAGAACTTTTCCAGCAATGAATAATCGTCGTTCAGCAAAGTCCAGGCGAGCATACTGTAGCAGCCGTCGCCCAGGTAATACCCCTTTTCCCGTTCCATGCAGTCCTGGATGACTTCCTGTACGCCGTAGCGAAGCGAATCGACGCAAAGGTTCCAGACCGCCAGCGATTTGCCGTCGTCGTATTTACATTTGGCTTTGAGCTCAAACGGATAATGCCGTATGTGCATGACCAGCGATGACTCGTCCACTTTGCAGCCGGACGGCAGCAGCAATTCGACGTAACGGAACGATTTGTAATCGAATTGATTCAAGATATCGTGCCGGCCGGAGAGTTTGAAATACTCCACATAATTGCAGTTGGCGCGAAGCTGATAACGCACCGTGCCATCGGCATTAAGCTCTTGGCCGAAGCGCATGACGATTTCGGAACCGGCCGGGCCGGAGGCGCCAAACTCGAGGCTGCCGACAAACATCCCGCCGAAATCGACCAGATATTGTGAAGAAGATTTTTTTACCGATGACGGAGTGATTTTTTCAAACTCGAGCATTTTCGAGGGCTGCAAATAAAGCTGGTAATCGGCATGACGGCGGATCTTGGCCGGAGCCCAGGCGAAATCATCAAAATCCGGCTGTTCGAACCCGACTTCCGGCGAAGCCGCGTCATAACGCTCCATGAATTGCGTGGCGTAACCGACCGTACCGGCGGCGGAAAAACCGGAGTGCTCTTGGCAGAGGAAACTCTCATCCGAACCGAGGATCGTTTCGCCACCGGAGCTCAGTTCGAGGAACAACCCGTGCCGCCGGTCGCCGCTGACCCATACCCGGTTGATCAGCCCTTGATAGTAAGTGTGCACGGCAATGGTATTGACTCCGGCCTGGACAAAGCCGGAAATATCGATTTCATTGTAGAAATAATGGAAATTATACCCCGGAGTGGGTCCCTGCGTTACGAACACGCCGTTGATATAAAGCTTGTAGTAATCGTCGGCGGTAATGCGGATCAGCGTCTGTTCCGTCCGTTCCAGGGTGAATTTCCGCCGGAAGAGGATGTGACGGTTGTTTAAGTTTTCGTCGAATGCCGGGCGCGACGCCTTGTCGAGCTGGCGGTGGAACACGTTACGCGGCGACAGGTCACAAAAATCCCCGGTGGTAATCCAATGACCTCTGAATTTATTTTCCTTCATAATCATCACCATATTTTTAGATTGGCATCATGATCGAATATAGCATCAGGTACTATGATGTCAAGATCAGAAAAGTTTCAAAGTGAATCTTGCTTTTACGTAAAAACGGATTAAATTACATCTACTGTCGATGCCGAAACCAATGCGGCATCGACAGTAGAAAAAAATTGATTAATCCTGCCTTTTTGATTTGCAAACAAAAATTCCGCAGATAGATTTCAATCTATAATTAAGGTAGATGTATGTGGCGGATTTTTTTATTTTTTGGTTTATTGCTTACGCTGAGCGGACGAGAGGTGGAATTCTATTTGTGGCAGCGCGAGTGGTCCAAGGCGGTGCAGCAGGCCGCCGAAGAATGCCCGGGGAGGCTGTATGTGTTTGCGGCGGAAATTGATACGGAAAAAATATCTCGCAGTAATACCAATCTGTGGCGTGATCGCAATGCGACAGCGGTTTTCCGGGTGCGGGTCGGAGCCTTGTCGCGGGACGGGTTCAAGCGTCTGGCGGAGGAGATCCGGCGGAGCGGAGCTGAAAATATTCAACTGGATATCGATGTGCCGGAGCGGCGATTGAGCGAATATGCCGGATTGCTGGCGGAGTTGCGGGTAAAAAGATTGTCGGTTACGGTGCTGCCGTGCCATTTGAAGCACCCGGAGTTTTCGGAAGTGGCGAAGCTGGTGGATTATTATGTCCTACAACTTCACGGATTGGAAGCCCCCAAGCATATTGACGATCGATATTTTCTGATTGATGCCCAGGTCGCCAGGGAGGCTATCGGGAGAGCGCGAAAGCTGCCTTATCGCTTTAAGCTGGCGTTGCCGTCCTATGCATATATGTTATGGTTCGACAAAGACAGCGGAAAATTTGTAACCTTGAGCGCTGAGGGCGCGGAGCCGCCGCCGGGGAAGTATCACGGACGGCTGGCCGCGCCCGAGCTGAACTTATTGCGGGAGCTGTTAGCCGAAAACCTGGATGTGATCTGGTTCCGTTTGCCGGTGGCCGGGGACCGGCTTTGCTATGATCTGGAGGTACTGCGGCAGTTGGAGCGCGGGGAATTGCCGGAGCCGTCCTGCTCGTTTGAGTACCGGCAAGTGGCCGAAAATGCGCTGGAAATATGGATGACTATGCGTAATCAATTGCGTTCGGGGCCGGTAACGGTGTCATTGCAATGGCGGAGTAAAACCGGCGAATTCGAACTCCCGCCGGGCGTGCGGAATGTTTCGGCAAACCGGGGATTCGCGGTATTACCGGAACGGCTGGAAGTGCCGTTTCCCGGTTGCGGGCAGGCGATGCGGATAGGGACATTTCTGGTAAAAAAATCACAACTTCTCAAAACAGAGGAAAACATACAAGAATGAGAAGAATAATTATTTTATTGGCGTTTGGGTTTATGGTCGGGGCTTCTGCTTGCGGGCCATATTTCCCGGTGTCGTATCTGGCGGAAGACGAACCTCGAATAATCAGTTTGAACCTCAGGTATGATCTCAGGCTGCTGGTGAATCAGTATTATCCGGAGGCAATGGCCGGCAATTTCTGCAAGAGCGACAGGATGAGTACCAGTGAGGCCACGTCCATTGATTTCGGCGACAATCCGTATCGGGCGCAATACCTCGAGTTCGACGCGGCTTGCCGCAACGGAGTGGTGCCAGCGTCGATACCGGAGGTGCCGGAGAATTTGCGGGAATTTTATCTGTATTCAGCCGGTTACGCGGAAATGTCCGGCGAAAACGAGGTGTATTTCCCGAAATACTGGAAAGAATTGTTGGAACTGCCGGCAAAGCAACGGCGGTATCGTACCACATGGGTGTATTATATGCTCGGCAACCTGGCTTTGAAACGGGATGCCGACGAGGCGTTCGGGTATTATCAGAAATTGCGAAAAGCCGTTTCGGATGATGACTTCGCCGATTCTACCGAGCTGGCCAAACGAAGTTATATCACCAATTTTCAGAATGTGTCCGATCCGGAGAAGAGGCTGAAATACCATGCCATAGCATTGGCCAATAATGACAATGTCAGTTCCTTCGGCTTGTATAAATTGGCCCGGAAGATAGGTAAGGAAATTGGCGAAAAGAATCCGTTTTTTCTGGAATTGTACCTGATGTCCGGCGATGACTCCTGGAAGGTCTTGGACAAGATCGATAAAAATACGAAAATATATGTCGCGGAGCGGCTTGCGGCTGTACAGTATTTCGGCGGAAATCTCGAAGGCTGCCGGAAGCTGCTGGAATTTGTTCCGGACGACTCGCTGATCAAGCTGTATCTGGAGGCGCGTTTCGCCAAAAGAGAGGGAAACACCAAAGTCGCGGCGGAAAAGCTCGCCCGCTGGTTGGAAATTTACCGGGAGAGCGATACGGTAAAATTCCGCACTCAATACTGGTTCAGCGAATATGGCAAGGATTGGGATGACCGCACTCTCTCCTTTAAACAGGAGGTCAAGGGAGTGTTGGGGACGATTCTGGTGGAACAGTCCGATTTTCTGGAAGCGTTCCATGCGTTTATGGAGGCGGAGAGTTGGAACGATGCCGCGGTGGTGGCGGAAGAATATGTGAAAACCAAAGACCTGATCGAATATTGCACCAATCATACGAAAGCAGATAGCCCGCTACGTTATCTGCTGGCGCGGCGGCTGATGCGCGAGAACAAGGTGGCGGAAGCCGGAGCATGGTTTCCCGAAAAAATGAAAGGGCTGTATCAACTTTATGTTGATTTGAGCGTCCAGGCAAATGATCCGGGCAAGACACCAAATGAACGGGCACTGGCCCTTTTTGAGCAGGGGCGGTTGATGTTTCGCAAAGGCATGGAACTGCGCGGTACCGAAACATACCCGGATAACTTCATCATGGAGGGAAGGTACGAGATGCCGACGGACAATTGGCGAAAGAAATCGACTCCGGAACGGCAAACCGCAGAGGTAGGCAGGCGTTTTCATTATCGGTGGATAGCCTCGGATATGTTTGCCCGGGCGGCGATGCTGGCCGCCGACCCGAATCTCCGTAGTGCCTCTTTGTGGGCGGCGGGGGAAACCATCAAGCCGCGAGCGCCCAAAGACGCCGATGTCTACTATAAAATGCTGTGCGACAGCGTAGATGCGCCGCTGGCGGCCGCCGCCAGAGAATCACACTGGTTTCCCCCATGCCCGGAACTCGGCAACTTGATTCGCCCGGAAGATTTCAACCGACGTCTGCAACTCTCCGATTTCGAATTTATGAACAAGTACTGATAATTTGGAGAGCGGTGCGGAGGCCGTCGACGGCGGCGGAGATGATGCCGCCGGCGAAACCGGCGCCCTCTCCGGCCATGTACAGGCCGGGAAAGAGGCTTTCCCGCTGGAAGCGCACCGGGCTGGAAACGAAGGTTTCAACCCCGGTCAACGTGCCGTAGCGCATGAAGCCGGGACACAGTTTTTCGAAATGAACGATGGCTTCGGCTATGGAATCGGCTTCGCGGCGCGGCAGCAGTTCGTGCAATGGCGCGGGTTTCAGACCAAAGCAATAGCTTCCTTCGTTGGACTTCAGGAAGGTTTCGCGGCGGGCGAATGCCGCGGCGGACTGGGCTGGGGCCGTGTAATCGCCGCCACCCATGGCGAAGGTTTTCGATTCGAGGGCGGTCAGGAATTTGAACGCGGCTTCGACGGTGGCGAATTCTTCGGGATCGCAAGTGGCGATCAAACAAGAGTTGGCATATTGACCGTCGCGATGGTAGGGGCTCATGCCGTTGGTCGAAAGTTGCCCGGCAAAGGCTCCCGAAGGAACGATTTCGCCACCGGGGCACATGCAGAAAGTAGAGATATTTTTCAGATGTTTCGACTCCGGGGGGCGGCTGACGAAATTGTATTCGGACGCGCCCAGAAACGCCGGGCGTTTTTTCAGACCGTATTGATTGCGGTCCATCATTTCCTGGCGATGCTCGATGCGGCAGCCGATCTGGAATCCTTTCTGCTGAAACGGCGCGCCGAGGCGGAGCAGCTCCTGAGTCAGTTCCCGGCCGCCGAGGCCGCAGGCCAGCAGGACCGCCGGAGCGGAGATTTTTTCGCCATCGGCGGTAATCACGCCGCGGCATTTGCCGTCCTCGAGGATGATGGATTTGACGCCGCAGCCGAAGCGGAAAGTCCCGCCCATGGCGATGATCTGGCGGCGAATGTTGCCGATCATGCCCGGCAGTAAATCAGAACCGATATGGGGCCTTTTCAGATAAAGAATTTCCGGGGGCGCACCGGCTTTGACGAATAATTCCAGAATATGTTGAATCAGGGGATCTTTGGTTCGGGTGTAAAGTTTGCCGTCGGAAAAAGTCCCGGCTCCGCCTTCGCCGAAAAGATAGTTGCTTTCCGGGTTGAAGTCGCGGGTAGCGCGAAAGCGGGCGATATCGGCGGCGCGGGTTTCGACGTCGAATCCCCGGTCGAGAATCAACGGTTTGCAGCCGGCGGCGGCCAGTACCCAGGCGGCCAGCAATCCGGCGGGGCCGGTGCCGACGATTACCGGATGAAGCAGCTGATTGTGGTTCTCCGGGATGACAAAAGGTTCGTTTTTCGGGACGGCATCGCCGGGGAGATTCACCTGCAGTGAATAGATCAGTGAAGGCGGCTTGCGCCTGGCGTCGATGCTTTTTGAAATGACCTGATAACTGGCGATTTCGTCGGATTTCAGTCCGGAATGGCGGATAATATGGGGTTTCAGCAAAGACTCGACTTCCGGGGCGTCCGCCGGAAACGCGTTAATGCAGATTTGAAGATTATCAATACGGATCGGCAATTAGCGGAAATCCTTTTCGCTGAAAACAATTGCGGTAAAGACCTGGAATTTGGCGTCCGGACGCTGCCAGGCATTCTGCGGCAGGCCGGCTTTCTGGCTCAAATGTGCCAGCGTGGCTTCGCGGTTCCAACCCTGTTCGGGAGCCACCTGGGGCAGAAATACCGCGTGGCGTCCCATGCACTCCATGACGATGCCGTGTTCGCCGACGATGAAATCGGACGGTCCGCTGATCCTTTCCATTGGGGTCAGCACCGAAACATCGATTTCGATTTCATCAAGCTCGTGCGATTCCAGCGAAGGAAAGCGGGGATCGTGAAACGCGGCATTGACGGCATTGCGGGCCAGGTTTTTATTCAGCGGTTCGACCGCGACGATGTTGCCGATACAACCCCGGAGATGATGTCCCGGGACGGTTTCCAGAGTGACGAAACAAGCTCCGGTCTGGCTGAGCATGCCACCCATATCGTCGAGCTTGGGTTTGATATTCTTGTCGAAAACGGCTTCAATGCACTCGCGGACGTATTTGAGAATTGATTTTTTCTGTTCGTCGTTAAAGGAAAATGTCATGATTCGCCCTCCTTATATACGGCTTTTGATCACGTTGTACCAGCCGAAAGCGATAAATCCCATCGTCGGCAGCATACCGGCGATAAACGGATTTAAAATGCCTTGCTTGCCCATCATGAGGAACCCCATGGAAACTACATAGTAAACCACGATAATCACCACCGCCATGATGACGGCCATCATAATGCCGGAACGTTCGTTTTTAGTCGCCAACGGGATTCCGAGGAATACCGCCAGGAAGCATGACCATGGGAAAGCGATCCGGTACCAGAGCACGGTTTCGTAAATGGCGCGGCAGCGGTCGGCCATATTTTTGGTTTTTTGCAGAATATCCCAGATCACCCAGATCGGGAGCTCGTCTTCATCCTTGACGGCGTTCATGATATCGATGGGAGTCTCGGTAATATCTCGGGTGGAGAAATTCATTTCCTTCTTTTTTTCGGTGTTTCGCGGCATCAGGCCGTCGCGGCTGTAAGGGGTTACGCTGACATTTTTAAAATGCCACCCTTTTTTGGGCGAATAGCTGGAAGTATCGGCGATGATATCCCACTCCAGCGTACCGTCCGCCCGGAACGATTTCAACGTCACATGCTTCTGTTCGCCCTCTGTATCGAAGAATTGAAACAGCCAGGTCCGGCGTTTATCGGGGCTGCGGTAAGTGAGCATACGCTGGTGCTCCATGGCGGATTCCTGGGAT
>JAVBRM010000027.1:0-66966 GCA_031548025.1 Victivallaceae bacterium | reverse complement strand
CTGGTGGAACTGCCATCCGGCTTCGATGTTCATGGGCGACACCGGGAGTCTGGCGCTGGGAGGCATCCTGGGCTTGATCGCGGTGTTTGTCAAACAGGAAATTGTCCTGGCGGTTGTCGGCGGAGTATTCGTTATGGAGGCCGTGTCGGTTATGATTCAGGTGGCGGTATTCAAAAAGACCGGCAAGCGGGTTTTTCTTTGTACGCCGATTCATCATCATTTCGAGAGACTCGGCTGGACTGAAACCCAGATTGTCGTCCGTTTCTGGATTCTGGCGGGAATTTTTGCCATGCTGGGATTGGCAACGTTGAAACTGCGGTAAGACAATGAAGCGGATTATCTGCATATTGTTCTTGTTGATTGGGATAGGAGCGGTGGCGTTGGATTGCGCCCAGTGCGGCAAAAAAATTACCGGCAGATATATGTCCGCCAAGGGAAAATCTTATTGTTCGGAAAAGTGTTTCGAACAAACCCTGCCGGTATGCAAATTGTGCGGCAAGCATTTCCGCGAGGGAATGCAGATTACCGAAGACCCATCCAAAGTATATTGCAAAGAGTGTGCGGCCAAACCGCCCTGTTTTAATTGTCGTCTGCCCAATGATTGCATCAAGCTCGAAGACGGCCGCAATATCTGTCCGCAGTGCAATGCCAGGGCGGTATTTGATGCCAATGTGGCTCAGCGGATATTCAAGGAGGTGCGCCTCCGCCTGAAGGACGACCTGAAACTAAGCACCGACCGCAATATCAATCTGCATATGATCGGACTCCAGGAATTGGAACGGCGTTCCGGCCATACCGGCAGTCCCGGCCAGGAACTCGGGCTCTATAGCTACACCTTTACGGAAGTCACCAAAACTCAATCTTTTAAACTTCCGTGGCAAAAAGCGCAAGAGGAAAAATACCGCACCAACGAGCGATATGCCATCTACTTTCTTTATGGTATGACCGAGGACAAGTTGAGCGAAGTGTTTGCCCATGAGCTGGCTCATGACTGGATGCAGATGTATTATCCGCGGATTCCGGATTTGAAAATCCGTGAAGGCTGGGCGGAATATGTTTCTTACTCGTACAACAAGATTGCCGGACAGGAATATCTGAATCTGCGGATAGAGAAAAACCCGGATCCGGTTTACGGAGACGGGTTTCGGATGATTGCCGCTTATGTCGCCAAAAACGGCTACGACGGCCTGATGGAATACTTCAAGGAATCTACTCAAAAGTAATTTCGCCGAACAGGTCCGGCTGATGGAAATTCCTGATTACGATCGGCTGCCAGGTATAGAGGTGCGGCTGTGAAGTACTGCTGCCGCATTTATAAAGATTCCCGCGCCAGACGCTGCCGGATAAAGGCGGAGTCGATCCGAGCATTCCGGCAAAAAGAGACAGCGGAATTTTGAATCCCAACCGCCAGGTTGTCGGTTCGGTGATTTCCGGATTCACGATCTTGGGGAGCGTGTGGAAAATTTCCATTCCGGCGACATCCTCGGGAGTGGACTTATTGTAATCCTTGAATCCATTATCGCCGCGTTCAGCGTTGCGGATATGGTACAGCAGCATATTGCCGTTGCCGCTGAACTCAAAGTTGAAATACCCGTTGCCGCCGGGCGGCTCGATGAATATCTCGACGCAGCTGTCGCGGCAAACCTGATCGTTCAACCGGGTCGTGACGCAGTAGACATAGCGGTCTTCCACCTGGAACAGGCCGTAGATATTGCCGCCGTCATGCAGCAGACGGCACTGAGTCCGGGGTTTATGTTCATATTCACAATCTTGGGGCGGAGTCATGATTTCGAGGGTTTCCGCCTGCTGCCAGTCCAAGGAATTCCACTCCGCCGCCAGGTTTGGCGGCGTCGAACATTTTTTGACTGTATACATGGCTTTACTCGAACTTAATCGGGGCGAAGCATTCGGGCAAATGGAAATTCTTCACCGTTACCGGCTGCCAGCTGATCCAGTGCGGATGAGAGGTCTTGTCGGCGCATTTGTAGAAATTGGCGCGCCATTCCTGGCCGCTCAGATTGCCGAAATCGGCTTTCATTTCGTCTTCAAACACTGCCAGCGGCAGCTTGAAGCTCAGGCGCCAGGTTGTCGGTTCGGTGATTTCCGGCTCGACTTTTTGGGGCAGAGTGGTGAAAATTTCCATACCTTTGACCAAAGCTTCCGGTACGGCATTGTAATCGGCAAAGCCTTTTTCGCCGCGGCGATGGTCGCGGACATGATAAAGCAGCAGAGTGCCGTTGCCGCTGAACTCGAAGTTCAGGTAACCGCGGCCGCCGGCGGGCTCCACGAAAAATTCGACGCAACTGTCGCAGCATACCGAATCGTTGTATTTCTCAGCCACTGCGCGAACATAACGGTCCTGAACTCGATACATGCCGTAAATAGTCCGGCCGTCATGGAGGAGCTTGCACTCGACCGTCGGATGATGATCGCTGCTTTCCGGGCGAACTATGGCAATATTCAGGACATTGGCGGAATTCCAGCCGGGACCGTTCCACTCGGAATTGAGGGCCGGTACATCAGTTACTTTTTTGACGAGGTACATCGTAAATTTTCCTTACATCGAATGGACTGATTATGGACATTAACCGGGAACTGACAGAGCCGTCGTTGTCAACTTGTATCTCTTTGACAAATATCTGCTTATCGGTATTTCGGTCGGGCATGATGGTAATCGTGCCGCCGACTCCCGGATAATTTTTCGTTTCCGCCAGGGCCGCCATGATGCCCGCGGGCTCATTGCCGCCGCGGCGGATGGCGTCCGCCACCAGTCCCATCGTATCGTAACCCTGGGCTTCACAGGTGGCGGCGATTCTGCCGGTCGCCTCGAAAATCTGAGTTACAAATGCCTGGACGTCAAGCCGGTTATAATCCGCCGAAAACATTCCAAAATAGAAACATTTGCCCGGCGTCGGGCCGCATTTCGTGTAAATATCCTCTTCATCCCAGCCGTCGCTGCCGAAAATTATCCCCTGGTAACCCAACATCCGGGCTTCCCGGATGAAACGCGCCGCCTCGGCGACCTGGGTGGCGGGGATAAATATGCCGTCGACATTGAGCTTTATCATCTGGCTAATCTGGCGGGTAAAGGAAATCTCGTAGGAATAATACCCCTCATACGCCGAAACCTGGCCGCCGCATTCGATAAATGCTTCCTTGGCGGCCTGGCCCAGATAACGGCTCTGGCTGCCGTTTTCATCGGCATCCACCAGAATGCCGATATTGCGGAGTCCTTCGCGGAGATAGGCGTACATGCCGATGGCCTTGCCTTGAACCGAGTCGGTAAAGGTGGCGCGGAAAATATAAGGATTGCGGAGGGTAAGTATGTCGGCGGTGCCGGTCGGAGTGATGACCGGTACCTTGTATTTTTCCGCTTCCGGACGCATGGCAAAGGTGTTGATCGAACTGTAAGCGCCGATAATCACCGGCACTTCATGCCACGAAGCCAGAGAATCAGCCGCCTCGGCCGCTCCCTGGTTGGTGCTCTCGGAGTCTTTGACGATCAGGCGGATCTGTTTACCGTCGACTCCGCCGCTCGCATTGATTTCATCGCATTTCAGTTTGATGCCGGCGAGCAACATGGTTCCGTATTGGGCATATTCGCCGCTTAAGGGAATGCATACTCCCACCGGTACCCGCGTGGCGCCATTGAATAAACCGCACCCGCCTGAGAATACCAGCATTGTCAGTAAAATCAACACCCTGATCTTCGACATAATCGTCTCCGGTTAATTGTTTATTATGGCTGTTGAACGGCCGCCCGGGGTTTGGAATTGAAATAGATGCTTTGCCCCAGAGTATCTTTGAGCGTATTGATCAACTTGACGCTGATTTTCGCATCCATGACTGTTTTGTTGCCGGCGGCGCGGAATTTGATGTCCTGCGAAGTCTGCTCGATGAGCTGGCCGTCGCCGGCAAGTTGCATCAGGCCGAGTCCAAGAAACATCTGGAGCATGGTGGCGGTCCGCAAAGCGCTTTCCGGTTTGTCGAATTCGAGTTCGCCCTTGGCTTCAAACGCGGTCTCCTGATTGCTGGTCTCAAAGACGCTCAGGGTCAGATTCTGCAAATCGAGCCCTCCCATCTGTTGAGGCACTTTCGGAGAGAGGCTGACGATCCGGACAACTTCTTTGTCCGCGATGTTCTTCAGCAGCGGCAGCAACGGATTGGGAAGTTCTCCGGCTTTGAGTTCGACCGGAGGAATCGAGCCGTCCGTACCCAGCGAAATCACTTCATTTTCCAGATAATTGATGTAGATGGTGAGTCTTTCGTTTTCGAGGGAAAATACCACCTTGTACCCGGTATTGTTGGCGTTGTTGAGCTCTGAATAGGTGATATTGGGAAATTCCTGATTCAGTTTGGCCAGGTTGCCGCCGAGTTGCACCGGAGTATAAGTAACCGGGGAAATGATCGTGGGGTTCTTATATTTGGGAGAGTGAACCAGGAGTGCGGTTGTCGGCAGTCCGCTGCCGGTGAGATTGAGCTTTTCAATGATCGCACGTGCGCGGCTGACATCGCTGTTTTTGTCCTGGTCTTTGAAAAGCGGCAGATCAAAGAGCTTGCGCGGTTTGAGCCGGGCGGCGGTGTTCGCGTCGGCCGGCATGTACTTTTCCAGGTTGTCGGCTGCCGCCCCCACGGCGATTCCGAAAACCATGATCATGGCGAAAATCTTCAATGCTTTCATCTCTTCCACTCCTGGTTGATTTGATTAGTTCTGGTGATGCTTTTCGGGCATAACGACTTTCAGATGCAGTTCGCGGAGCTGCTTGGGTGTGACTTCCGCCGGAGCGTTCATCATCAGGTCCTGAGCCTGCTGGTTGAACGGGAAGGCGATCACTTCGCGGATATTGGGCTCGTCCGCCAGCAGCATGACGATACGATCGACACCGGGAGCGATACCGCCGTGAGGAGGCGCTCCGAGTTTGAAGGCGCTGATCATACCGCCGAATTTATCATCGACCACGCTTTTGTCATAACCGGCGATTTCAAACGCCTTGTACATGACTTCCGGCTGATGGTTACGAATGGCACCGCTGGAAAGCTCGATGCCGTTGCAGACGATATCGTACTGATAGGCCAGAATATCGAGCGGGTTTTGAGTCTTCAGGGCTTCCATTCCGCCTTGCGGCATGGAAAACGGGTTGTGGCTGAAACCGACTGCGCCGGTTTCTTCGTCCAGTTCGAACATCGGGAAATCGACGATCCAGCAGAATTTGAAGGTATCTTTGTCGATCAGATTGAGCTGGCGTCCCAGTTCCGGGATGACCGCGCCGCCGATGCTTTCGACCATTTTGTCTTTATCGGCCAGGAAGAACATGGCGTCGCCATCCTGGACTCCGCCGATTTCCTTGAGTTTATCGATCTGCTCGCGCTGCAGGAATTTGACGATCGGGCTCTTTTCTTCGCCGCCGGTCCAGACGATGTAGGCCATACCTTTGGCACCATGGTCCTGAGCGTATTTGATCATATCGTCGAAGAACTTACGGGATTTGTCGGCAACTTGCGGCACCTTGATGGCGCGAACCACGCCGCCGCGGGCCACGGTTTCGGCAAACGCCTTGAAATCGCAACCGGCGAAAACATTGCTTACGTCAACCATTTCCAACGGGTTGCGCAAGTCCGGCTTGTCGCTGCCGAAACGGCGCATGGATTCACGGTACGGAATCCGGACAAATGGGGTGGAGTCGACTTTCTTGGTGCTGAATCCGGTAAAGAGCTGGTGCATCAGGCCTTCAACCAGCTTGAAAATATCTTCCTGTTCGACGAAACTCATTTCCAGGTCCAACTGGTAGAATTCACCCGGCGAACGGTCGGCGCGGGCGTCTTCGTCGCGGAAGCACGGGGCAATCTGGAAATAACGGTCGAAACCGGATACCATCAGCAGCTGTTTGAACTGCTGCGGGGCCTGTGGCAACGCATAGAATTTGCCGGGATGCAGACGGCTGGGCACCAGATAGTCACGGGCGCCTTCCGGAGAACTGGCCGTGAGAATCGGAGTCTGGAATTCGTTGAAGCCATTGGCCCACATATATTTGCGAATGGCGGCAATGACATTCGAGCGGAGAACGATGTTTTTCTGCAGTTTTTCGCGGCGCAAGTCCAGGAAACGGTATTTCAGGCGCATGGCTTCCGGAGCCATATCGTCTTTCGCCACTTGGAACGGAATGACTTCCGCTTCGCCGAGGATTTCCATTTCGTCCGCTACCAACTCGACTTCACCGGTCGGAATCTTGGGATTGACATTTTCTTCGGCACGCGCGATCAGTTTACCGGTGAAGGAGATCACCGTTTCCACCCGCCAGCGGTCCAGCGACTGATGGAAAGCCTTCTCCGGATTGACCACGACCTGGGTCAGTCCGTAATGATCGCGGAGGTCGATAAAAATCACGCCGCCATGGTCGCGCACGCTGTGCACCCATCCGGCAATCTTAACGGTTTCGCCGACGTTGCTTTTACGCAATTCGCCGCATTTATGTGTTCTGAACATGCTCATAATAAATATTCCTGATGAGTTGATTGTCAATTAAGCTTTTAATATAACATAACTTACTGAAATTTCGCCTGCGGATTCGTATTTTTTTGCAAAACTTTGTCGATAGTAAAAATATGCCGGTTTCTACCACAGAAAGCGGTGAGCAGTCGCTTCTGTTTACTGGTAAAAACCGGCAGGAGGTCTTTGATGGAGCGGGAGTTACTGCTTTAGGGCGGCAACCCAGGCTGCGATGCGGGCCGGAGTTTTTTCCGGTTCGTTGTTGTCATCAAGCGCCAGGCCGCAGAATTTGCCGTCCGACTCGGCGGCGGAGCCGGAATGGGTGTAGCCTTCGGTGGAGGTTTCGCCGACGATTTCGGCGCCGCGTGATTTGGCTACACCGGCGATAATGCCGAGGGCATCGACAAAGGTATCGGCAAATCCGGACTGGTCGCCGGTGCCGAATACCGCGACTTTTTTACCGGTAAGGTCGGCTTTGGACAAATAGGCAACTCCGGATATCCAGTCGTCCTGAAGTTCGCCCAGCCCCCAGGTCGAACTGCCGAGAATCAGCAGATCGGCCAGAAAATCATCGGCTTTCGCATTGGCGATATTGATTGCTGCGACACCGAATGCCCCGGCAATTTGTTGGGCCGCGGTTTCGGTGTTGCCGGTGGTACTTCCATAAATAACTTTGACTTTATCCATTTGCAATGTTCCTTCTGGTGATATTTAAGCTGGATATATGGTTGAAAAACGTCTGCAAATCGTCGCAGGCGTCGAAAATGCTCCTGGCGATCTGCTCGGCGTGACGGTAAAGATTCATGCGGGCCAACGATTCTCCTGCGTCGCCGAAAACCTGCCAATCACCTTTATGGATCGGGGTTTTGGGCAATTTGTTGATAAAACCGATCACGTCTTTGGCTGGGTATCCGATGAATACTCCCACTTCATGCGGGAGGCTTTCCCGGGTAAAACGCTCTTGCAAAAGCTTCAAAAAACTTTCCGGCGAATCACCTTGCGGATAACCGAACTGATTCAACACGATCCGGTTCTCCGGCAAAGCCAGGGTTGAAGACAAAGTTTCCCGGTGATAAAAAAGGACGAGCGAACTTTGCGGATCGTCGCGCAGCTCGATATAGTCGAGTTTTAAGATCTCGAGAATATCCTTCCGGTAGAGACAAAACTGAAAACCTTCGCTGTTCCGTCCCTGATAACAATGCTGAATCCGGAGCAATTCCCCCGGCTTGACGCCGCTGCGGACAGCCGCGGTTTTCAACAGCAGAAAGCGGAGCAGTTCTTTTCGGTGGCTTTCGCAAATTTGCGGATCTTTGAAAATTAATTTAGTCATGTCTAACTTTTGTTCTTTAAAAAAAGACGCTCAATTTGGCGTCAATATCAACTAATATAATAGTCTTTTTGATAAATACAATTAGTCTTGACTTATTTTTCTGGAAAATTTTCTCATTTGAATAACAGACCTATTGCTTCACAAATAAATTCTTGATTTCTACAAAGAAGGTATTGATTTTTTTAACGCTCGTGTTATACTAATCAATGGTGGTTAAATATAACAGAATGTTTATTTGGTATAACAAGGTGTGTTTGGGTATGGTGGAACTGAAACCGAGAATGAAGCGTCAACAGTTGGTCGATATTTTTAAAGACCAGCTGATCAGCGGCGAATTGTGCCGCAATGGTCTGTTGCCGACTTATGATGAATTGGAAAAGATGTTCGACGCCAGTCGGGTGACATTGCATCACGCATTGAACCAACTGAAGCAGGACGGTTATATCGTCAGTGTAGAGCGGCAGGGGATTTACCCGGCGGCCTCGTTGCCCTGCCGGGATCATTTTGCCCTGGTCAGCGAGGATGATATCAGTACCAACAAGTATTGGTCGGCTCTATATCACGAGACTCAGATGCTGAACCGCGAAAATTCCGGCCGGCAATTCAAATTTTTTCAGAGCTCCAATCTGGAAAAACCGGAAACCCGGCATCTGCTCGATCTGCTGGAGCGCCGGATGATTGCCGGGATTTATTTCATGTTGCGCGATACCGATGCGCTGGTCATGAAAATACAGCACGATTACCCGGAGATCCCGGCAATATTTACCCATAAACTGCCGTCGGGACGGAATTCTTTCTATATCCAACTGGATGCCACGTCATGTTTGCGGAAAGTCATGGAATATGCCCGTTCGAAGAATATCCGGAAAATAGCGATGATCTCCAAAGGCGAGCAGAAATTGGCGACCCATTTCCCGGAGATTGCCGATGCGTATGGTTTGAAAACCCGTCCGGAATGGTGTTTGGCCGCCCCGGAACGTTATATCGCCGGGGTCTGCAATCTGGTCCGACTGTTGATGGCGCTGCCGAAGAAAGACCGTCCGGAATGTCTGTATATCACCGACGACAACTTGATTACCCTGGTCCAAACGGCATTGATCGAAACCGGAGTCCGGGTGCCGGATGAACTGCAGTTGATCTGTCATTGCAACTTTCCGGAACGCAGTGAAACGGTACTGCCGGTCAAGCGGGTCGGTTACGACACCAGGGATATTCTCAACGCGGTGGTGGAGATCGGCGACGAATATTACCGCGGGGTGCCGCCGCCGTGTAAAATAATCAACGGCAAATATGAATCGGAATATTGAAAATACAAAATCCTGAGGAGGATATTTATGTGCAAACGGTATTTTACACTCATTGAACTCCTGGTTGTGATCGCGATAATCGCGGTACTGGCGGCGATGCTGTTGCCCGCGTTGAGCAAAGCCCGGGAGAAATCCCGCTCCATCTCCTGCTTGAGCCAGCAGAAACAGATTACCGGAGCGCATCATATGTATACGGACGATAGCGACGATTTTACCGCCACGGCGATTCCCCCGGCTACTGCTTCGGCGACCTGGTTCAAGGGGCTGAGCCCGTACTTGAACAAACGGCTGAACCTGTGGGGATGCCCGAGTGTCGGCGATCCGAATAAATCTCTGCAGGTGCTTTATGATTCGACCCAGGCTTCGACCAACTTTCGGCTTCGGGCCAGCATCGGCATTAACGGCTGGGCTTTCCTGGGGCGGGTGAGCGCCACCGATGCGACGGCGCGTATCCACAAAATCTCGAAATTCAAGTATCCGAGCCGGTTGATTTATTCGGCGGACACCCGCGACGGAAAAACCCTTGAGGAGCTCACCACCAGCAGCTCCAGTAATAACGGTAATATTTATCTGCGGCCGGATGTCTCGGTAGCGCCGACCGAAGTCGCCATCGGACAATTTTCATATTTTCTGCGTCACCAGTTGACCATCAATATTTCACTGGTGGACGGTCATGCGGAAAATGCCCATGCTGTCGAGTTCACCAGTTGGGCCAAGGCGAATACTGGTGTTCATGCTAACCGTTTCAGTGCGATTTAAGCGTAAAATATCATAAAACCAGGATCAAATATGTTGAGATTTATATTTGTGTATTGCCTCGTGTCTGCAACGGTGCTTGCCGCCGGAGGTTTGCGTTCGGTGGACGAGTTGCCGGTGGATCGTTTCGACGAATATCAGGAAAATACTTTTCCGCCGCATCCGTGGCGGCGTCTCGGCGGCGAGGCGGAGGGAATCAAACTTCAGCTTTCGGCTGCCGCGGAAACCCCTTTCGCCGAAAATAAAGTTTCCGGCAAAGGGCTGTTGCTGGAAGATGCTACGGCGACAGCGGGGAAGGGAGTCGGCGCCGAATATGGTTTCCGGCCGCCGCCGAACGGTAAATTGTATCTCGGTTTCGACTTCAAATACAGTGGGAACGAGCTGGATTTCGTTTGCGTGCTGGACGGCGGAACCGACGGCAAGGGCTTGACTTTGCATCTGGGGCAGGGGGGAAAGCTAAACGGCATGGCGGAGTTGAAGCCGGACTTATGGTACCATCTCGGCATTACCGTCGAGGGCGACACGGCTTTCCTGTTCATGACGGATGTCACTAACATGCGGTTGGACCGTTCCAGTGCCAAGGTCAAGAACAGCAAACTGGTATTCAATGGCGAGGTCAAATTCGACGCGCCGCCGGAATACTGCCGGGTGGCGTTTTTCAGCAACGGCCCCGATGCGGCGACCGGCAGTTGGGCTTTGGATAACGTTTGCATGGGGGGAATGGTTGACGCGCCGCGCAACAACTGGTTCGCTTTCGATCAATTGCCGCGGACGGAACTGTTGAAAAGCAAACATAAGGTTTATGCATATTATTATATTTACACCTCGAGTTTCGGCAACGAAGACCCCGGATTGTCGTGGTATACCCGGACCGTTCTCAATCCTTCGCTGACCAAGCAGAGCCGGAGCAAAGCCGGCAGCGAAATGCTGATGCGGCCGTTTCCGCGTCCGCCCATGCGGCAACCGTCCCTGAGCCGGCGCGACGAGATCAAACTGGCGATGGCGGAGGAGGTTCGGCTGGGCATTCAACAGGGACTCGATGGCTTTTTTGCTGATTTTCATGCGGTTTCGGTTAAAGCCGACGGTACTTCCTGGTTTACCGAAAACTCGTTCAGTTTGATGGATGCCGCGCACGAAGTCGATCCGACCTTTAAAATTCTGCCGGCGGTTTACTGCGGACAGGTCGAGGAAGCAGATGGAAAGAAGCGCATGACCACCCCGGAAGAATATGCAAATTCGGAAGTGGTGAAACGCATTGCCCGTCACCCCGCGACCCTGAGGCAGGACGACGGCCGAAGGGTCTGGAGCATGTGGTATACCGAAAGACGGACCCCGGAATGGTGGCGCGAAGTATTGGCGATCATGGCGAAAAACGGCTATCCGGCGGTGTTGGTGGCACAGTTTAATTCCCACGGCAAACTGAAGGAATTTTCCGATATCTGTTACGGCATGGCGCAATGGGGGCCGCGGCAGGTTTGTGATTACAATTGGGTGTCCAGTGCCCGGAAGCTGACGGAAGTGGTGGTTTTCCCCATTGCCGCGCAGGATGTCCGGACCCGCAATTGCGGATTGTGGGAGGCGGAAAACAGCGGTTTGTTGCGCAATATGTGGCGGCAGGCGATTGGCGACGGCGCGGACTGGGCTTTTTTGAATACCTGGTCGGATTATACCGAAACACCCATGGCGCCCTCCACATTTATCGGCTTTGTGCCATTCGACCTGAACGCTTATTACATCCAATGGTTCAAGACCGGACAGCAACCGGAAATCGTCCGTGACCGGCTGTATTATTTCTACCGGCGCAACCATTCGGAAGCCGAACCGGCCAAGGGAACCAAATGGAAATTCCTGCAAGGCCAGGCCCAAAACGAAATCGAACTGCTGGCGTTCCTGACCGCTCCCGGCGAATTGAGCATTACGGTCAATGGCGAAAAACACACCCGGCAGGCTCTCGCCGGTATTACCTCGTTCAAAGTTCCCATGCCGCAGGACAAACAATTCGTGCCTGAGTTTTCGCTTTCGCGCAACGGCAAAGTCATTGCCGGTGGCAAAGGACGTTATCCGGTGCTGTCGCCGGTGGAATTCCAACATATGATTTATTCATCCGGGGTTATCGCCCCCGAAAGCGAGGAAAGATGAAGCTGAGGTATATCATTTGCTGCCTGTTGGCTTCCCTGATTGCCGGAGCCGATGAGTGGAAATTGGAACACCGGCCGGGCGACCAAGTCGCTTTGCGGATGAATGACGGCGTGCTGGAGCTGGATTATGTCATGAAAGTGGATCAGCCGTATCAGTCCGCCAATAATTCATTCATGCGGGGAACCGCCGAACTGTTGCTGAAAAATCCCTTGAAACTCGATGCGAAAATCAAACGGATACTTTTTGAGGCGTCCGGTTTGAAGCCTTCCGCCCGCCGTGAGCCCGCCGTTCTGCTGATGCCGCTGTTGCGGGACGCCAACGGCGAAATATTCTGTTATACCCCGCATAAACAAGACCATCTGAAAAACGGCACCACCAACTGGAGCGGCTGGCAGACCAGTTCTTTTTACGCGACGGAGGCCGGTGGCGCGGCGGCGTCCTCGTTTGAGGCGTCCGGCGGCGACGGCAATGCCTGGCCGGACGGCGAATTGACTTTCCTGGGGTTCAAACTGGCGATACATTCGCATGAAATCCTGAATGAATTCAAAGGAAAAATCCGTTTCGGCGGATACATCCTCGGCGAAAACCTCATTCCGTATTCCCATCCGTATGTTTACGCGGATTCCATGCTGACAGCCGCCGGTAAATACCGGATCGCGGCGCAAATTACACGGGGATTTCAGGCGGTACCGGTCAGAGAATGGGTGAAGGAACTTGAGTTCGACCCGGATAAGCCATCTTCGGCGAAGCAGAAAATCACTTTTGAACTGGGCGGCGACGACAATTACTGGATACGTTATCAGATTACCGATGCCGCCGGAAAAATTGTGACCGACTCCTCCATGCGGGCATGGGTGGAAAACAATCCGCTTGATATGAAGCTCGAACCGATAGACCTCGCCGTGCCGCCGCCGATCGGCTATCTGCGATTGAATCCCGGGCACGATGGCCGCGGAGTGTATCCGACGCGGCAGGGAGCTACTTTTACGGTCAGGGCTTTTTCTGGCAAATACCCTGAATACACCATCAAATGGCGGATCGAAAAATTCGGTTACCCCGAGGCGGTCCTGAGCGGACGGGAAAACGTTCGTTTCGCCGGGGAGCGGATGCGGGATATTGCGATTCCGCTGGCGCTGCCCGCCGAGGGCGCCGCTTATTGCCTGAAAGCCGAGGCCGAAGTCGATGGCAAAATCATCGACAGTCAGGATTATGTGTTGGGATTCACCAGCGATTTGAGTTACGAATATCAAGGCCGCACGGGTAAGCGGCAGACTCGCGACGAAGTCAAAAAGCAACCCTATGTCCGCGTTTCATATCTACCCTACAAAGACAACAAAAAAATGAAATTCGCTTCTTCCGCCGAAGCGGTAAAGCGTTTTGAAGAAGCCCTAGCGTCGATTTCACAGATTACCCGCAATGTCACTTTTATGATCGACACCGCCGATTTTGAAATTCTGCCGGGGGTGTTTGATTTCATGCTTTTCGACCGGGTTATGGATACGGCCTGGGATTACGGCTGCCGCCTGACCGTCCGGCTGAGCCACGCCGATCACAGCGGCGCCAATATTTTGCGCTGGCAGCGTTACTGGCCGCAGCGCAATTCCGACGGCAGCACCAATTTCGGCAAAAGCTACTACGGCAGTTTTTCCGTGGCGGACCGGGAATACACCGACAATTTTCTCAACGCCCAGAAGGCGATCAACGACCGCTACCGGCGGCATCCGGCGTTTCAGGGATACCAGATATTCGAGATCGCGGGCGAATGGGCTGTCCTCGACCAACCGTGGAGCGGCGCGGTGGCGGGATACGAAAAGGCCGCCATTCGCGCATTCAGGGAATATGTCCGGAAAAATATTACCGGCGACCTCGGTGAATTGAACCGGCGCTGGTCTACTTCTTATGCTGAATGGGCTCAGGTAATGCCGCCGCAGCCCGATTTTGAGCGTGGTGCGACCCCCGATTTACGTCCGCAATGGCTCGATTTCTGCAAATTCAAGCATTATCTGGATGCCGGATACTGGGTGGAAACCGCGGCCGCTTCGGTCCGGAGCTACGACCAGGACTGTGTGATTATCGTTTACAGCCTCGACCCCGGTGGTTTTGAAGATGTCTCGGGCGCGCCGTCCATCGACTACCTTCATAATGGCGGCAACCATTTTCTGCGCGGGGAGGGGACCTTGACTACCGCTTGGGAACAGAAACGGATCGGTTGGATTACCGAGCCGCACATGCCGCACCGGTGGGCCGCTTACGGCGACCCCGGCAACCGGGGATGGTTGCTGGATTGGACGACGTATATTATGCTGGCGCAAGCGGGAGCGGGCGGGGCCAACATGCATATTTATTATTTTCCGATACTCGGCCAGGAAGACCTGAGCCTCACCGCGCATTACGGCCGCGAATATGCCTTCGACCGTTTTCAGCGCTGGCTGCCGCTGCTCCAGGAGATGCATGGGCTCAAAATCAGCCGGACGCCCCCGGAAATCGCCGTCCTTCAGGATATTTATACCCTGTACTGCAAACACCGGACGGTTTTCGAGCCGCGGATGGATGATCTGAGGCGCTGGTTTGAGTTGCTCAAAGCCGATTCACTGACTTACGAAGATTTCCGCAAGACCGCCCATGATTCATATAAGTTGATCCTGCCGAACCTGCTGGACGAAGTGATGAGCGCGGAGAATATCGAACTGGTCGCCCGGATGGTTCGCAATGGCTCTAAAACCGTTATTTCGGCGATGACCGGCAGCAAATGCCCGGAACGGCGGACTCAGGAATTCGCCCTGCTGAACGCGCTTGGCATTCAGCCTCCGCAGCGCCCGTTTGAAACTTCCGGTGAAAACATCACGGCGCGCCCTGTTGACGGCAACGGATTTTTTCCCGCCGGTTCCATCATTCCGTTTTATACGCTGGCCGGTATGAAACGCGATGCCGGGCGGTCCGACATGGCGGAGTATTTCACCCGCTGGCCGTACCGCTGGCTGCCGCAGACGGACTATTTCCGGATTTATCCCGGACACCGGGTTGCGGATGGCCGGGTGTTGGCGGCTTTTGCCGATGGCGGGACGGCGCTTTCGCTGCATCGCTGCGGCAAGGGCGAGGTACTGGTGTTTTGGGGAACCCCCGATTATGCCCCGGAAAAAATGCCCGGTTTTATGCAAAAGGTCGCCGATTGGGCTGGAGTGGTCAATCCGCGGCAGAATAATCCGGTGCCGCTGACGCTGGAAGGGAGTCATGCCGAACTGGACCGTCATTATGCGATCATGTACCAGGATCGCCCGGGAACCTACCGGCAAAAACTCTCGCAGGTGCCGGATGGTGAATTTTTCATTGACGATCTGGTCTCGGGCGAACGCTTCGGGGTTTATCGCTCCGGCGAGTTGCGCGGTGGCGCCGAATGGACCTGGCGGGACGGAATGTCGCCGCTGAAAATTCTGCGCATGATTCCGCGCGGAAAAATGCAGTCGCGCTGGACTGAACTTTATCGCATTTCGCGATGAGGAGACGCTTGAATTTTTCATGAAAAGCATGTATCTTTTCCGGAAACGGAGGATTGGTTATGAAGCCCGGAGATGTCAAAGTCGCTTTTTTTGATGCTAAAGAATATGATATCGAATTTTTCGAGAAGACCAATAAAGATTATGGTTTCAATATTTCATTCATTGCGGATAAGCTGAATGAAAGAACCTTGTGGTACGCCAAAGGCTTTCAGGTAGTCTGCGCCTTTGTCAGTGACGACCTCAGCGCTCCGGTGATCGAAGGGCTGGAAAAACTCGGAGTCAAGCTGATCGCCCTGCGTTGCGCCGGGTTCAACAATGTCGATCTGCGCAAAGCCTGCGACAATATCGCCATAGTCCGGGTGCCGGCGTATTCGCCCTATGCGGTGGCGGAGCACGCCCTGGCTATGATTATGACTTTGAACCGCAAAACCCATCGTGCCTATTTGCGGGTCAGAGACAACAATTTTCAGTTGAACGGTCTGTTGGGGTTTGACCTGCACGGCAAAACAGTCGGGGTGATCGGCACCGGCAAAATCGGCAAGACTTTCATCGAGGTACTGAAGGGATTCGGGGTCAATATTCTGGCTTACGACGCCTTTCCCGATAAAAAATACGCCGAAGCAAATGGCCTGAAATACGTGGAATTGCCGGAGCTATATGCGCAGTCCGACATTATTTCATTGCATTGTCCATTGATGCCGGAGACCACGCACCTGATTAACAAGCAATCGATCAAGCAGATGAAACGCGGTGTCATGCTGGTCAACACCAGCCGCGGCAAATTGGTCAAGGCGGCGGATCTGATCGAAGCCCTGAAAAGCGGCCATGTCGGAGCGGCGGCCCTGGACGTGTATGAGGAGGAAAGCGCTTATTTCTTCGAAGATCACTCAAACATGGTGATTCAGGACGACGACCTGGCGCGCCTGATTTCATTCAATAATGTATTGGTGACGTCCCATCAGGCGTTTTTCACCCGCGAAGCGCTGACGAATATCGCCAAAACAACTCTCGATAATATCATGGAATTCGCGGAAGGCAAGCCCTATACCAACGGCATCTGCGCTAAATGTGCGAAATGAAAAAGCTTCGATATGCAAATATTCTGCTGCGCGATTTCCGCACGCTGAAAAATGGGGAAGTGGTCAATTATAACATTGGGACCACGGCTCATGCTCCCGGCACTATCGTGACGCTGCAGAAATACCTCCCGGAAGGCATTCGCATTGCGGTTTGGGCGGATGCCCCGCTTTCGGCTCCGCTTGCGGACATGATGCGGAAACGTTTTCCGGAAATCCGAATCGTGCATGGTTCTCTGCTTGACGGCAAAGCTTCGAACCCGGAGCTGGAGGAAGAAATTAACCGTTCGGATATTTTTCTGGTCTCCTCGGGTTCCGGTATCGCGGGGTCGGTGGCGAATTCGTTGCGCGGTTTCCGCGACTTGACCGGCAAGCCCTGCGGAGCATATGCCATCGGCTGGAATTCACATGCCGTCGAATTGGTCGATGACCTCGATTTCGCCTGGTTCCGCGACTCCGTCTCGACTGAAAAAGCGGCCCGGAGCGGTACGCGCTGTCCGCTTCACGGTTGGGCTCCCGACGCGGTTTTCGACTTCGATTGCATCGACCCGGAAGGCACCGCCGAATTCATGACCAAGTATGGGCTGAAGCCCGGTGGCTTCATTTGCTGTATTCCGGGAGCCCGCCATACTCCGCGTTGGGATTTTTTCAATACACCCTTCGACGCCGAAAAGGCCGGATTCAACGCAGAAATGGAGGAGCGTGACCATGCACCGCTCCGGGAAATCATCTGCGAAGCCGTGCGTAAATACGGCTTGCAAGTCCTGATCTGCTCCGAACAGATCCCCGAAATGAACCTTGCTCAAAGAGTGCTTTACGAAAGACTGCCGGAAGATGTGAAATCCCGTTGTGTCCTGCCGGAAAATTTCTGGGCGCCGGAACTTGCGTTGGGAGTTTATAAACATTCGCTTTGTGTTTTCGGCATCGAAATGCATTCACCGGTCATGGCGCTTGGAAACGGTATCCCGTCCGCAGTCTTCAGGCACTCCGGGTTCGGCTCGAAAAGTATGATGTGGGACGATATCGGACTGGGCGAATGGCTCCTCGACATCGACGCTCCGAATTACCCTGAACAAGCCCCGGCCATCATCCGAAAAATCCTGGATTCCCCGGAAAAAGCCGCTCAAAAAGTCCAGGCGGCAAAAACAAAAATCACAATAGCAGCACAAGCCGCGCTTGAGCGTTCGTTCCTGCTTCCCTGAGCAACCGGCATAATAAATTTTCTTTTGGGCTATTGACTTTTTTCGAAATGGCTGTATAATTCAATTAAACGTTAAATTGAAAGGTTGGCGGTTTTGGAAAAAAGAGTGACATTGAAAGATATAGCCAGGCAATGCGGGGTATCTCCGACGATTGTTTCCGTGGTTCTGAATAACCGGGAAGGCAAGATATTCTGCACCCCCGAGCGGCGTGAAGAAATCCAGCGGGTGGCCGCCGAGATGAATTACCGCCCCAATCTGCTGGCGCGGTCGATGGTCTCGCAACGTTCCCTGGTAGTCGGGGTAATGCTGAACGTGGACGCGACCGATTTCGAAACACGGCCTTCCAGTTACTTCAACAATCTCTTTCCCGCATTGACTTTTGCACTTAATGAGGAAAACATGGAGGTGCTTTTCGTTCCTTACCGCAACGAGGAAGATCAGCTCAGGCGACTCGACCGGCTGGTCGGCAATGGTATTGTTGGAGGAATCATTACCAACCTCATTCCGCTTTCTTATGACCATATTGCTTCCCGGCTGACCGAATTGCGCCTGCCGTATATGATCCTCGGTTATCCGCACGGTTATGACTGCCATTGTGTTTTCCGGGCCGAAAACTACTATTGGCGGGAACCTTATGAGCAGCGGCACGGCATCCGCCGCAGTTATTTGTTGACCGATGTAAAAAATGAACTGAAACTGTTCCCGTTTCCCTTCCCGGAAAGCTATATGTGGCTGGCGTCGCCAATCGCACTGACCGATCAAATTCTGGCGGATGACTCGAACCTGATTATCTGCTCCGGTATCCATGTTTACCGGCGTTTGCCGTGCCGACCCCGCCATGTCATCATTACCGAAATACTCGACTTCCGGGATGAAGTGCCTGCCGATGTTCCCGCAGTATTCATTAAATTCAGCCGGCGATCGGATATCATCTCGCTGGTGACCCGCAATGTCGTCGACTGGATGCAGACAGGACAAGAACCGGAATTGAAAACAAACCGGCTGCGTTCGGGTTCCCAAGCGGCATTCCAAAATTTAGAGGAGGTAAACCTATGAAAATGAAGAGGTATTTCACACTTATCGAGCTTTTGGTGGTGATTGCGATCATCGCGATACTCGCCGCCATGCTGCTGCCGGCGCTGCAGAAAGCGCGCTCCAAAGCCCGCAACATAAATTGCGCCTCGAACCTGAAACAATGGGGAACGTTGATCGGTTTGTACGCTGGAGATTACGATGATTATTTCGTTCCGCAGTATGTCTCTCCGAATACCGGTTCTTCCACCAACCCGTGGAGTACTTTCAATTCCAGAACTCGCGCGATGATCGCCCCGGGAGCGAGTCAGGAAAAATGGAGCGCCGGGATGGATATCAACGGTTGTCCGGAGGCCAGCAGCACAGCAACGGCGAAAAAGGACGGGGTAGAGCAGCCCGGTATCGTGGAACGTTACTACAGCTACGCCCACAGCACTACCGTACTCGGCACTGTGGACACTCCCCATAAAGCAAGTCAATTGAACAACGCCTCAAAGTATGTCGCTTTCGCCGATGGCACGTTTCATAATTTTACACGCTCGAGTTATCACATCGGATACGCTACGCCGCGCATGAGCATGCGGCATAACGGTGGAAACGCGGTCAATATTTGTCACACCGACGGTCATGTCGAAATGTTCGTTGGACCCGAAATCATCAGCGGCGCCATGCCCACGCTGGCTAAATTCGACCCGCGCAAAGATGAAATAAATAAAAAAGCAGGATGGGATTGAGCATGAAAAAAATAATCTGTATGTCACTCTGGATCGCGGCCTTGATTCTTCTGGGTAGTGATTACCAACTTCCTTTGACCGGCTGGCAGCTCTACTACGCCAAATCGGCCAAGTTGGAACAGGGCATATTTACCGGAATTCCGACCGACGCAGGGGCCGCGTTGGTTCTGAACTTCGCCGAACCACCGAGCCTGTCACAATTCAACAGTTTCCGCTTGTGTGCGGAGGGACTGGAGGCCGATGACCTGTCGCTCTCGCTGCGCGGGGGTAAACAGGTTCAAGCCAAGGCGGAGGATACCCCGCGTTCCGGCGAGTTTGTTTTCCGTTCTGACCGCATTCCCGAGGGACTCAAGCAGATCCGGATTTATTACAATTCCGCCAAGCGGTACAGCGGCAAATCGATTATGTTCAAGCTGAATAAACTTGAGTTTTTCCGGAACACTCTTTCCGCCGAGCAGCAATTGGAAGCCCTGCCGATGCCGGAGCGCCAACGGGTTTTTCAGCGCACCATGATCTATCCGCGAATTCAATCCAAATATGACCTGATGAAAAATTATCTCGGCGGCTACAGCATGGGAAGCGGGACTTTTATCGACCGGCCGCTCTTTTTCGACCGTTCGCTGGCCGAATCGCCCCTGCCGCTGTATGACAAACTCAACTCACCCAAAGGATTCTGCCGCCAGCTTCAGAGCGCGCTGGATTTTGCCGATGGTTTCGCCATCTTCGGCAGTACGCGGGCTCCGCGTTACCTGCTGCCGGTGAAGTATGCCGCCGAGGGGGGATTCCACAATGTGATCTTCATGGAATGTACTCCGCCCGGTTTGAAAGATTTTGAAAAAATCAGCCAGCAAATTGACATATCGCTGGAATCGCCCGCGGTATTCAAACACCAGGGAAAACTGGTTATCGGTTCCTATCATGGTGAAGTATTTTCTCCGGAGGAATGGCAAAAAATCCTGGCGCCCTATCGGGAAAAATACGGGGACCGGGTGCTATTCATGTGTGAACTTCGCAGCTTCGCCTACCGGATCAATGCCGAATACAACAAGAACGGCGGAAAATTTTCCCCTGCTCGGGTGGAAGAATTCAAAAAATACGCCCGTTCTTACCTCGAAGTTGTCGACGGTATTAATTTTTCCGGCTCGAATCACCTGATTGCCCGAAAAAAGGGATTCCCGGAATATGTATTCAATGCCGAGGCATACGAGCGTTTCATTGTTCCGATTTTCGCCTCGGTCACCGCCGAAGAAAAATTCCGGGGAAAAAAGCTTCTGGGCCTGAGCGCACACAAAGTTTACGCCCAGGTACGGCGGACCTCCAGCAACATCGACGAGGAGGGCACCCGCGCTTTGCGCCGCAGTCTTTCGATTTCCTTGGCCGCCAACCCTGACTACATCCTGATGCCGGAATGGAACGAGGTCAACGAAAACACCCATGTTGAACCGGTGGTTTCCGATGCCCAAACCAATCGCCGGGTAATTAATGCCATACGAGGAATCCCCACTCCAGATACGGAGCGCCGTTACCCCAATCTGATCCTGAGTTTCAGGCAGGAAAACGACTATGCCGCCCCGATTCCGATTGAGCTCCTGAGCCTGCCGAACCCGGACGATACGCCATTGAGCGTAACTCTGCGGCTCCTGTCGCCGGATGAGAAAGTGCTCAAGAGCTACCCGAAAGCCGTCTTTTCCCATCGGACAATTGAGGAGGTTTTTCATCTCGAACCAGCCGGGCAATTTGCCGCGTACCGCTATCTGATTCCGGAACTGCTGATTGAGAAAGATGGTCGCAATATGGTCGTGCGGCGCGGACTGCCGCATATCCGCCTGACCTCTGCCCCGAATTTCCTACACCGGTATGTAAAACTGCCGTTGCGCGATCTGCCCGATCCCGAAAAAATTACCGCAAAATTTCAATGCAACGACGGCCAAATCAGCGTCAGCGGTCGGGTAGAGACGCCCGAGTTCTTGAGCACCGTAGAACTATTGGCCGATGATATCCCCTTGGCGGCCGTCGACTCGCGCCATGAATATGCCGCTCCGGAAGGTTTCGTACTGCTCTGCTGGCGCCGCCAGACACCGGTAGTCACGGGGCTCTCCGGCGATACCGTGCGCATAACGGCGCTCCAAGGGCAAATCCGGATTCGCGAGCCGCATCAGTACAGTCTGGCCGGCATGGCAACGCCCCGACAAGACGGTAATACTTTGAGCGGAAGTATTGGCGGCGGCAGTGGTGTCCGGGAATTTTTCTTCTTCGCTACCCCCAACGCCGTCCTGGAAATCGGGGAACGGATGGAGAAAGTCTCCGTCAAAGTTGCGGACGTCCTGAAAAACCGGCGTTTCCGCAAAACCGGTCCCCAGGGAGTATCATGGCTGTTGCTGAGCCCGACCGAACTACCGGAACTGCCTTTTCCTCTGGATGTGAGCAAATTGGACTACCGGCTCTCCGCTCCGCTTTCGGACCGTCCCAATGCGGTTTATACTCTGCGGGCGGTCACCCGGGAGGGACGGGTTTTCCGCAGTGAGCCCTTCATGCCTCACCTGCCGGGAGGTTCTGAAGTTACCCTGCCGGTCTGGGATTTGCTGGATGAAACACCAAAAACACTTCGCCTGCCGCGCGAGCTCGCCCGGAACGTGATTTTTGAATTCAATCCCCGGCTCGGCGACTTGTTGCCCGCAAATAATGGCTGTCGGGATTTTGCCGGAACTCTTGGAGGTTTCGACTACCGTACTCACTCCGCTGCCGGTTGGGACTCCCTTTACGCTCCCGCCTGGCGGCAGGAGGGGGCGCGCTGGGTACTGGATTTCAAGCGCGGCAGCGGAATTACTCTCGGCCAGCCGCTTTTTTCGCGCAGTGCGTTCGAAATCGAACTGGAAGCCTCTTTTCGCGAGGTATCCGAGCAGACTCTGCTGGATGTGATCGACCACCTGATGCCGGTTCAGGTGACCAACGGCAAACTGCATGGGTTCATGACCACCAAGCAGGGCAAATTCACCTGGGAAGCGGATACCACACTGGAACCGAACCAGTTTTATAACATCAAAGTCAACTATGACCTGAAGCGGTTAAAGGTCGCGGTGGATGGAAAAACCGTGGCTGATATCCCCGCCTCCGGTA
Organism: Victivallaceae bacterium; assembly: GCA_031548025.1. Classification (GTDB taxonomy): domain Bacteria; phylum Verrucomicrobiota; class Lentisphaeria; order Victivallales; family Victivallaceae; genus UBA5239. The sequence goes on along the minus strand of JAVBRM010000027.1, from coordinate 44,289 downwards.
TTTTCAAGGACGGATGGATTCTCGGCGTCGGCGGAGTTCCGGTGAATACCAAAAAGCCGGTAGCCAACGTGCTGAGTGTCACGGAATCCGCCACCGATACTCCGAATGAAGGCTTCAATTTTCAAGGTACACTGCGCAAGCTCCGAATCGCCAATTACTGTGGAAATCCATAAAATCGAAGGATAAATTATTGCTGTGCTTTTTCAGCTTGTTTGATCATGGCTTTGAAGGCGATTTCGAGGAGTTGCACTTCCCACTCGACGTCGGCTGCGGCGCGGTGGGCGGCCATGTTTTCGAAGGGATCGGAGAGTTGAAAACTCCGGCGGAGATTCTGAAGGCTGTAGCTCGGGAGGCCTTTGTAGGTCTGCCGCATCAGGCGCAGGAGATCCATGGTTTTGCCCAGCCATAACTGCTGGCCGCAGCGGGCCAGGCTCTCCTGCAGGAAGCTCAGGTCAAAACGGGCGTTGTGCGCCACCAGTGTGCTCTCTTTGGCCATATCCATGAACTGAAAGGATATTTCGTGGAAAGCCGGGGCGGAAGAGACCATTTCGTCGGTGATCCGGTGCACGGCGCACGCTTGCGGCGGGATCGGGCAGCGCGGGTGAATCAACGATTGAAAACGGGTAATATTGCCGTCGCGTTCAATGCGGGCGGCGGCAATTTCGACAATGCGGTCACGCACCGGATGCATTCCGGTGGTTTCCAGGTCAAAAACCGTAAACGGACCGTATTCGTACCACTCCATAGCTTACTTGGCCGCCGGTTGTACTTGCGGCGCCGCCGGCGCGCTTTGAGCCTGGCCTGGGCCGGGTATCCGGGCCAGGGGACGGATCTGGGCCTCGGTCGGCTGCTGTTGGGGAATGGCTTTGCTCAGAATCTCTTTGGCCCGGCGGTCAACTTCCCGGCTGCGGGTGGTGAATTCCTCCGACAACTGGCGGTTGATCGCTGGGTTGGCCGCCAGGATTTTCTGGCCCAGCGGTGAGTTATAGAAAGCCACGATTCCCTTGAGGTCCTCCAGAGTGAAATTTTCCAGATAAATCTTGACTGCATCCTCCTGGAGGCTTTCCCAGTTCATTTCTTCGCCGATGGCCTTGAAGATGGATTCTTTGACCTTTTTGGCTGCCTTCTGATCGGTGGCTTTGGCCAGGTAACGGTCGGTGATCTCATTGTATTTGACCATGCGGCTATCGTAGAGTTTACGGATATTCGCCATCGTGCCGTTGATTTCAATGGCCTCTCTGGCGATTTTGATTTTTTCCGGGGTGGCTTTCTCCGATTGGGCCGAAAGCCCGGTGAGCATCAGTGCAAACAACAGAATCAGGCTTGTTTTCATGAGTCTACTTCCTTTGATAGCCGTTGGGGTGCTTCTGCATCCATTTCCAGACGGACTCGATGATGGCGTTGGCGCTTTCGAATTGCGGTTGCCAGCCGAGTTCTTTTTTCGCCAGTTCGGAACCGGCGATCAGGCGCGGCGGATCGCCGGCGCGGCGCGGCGCGACTTCGGCCGGAATCGGATGCCCGGTGACCTTGCGGGCGGATTCGATGATTTCCTTGACGCTGAGCCCGTTGCCGGTGCCGAGGTTGTAATGACCGGCGCGCGGTGCGGTCAGCGCGAGCATATGGGCTTGCGCCAAGTCGAGGATGTGGATGTAATCGCGGATGCAAGTACCGTCCGGAGTATCGTAATCGTCGCCGTAAATCATGATTTTGTCGCGCTTGCCCTGGGCGACTTGGAGAATCAGCGGGATCAAATGGGTTTCGGGACTATGGTCTTCGCCGAAATTGGCGGTGGCGCCGGAAGCGTTGAAATAACGCAGCGCCGCGTATTTAATGCCGTGAATCTGATGATACCAGTAAAGAACTTTCTCAAAACAGAGTTTGGATTCCCCGTAAGGATTGATCGGATTCTGGGATGTGGTTTCGCGGATCGGCATTTCCGTGGGTTCGCCGAAAGTCGCGGCCGTGCTGGAAAAAACAATGGTCTTCACCTTGCCGGCGACCGCGGCGTCGGCCAGATTGATGCCGTTGGCCAGATTGTTGCGAAAATATTTGCCGGGGTCCTTCATGGATTCGCCCACCAGCGAAAAAGCCGCGAAGTGCATGATGGCGTCGAAACCGCCGCCGACCGTTGAAGCGATAATCAAATCCCGGTCGCCCAGGTCACCCTTGATAAATTCGGTAACCCGGGGATCGATCGCCTCGATATGGCCGGTTACCAGTGAATCGAAAACCACAACTTCATGACCGTGGTCCAACAGATATTCGGTACAAGCGCTGCCGATATAACCGGCGCCGCCGCAAACTAAAACTTTCATTGCGCGCTACTCCTTAATTTGACGATAATATAGTCGCAAATCGCAGAATAGCAATGATTGGCCCGAAAAAATCCGCACGTTTATTATAGTCTACGGTCTTTGATTTAGGAATAATTTAGGAATAATATTCCTGTTCATGGATGTTTTTATCCTGGTTTTCTGTATTTGTTAGAGTGATTTCTATTATTCCTGAAAAATAAATGGAATATTCGCGAATATTAATGAATATTGCCTATTGACAAATTCCGGTTCGGCGTTATAATAGTAACCAAGAGACAAAAATGGAGCGATTTTTATGGCCAATCTCAGGAATAGCGGAATAACGATGACAGATGTGGCTACGCATGCCGGGGTATCGCAAAGTACGGTATCCAAGGTGATCAATAATTATCCCAATATCAATGACGAAACCCGTGATCTGGTATGGGAGACGATGCGCAAGCTGGGGTATAAGAATTCGGTGAATCAGGAAAAAGAACAGCCGAAAGCCACGAAGACGATCGGGCTGGTGATGTGTCCGCTGCCGGAACAGCGCAATCCTTTCGGCCTGGATTTTTTCAATGATATAATCAGCGGTATCAATCGCGGATTGGAGGGGACGAGTGCCGGAGTGGCGCTTTATACGCTGCCGTCCGGCGCGGTCGACATGGGAATGCCGGAGGAGAAACTGAAAGAACTTGCCGGACTGATCATTTTGAATTCTCCGACGGAAGCTCTGCTCAAGTATTTGAAGGATCTGGGAATCCGGCTGGTGGTGCTCAACGGCATATCGCCGGCTTTCGGGCGGGAATATTTGAATCAATACGATACGGTCGAGTGCGATCATTTCAGTTCGCACGCCGAGATTTGCCGGTATCTGCTGAACCGCGGAATCGAGCGTTTCGGGGTGTTTATCCCGCAATGGTATCCCAGCCGGATTGCCGCTATCGAAATGGAAATGCGGCACCACGGGCTGGAATTGAGAAAAGAGGATTTGTTCAAGCTGGAGAATACCGATATTTCCAGTTTCATCAAGGCGGTCGATGAATACACCAAGCGCGGCGACATACCGCGGGCCATGGTGATCGGGTTCTATGATGCCGCCGTGGTGATCAAGTCGGTTCTGGAAAGCCACAATATCCGGGTGCCGGAGGATGTCATGATCGTGACGACCGGGCATCACCGGGAGAACAATCAGTTCCCCATGGTGTTGGAAGAGCCGGAACTGCAGGGGTTTAAGGCGGCCAGGAGACTTTGGGAGATCATCAATAACCCGGTTGAGCCGCCGCATCGCATTGTGGTACCTGTAAAATTTATCGATAATGAGAAAAAATAAAAAATAGGGGAAAATAAATGAAAAAGCAATCGAGGAAATTTACACTTATTGAGCTCTTGGTAGTGATCGCGATCATCGCGATTTTGGCGGCGATGCTGCTGCCGGCCTTGCAGAAAGCGAAAATTGCGGCGGCTATGTCGAACTGCCGGTCGAACATGCGCAGCATGGCGCAAGGGCTCCTCATGTATGCTGAAGACAATGATACTATGCTTCCATTTGTGATGAGCGGGGTAAAGCCGGACTTCAATTCGATCTGGTGGGGGAGAAAACAGCTTGTCGAGATTCAGAAATTTCCCAAGAAGATGTTTGTTTGCTCATACAACGGCAGAAACCAGGACAAAGATGGTGATCCGGACTGGACGCCGGGACTGGGGCAGAATGGATTTTACGCGTTGAACACGAGCCGTTCGGCTTATGCCCTCAATGGTGAACTCGGACGTCAAGTTCTGCAGTGGCCGGGTGAATTCACTGCAGCCAATCAGGCGACTGCGCAAGGTTTTATTAAACGGATGAATGACACGTCGCGCTCGATCATGGTTTTGGAGTGGCGGTATGGCACTTACATTGACAACAATGGAACCAGAGGTTTGAATTCCTCGCAAACAAGGTTCGGTACTGCCAAGAATGACATTCGTGACCATTTCGGCAACGGCAATAACTTCGCCATGGTCGACGGCCATGTGGAAACCTTGCCATGGGGATTCAATCCGACCGGGTTGCATCTGCAAGGGCGCAAAGAACAAATCAAAGCATCCAGCGCGATATACAAAGCACTGTGGCATCCCACGCTTTAATCAGGAGCTGACAACATGAAAAGAATACTTACGACAGTCGCATTGTGCCTTGCCGCCGCCCTCGCCGGCGCGGAAAAGCTCGAAATCAAAACCGACAACTACCGGGTGCAGTTCGATAAAAACGCGATTTTTATCGCCAATGCCAAAACTCAGCGCATGATACGGTTGGGCCAAGTCAATTTCACCTGGTCGCCGCCGGTGGCTTCTCCGGTGAACGCGGAGAGCGTCTCGGAAAACGAATTCCGGGTGGAGTACAAAATCGACAAGGACGCCACCGGCGAAGTCGCCATGAGCTGTGTCGTAAGTTGTCTGCCGGAAGGCATCAAAATGGCATACCGATTGACCGCTCCGGCCGGCGTCAAGACCGGCGGCACCATGCAGGTCATCAACCCGATGGCTCAATTGACCCGCGCCGACGATCTGTATAAATCCGGTCTCTGGACCCGCGACGCCAACGGCGGTATTCCTTACGAAGTCCGCGACGGTTACTACCGGGCGTTTACCGGGCGCGGCAATACTCTTTGGGCTCAGATTACCGGCAATCACTCCTATACCAGTTCCTGGGCTCAGCATATCGCTTTCAACAAAGCCGGTGATTCCGGCGAGTATACCGCCGAGGCGTATTATTTCATTACTCCGGACACCGTCAAAGGCTTTGAAGCGGCGGCGATCAGGGCCGGGCGCCCGGCGGCATTGGAGATCACGACCGGCAAGGATTTCAATTTGTGGGAAAGCGGTATTCCGGAATTCAAATTGCAGATCAGCAATACCGGCGGCAAGGCTTTGGCGGAAGCGGCTTTGAAAGTCGTCGCCTATGATTTCGACGGCAAAAAGGTCATCGATCAAAGCGAAAAAATCGCATTGGAACCGGGACTCTCGAAATTTATGGACTTCGTTCTTCCCGCCGATGAGCGCAACATCTATTTTGTGGAAGCGGTTCTGGAAGTCGACGGACAGGAAATTTTTACCCGGACCAACCTCGCCAAAATGCCGCCCTATGAGTACCGGCACCGCGAAAACAGCAACATCGGCATGGCGGCTTTTTTCGCCATTCCCAGCGAAAAAGCGGTGTTTGAGTTGATGCGGCGCATGGGCGTGCGCCATTTGCGCAACGGCGACAATACCAAGACATTGCCGGAGTACGGCATGGTGTCTTTTGTTCATAACAATGTATCGCGTGGCGACAAATCCAGTCCGGCGGAGATGAAAAACAAGCTGCGGACCATGATCGATAGTTTCGAGGCCAGGCAAAATCCCGGCTGGGAATTCTGCAACGAATGGAATATGAAGCCGAAAGGCCAGGAGCGCATTGACTCCGCGGTGAAATATGTCGAACTGTTGAAAATAATCGATGAGATCCGCAAAGAGAGAAAATATAATATCGAAATCATCAGCATGGGGATCGCCGGCAGCGACCCCGGTTACCTGAAGTTGTGGGCGGAAAACGGCGGCTGGCCGCTGATGGACGCTATCGCTTTCCACCCTGGCCGCGGAAACTCGACCCCGGATTATACCGGCCCCGGCTGGACTTATCTGGGGACCATTCAGCGCATGAAAAAGGAAATCGAAAAACACGGCGCGAAGCCGTATTACCTGACTGAAGTCTATGCCGCCAACCGGCCCAACGACTGGTGGAAGGATTCATATCGCCAGGCGGCGGAAAATGTCATCCTGACTTTTGCCATCGGCCTGGCCGAAGGAGCGGCGTCGGTTCAGTTCTATCAAATGCACGACGCGGTGTGGCATGACAAGGGCGGAGTGAACCACAAGGACGGTGAATATCACTATGGATTGCTTTTCCGCAACGGCGAGATAAAGCCCGCGGTGCTGGCGTATGCCGCGATTGCGGAGGCCCTGGACGGCGCGAAGTTTGCGAAGCGGCTGACCTTCGGGGATTCGAAGATGCATGGGCTGGGTTTTGACACTCCGCGCGGCAAGTTGTCAATTATTTATGACCGTACCGACGGCTTTTTGCAGTCGAAAAAATCGGATACATGGACTTTCAAAGAACCGTGGGTGGATCACTGGAAAACCCAGCGGGAATTGGAATTCGCCAGTTCGCAAAATGAAGTCACGGTAGTGGATGCCATTGGCCGCGCTTCCAAAGTACCGGTAAGCGGCGGCAAGGTCAAACTCAAGGTTTCCGGGGCTCCGCAAATGGTTTACGGTCTGGATTTTTAAGCACAGGAGGAAAATTACGTGAAATTCAAAACATTAGCCTTGTTGCTGGCCGTGGGTAGTCTGGGAGCGGCCGAACCGCTGGCGAACTCGGCGGCATATACGCTGGAAATGGCCCCCGACTTGAGCAACCGCCAATACCTTTTTCCGATCGGTGTCCTTGGAGATCATGGGTTCAGGACCATTCCTTATATGGGATTGAACCTGACCGAGCGTTCGCACTGCGACTATGCTTTCCGTGAAGGAAAACCGTCCACTTACAAAGCATCGGAAACCCGGAATGGGATCAATTTTTTCAACATCTGGGCGGCTCATTCACTGTACCGCTCGCGTGAAACGAAAAACTATGGAACTTTGAAAAATTCCATGAGCGCGGACGGCAAATCTCACGGCCGCCATCAGCTCAATGTTTTCGATCCGCAGACTCGCAAGTATGTTGGGGACGCCGCCAGGCGCACTGTCGGGGAAGTGCTCAAGGTCGACAGCCCGGCAGTTTATATCTGGGGCATCGACAACGAATGGGAGCTTCCGGTTGATTATTCGCCCGAGGCCATGCAGGAATTTCATAAATGGCTGGAAAAGGAATACAACGGCGATCTCTCTATGCTCAACCGGGCATGGAAGGCCGATTATAAGTCGTTCGGCGAAGCGGTGCCGCCCTCGGTGGAGGACTCCCGCAAACGGCCCGGCGCCTGGCTGAATTTCCGGCGTTTTCAGGAATTGGCCTATGCCGATTTTATCGCGGATTATTTCCGGGCGATTCAGGACGCCGACCCGGAAAAGCGTCCGGTAATCTCCAAGTCAACCCAGTGCACCCTTGAAATGCAAGCCGTGGCCCGCAAGCGTTCGATGAATCACGAACTGCTGGCGGACGCCACCCGGGAACTCGGCCGGGGATGGTACGGCATCGACCAGTACGGGCACAATGACCGCAATATCTATGAGTTGAATTATCTGTACAACTGTATTCGGCCGACCGACCCGACGGACAAAAAATTCCGTCCCGGTATCTTCTATGGTGAAACCAACAATCATGCCGGGCCCGGCTGGCAGTTCGCGCAGACTTACTGGCGTACGCTGAGCAACGGAGCCAAAGGGATCGAGTTTTTCGTCATGGGTTCGCATGGCGGTGCCGCCGATTACGCGACGTTCGGCATGACGTATTCCGACGGCATCCGGCGCGACCGTTTTTACTATCTCTCGCGCCTGGCGTCGCTGATTCACCGGAGCGAAAAATTCTGGTATGAAGCCGCCCCCGCCGAAAACCTGCCGCGCCTGGCGATGTTGATGCCGCAACGCGACGTCCAGCTGTCCGCCGATACCGGGGTGAGCTGGTGGGATTATTCCAACAACAACCGGCTCAGCGTTTTCGGACATCTGCGCAATATGGGATATTGGGTGGATGTGATTCCGTACGGCAAGCTGGACCCGAAATTCCTCTCGCATTATCAGGGGCTGGTGTTGGTGGATGCCGAACATTTAAGCAAAACCGAATGCGATAATATCAAGTCGTTCGTCGCCGACGGCGGTGTGTTGCTGGCCGATATGAGGGCCGGCAACTTCAATGAACATCATCTGGAAACCGCCGGATTGGCCGAGGTGCTCGGGTTGAAATACAAAGGGGTGTACTCCGGCATTGAAGTTTCGCCGGACGATCTCTGGTACAATACCGAATACGGCAACGTCATCCGCGCCGACGGCAAAATTTTGGCGGATTTGACGACCGCCACTCTGCTGAATGCCGACGATGTTTTCAACAATGCCAAAGGCGCCTGGATTACGCTGAATACATTCGGCAAAGGCAAGGCTATGTGGTTCAATACCCGGCTCGGCGCTTTGCGCCCGGAGTCGGTGGAGCCCAAGGTGGTCAGCAAATGGTTCGGCAAACAGTTGGAAACCGCCGGGTTGGCTCCGGCTTATTCGTCAAACAACGGCAACACGGAAAAAATGCGAGTTGAGCTTCCGGTGGTTGACGCTCAGGGCAATTGCGCGATCATCATAGCCGGATGCACTCGCGAAGCATTGCCGCAGGGCAAGCTGACGGTAGCAATTCCGGCCGGAGATTATAAATCCGCGTTCTGGTCCGCTGCCGAAGGCGCGAAGCTGGAAAAACTGGATTTCGTCGCCCGTGGAAATCAGTTGACTTTCAACATGCCGGAAATCAAAACCGCCGGAGTAATCTACCTGTTTCCCGCCGGGCCGCCGATGCTCGGATTGATTATCGAGGGCTTGAAGGACACCGCCCAAAACGATCCTTATACCTATAAAGCCAAGCCCGGACAGAGCTTCCAGGTGACCGTTCAACTGGTCAATCCCTCCAATCAGGAGATGACCGGGGGCGAGGTGAAACTCCAGGCCCTGCAGGATTGGACCATCGGCAAGCCGGAGCGTACCGTCCGGAATATCCCGTCCGGCAAGATCCTGAAATACGAATTCAAAGTAACCGTGCCGGAAGACAAAGGACAATTCACCCCGGAATTCATTTATCCGCTGGTGGCCTCCTTCGAAAAAGACGGCAAACGTCTTGCGGTCAATAACGCCATTGTGACCATGGAGGTTGACCGGACCCGCTATGAACACTTGCTGTCCGACAATACGACCCGCGGTTCTTTGTATCGCCTGTTCGGCATTCGGACCAAGGCGACCTCGTTACTCGAAGCCCCGGACACGATCGTTTATGACTTGAACGACGAATACGCTTTGACCCGCGTTCAGGCCCGCAACGGCAATTCGCAGGATATGACGGTCAGCGTCAGTCGGGACGGCAAAGAATATATGCCGTTTCAGCCGGAAGCCAAAGGCCGTTATGTGAAAATCACCATGACCTTCAAGGACGGAAAAAACGCCAGAATCGGCGAGGTGGAAATCTACGGCAAGCCGCTTAAATAATTGAAAATTGAAAATGAGGGAAGGGAGAAAGTATCCCTTTGATCCTCTTAATAATTGGAAATTATGGATTGGCAGTAAACCTCTCCATAATTTTCAATTTTCCATTAAAAAACCGGGCAGGGCGCCCGGTTTTTCTTTAAACTGCGGCGGGATCTTTGATGAACTCGCGGAAAGTCTTCTTGTCGCTGGCTTTCATATAGGCTTCGTTGGCCGATATGACATTGGATTCCATCAGCTCCATGAGATTGCCGTCCATCGAACACATACCGGAACCTTTGTTGCTTTCGATAATGGTTCGGATGTTGGAAATGGCGCCTTCGCGAATGGTGTTCGGGAGGCCGTCGGTCCAGAGCAGGATTTCATGAACCGCTACGCGTCCGCCGTCGCTCCGTTTGCAGAGCAACTGGGACACTACCGCCTGAAGCGATTCGGCGAGCATGATCCGGATCTGGGACTGCTCGTTGGCGGGGAATGCGTCGATGATTCGGTCGATGGTTTTCGGCGCGTTATTGGTGTGGAGAGTCGCGAAAACCAGCATCCCCATGGAGGCGCAAGTCAGGGCCAGACGAATGGTTTCGCAGTCGCGCATTTCACCGATCAGCACGATATCCGGGTCCGAACGCATGGCGCCGCGCAGGGCCTTGGCGAACGAAGTGGAGTGAATACCGACTTCGCGATGGACGATGGTGGACGTCTTGTTCTGATGCACGAACTCGATCGGGTCCTCGATGGTGATGATATGGCGGCTTTTGCTTTCATTGATATAATTGATCATGGCGGCGAGGGTGGTGGATTTACCGCTGCCGGTAGGGCCGGTGACCAATACCAGGCCGGACTGGAAGTTGCAGATGCTTCTGAGCACATTCGGCAGTTTGAGGTCTTCCAGAGTCAGGATTTTGCTGGGGATCTGGCGGAGAACCGCGCCCATGCCGTTATAATTATAGAGATAGTTACAGCGGAAACGGGCGATTTCGGGGATTTCATGGGCGAAGTCGAGGTCGTGGTTCTTCATGAAACGTTCCCAGCGGCGCTCCTCGCAGATTTCGTGGAGGATCTGCTCCATCCGCGGCGCGGTGATAATCTGTTCTTCCAGCGGCTGGAGAGCGCCGTGAACCCTGATTTTCGGCGGCAGATTGATGCCGAGGTGCAAGTCCGAACCCTTGACGGCGAGCATTCTTTTCAAAAAATCATCGATAATATACATAGCTGAATCTCCGCTTTACTTTTTCTTTTTGGACGCTTCGGCCAGTTTCCGGGCTTCGGCCAGGGCGACTTTGTCTTTGATCTGCTTGAGCAAGTTCTGGTCTTTTATGTGGGCAAGAGCCACTTCCACGCCGATTAAACCGGCCTGGAATTTTTCAAAAATACAGTTGTCCATGGTGCACATGCCTTGCCGCGAACCGGTCTGCAGCACGGCCTTCAACTGGTGAGTCTTGCCGTCGCCGATGATACTGGCTACCGCGGGGGTGTTGATCAGGATCTCATAAACCAGTTCGAGATTGCCGCTTATACCGGGGACCAGTTTCTGGCAGACGATGCCTCGCAAGCTGCCGGAGGTCATGGCGCGAATTTGCGGCTGCTGGGTGGGCGGGAAAACGTCAAGCAGGCGGTTCAGGGTATTGGCCGAGTCGCCGGTATGCATGGTGCCGATAACCAGGTGCCCGGTTTCGGAAGCCGTAATGGCGTTTTCGATGGTTTCCAGGTCGTGGAGTTCGCCGATGACGATGACGTCCGGGTCTTCGCGCAAGGCGCCGCGCAGCGCGGTATGATAAGAATTGGTATGGTCGCCGATCTGACGTTGGGTAACGTTGCAGTTTTTGGACGGGATCAGAATTTCAATCGGGTCTTCAACGGTGATTATATGGTCGTGGCGGTTGGCATTGACCACCTCCACCATGGAAGCGAGAGTGGAAGTCTTGCCGCTGCCCAACGGACCGGTCACCAGCAGCAGCCCGTTATGATAGTCCAGCAACCGCTTGATGGTCGGGATGTCTTTGGGGAGGAAACCGAGATTTTCCAGTTCGCTGATATGGTCAGGGACCAGGCGGTAACTGCCGGAGATACCCTCTTTCTGCAGCATCAGCGCGGTACGGAAACGGCAATTGCCGATCTGCAGCGCATAGCTCAGGTCGTTTTCTTTTTTGAAAATCTCCATTTGTTCCGGACTAAGCAGTACCGTATTGAGACGCGCGGCCTCGGTATCGGTCAAGGGACGGTTGCTGAGGCGCTCCACCATCATATTGCGGCGGATAAACGGCGGCGAGCCGGCCGAAAAGTGCAAATCGCTGGCTCCCATCACCCGTAGAGTATTCAACGTATTTTTGACGACTTCCGCCAATTGTTCGTCGGACATGGCGTCGATATTGTCCAGGGATGGCAGCTCGCCGGAGACAAATGTCGCGCCCGCGTCTGAAGACATTCCGGGAAGTTCGGGCAGGGCGCCGGTCGCGGCCTGTTCCACTCCATAGTTGAGTAACTGCTGGACGTTTTCCAGGACCATGTCGAGTTCTTCCTGAGTGGAATAATTTTCCGCCAATTGATTGAGGATTTCCTGGGCGAATGCTTCGACATTTTTTTCTGCCAGTTGGTCATAAATTGCCTGACAGTATTCGACAGTAGCCATTTCGTTGGCTACCATCCCGTAGATGAACCATTGAATTGATGGATCCATAAGAAAATGATTCCTTTCTGAGTTAACAGAATCCCGCCTTCAGGATAAGCTCTTGAACAGCGGGGTTTTGCACGCATGGTTATGTTCAGACGATAATTTGACTAATCTGCCATTTCTTCCAGAAAATTCAAATCACTAATACAATAATTCCTGCAAAAAAGAGTTCAAAATGGCGGACGTAAAAACTTGTGTGATTTTTTTTGAAAATTTTATAAAAATTGATTTGAAATATGATTACCATGGCTTATATTAATAGCTCATTGATTGAAAAATCAGTGTGGTGTGAGCTGATAGCTCAGTCGGCAGAGCATCGCCCTTTTAAGGCGGTGGTCCTGGGTTCGAATCCCAGTCAGCTCACCATTTTTTTGTTTGTAAATATATTTTAATATACGGAGTTTAAAATGAGCAAAGTTTGTGAATTCTGCGGCAAGAAGCGTACAGTCGGCGGCCATATCACTCGCCGCGGTCTTGCGATTAAAGCCGGTGGTATCGGTACCCACGTGGTAAAGAATGTCAAGCGCGAATTCGGCGCCAATATCCAGCCGGTCAGCATTGCTACCCCCCAGGGAACCAAGAAGATCAAGCTTTGTACTTCCTGCATCAAAACTGGAAATTTCACCAAAGCGTGAACAGTTGAGAATTTATCATGGCGCCGGATCGACAGATTCGGCGCTTTTTTTCTTTCGGGATGAGATATGAGTTTGATATTAGGCATAGAAACAAGTTGTGACGAAACTTCGGCGGCGGTCGTCGAAAACGGTTCGCGGGTGCTGAGCAATGTGGTGGCTACCCAGATTGCCCGCCACGCGGTTTTCGGCGGCGTGGTTCCGGAGCTGGCGGCGCGTGAACATCTGATCGCTTTGAAACCGGTCCTCGAGGCATCCCTGCGGGAAGCCGGGATCGGCCTCCATGACCTGGCGGCAATTGCCGTGACCAACGGTCCGGGCTTGATGCCCGCGTTGCTGGTCGGGTTGAACTATGCCAAAGGGCTTGCCGCCGGCAATTCGTTGCCGTTGATTCCGGTCAATCATTTTATCGGTCATATTTACGGTACTTTTCTCGACTCCGATCTGGGTGTTTTGAAAGATCCGGCGACCTATCCGATTCTGGCGCTGGTGGTGTCGGGCGGACATTCGTCGCTATTGTTGATCAATGAAAATGGCGAGGCCCGGCAGATTGGCTGTACCATTGACGACGCCGCCGGTGAAGCTCTCGACAAGGCCGCCAAATTGCTTGAGCTGGGTTATCCCGGCGGGCCGGTCATGCAGAAGACCGGCGAAAAAGGCAACCCGCAGGCTTTCAATTTCCCGCGTCCCCTGACCGGGGCGGCCGGTAAGGCGATTGCCCCCGAGCATAAATATAACTTTTCTTTCAGCGGTATCAAGACCGCGCTGCTTTACCATGTGAAAAGCTATGGCGGCAAATTGGAAGGACAGTTGCTTTATGACACGGTTGCTTCCTATCAGGAAGCCGTGGTCGACGTCTTGACCCGGAAAGCGGTTGCCGCGGCTAAAGAATTCGGCGCGGGAACCTTGGTTCTGTGCGGCGGAGTGGCGTGCAACCAGCCTTTGCGTGACCGTCTGACCGCCAAGTGCCCGAAGGGTACAGTCTTGAGAATTGCTCCGCCGAAATACTGCACCGACAACGCCGCAATGGTGGCCGGCCTGGCCTGGCATTCATTGGAAAACAGCTCCAAAGCGTTGGATGCCGATGCTTTTGCCCGTCTTCCGATGATCACTCGGGTGCCGTTTATTAGTTGATAACTTCTTTAGTAGCGGTCGTGACTGGAAAATCTTTCCGGCTGACCAGGTAGTGATGGTCATTGAATTTCTTCCCCGGCATTCCAGATTTGGTGCGGTAGAGCCAATATTCGCCTTCCGGCGGCTGGGATTTGGTATCGGGGGTAACCGGAAGGTCCCGATGCAGATAAAAGTATGCCGCGCCGTTGGTTCGTTCCTGGGGGGAGGCCAGAACTATTTTCCCGCCGCTTTTTTCGATGGTCCGGCATTCCTCGAAAAGAGGACGCAATGAATTATTCTTGTTGATATAATAAGAGGCCATCGTGTGAATGGAAGCTACACCCAGCGCAAAGCAGAGGCAGAAGGTCGTAAGTTTGTATTTGGCGGCACGGACATAGAATACCGCCAACAAACACAGTGCCCCCAGGATCGGATAAATTATCGCTTCCAGTGAAGACAGAAATGCCATTACCGCGAAAAAAATGAAAGCCGCACCGATAAGTAGCGGTTTCAGATATTTGAAGATCACGGGCAGGTATGGTTTCAAAATTTCGGGGAAATTAAATAAGCAGTAACCGCACAGCAAAGCGCAAGGAGCATACAGCGGCAACAGGTAGACAATTCGTTTGGCCGAAGCGATGGAAAGAATGATAAAGGGAATGAGGATAAAAGAGAGAAGCAGAAGCAATTCCGCAGAGTGAACGGATTTGGCTTTGACCGCTTTGAAGGCCTGATAGAATGCCACGAAAAGCAACAGCAGCCACGGCCAGAAAAGAGTCTGGATGTTTAAGATATAATAGTGAAAAGAATCCGCATGGTCTTTCTGTTCACCGGAGAAACGCTCGAAATTGTTGGTGATCAGGGTTTCATCGAGCATTTTCCAGCCGTGATTGTGGTAGATCAGGTAATACCATATGCCCGCTCCGGCCATACCGATCGCCATGCCGAGCCCGAGAAACAGGTAATTGGCCCAGGAAAATTTGCGCATGAGAATGTCGCCGGCCACCAGCCAGCAGCCCAGGACGGCTATCGGCATGACCAATCCGATCAAACCTTTGGTAAGAATTCCTCCGCAGATTCCGACGGCAAACAAGACCAGAAACAGACTTTTCCAGTATTTGTTCCGATTGACGTACAGTCCGTGAAATGCATTGATGGCAAAGAGGATAAAGAAAGCCAAAGCGATATCCACCATGCTGCGGCGGGTATTGCCGATAAATTGGGCGCTGCTCATCAGGATAATTCCGGAAGCCCCGGCGACCCAGGGCGGAAAATTCATGCGCCGGGCCATAAAGAAAACCAGGAGCGCGGAACCGAGCGCCCAGAAGGCTGAGGTCACAATGGAAGCAAAATCATTGACTCCGAAAATGGCGAAAAACAATGATTGGCTCCAATAATATAAAGGGGGATATTCAACGAAGGGCTGATGGTTGAGGCGTGGGAGCAGATAATCGCCTTCAAGAAACATTTCCGCGGCGATTCCGGCTACCCGAGTTTCATCACCGCTCTCAAGTTCGTGCAGATGCACTCCGAGAAACGCCATAATCGCACCACAGCAAAGCATCAGAAAGAATGCATGCCGATAGCTAATATTCCAAAGATACTTGTTCATTATATCAGCCTTCCAAAACAATAATATAAATCTCGATATACGACAAAACAAATAGTCTATTAGAAAAAAATTAAAAATACTATTTAATTGAGGTAGAGCCGGCGCATTTTGTCGAGATCAACTTCCAGAACTTCCGTCAGGTAATTGTCGATGCCGCCGAAATCCTGGTCAATGGTGTCGAGGCCTGCCGTGAGATATTCGCGGCGGGTTTGAAATAACGGTTCAAGGGCCGGATAACTTTGGAGTTCCCGGTCATATTTCCCTTGGATGTACTTGCCGGAGAGCAGGTAGTCGGCGATGACCGTTTCGCGGTCGACGCCCAGAGCGGAAAGAAACATGGCCGCCGCAAAACCGGCGCGGTCCTTGCCCGCCGAACAGTGGAAAAGTACCGGCGCCGATTCATCCGCCATCAGAATGGCGAAGAATGCCCGATAGACATCGCTGAAATCCTGGACCAACGCACGGTTGGCATGGGAAAGAAATTGTTCCGGATCTTTTTCCAACAACTCTTTGATGGTCTGGAGATTGCCTACCTGAATCGGCAGTTCATGGACGTTCTCTACACATGGCGGCCGCCGGTCGGGGGCATGGGTCCGCTCTTTGTCATCGCGAAAATCGACAAAAGTTCTGATTCCCAGGTCATTCAAATATTCCATGTCGCAGTCGGACAGTGTATTCAAATCTCCCGAGCGGTAAGCTTTGCCCCATTGGACTTTTTTTCCCTCCGCTCCGGTGTATCCGCCCATATCGCGAACATTGTATACGCTGCTCAACGGCAGTAACTTGCCGGTTTGTCTGGTCATGATTATTTACCCTTGGGGAGTTCTTTGATAAAGAGATCGGCCGGGGTGCCGCCCTCACGCAAACCGGCTTCGGTTTCGGTGAAATCGATCCGGGTACGCCAGCCGGGGCCGTTCAATTGCAGCCGGGTGACCAGCCATAATTTGCGCACTTCCTTGAATTTGGTGGCTTCCAAATTGCGGTATGGCGGCTGTTGAGGATCATACTTGTCCTTGTACCAACTGGCCCGCATGGGAAAAAGAAATTCGGTGTTGACGCTGAGCCGGACCAGTTCGTGCTCTTTGCGGAGCAGAAACACGCGGCATTCGCGCATGCTGATGGTTTCCCGCGGCAGCTCTTCGACAAAATCCCAGTATATGAAACTCATGGTCAGGTCTTCCGGACGCAAACCATATTCGCCGAGCAGTTCGTCGCCGGAGTTGGATTTGTGCATGGGAAGGACACTGGTGCCGGCGTCGGTTCCTTCGAAGGTCTGGCCGATAAAATATCCCTGGCGGTTGTCCACCACCACTTGGGAATAGATTTGCTGCTGTGTAAACATCATCGCCATATAAACCGGAGCGGACAATTTTTTGCCGTCGCTGCGGACGTGTTCGATTCTGCCTGAGAGTTTGCCCCAGGTTTCCACCCCGCGGGGGCGGCGAAGCAGGTCAAGGAACTGTTCCGAACTCAATTCACCGGCGCTTTGGGCCGCGACACCGAGGTGCAGCAACAGAATTACCGGCAGCAGCAGATATTTCGTCATTTTTTCTTCCTCGCGGTTTTGGCCGGTTCGCTGAGGATGAACTTCAGGGCGTTGACGGCGTGGGAGACAAACTCGAATTTAATTTTTTCCTTGACATTGTCCGGTACTTCCGAGAGATCCTTGCGGTTTTCCTCCGGCATGACGATATTTTTGATACCCGAACGCAGAGCCGCAATCACTTTTTCCTTGATGCCGCCGACCGCGGTTACCCGGCCGCGCAATGTGATTTCCCCGGTCATGGAGAGAAACGGTTTGGGAGCGCGGTTGGTCAGCAGCGATACCAGAGCCGTCACCAGGGCAATACCGGCGGACGGGCCGTCCTTGGGGGTGGCGCCATCGGGTACGTGAATGTGAAAATCATTGGTATCGAAAACCTTGGGATCGATATCGAATTCCCGGCAGATGCTCCGGACATAGCTGAATGCGGTTTCGGCACTCTCTTTCATGACGTTGCCGAGCGAACCGGTGAGTTTCAACACTCCTTTTCCTCCCGGAAGCATGGTCGCTTCGATGCTGAGGATGGTGCCGCCGACACCGGTCCAGGCCATGCCGGTGGCGGTGCCGGGCTCCGGGTTGGCGGTGGCCTCATCCATCAGGAACTTGCGGACTCCGAGCAGTTCGCCGACTTCTTTGACGCCGACGCTGATCGACTTGCCGTTCTCATATTTTTCCTGGATCGCTTTCCGGGCGATCTTCCGGCAGAGTGAACCGATGGTGCGCTCGAGATTGCGCACTCCGGCCTCGCGGGTATAGTGGTTGATTATCTCGTCGATAGCCGGCAAAGTGATATGCACCTTGAGATTGCCGAGCCCGTTTTCCGTGATCTGGCGGGGGACCAGAAAGCTCTTGGCGATCTGGCGTTTTTCAAAACCGGTGTAACCGGGAAGATTGATGATTTCCATGCGGTCGCGCAACGGCCCCGGGATCATTTCACCGACGTTGGCGGTGGCGATGAACATGACCGAACTCAAATCGTAATCGATTTCGAGAAAATGATCGTTGAAAGTCTTATTCTGAGCCGGGTCAAGCACTTCCAGCAGAGCGGAAGACGGGTCGCCGCGAAAATCGTTGCTGAGCTTGTCGATTTCGTCGAGCATAAAAACCGGGTTGGAAGTACCGGCTTTTTTCAGGCCCTGAATGATCCGGCCGGGGAGGGCGCCGATATAGGTGCGGCGGTGCCCGCGGATTTCCGCTTCGTCGCGCACGCCGCCGAGGGAGATCCGCACAAATTTACGGCCCATGGCTTCGGCAATCGACTGGCCGAGCGAAGTCTTGCCGACCCCGGGCGGGCCGACAAAACAGAGAATCGGGGCTTTGCGGTCGTCCTTGAGCTGCAGCACCGAGAGAAATTCCAATATGCGCTCCTTGACATCTTCCAGTCCATAGTGGTCGCGGTCAAGAATTTGAGCGGCTTCCGTTACATCCAGCCGCTCCTCGGTATAAATCTCCCAGGGCATGCAGAGCAGCCAATCCACATAGTTAAAGGATACATGGTATTCCGGGGAAGCCTGCGGCAGCATTTCCAACCGGTCGAGTTCCTTGACGATTACCGTCTTAACTTCTTCGGGCAGAGTCAGTTTTTCCAGCTTCTGGCGGAATGCGGTGATATCCGGATTGGCGGTCTCTTCGCCGAGTTCCTTCTTGATGGTTTTCAACTGTTCGCGCAGATAAAATTCGCGTTGCGAACGGGACATCGCTTCATGGACCTGGCTCTGAATCTGTGAGCTCAGGCGCGAGACTTCGATTTCGCGGTTGAGCAGCGCCATCAACATTTCCAGCCGCTCTTTCAAACGCGAGTAGGCCAGGAGCGAGAGTTTCTCCGGGAAGGTTATCGGCAGGGTATCAGCCATCATGTCCACGACCCGGTTGGGATCATGCAGAGTACTGATTGCCAGCTTGAATTCTTCGGGAACTCCGGAGCTGAATGCGATGATTTCCTGGAATTGGGCGATGGTGCTTTTGAGCATGGCGGCGGTTTCCACGCTTTCGTCGCGGTCCTCGGCCAGGTCTTCCACAAAAGCCATACCCGGTTCACCGTTCTGACCGGGTTGCGATTTCAGAAAAACGATTCGACGCAGCCCGCGGACCAGCAATCTGACGGTGCCGTCGGGAAAATTCAGCATCTTGATGATACGGGTCATGGTACCGACCCGGCAGATATAGGCGTCGCGGAAGCTGACTTGCGGGATCGAGGTTTTGATCGGCAGTTCGTCCACCAGTTTTTGTTCCGGCATTTCCGGAAATACCGCCAGCAACCGTTCATCGCCGGAAATTTTCTTGAGCATTTCGGTGATTTCCGGCTGGTCAACCATCACGGAGGTCAGGGTATATGGAAACGACACCATATTTTTAATAGTCAGCACCGGTACCGGAGTTGCCTGAACATTATTGGCAAAGCCGGGAGCTTTGACGGTTATGCTGTTGATATTGCTCATAAATACTTCCTTAATCTTCCGAGTTTAAATTTAATATGACACGCGCCGGGTAATAATGTTCCAATACTTCGCCCGCCAGGAACAAAGATCCGGCAAATAAACGCCGATTGTGCACCGGCAGTTTCAGCGCTTCGTCCAGACTGGCCGCGGTTGCCGCCGGTTTGGAACTGAATTCATGCAAAATAGCCGCCAGTTCTTCCGGGACATGACCGTGACGGTCCCCGACCTGGATCGGAATGAATATGAATTCCGCCGCCACCGGTTCCAGCGCCCTGATCACTCCGGCGGTATCCTTGTCGGCGAAACCGGCCATGATGATCGTGAACTTGGCGTCGGGTAATATTTCCTTCAAAGCCTCGGCCAAAGCCTGGGCGCCTTCCGGATTATGCGCTCCGTCCAGGAGCGAACCGTCGGGTAGAAACTGCATCCGGGCAGGCCACTTGACTTCGGCCAGTCCGCTCAAGGCCAATTCGAGATTGACGCCGTGTTTCTGCGCCAGGAACAACAGTACTCCATAGACGATTTGGAAATTGCGTCTCTGCAAGGCTCCCGGCAGGCTCAGGACAATCCGGTAGCCGCTATAGTCGAACGACTGTTGGAATTTGTCCCCAGTAAGCTCGATTTTCAAGTTGGTGCAGTCGTCGTGGTCGCATAAATGCATCCAGGCCCCGACTTCTCTGCACCGGGTGAGTATTACTTTAAAGGCATCGTCCGCCAACTGAGCGCAGAATACCGGGCGGGATGGCTTGATGATGCCGGCTTTTTCACGGGCGATCGAGGGAATGTCCGCACCGAGATATTTCTCGTGATCCAGGGCAATCGAGGTGATGACCGCGCACAGCGGATCGACCACGTTGGTGGAATCGAAACGCCCCCCCATGCCGGTTTCCCAAATCACGAAGTCGACCCTGGCCCGTTCAAAAGCCATCACCGCCATGACTGTGGTAAATTCAAAATAAGTCGGGCAGCCGCCGAGATTGTCCGCGATCGGTTTGAGCAAAGACACGATATCGGCATACTGCTCCTCGCTGAGTGCCATGCCGTTGATTCTGATTCTTTCGCAGGGAGATATTAAGTGCGGAGACGTATAAAGCCCGGTGGTGTAACCGGCTTTGCGCAGAGCCGCTTCCAGCATGGCACAGCAGGAGCCTTTGCCGTTGGTGCCCGCCACATGAATAAAACGCAGCCGGCGGTCCGGGGAGCCGGCGCCATCCATCAGCCGCCGGGTTTGCTCCAGACCCAGTTTAATGCCGAATTTTTCCAGTTGTCCCAGATAGAGAAGCGCCTGCTGATAGTTTAACTTGTTCATTTAGATAAATTTGACCAGGACGGGGTGCTTTGGTTGTAGCGGAAGTTCGTGATCTGGCGGAAGTTGCCGGTCCAGGAATCGACCAGATAGAGCGATGAACGGCCGTCTATCTTACGGCTGCAGACCACATGGCGGTTGTCCGGCGCCCACGACGGAGACTCCCAGTCGCCGCCGACTTTGATCAGAATGCCGGAACGGGCCGGGCTGGTGTAGCCCATATTCAGGATGGCCAGGGTATAATTGCCCATCCGGGTGGTATAAATGATCACGTCCTCGGCGTTCCATTCCGGCGAAACCGCTTCGCTGCCTTCGGTATAGAGCGCGGTCATCTGTTTGGTGTTGATATCGATTTTGAAAAGTTTGGGGCTGCCGTTCTGGTCGGATACGAAGACCAGCGAACCGCCGCCCGGGTTCCAGCTCGGCGAGGCTTCCACTGCGTTACTTTTGGTCAGGCGGATCTTGCGGTCGGACTCCAGTTCCTTGACATACAGGTCGACCTGCTTGTCGAAACTCATGATCAGTGCCAGATATTTGCCGTTCGGAGAGATCGCGGTGGATGAGTTCAGCCCGGGGTACGATACCAGCCGGCGGGTGCGCAGCGGATTCAGATTGGTTTGCACCACATCGATATAGGAGGGGCCGTACATGGAATAAATCAGCGATTTGGAATCCGGGGACCAACTCGGCTCTACGCACAGAGTCTGGTAGTTGGTGATCTGCTGGACGTCGCCGCCGTCGATGTCGCAGATGAAAATATTGCGGATACCATAGCCGGTATCGGCGCAGAACGCGATCTTGGAATTGCACATTTCCACATTGAACAGCTTTTTCAACATGGCGTCGACCAGATTTTTGGCCAGCAACCGGTGATGTGCCGGACCGGGATAAGAAATGCGGAAGATATTGCCGGCGTTGCTCTCTTCGTTGACGATCTGCAAAGCAACCCGGCTGCCGTCGAATTCACCGTCTATCGTATAGTCGACCGGGCCGCTGCTTTTCACGTCGAACCAATCGCAGGCTTTGATGAAGTTCAGGATCGTATTGGACAGATCGCCTTCCGCGCCGCGGATGCCTTTATAAATCACAGTCGGGTTGCGGGTTGTCTGGCCGGGTGGCTTGGACACTCTGATGGCTTGCGGCGCGTCGTCGTCCGCCTGTAAAAAATGAAGCGGAATCAATGCCGCTGCTATCAACAAAAAAATCTTAACTTTCAACATCGATAATTTCTCCGGGTTTAAAATACGATAAATACAATATACTTTTCCAGCCGATTTTTGCCAGTCATATTTTGAAATAGTTAACAGGAAATTGTCACTGCCCTTTCATGACACGGCGGTATTCGGACGGAGGGATTTTCCGGTACTTGCGGTATAAACGGGAAAAATAGAAAGGATCGTCGTAGCCGGTCTCGGCGGCGATCTCTTCGATGGTCTTTTCCGGATGGGACTTCATCAACTTTTCGGCCAGCGTCATTTTCTGTTCGATGACCATGTTTTTAAAAGTCATTCCGGTTTTGCTTTTCACCAGGTGCGACACGGTGGAGGAACTTTTGCCGACATGCCGGGCGACTTCGCCCAGCGTGATATTAACCTCGGCATGATCCGCGATATATTTTTCGATCCGCAGCAAAGTACGGTCCCGCCGCAGCCCCACCAATTCCTTGGTCACGATATAGTCGATCAGCAGCGAAAACATCCCCAGCAGGTTGTCCAGCTTGGCAGGAGGAATATACGGCAGCTTTTCGAAAGCCTGCTCAATAGCGGCCAGCAACTTCGGGTCCTCGCAACGGCGCTTGACCTCCGCAGACAGCTTCCGGGTGGTGCGAAACTGCCCGATTGAGACGAAACCCGCCGGAATTCCCTCCGCCATTACCGGGGCGATGGCCTCGTGCAAACCGGCATGGCAGCGGTAGCAGACCGTGGAACGGGTGGCGACGCTTTCGCGCTGTTTGGAGGCGTCCAGGGTTACGCAGCGGTCATAGCCGAACAGATGGTTCTGCATCAACCGGCAGTAATCGGAGTTGCGGCGGTCCATGCCGCGCTGGATGATCTCGCCTTTAGCATTGAACAATACGATCCCCAGGTTCATCACGGCCGCGAAATGGTCCAGCAGCCGTTTGACCTCATCATGCAATATCAGATCTATAGTCGGTTCCATAGATAAAACATAGCACGAAATTGCGGAAAAGTCCAGCCGCTAGAAGGATACTTTGAAGACTTTTACTCCATGTTTTTCCACATCGCTCCAGTCGACGTTTTCCAGGTAGATGCCGCTCAGCATGGTAAACGGTATTTCTTGCCCGGTTCGCAGGTCGGTGATTTGGCGCGGCTCGAGGCCGCTTGTGTGGAACATGGCACTGTCGCAATCCGGGGCCCCCGTCACCAGAATATAGCAGGTGTCCGGTTCGTCGAGGCGGCGGGTGACCGAGCAGAAGCCCTGCGGACTCCACGGCGCGGTGAAAAATCCGGGGATAATCGGTGAATCTTCGCCACCGGTGGTGTTGTAAATGGCTTCCGCGCCCCAGCTCATGAAGTCGTGAACGCATTGCAGCGAATCGGCGAATTCGGGTGGCATGGTCCCGTCGATTCGGGGACCAATGCCGAGAGCGAAGTTCCATTGTCCGCGCTGGCCGAGCGAGGAAATCATCTGGCGCAGCAGGAAACACCGGTCATCCAGGTATGGTTGGGCCGATTGCAGAGCCCGGTTGTCGCCGTGATCCCACCAGGCGCAACAGGTGGGGATGTCTTCATTGAAATCCCGCCCGGGGATCGAAATGTTAAAAGGCGCCACCCGTCGCAGGGCATTGGGGCGGCAATACGGCGGAATCGGGGTTTCCGGAAGAAATTCCGTGGTTCCATAATCCATGGCTTCGAGCTCGAGCGAGGTATGGTTGTTGACGATGGCGATAGCATCCGGATTGAGCTTTTTCAGAAAAGCCGGGAAGCCTTTCATTTCCGGGGACATGCCGTCGAGCCAGAACCCGGCGACTTTCTTGCCGTGGATTTCAAACAATTCCGCAGCCATCTCGCGGACGGCGGCGGCATAAGCGGCACTGTCCCGGAGCTCTTCCGACACGCAGGGACCCATCGAGAGTGAGCTCCAGTGGTCCGCCCGGCAGGGTAAATAGATAATCGGGCGGATGCCGCGTTCATGGGCGCGGCGGATGACCGCGCCGAGGTAATCGTTTTGAGTTTTGTAGCGGAATCCCGGCACTCGGGTCGGATAGAGGACACACAGCGCGCTATTGCTGTGGAGCATGGTCAGCGTCAGGTATTTGGCGCCGCAGAACTCGGCGGCGGCTACCATGTTGGCGGCGACTTTGTCCGGATCGCCCGCGGCGGCTTCGAACTCCGCCGGAGATTTATAGGTCAGCGGTTTTTCCTGAGCTGCATCCGTATGGGTGTTGCCGCCGCCGGTATAGAGGCCCCAGTGACAGAAGAAACCGAAGCGGGCAGGGGCATACCATTTCATGACATTGTGCTTGCGCGTCCGATAAGATTGCGAATGATTCATAGGGAGGTCCTCTTTATTTCAGGTAAATGGTTCCGAACTTCATACTCTGCATGAAAAACGGTGCGCCGCCGTAGAAACCGGCCGCCCGGTGAGTGTCTTTTTCCGCTTCTTCCGCCGAGTCGACGTCATGCACGGAGAGGCCGAAACCGAAACTGCCGTCCTGGCGGATTGCGGCCGGGTCGCCGAAAAGTTGGAAAGGCACCGTGAGTTCATAACTGGTGATTTTGGTGTTTTCGTCGCGGACGACTTTGGCGGACAACCCCTCAACCGGGACGAATTCGCCGGCGGGTACGCCGATCAACTCGCCGGCTTCGGCTTCATTCTTTTCATTCAGGCGGATCATGAAAATCCGGTGACGGTTCCATTCGTTGCCGGGATCGCGCCCGCTGCCGAAGGCCGCGACCACCGAATCCGTCCGCCAGAGCCCCTTGTCGTAAAGTTTCCGGTATGCGACATCGTCCTTGATCTCGACCGACAGCCGAACGCTGTCTTTTTCTTCGGCGAGTTTGTAGCGGAAACTGAAATCATCCATGCCTTTCCATTTGCCCTGCTGGTAATTGATGGCTTCCTTGCCGTAGAAACGGCTGAATTCGGCAACGGCGTTCGCGGTCGCGCCGCCCCAGACAAACGGTTCTTTGGCACAGAGTTCGCCCTGGCTGCCTATCGCACTGGAATCAGCCTCAAGCTTGAGAAGATTTCGAGTTTGATTTGAATTCGTCGGAACCGCCGATAGCGGGCTATCGAAGGTCTCCGACTGGTTCGAAGCGAGCTTGGAAGATCGCAAGCTTGAGGCTGATTCCAGTGCGATAGGCAGCTTACGGCGGAGCTCGAAAGTCCATGACGGAATTCCATAAAGCGGATCGTAGCCGGACTCTTCGTAAGGTATGGTAACGGTTTTAGTTTCGTTGCCTTTCAGGCTGATTTCCTTGCTGAAACCGTGTTTTTCCTGTTTTCTCAGGAAAAAGCCGTTGAGGGTATATTTCTGAACCTCGGCGCTGCGGTTGGTGCAAGTGACTTGGAATCCGTTCTTATCCGCGGTGATCCCGGTGATTTTGGTCGCCCCTTCCAGCTCCAGGAGCCGGGCGGAACGGAGCTGTCCGCTGGAGTCGCGCTCAGCCAACAGATAAATGCCGCTGGAAAGTTCGGGCGAAAGAATCGCGCCTTTTTCGATCGGAATCTGTTTGCCGCCGCGTTCCAGCAGCATTTTTTTCTGCGAAACCGGCGAATAGGGAAAAGCGGTTCCCACGACGGCAGCCAGTATTTCCTGGTTCGGCACGGTGCGCGGATCGGCTCCGACGATATAGAACGGCAGGTCGTTCAAGGTCAATTCGAGTTTTTCGCCGACCGGGGTAGCGGTACGCGGATTGCCCATCACGTCATAGATCGTGACCGGATTGATCCCGACTTCCAGTGCAATCTTTTTGTCGCCGAACGGAGCCCACAAGGCATGAATAATTTTATCATCGCGCATAAATGCATATACATAAACGCCTTCCCCGAAATAATCGAGGCGGCCGAGAGTTTTGGTGCCTTCCAGCAAGCGGGTCATGGCGGCCACGCCCAGCGCCGTCGGCTTGGGGGCGACTTCGTCAGCGCCGAAAACCCGGCCGTTGCTGTCCATATTGAAAAACATCCCGTAATCGGTGGCGGCGGCGTCTTTTTTGTTCATATTGTCATGGTCGGCGGTGTAGAAAAACCAGGTGGAGTCAAAACCTTCGCCGAGCGCGATCAAATGTCCGCGCAAAAAGATACCGAGGTGATTGCGCAGAATTTCCGGTTTGCGCGGTGAGCCGCTGACTTTGGTGCCGCCTTCGGTCTGGTAAATGGGAGCGTTTTTGCCGAGATATTTATCGGTCAAACGACGGAGGCGGCGGCATTCCTGGTCCAGCCCGGCGGCTTCCGGCCAACCGGCTTTCATCAGGTAAAGATGCGTCGTGATGCCGTTGATGTGCTTGGCTAAGCCTTTCTTGAAAAGTTTTTCCAATTTGTCCGTGCCGACGTCGATCACGCCGTAATTGGCGGCGGTCAGGATCGCGGTCGGGTCGGCCTTGTCCATAGCCTGGCGGGCGCATGAATAATATTCGATGAATTCTTCATCGGTGCCGCGCCAGTGCCAGTCCGGTTCCCAGTGCATTTCGTAATAATTGCGGCTCATGTGCGGCATGGCGATTTTGCGCTTGCGGGCTTCCTGATCCATCAATTTTTCCACCAGCGCCGTGTAAGCGGTCGGGTCTTTCAAGGGATAGGCCTGGGCCAGCCGTGCGATATCCTTGCGGGCTTGTTCCGGGGTGACGTATGAAGGGAGTTTCAGCATATGCGGCGGCGCGCCCAGCATGCTGATCAGATAAGCGTATTGATTGACCGCGATACGGCCTTTTTTGTTGTATTCCAGTTCTTTATCCGT
The DNA here is from genome assembly GCA_031548025.1 of Victivallaceae bacterium. Lineage (GTDB taxonomy): Bacteria > Verrucomicrobiota > Lentisphaeria > Victivallales > Victivallaceae > UBA5239. Next base: position 17,569 of record JAVBRM010000027.1, on the reverse strand, counting down.
TTTGATCGCGAACTGTTTGTCGGGAGTAGGTTCGGCCCAGATCGGGCGGGCGTTCTCATAAACCCAGCGGATGCCCATGACGTTGTAGAGCGGATTGAGCGGATCGCGCTTATAAAGATAATTGGTACCCTGGGCTCCGAAGCGGGATTGATCGGCAAATTCAATGGGAAACGCCTCGATAGGAGGCAAAAAACCGAAGGTTTCAAAGCCTTCGGGCCGGGTTCCGTTCCACGGCACGGTTGCTCCGTCGCTGGTGAGTGCCACCCGGAGATAATAAAATCCGGCGGGATATTTTTTGCCGTTAAATTCCAGCTTGAGCCCGTCTTTCCATTGCTCGGGGCCGAATTCAACTTTGCCGGAATCCACGGTTTTGTCGAGAAAATCGGCCAGAGTCCACTGCAGCGTATCTTTTTCCGCCGGGGTACCGTTGCCGCCCTTGATCTCGAATTCGACCGTCGAACCATTGGGATAGATTTTCAGCTTGGCCGGTTCGGTTACCGGACGGGCTGTGATAGTCCGGCTGGTGGCTTCGATCATTTTGGCGGTGTAGATTTTACGGATATACAATGAGTTGGGGTTATGAGTGGCGTTGCCGGTAATCCGCAGTTCATGCAGAGCGCTGCCTTTGCCGGTATAGAATTTTCCTTCACTGTTCTTCAAGTCCACCGCATAGGTCTGGATCAGCCCTTTCTGGTTCTTGAAGTTCTTGTAAATGCCGCCGCCGTACCATGCGCCTTTGTCGCTGACGAAAAAGGAGAGCGGTCCCCATGCGCCGTTGACCCAATCCTTGGCTCCGCACTCGATCACCAGGTGCGTCGCGTCCTTGATATCGTCGGCTTTAATCGGAATGGTGGCGGCGAAATAACGGTCCTGGTGGTTGCTCTGGTCTTTGACGGAGGCCCGGAGTTCCAGAACCTTGACTACCTTGCCGTCGATCGTGATTTCAACATTGCCGTTCAGGGTGATTTCCGCGTTTTTGTTGGTGGCGATTTTAGCTTGTTCTACACTGCTGCTGCCGTCCAATATCGTACATTGGTCGGCAAATGAGGCGTTTGGCGGGATTTCTTTGAGCTGGGCCGACAAGCATAGGGCTCCGGCAAATAAAAACGCGGATAGGATGATCTTTTTCATGTTTTTCTGTATCCTTTATAATTATTTAATCTGTAATTTTGTAAGCGCGGGCATTGAAGAAAGAATAGGGGGAGGGGGTGCCGCTCCATGGAGCGGTCGAATTCATGGTGATCAGAGAATAATTTTCGACGTGGCCGTCCAAATGAGAGACATTGCCGCGCTCGCTGTGCGGATAAACCGTTACTCTTATGGAAGTCAGATTTCCGGTAGTGAATGTGGTAGTTCCGGCGGCACTGTAAGTAAGATACTCGCTGGCGTCGGCGGTGGCGAAAATCTGACTGGGTCTTTTGATCTGGGTATATTTGTATTTGGGGTAATTCCAGCCGAAATAATAATTCCTGGCAAGATTGGCCCGGCTGTCAAATGCCTTTTGATTGGCCATGCAATAGCGTAACTTGGCTTTCGGTAGCTTGTGGTCGTAAATGGACATCGCGTCAACTCCCAGATAGGGGACCAGAAAGTTGTACCAGCCGCCGATATTGCTCTCAGCGTTCATGTCGTTTTTGGGAGCCAGGATGTAGTCGCTGTAATCGGAACCGTACTGGATGGCGCCGTGCTCAATGGTTTTCAGCTTGGAGGTACAGTCAATGGCATATGCTTTGAGCCGGGCTTTGTTCAGGGCCGGCAGCAGCATGGCGGCCAGGATCGCAATGATCGCAATCACGACGAGAAGCTCAATAAGTGTAAATTTCTTCCGGATAGGCATTTTTATGATCTCCTTAACATTGGCATTGATTCACGAATAACAAAATCACAGGGAACTTCACACAAAAACCGGTTTTGATTTCCCAGTTTGTCCAGGCTCAGGATCAACTTGGCCGCGGCTTCGCTGATTTTTTCCGGGTGTTTGTCGATACCCGTCAGGAGCGGCCGCTCAAACGGAATGCACTCTCCGGCTTCCAGATTGTCGTAACTGACCAGTTTGTAGTCGACGCCGCATTTCAAGCCGTGTTTTTTCATGACGTCGACGATGCCGAAGGCCAGAAAATCACTTGGAGTGAAAATCGCGTCATATTTTTTCTCCGCCGCCAGGATTTTTTCCCCGAGCAATTGGCCGGTCAACCGCCCGGCGTCGGCGGAAATGCGCTCGATCCGCATAACTTCAATCTGCGTAATCCTGGTATTGTCGGAATGCTCCCGGTAAAAATCCATCAGGCACTTTATCCGGTATTCGTGAAAGGGCGCATGGTCCGTGACTACCAGTAGCTCGCGCACCTTATTTTTGAGCAGAAATTCACCGAGTTTCCGGAATCCCGAAGCCATGTCCGGTATCACCTGGTGAAACGGATGGCTGGTAAATTCCTCATGCTGGATCAGGACTATCGGCTTGTTCCAGGCCAATAGATGCGGTAGGGTTTCGTTATCGATACAGCCGATCGTAATGATCATGGCGTCAAGTTCTTCCAATTGCTGACGGATGGATTCCGTCGGGCCTTTCAGATCGGCTTTGTCCAGTCGGATGATACGGTATCCGGCGGATTTCAAAATCTCGGAAGCCGTGGTCAGGTAACTGGAAAAAGCCATGGCGTAATAAGCCGGATTCACATCTCCGTAATTCATGGTCACTAACCCGATCCGCTTGGTTTCCACCGCGTTCTGCTTCAGAAAAACCCCTTTGCCCCGGATGCTCACGAGAACTTCATCCTCCACCAGCGCCTTGATCCCTTTGACCGCGGTCACCGGGGAGATTCCGAATTCCTTGGCAATGCTGTGAATATGCGGTAACTGCCCGCTGTCATCGGCATAGCCGGTTTGGATCCGGTCTTTTAGTAATGTTACGAATTCATTGGTTCTCATAATTCAATTACACTTCTCTTTTATCTTAATTATAACGCATTCATTGCTCGAAAGCAATAGGTGTCTGAAAAAAATCTTGAAAAAATATTTTAAAAGTGTAATTGAAAGTGTAATTGATTTTTTAGTTAAAAAGACATAATAGACAAAAAATCATACCGCATTGCAGAAAAGTCCATCCATTTGCGAAAATTTCCATTCAAAAAGCCTCTCGCGTGAATTATTATATATAATATAGCCTTAAACAGAAGGAAAATGGATATGAGCAAAGTAAAAATTGGTATTATCGGACTTGGTTTCATGGGAACCACGCATTATGGCATACATCTGGTCAACCCCGAGGCGCAGATTGTCGCCGTCGCCGATATCGACGCGGTCAAGCTGACCGGCGACATCAGCGCGGTATGCGGCAACATCGGTACCCGCGACAGCAATCAACTCGATTTCTCCGGCATCAAGACCTATTCGAACGGCCTGGACCTGATCAATGACCCCGAGGTCGAAATGGTCGATATCTGCGTGCCGACATTCCTTCACAAAGAATTCGCTATGGCCGCCATCAAAGCCGGTAAGCACGTGTTTCTGGAAAAACCGATGGCCCGCAGTATCGCCGAAGTCGAGGAAATCGCCGCCGCAGCCAAGGCTTCCGGCAAGAATTTCAACGTCGGCATGTGCGTTCGCGCCTGGCCTGAATATTATGACGCCCGCACCCGCTTTCAGGCCGGTGAATTCGGCAAGCTCCGCAGTGCCGGTTTTCGGCGCTACTCGCCCTCGGTTGACGGCAATTCCTGGGAAAACTGGTTTATGAACGAACAGCGCGCCGGTGGAGCGATTCTCGATCTGCACATGCATGACGTCGATCAGATTCGGTTCTTTTTCGGCAGACCGCAGGCGGTGACTTCCTTTGGGGTGCGCGGCTGTCGCAGCGCCGGCGCCGTCGACCAGGTGACTACCCGTTATGATTTCGGCGACGGCACGCTGGTGATTGCCGAGGGCGGCTGGGCTGCCGGTAAAACCGTTCCTTTCGAAATGAGCTTCCAGTTGATCTGCGAAAAAGCCACCGTTCGTTTCATGAGCGAAGGCTATAAGATTTATTGGGAAGACGGCCGGGTCGAAACCCCCGCGGTGACTGATCCCAAGCTGCCGACCGGCTGGCACCAGGAGCTGGCTTACTTTGTGCATTGCATCCTCGACGGCTCCAAGCCGGAAAAATACCAGAATGTCGGCGAAATCGTCGATTCGTTCAAAATGTACGAAGCCGAATTGGCCTCCGTCAACAGCGGCAAAACCGAAAAAATCAATTATTGAGGTGAATCATGAAATTTTACAAAGCATTGAATTATTGGGTATTCGGCGGTTTCTCCGGCGAAAAGACTCCGTATGAAATCATCGATTTCGTCAAAGCTCAGGGGCTCGACGGCGTCGAGCTGACTGTGCCGGAAGCATTGCCGCTGACGATTACCGAGGCTGAATGTCAGTCGATCCGCAAATACGCCGCCGAAAAAGGCATCGGCTTGCGCAGTCTGGCGACCGGGGCCTACTGGGGCGCTTCTCTGGGCAGCGACGATGAAAAAGTCCGCGCTCAGGCGCTTGAATTTTCCAAGAAATATTTGCAGATTGCCAACTGGGTCGGCGCGGAAACCGTGCTGGTGGTCCCGGGAGCGACCTGCGTCAAATGGGACCCCTCCGCTCCGGTCATTCCCTATGAAACCGTCTGGAATAAATCGGTCGAATCCCTGAATGAATTGCTGCCGCTGGCGGAAAAGCTGAACGTCAACATCGCGCTGGAAAACGTCTGGGGGCGCTTTCTGCTGTCGCCGATGGAATGGAAGTTGTATCTAGACCAGTTCAAATCTTCCCGCATCGGCATGTACCTGGACCTGGCGAACTGCCTGATCTACGCCCCGGCGGAAGATTACATCAATACGCTGGGCAAACGCGTCAAAGCCATCCACATCAAGAACTGGAGCGGCGAAGACAGCGGCGGCAACCTCCACGGTTTCGGCGACGACATCGCCGTGGGCGAAGCCAATTTCCCGGCGATTCTCGCGGCCCTGGAAAAGACCGGCTATGCCGGCCCGATTTCCGCGGAAATGATTCCCTTCTGCCGCCTGCCGGACCTGGTCCTTCCCGACCAAGATCTGGCCATAAAAACCTGCGCCCGGGTCCGGGAAATCCTCGGTTAATCCTTCTCCCCCCCAAAAAAAAGCCGCTCCCCGAAAAAGAGCGGCTTTTTGCTGCCCGATTTGGCGAGTCAAAGAGTGGACATTGTCGGCTTATAAACTTGAATCATCACGCTCAAAACAGTCCGACAAGTCCGATCTGTCTGACCTGTCCGACTTCTTTTTGGCGGTGTCGTCGATTACCATAAAGTGAATAAAAATCTGTTAATTTTATGATAGGGCGTTGACTTTTGCTGTCCATTGTGTTATAATAACTGATATATATAGGTGAGATGTGAAAACAATCGATCGGATTCGTAAATATATCAATGGGCAGGTCAAGGCCGGGAGCATAACTCCGGGCTCGAAATTGCCTTCTTACCGGGAATTGTGCGATATTTGCGGCGGCAGTTATGTTACGGTGCGCTCGGCGGTGGTCAAACTGCAGAGCGAAGGTCTGATCGAAATCCGAAACGGCAGCGGCACCTACCTGGCCGGTGGCCGCAACCTCAAAGTCAGGTTGAATATCAATATAGCGGCCCTGCCGGTCAGACAAATGGAACAATTGTTGCACAAACACCTGGCAGGGCGCAATCTGAATCTGGAAATAGAAGTTTGTCCCTTACATAAATTGGATGAGGGAAAAGCTTTGAAAAGCGATCGGGCTATGATTTTCATTTTTCAGACTGGAGAGTCGGTAAATCTGCCTCCGGCGGAACTGGATAAATTCAGCGGATATGGCAATCTGGTAAAAGAATTGAATATTGTGAACAAAATTAAAAGCCGGACTATGTTGCCATTTGCTACCTATAATTATCAGATCGGGGTGAGTCAGGAAATTCTGAGAAAGATCGGCTTTGATCGGCGCCGAATGACGGAGGATTTCAGCTGGTGGGATGAATACGCGGCCTGTTGCCGGAAGCACGGAATTCACCCGGCTTCGCAGCACTGGCATGAAAAAACGACCTGGCGTTTTGCGCAACTTGCCGGATTGATGCTGTCGTTGATCGATTGTGATTCGCTGAATTTCCGTAAAAATCTGCCGGTGTTTGACTCCGATGGAGGAAGACGGTTTCTGGAAATTATCCGGGATACTCATTTTTATCGCTCAGTTCCCGGTCATGAGGCGTTCTTCAATGGGAAAGCCGGGATGTGTTTCAGCGTCGGCTCCTGGGTGACCCGGCAGAATTTAAGCATTGAGCGACCCGATATCGCGGTAGATGAATTGGATATCCTGCCTTTTCGTCGAAATGGACGTCGGATTTTTCCGACCTTCGTCGACTATCTGCAAAGTTATCTGGCCGATGATTTGAGCGTGGAAGAACGCAACCGGGTCTGGCAGTTGATCGAACTGATGCTCAGCCGTGAGTTTCAGTTGGATTATTGCAATCTGACTGGTATGATATCGCCGCGCAAAGATACCCAACCGGAGGAATACTCCTGGAACTGCAACCGGCGTTGGGATGCGTTTATCCCGGATAAAAGCGATTTGATTTTTTACGAGGATCAATTGTTTGTTCCGGAAAGCAACGCGGCATTGACCATGCTGCTGGAAGATTTCCGCCTTTACGGTGCCGACATGGATTTAATTTTGAAACGCATGGATAAGAAAAAAGACCGGGAGGGTTTTTCCGCCCGGATTTATATCGATCAAGAGGAAATGCATCATGAAATTAACATGTGAAAGCAAGAAATTTACACTTATTGAGCTGCTGGTAGTCATCGCGATCATTGCCATTCTTGCGGCCTTGTTGCTTCCAGCCTTGACCCAGGCGCGGGAGAAGGGACGCTCCATCAGTTGCGCGGGCAATATTAAACAGTTTGGACAATGTATGGGGTTTTACCAGACGGATAATGACGATTATTATCCTTGGTTTGCGGTAACGGCCCATAAGTGGTCCTCGACCTTTTTTCACCTTTACGCTCCGACACGCAAAATATGGAAATGTCCGTCGGCAACCATGTTCACCTCTGATAAAGTCAACGGTGCGGATGACATACTCAATTGTCTGCCTGCCAGTATCGACAGTCGTATTTGCAGTTATCTGACCTATGGTTTCAATACCCTTGGTTTCGCCTCAAATCGTGCCCGTGGGGAAACGCTTGACGAAGATATCGTGTTCGCAGTCAAGGTCGCCCAGGTGAAGAATCCCTCCATCAAAATTCAATTCGGGGATACTACCCGCAATCTCGCCACCGGCAGTCCCAACCTTAACGGCAATGCCAACAACAATATCTGGTATCAACCGGTTTCCACCTCGTGGAGTTCGCTTCATGAGCGTCATCCCAATCAAACCGCCAATGTCGGCTGGGCGGACGGTCATCAATCCTCCGAACGCGATGCCCGCAATCGCTTTTACCGGATCAACGGCTCGGAAGATACCGCCGTCAAACGTCACTGGATGGCATTAACTCAAAAATAAAATAAGGCAATCAATATGAAAAGATGTATTCTGCTGTTGTTTTTCGCTGCCGCATTCGGATTGGAAGCTGTTAATGTGCGTGATTTCGGCGCCAAAGGCGACGGTCAAACTGACGACACTGCCGCCATCCAGAAAGCGGTTTCATTTCTGGCGAAACAAATTAAACTCGACCGCTTCCGCCTGGAAGACGGTTGGAATGGCGGAAGCAGTGAAACTCATGTCGATGAACTCTATTTTCCCGCAGGCACGTATAAGGTTTCGCGTACGATTGTCGCCGACGGTTCAGCGGCCTGGCGTGGCGAAAAAAATACCCGTATCGTGATGACCGATCCCAACCAGGACATACTTTACTGCCGGATTTACCGCCGTGCGATGTTTGATTCGATTGAGTTCGAAGGCGGAAAAACTCAAGTCCATCTGTGGAACAACAACTGGAACGCCAGTTCCGTTCACATAAGCCGCTGTACCTTCCTGGATTCATCCGGCGTGGCTCTCCGGAGCCTGTCCCGGCGCGTCCCCAAAGAGTTGACCCCAAACGTCAAAGCCGTATTGATGCCGCCATATGAGGTCGAGTTTAAAAACGATATTCCAATCTTGAAACCAAATGATTACAGCAAAACGGCAGCTACGTATTCCAGCAATATCATTTCAGTGCGCGACAGCGGTTTTCTGAATTGCATGCAGGCTTTCGAATTCGACAACGACGGCACCATGGTGGAGAACTGCCGGATTGTCGCCAATCCGGCGACCGAGGGCCCGATCATTATCGTCGGTATCGGCCAAGCCCCCAATATGCTTGCCATTTGGAACTTGCATGCCGAAGCTCCGGCAACCGACAAGGCTCAGTATTGGATCAAAAACGAAGGATTCTATCTGACGTGCAATGACTCTGTTTTCCGTTCCGCCCGCCCAATGGCGCTGCTGGACCAGAATACCCTGAGAATTCCGGCGATAGCGGGCAGCGTTTCGATCAACCGTTGTACCTTTCAGGCGGCAGGCAACCCCGAAGGCGCTTTGATCGCGCTTCGCCGGGTGCCGAGCATTTTCAAATTCATCGATAATCGTAACGACAACGGCGATCTGCCGCTTTTCAAATGGTACGTAACCCCGGATCTCCGCTACCTGGAAACCGACTCGTTCCGTGGAAAACACCAGGATATTCCGTGGTCGCTCCCCAATAAATACAACATCATCATCGCGGGTAATCGCGACATTACGACGAACCTGCCGGAAGTTCTCAAACCGTTCTGCAAGCAGGACATTCCTGAATTGCACCAGCCGCCGTCACGCACCGCCGCCGTTCCTGAATTTTTCCAGGGTGAACTCAAAGCTATCGATTTTGGCGTCAAGCCCGATGGTAAGACCGATAACAGCGCGGCATTGACCAAGGCCCTTAACGCCGCGGCCAAGGCTCGTAAAACGTTGTTGATTCCTTCCGGGCGCATCCGGCTTGCTTCGACCGTGACCCTGCCTCAAACAGTTTCACTGCGGGGTGAAGGCATGCCGATTATTTTCGGCGATAAACGCGGCGGTTACGATCTCTTTCATGCCCCGGAACTGAATGACCTCCGGTTCCGTTCTCTGATATTGCGCAATGGTGACCGGATTCTTGCCGGTACACTTACCGGGCAGAGTCGCTTGGTTCGGCTGGAAGATTGTTTAACCTATGACACCGGCGCGCTCAGTATCGAGTTGACCGGTCCGACGAATCACTGCCGGCTCCATCTCGTCGGTTCACTCTGGAATGGTGCCGGTGGCATCGTATCGGAATGCGCCTTTAGCGAAGTGGCGATGTGTTGGCTTGCCAACAATTTCTGGATGGATAAGCAGGCATTTTTTACTGTCCGAAAGGGAACCTTGGTCATGCGCAGCGGTTTCTTCGTGCCGTATGTTACTAAAAATATTAAACGCAAAAATTCCATAACCGGAGAAGAAAAGGTCTGGCCACTTGGCGGAAATCTGCGCTGGGTGGACAATGCCGGCGGCAAAGTTTATCTCTACGATTGTCGAGGCGGCGGTGAAGCCGGCGGTTACTCGACTCTGCAACAAACGGCTCCCGGAGGCACCGTCTACATCGAAGGCGGTCTGGCGCGCTGTACCAACCGGGATACACGAAATTACATATTTTACGCCGAAGCCGCTCCCGAATCGGCGGCAATTGTCGGAGTGGGAGGTTATCCGGTTCATACTCTGCTCGGCGTTTACCACAAAGTATGGGGAAAAGCACCCGGTGTACCCGATTTCCCGTTGCATATTCTCGGCGTAATGACTCCACAGGAACCTTAATATATGAAAAATGCAAAATGGATTTGGCTTGATTGTGATGGGATGAACCAGTATGTCTGGTTTGCCCGGGATTTTGAGGCGGAAAAAGGCGGGGAGGCGGAGCTGTTGATTGCCGCTGACAGCAATTTCGCGGCTTATGTCAATGGTGAGTTGGCCGGTTTCGGGCAATTCAGCGATTTTCCCGAGGAAAAAACTTTCTCGCGAATCAGCATCGGTAAGTATCTTCGGGATGGCAATAATTCCATTGAAATCCTGGCGTATTATTGCGGCGAAAACTTTCTGAACCACCTGAAAGGTAAGCCGGGGATGATCGCGGAAATCGTTGCCGGGGGGCAGGTCGTTGCCGCTACCGGAACAGACTGGGGGGCTATGGCCGATCCGGCTTTTACCGGGGGCTGGATTGCCAAGGTTTCGGATCTGTTGGCGTTCACCTGGGCTTATGATTCAAGAATTGAGCGCGGCGAAATAACCGATCAGGCGGTGTTGACCGGCTATAACGGAATCTTGACGGAACGGCCGGTTCCGATGCTGGATATTTCCGCACCGCTTGAGACTGAGGTCGTTCAGCACGGTTTTCTCCATCGGTTCCGGGAGTATGCGACTCCGGCGGTGAGCTGTATGCGCGATATGCTTTCGCCCAGAACCCCGAAGTTCGAGCCGCAATTGCCCGAGCTGAGCGAGGATGCCAACGGCTGGTATGTAATCGTCGACCTCGGCCGGGAATCCGCCGGATACCTGGATTTCGCCATCGAGGCGTCGGCGGGAACCGTACTGGATATCGCTTTCGGCGAGCACCTGGATTTGGGGCGGGTTCGGGCGTTTGCCGATAACCGGGAACGGTATTATGCCGACCGTTATATCTGCCATGAGGGAGAGAATCGCTTTTTTTACCCGTTCCGGCGCTATGGCTGCCGTTATCTGGAAATGCATATTACCGGAACCACCGGGCCGGTGAATCTCGGGCACTTGACCTTGCGCGCAAGCGATCTGCCGCTGCCGGAGGCGAGCCCGTTCGAGTGTGGTGACAAACTGATGACGGAAACTCACCGGGTCGCGGTTCGGACCATGGAACTCTGTATGCATGAGCATTACGAGGACTGCCCGTGGCGCGAACAAGCGCTTTACGGTTATGATTCCCGCAACCAGATGTTGTTCGGATACTATGCCTGGGGAAATTACCGTTTCGCGGAGGCTTCGCTCGATCTTCTGGGCAAATCCTTTGGACGGGATAATTTGTTGAACTTGACCGCTCCCGGTGAACTGGGCTTGCGGATTCCGATTTTTACCTTCGCCTGGATTTCGGCGCTGTATGAACACTACCTGTACTCCGGCTCGAAAAAGCCGTTCGAAAAATTCCGCAGTCAGATCGACGACTGTATCAATTCGATTTTAGCGCGCTCGGAAAACGGCTTATATCTGCCGCCTCCCGGCAAGCATATCTGGAACTTCTGCGAATGGACGCCCGGCCTCGACGGCGGCGAAGAGCGGCTTTCGGCATTCTACAATATTTATCTTTACGAAGCCCTGCGCAATTATCAGCACTTGAGCGGAAATGATTATCGGGGAAACCTCGGCAGACGTATCGAAGAAGCATTCTGGGACGAGAGTGCCGGAGCCTACCGGAATCAAGTCGGCCAAGCGGTTTTTCAAGATCATATCCAGGTCATCATGCTGGCCAATGGACTGGTCCCGGAAGCTCGCCGGGAACGGGTGTTTCAGACCTTGAAATCAGGCCGGCTGCTGCCGCTGTCCTTCAGTGCCGCGCTCTACCTGATCCCCGCGTTGATGGAGCACAGTCCGGAAGCCCGGGAGTGGGTCGATGCTTATATGCAGCGCGACTTCAATCGCATGACCTTGTCCGGCGCGACCTCTTTCTGGGAAACCGTCGGCGGTTCAAAGGACTTCAACGGCGGCGGCAGTCTCTGTCACGCCTGGAGCAGTGTGCCGGTGTACTTCAACGGCGCTTGCCGCCTCGGCGTTACCCCGTTGGAACCAGGTTTCAAAAAATTCCGGGTCAAAATATATCCGGGAGCCCTGTTTCAAGCCTCCGGTTCCATTCCCACGCCCTACGGCCCGATCCAAATCGAATGGCAGCGCAACAATGGAAAAATAGAACTGAACCTGACCCATCCCCCCGAGCTTGAACCTCAATTCGAGGAATATCCGGCTCATGCAATCTTGTTGCGATAACTGCCGGGAGTGGTTCCGTAATATTTTTTGAATGCAATCCCGAATACGAGAGAAGAAGAAAATCCACAACGGAAAGCGATTTCTTTGATCGGAATTCGGGGATTTTCCAGCAGCATCTTCGCATGGTCCATGCGCAAAGTATTCAGATACTGCTGTGGTGTACAGGCCAGGTGCCGGATGAATTTTCGTCTCAGAGTACTGATGCTGAGGTTGACCGAGTCGGCTAATTTGTCGATGTTTATTTTTTGCGAGAATTCCTGATGCAGGATATTTTTCACGGCTTGAATTTCCGCCGGCAACTTGTTCATTTGCTTTTCCTGGGCCAGTAACAACAGCAATTCATAGGTTAATTGAGAGGCTTCGATGGGGGAGGCGTTGTCGGCAATAATTTGGCCGATTTGCCGCATCTTTTGTTCAATCAAAGCCGGATCGGAAAGTTTGAGCAGGGTATCTTCACGAAAACCGATGGCTTCGGTGATCAGTTCCAGACAATTGCCGAACACCAGAAGCACCAGCTTGCGGCGTTTTCCCTTGTTTTTTTTCACCATTCGTACATTGCTGTGCGGTATAATGACATAAAGTTCTCCCGGTTTAGCGACATCACTGCCAAGCAGGCCTTTGTATTCCGTCTCTCCCTCCAAGCCCAATTCCAACGCTATTCCCGGATAATTGATATGCTGGAGCCAGCGGTAGTCCCAACGCGAAACATCACCGAGCCGGGTCGGGAAAACCGGAAATTCCTTACGCATCGGCCATGAACACCTGGTGTGCCAGATCCGGCTTTCTTTTTCATTGCCGAGCAAATCCCGGGACATCCCCGCCGGTGACTGATTTTTTATATATGTTGACGTTTTTTGCATATAGATCAGCCTCCACGGTTATTGTGAAATTACTGAGTTTTGATTATAATATATATTGACGCTGCTAAAATTTCAAATACGACAGGAGTTTGATTTATGACGATCAAATCTTTCCGGGGAATCAGTCCCGAAGATTTACACGGGCGCACGGGATTGCGGAACCCGGAACGCGGATTTCGAACGGAGATGTATTTCAGCACTATTCCCGGCGAGGTCGCAGGGATGTGTTCCTGTCATTTCAAACAAAATAAACTCGACGGCAGAAGCGAGAAGCCGATTTACCAGAATGCCGATATTCCGGGAGTCCCCCATCTGATTCGCGGCAATCGCCTCGATGGCGTGGAGTTTTCACATTCCCAGTGGCAAGATGAGCTGGACTTTCTGGCGTATGACGGCATCACGGTTATGCAGAGCTATTGCTTTTTGAACAAATATGGCGACGGGCAAGCCCTGCCGAGCGAAAAGCTTGCTGATATTGAATATTTCTTTATCAAACTTCGGGAAGCCCGGGTCAAGACGCTTTTACGTTTCGCCTATGAACTTTCGCCGACCCTGAGCGGCCCCACTGCCGCGACCACGCTCAAGCACCTGCAGCAACTTACCCCGTTGCTCCGCCGATATGCCGATGTGATCTATGTCCTGCAATGTGGGTTTATCGGTAAGTTTGGAGAATGGCACAACAGTTATCATTATCTGCAGAGTGACCGGGTATTTTGCCGGGAATTAATGATGGCGGTTTTGGAAAGTCTTCCGCCGGGACGTTGCGCCATGATGCGGACCCCGGCCTATAAAATGCGTTTTTGCGGAATTGAGCCGCTGGAGGAAAAGGAGGCATTTACCATGTCACCGCGAGCCCGTATCGGTCATTTCAATGATGGATTTCTGGCGGCCAACAACCACGGAGGGACTTTTGGGGGAAGCATGAGTCAGGTTTCGGTGGAGGAAGAACATGTCTATCTGGCGGCCGAAAGCCGCTATCTGCCCATGGATGGTGAGCTTTTCTGGAATGACGTAAGCGGGGCGGTGTTGCCTACCGAGGCGCTCAAACACCTTTTCAAGTGGCATTATGATACCTTTGGCATGGTTCATGGCCATTCGCTTTTTGAGGGGGATCGGTATTCCGTCGATATCTGGAAGTGCGTTCCGGTTGATCCGATGTTTCTGTTGGCTCATGATATGCCGCTGTCGGACCGCTATTTCGAGGACGATCGGGGCAAGCATGTCTGGCGCAGTTATTATGAATATATCAGAGACCATTTGGGTTACCGTTTGGAATTGTTGCAGGTGGAATTACCGGAACGGATTATCCCGGGTCAAAAGTTCGCCGTGAAAATCAAATTGGTCAACCGTGGGTTTTCGGCTCCGGTAAATCCGCGTCCGGTCAAATTGGTTCTGACCCGTGGAGAGCACCAAATGGAGTTTGACTTCTCTACTGAAATCAGACGTTGGTACGGGCACAATACGGAACAACTCCTGGAGCTTGAATGCGCCGTGCCGGAAGACGCGGCGTCCGGAGTTTACGAGTCGGGACTTTGGCTGCCCGACGAATCCGAAGAATTAAGACGGCTCCCGGAATATGCTATCCGGTTGGCAAATAATCTCGAGTTCAGGAACGGAGTCAATCTTTTCGGATTACCCGTTATCTGTGACTGAATAACATAAAAAGAGGATACAGCCTATGAACAGTAAATCATCCGAAATTCAACAGAGTGGATTTTTCACTCTCATTGAACTCCTGGTAGTGATCGCGATCATCATGATTCTGGCGGCGTTGCTGCTGCCCGCACTGAGCCAGGCACGGGACAAAGGGAAGAGCGCTACCTGCAAAAGCAACCTCAAGCAAATGGGGTATGCCGTGGTCATGTACGGCGATGACTACAGGAATTATCTGCCGCCCGGCATTGTCAACTACGATGGGACCCTCCGGCGGTGGGTGAATTTTCTCAGCGCATATATAGACGCTCCGGGATCAAATCCCGGCGCGGTATTCGAATGCCCGGCGGTACACCTCCGAAACCCGGTAAAAACCTCAACCACCTATGGCTACAATGCGACCTGCTTCGCTCCGAGCTACAGTTCCAGTGCCAGATACAACAAATGGCGGCAAGTGAGTGAAATTGCCAAGCCGTCTTTGCGGCCGCTGATTATCGATTATCATCATCCCTCCACTACAACCATCGCGTTGCACTATTGTTATCCGACGGATCTTTTAGTCAGGAACGATTTCAGCACAAACCGCCCGCGCTATGACCGCCATAAAACCCATATCAATTTGCTGATGGTGACCGGGAACGTGGAACAGGCTCTCATTCCCACCGATGCTTTTCCCTCGAATCGATTGAATTTTGACCAGGCTACCTGGTAACAATAAAAAGGATGTGAAATTTGAAAACAATACGAATATTGACAATTCTTCTGGCATTTAGTTCTCTTGCTTCTTTTGCGGGGGCTGTGGTTGAAAATGGCTTGGGCAAGGCGCAAATTGTCCTGCCGGAGAACCCTCTTCCTGCAGAAAAATTCGCCGCGACTGAGTTGCAGAAGTGCATCGCGTTGGTTTCCGGTGTGACCCTGCCGCTGAAAAGCGAACCGAAGGCGTCCGGTAATCTTTTCAGTTTTTACATCGGCAATACTAAATTGAGCCCGCGCGATACCGTTTCGCGTCTTCCTTTGGGGGGATTTGTGCTGAAGCGGGTAGATAATGGACTGATCATGTCCGGCAATGATACTCAGGCCAAAAATATCGAAAACGGCGGGTTGGGGAGCGCCTATGCCGTTTATGAATTTCTGGAGCGCGAACTCAAAATACGCTGGATTTATCCGGGAGACGACGGCATCGCGTTCACCCCTGCCGCCGACATTGATTGCGGCCAGTATGACTTGACTTGGACCCCCCGCTTCGATTTTGTAAGTTCCAGCGGATTCAACAAACGTGCGGATTCCTGGTATTTGCGGGCGATGCGCCCGGGGCGAAAGGCCGTATCCTATCCGGGAAACCGGACCGGACATGCATTTTTCGACTGGTACAAGACATATGGCAAAACCAATCCGGACTGGTTCGCCCGCCCCGTCGGACAAAAGCCGACCGTAGTGGATCGCGTTACGGCGATGTGCGTCTCCAATCCGGGTTTTCAGGCGGAGATCGTCCGCCGCTGGCATGAGGCTTCCGAGAAAGAGCCGGACAAGAATTTTATCCTCAATCTCAAGGAAAACGATACTGCCGGTGATTGTGAATGCGAAACGTGTTTGAGCTGGGATGCCGCCGATCAGCGCTATTCATTCGTCGCTCAAAGCGGCAAACGCTATAAGAATGTCGGCAACCGCTATGCCCGGTTTTACCGGGACACCTGGAATCTTGCCGCCAAGCTCAACCCCGAAGTCCAGGCTTGGGCCTACGCCTATTCAAATTACCAATACCCCCCGGAAAATATCAAACTTAATAAAAATATCGTCATCAGCATCGTTCCTCCCGCCGGGACCCGTTGCTTTCCCTATACTCCCGAGGTTCGCCACGAGATATTCGGCAATATGAAAAAATGGGAAGAATCCGGCGCTTCGCTGGTATACCGCCCCAACGTGTTCAGCGGATATGCCATGCCGGAAAATACGGCACGGGACTATTACGATGAATTTCAACTGCTTCGAAAGAATCTGATCGGGATTATGGTCGACGGTCCCAATTGTTCCTTCTCCACCCAGGGGCCTCTGACTTATATCGTCGCCAGGCTTGCGGTACACCCGGAAATGACTTTGCAGAATCTTCTGGCGGAATACTACGGCGGATTCGGCAAAGCCGCTCCGGCAGTGAAGAAATATTGGGAATACTGGGAGAATTATACCTACACCAATGCCAAGAAATTTGAAGAAATTCCGATTCGCTACAATCCGGAACGTCAACGTTGTTTCTTTGGTTTTCACTACGCCTTCTATGCCCATCGCCTGTTTCCCAAGGAAGCATTTGCTCCCGCGAAACAGATACTCGCCGAAGCGGAAAAAGCCGCTGCCGATTCTCCGGCGGACCGCAAGCGCGTTCAGTTCCTGCAAGCAGGATTGACTCATGCGGAACTGACGGCCGAAACTTGCGCGGTATTTGCAAACCCCAAAAGCACCAATGACCAGAAGCTCGCCGCCGTAAACAGAGTAAATGATTACCGCAAAAACAATCTCCCGGAATTTGCCGTCGACCTGGGGCTTTGCTCCGGCAAGCGCAAACAGAATAATGAAGCGGTGGCATGGCGGTTCACCACCTTTGATCCCGAAAAGATGATTCAGTTGCCGGTTACCTGGCTGTTTATGGCCGATCCTCAAGGCATCGGCGAAAAATCGGGATACCGGAATGAGACTCTCGATACCTCCGCGTGGCAGTCGGTACGCACCGATTCGAACCTGGAGAAACAGGGCTTTCACGATTACCTCAACGCCTGGTATCGGATAGAATTCAACATTCCGCCGCAATTCCGGAACTTCAAAACCGTTCTGCATTTGGGAGCGGTCGATGAAAGCTGTGTCTTGTATGTAAACGGAAAACAGATCGGTTCTTTCCGCTACGATCCCGCGATTAATCCGCGAAGCTGGGAACAACCTCTGGAATTTGAAATCACCGACGCCTTGAACAAGGACGGCAAAAATACCATCGCCCTGAAAGTCATCAACGAAATCGGCTCCGGTGGCCTGTGGAAACCATCCAGAATTCACTTTTTTTCGGAGGAGATTACTTCTCTCAGCG
>JAVBRM010000116.1:0-59948 GCA_031548025.1 Victivallaceae bacterium | reverse complement strand
TTTCGATCTTGGACGGATGGGAAAACACGGATTCGAATGAAAAGCTCTGTTGTTTTTTAATCAGGCCCTGTCTGATAAAATCAGCAAGAACCATGGCAATGATTTCTGATTTTTTCAAAGCGAGATCATCCTGAGGGAAAGAAATTTTTTTCTCCTTGATGCTGATATGCTCCCAAATAAATAAATCTTTATATGATTGCGGATAAGTGCTCTTCTCTACAAAAGCAGTCAAAGAACGTTTTTGAGTCACAAATGGCAAAAAGCAGGTATTTGCGGCAATCAATTGCACATTAATCTCATCCGCATTGACAAAAGTATAAAAATTGACTTTATATTCTTCTTGGATTGAAGCATATAAAGTGGTTTTTCCTGATCCATTCGGACCGGCCAAACAGCGGATTCGCAAAGTCATGGTTTAATTCTCTTCGGTATCAGCAAAGAGTTCTTCTACTTTGCCGTTACGGTAAACAGACAGAGGCAAGGACCGCTGAAATGCATTATTTCTGGCGATTCTTGTAGCACGTTTGGCTATACGCTTGTTTTGTTGAGTAGCAGCATCTTCCGTCGCTTCAAAAACTACTTTTACCACAGTGCCCTCTACTTCGATGGATGAAAGAGATTCCGTTTCATTGTGGTGCTTATTAACGGAATTTTTCCGTTTTGCATCGACATTATTTTTCTTTTCACTCATATTGGCACCTCATATTATTTAGATAATATACTGTTTTCAATGGGAATGTCAAGCAAGCTTTTCCTGCGGGAAAATTTATGATTCCGGTTGACAGGAACTGTTTCAGAGAGTAGTTTTTAACAAATAACTTATGGAATGAATGATGAAAAAAATATTCTTTTTTGCCGGAATCGGCGGCTTGCTGGCAGGGACCTCTCTTGCGGCGGCGACGTTGGTTGTGGATCAGAACAGCCGGGAACCTGATGTTTTCCGGACAATCGGCGAGGCGGCGGCCAAGGCCGTTCCGGGGGATGAAATCCTGGTTCACAAGGGCGTCTACCGCGAACATATTGCCCCGGAGCGCGGCGGCGAGGAAGGCAAGCCGATCACCTACCGGACGGTCAAGCCCGGCGAGGTTTTCGTGCGCGGCAGCGAAATCTGGAATCCCGAATGGACCGTCCTGGATGGAGTTTATGCCGCGCCGGTTCCGCCGGATTCATTTTTCGGTAATTTTCCGAATCCTTTCAAACGTAAACTTAACGCCGGCGGCAGAGACAAGGGAGAACCGGCCCGTCCGACGGAGGGTGATCTTCTGCCCTATTCGCTCGGGCAGATTTTTTCCAACGGCATTGAACTCCGGCAATCCCAGACTGTCGAGGAGGTTTACCGGACGCCCGGCAGTTGGATCATCAGGCCGGACGGCTCGGAAATCCTGGTGCATTTTCCGGTTTCGCCCGGCTTCGCTCCTGCCGATCCGAAAAATATTCAAGTTGAAATCGCCGTTCGCGACCGGGTTTTCGCTCCCGCCCGGCGCGGGCTCGGCTATATCCACATCGAAGGATTTGTTTTCGAACACTGTGCCAACCAGGCTCCGTTTCCGCAGCTCGGCATGGTTTCGACCCGGAGCGGGCATCACTGGAAGATCCGGAATAATGTCATCCGCCATGCCAAAACGGTCGGCCTCGATGTCGGCAGCGAATACTGGCAAACCGATAAGATTTCCCGCACCGTCCCCGCTGACCGGACTCTCTTGCGGAAAGGCGGCTATCATGAAATATATCACAACCGGATTACCGACAACGGATTATGCGGTATCGCCGGTTGGAGTTGCCGGGGAACCCGGATTTTCGGGAATATCGTTGAGCGCAACAACAATCTTTCGCTCAGTACCAATGAGTGCAACTGGGAAGAATGGGGCGGCATCAAGCTCCATGAAGCCGACGAAACACTGGTCGAACGGAACCTTGTCCGGTTCAACGGCGCTCACGGCATCTGGTTTGACAATGGCTACAACCGGGCGCGCATTACCCGGAATGTCCTGTTCGGCAACGTCGGCTCCGGGATTTTCATCGAACTTGGCGCGGGCTCGGTTATGATCGACAACAACATCATTGCCAATACCACCCCATACTCCAGTTATTATCCGGGACGCGGCATTTATTGCCACGATGCTTCCGGGATCAACATTTACCACAACCTGATCATGGACAACGCCGCGGAAGGCGTATACATGCGCAACGTCACCGATCGCAAATACCATGGAAAAATCGTCGAAACTTCTCATGAACGGGTACTTAATAACATTTTTTACCACAACGGCGGTGGCGTGAGCTTCCCTCTGCCCGGCGAACGCTCCCAGGATTGCGTTTCCGACTGGAATCTGTTTATCGGGCAGGTCGATTTCCGCTACAGCTCGACGCCCTGGGAAAAAGCCGCCGAAGTCGCGGCCCCGAAGCTGAGCGCGGAAGAACTCGCCGCCTCCGCTGCGTTGAAAGGTTTTACCCCGCAACTCTGGAAGAAAGTTTCCGGACTGGAAGAGCACTCCCTTTTTCGGCACGAACGGGAGTTCAGCGTCAGGATCAAACCCTTCGAAGCCTCGCTTTACTTGAACAACCGCTCCGGTCTCAAACTTGAATTCGAGTCGGTTGGAGTAGACCGTGACTTTGACGGTAAACCCTACGGATCCAAAGTCATACCCGGTCCATTTCAGAATCTGGAAAAGAAAACCGAATACCGTATTCTCTTTCCGCTCTGGGACTTCATCAATCAGTGAAAAATAAAACCATGGAACATACAATATTTTGTCCTGTCTAATAATAATGGTTAAAAAATTTATTGTATGATAATTTCAAGCTTAAATTTATGAAAAAATCTTTTGAGGACCGAAATAGTATACTTGACATTAGTAATTGAAGGTGATATACTAGCAGTAGCAAAGTTATATTTATTGGAGAATCAGCTTATGAAAAGCTTTAATAAAGTAGTTATTCGCCGCGCCAGCTATTTCACAATGGTGGAAATGCTCGGGGTGGTGGCAATCGTCGCCATTTTAATCGGCCTGGTCTTCGGCTCCTACCGCGCCATCCAGATTCGTGAAAACAACATCCGCGCCGAAGCCGTAGTCAACAGCATCCACACCGCCCTTCAAGCCTTCAAAACCAAATACGGCTACTACCCCCAGACCGGCAGCAACCCTATGGCATTGGTTATATGCAAGGGAACTCCAAGCACGAGTTCGTCTCTTGGTATTAATGGTTCGCCCGACTATATTGATGGGAACCATTTGGTATTGGGACAAGATTTTATCAATTTCTTGTCCACTGATACTATCCATAATTTCAGTGTAGAGGATGGTTATTTGGGATCGGGCACTCACACATCTCCTGCATATATATTAACCGATGGCATGGATGAACCTGTTACAAATAGTAAGAGTGAGCTATCAAACATCAGAGAAAATGTTTCAACATTGTATTATCGTTGTCCGGGAAGAGACAATCCTTTAACTTATGATTTATTTTCCGCAGGACGTGACCGTGAATTTCATACCAATGATGATGTATGGCCAAAAAACCTTAGGAAAGCTAAATAATTATCATGATACTGAAAAATAAAAAATTGATAAAAAGCAGACACTATACAATGGTGGAAATCATTGTTGTGTTGGCGATTACTCTGATTCTCTTCGGATTGGGTGGTAAGGCCATCAATGCGGTAATTGCCAAGCGTGGAGTGAATGGGGCAACGAGTGTTGTCAGTTCCCAAATAAGCTTAGCCAGATCTATTTCCGTAGCGCGGAATCGTCATGTTGCGCTGTTACTGCCAGACCCATCTGATTATACAACTCAAGACAATAACAGTTTTAAAAATTTATTTTGTACCAATATGCGGATGTGTTATGTTCGAAGTTCTGAAAAGGATCCCAATAAATTTGAATTTGATAGTTGGATCGATGAGTATGACTGGGTTGAATTGCCAAGTTCAACCTGTGCCAATTTTATTGAAGGAGATGATAAAGCGAGTACAGGGAGTCCGAAACCTAAATATAATGCAATGTGCATTGAAAAAATCCCATTTGACGATAAAACAGTAAAGAGTGCCGGAATGGTTTTTGCCCCTTCCGGCAGGTTGGCAATTTCTACGGCCAATGGGGTAATGGCGCAAATATTCAGGGCTGCAAAGGATAAGGATGGAGTTCCCATACTTAGTGGATATGGAGATAGCTGTGATTGGAAAAATCAAAATCGCGGTTCATTTGGTAAACAGCGTTGGTGTATTACAATTAAGAAATATACCGGTAGGAGTGAAGTGAATTATGCACAGCCGAAGAGTTAAATTATATTTCAATATGGTTGAGATAGTGCTCGCCATTGGTATTCTGGCATTTGGTTTTGCCAGTGTGCTGGGTATGTTTCCGGTTGCAATTAAAGCTGTCAGAAACAGTCAAGCGGAAAGTGCCGCAATCGATGCCGTCAGTGATATTCATGCATATTTTAGCAGTTTAGCCCGTGTTCCAATGATCAACTACAAGGCTGCAGATGCTACACAAAAGAGAGCGATTTTAGCCGATGGTTATGTATATGCCGCGTTGTTTAATTCCTCTGGCCTTACAAACCCCTCTCAAGTCCAAAATATGTATGAATCATATTATGATATGAATTTTTATGAAGTTGGCGGAAGTGGAACAGGTGATATTGAATCTTTTCGGACAGTGATAAAAAACAACAGTGATTCAAGTGTAATGTACAATGGTTCATATTTTCTGGCTCAACTTAAGGAAAAATTGGCTTCAATTAATAGAAACACCGACGATATTCAAGAGGAATTACGAAAATCCAATTTGAAATATGTAAAGAATATTAATCTCTTTCAACCTGCTAATGCTCATAATTCAAATTATGTTTATTTTTATTTAGTTAATGCCGATGAAGAATTTTATAATATCAATTTTACTGCGCAAATATTGATTTGGACATCTAAAATGGATAGAATATATCAGTTCAATGATAACGCATATGATCCCGATGCGACGACATATCAACAGGCAGTGGTTCTCAATTTTGAAGTAAGTTGGCCAATAAATGTTCCTTATGACCAACGGGAAAAAAGATATTATCAAACCATTATAACGAATCCCCAATAAAATAATGAAGAGTAGTTTCATGATAAAAAGAATAAAAATCAGGCATCATTATACTTTAATTGAAATCCTGGCAGCGATGGCGGTTTTTTCAATCGTATGCTTGGTTGTTGCCAGGTTTTTTAATGGCGCGCAAAAATTGGTTAGTGCCAGTAATAGTTATAATGAAATGTTTGCTGATGCCCGTACCCTCTTTGATATTATTGACAGCGACTTGCAGACGATTGTATATAACAATGAAATTAGTGCTGCGGGGAAATACCCTTTTGCTATGTCTTTTTATCCGATTCCTTCTGCAAGTAGTAGTGGAGTGGCACCATTCACAAATCGTGACTATCGAGAAAATATTCAGAATTTTTATAATACGAATATAGTACCATCAGTATTGCATAAAATGATCGCATATGATGATGATAACAGTAAATATCTCCGCGATTACGTTCCATTATTATGTTTTATTGCAAATCCAAGACATTTACCATTTGATGCATCATACCCTTTGGCTGAAGTAAGATATACATTTCTTCCAGCAGGCACCGGAACCGAAAAATTAGCAGATACAAAGTTTAGAGAAGCAGGGAGTTCATCGTTGTCGGATGAGCTGTTTACGGGCGGAAAAATATTGCGAAGTGTAACATATGCCGATAGCAATAAAACAGATGCCACCATTACAAACAGAGCTAATAGGCACCCGCATGATACAGAAACTTTTCCTGTTTTAGATAGGAGTAATACCCCTGTGACAGAGTATGGAAGTTCGAATCATAATCGTGCTTATCTGGTTTTCGGAGATAGGAGTTCTGCAAAATACGAAGAAATAATTGGGCATGTTTATCGGATGAATATTACTTGTCTAAAGCTTGATATGGATTTTACAGATACAAATAATATAAGATATGTTTACAAAAAATTGCCGATGTTTAATGTGAATAAGTCTACAATTAATGGGAATATAGCTTCAAATGATAAGGATGTAATAAGGGAATATGGAGAAGATAAGGCAAGTTATTTGATTTGGCCTCCTAATCTTGATCCAGAAGATACTTCAAACTCACCAGGTGCTGTTAAGCAATATCAATATCCAGGTACTTCAAACAATATTGAATTATTACAACTAGGGCATCCGTTGCCGAACGTAATAAAGATAGATTTATATATGTTGAGTCCCAAAGATTGGAATGCATTGATGAATACCTATAACTGGAAAGACAGAAAATTTAAAGATGAAAATGAAGCACGGAAAATACTTGCGCGAAAATTAAAGAAATTCAGTAGAATGTTTTACATAAACAGGTGATCGTATGAAGACTGCATTGAACAAACAAAAAGGGGTGGCGCTTTTATACGTGATGGGGATTCTGGCGTTGTTGATGGTTATGGCATTGGCTTTTATGAACTCATCAATTTTCGACATGAGAGTAGCGGCAAATTCAGCCTCAGGGTCTCTTTCAGAACAATTGGCGCAGTCAACCATTGAAAATGTGGTCTGGGCATTAAAAAATAATCCCGCTATATTTGGTACCGATCCAATTTTTTATAGCTGGATGCCGCCTGATCATTATAGGGATAAAGCAGGAATATCCCATTCCAGTAACTATATATCGCGTGATGGGCTTGAAGCTTTGGATACATATGATTTTGTTGGTGGAACCAAGATATATACCTTTAATTATAACGATAATAAAAACAAAACTATTGTAGATCGAGTAAGATGGATTCAATTTACTTCTGCTTCAGGAGAAGTAAATTCAAAGCAGGTCAGACCGGTTATTGGAAGAGCGGCATTTTTAGTTATTCAACTTGGGCAAGGACAGATCAACCCTAAAGATATAGTTGTTGATAAGATAGATGAATTGGCCTCAACCAGACCCGAGAAGCGTCGGGGGGTTCATTTAAATGAAATTAATATTAGAGATATTGACTCTATGTTTTCCAGTTCCAATGCAGGATTTGTAAATTATTCAGGAACTGGGACTGGAAAAATGCAAGGTGGTGCGTGGGTTGATAAAACTGAGTTCATTACTGACATGGTTAGTGCACTTAGTCTGTCAGGAAAGCAACTTGAAAATGCCAATGAGTTAGTTGATAAGTTGTTTGTCTTTAATAATGCCGAAGAAAATGAAAGATTCATGATACAACATTCGGATTTAACTGATAAGATCAATTTACACAGATTCTATCTGCCTGGTTTTATAAACCAACAAGATGACGTAGAGCCGAAAAATAATGAGATTGCGGATGGCAATGAATTGACTGAGCCGAAATGGAATCGTTGGGAAAGTTCCGATCCTTTGACCTATGTGGATAAATATTTATTATTGAACCCTAATTCCTCCGGAGGTCCTCAACTTGATATTCGAGAAAAAGGGAAATGGTTGGATATAAATGATAGTGCCAATAGTGCACAAACGACGTATGACCCGGGGAAAACGGGAAAAATCCCCTTAGTTAGCGACCTTCCCGCCGGAGTTGAACCTGAAGAAAATATGGGCTCCTATGGTGTCGGATTACC
Source organism: Victivallaceae bacterium (assembly GCA_031548025.1). Taxonomy (GTDB): domain Bacteria; phylum Verrucomicrobiota; class Lentisphaeria; order Victivallales; family Victivallaceae; genus UBA5239. The sequence goes on along the minus strand of JAVBRM010000116.1, from coordinate 52,346 downwards.
GTGGCTGGCTCTTTTCGGTTATGATAAAACTGGTAATTTTGTTAATGACGATGCTGTTCTAAGGGGTACATTTGATTCTGTTTTGGCCCGCCGCCGGCAAATAGCCGCAAATCTGAAAGATTATTGCGATAACGATAATATACCTACTTCAAATATTACCCCGGCGAGTTGGTCGCTGACGACCAAGCCAGAGTATACTGGTAATGAACGCACTCCGTATATTAATAAATTTGAATTTCAGTTGACATTTCGGCATGAATATAGTTTAGAGAAATCTGGAAACCCAGAAAAATTCTATGTTAAGTCAAAAGTTTTACTGTCTTTAGATTGCATCGGAGCAGAAGTTATTGACATATATAATTGTGGGGTTGATACTGATGTATCTGACGCCGTTGTCGTGGATTTGGGAATTGCTTTAGATTCTTCATCTAAAATAGGAATATCTGTTGATGAAACCACTGAAGGGAAAAAAGAACAATCTTTATCGGGATTAAGTGATGGCAAAATTTCATTTTCTGGTGCTGGTAATTGGCACAAAAAAACTACCAATGAAACTACTGAACAGATCATCGTGACAAATCATTTTTATAATGAACCCACAAATAAGTCGATCCTTGATGGTTCCTCTGGTGGAATGATCTCCGTTGAAATCGCCAATAAATCTTATGACAGCCAAACCGATGTCCCGGGAAGTATAAAGTTGAGTGGTACTGTCAAGCTTAATTTAGGTAATGCAATTCTTAAATATGGCGGTAATAATGTTGATTATTCAGAAATACAAAAAACAATAGAATTTGATTTTACGGAAACAGTTACTATGCCGGGAGTAGGTGGAAGTGATGTGTGTGATAAAAAATATACATTCACCGTTGAGACCGAAGACCCAAGACAAAACTTGAATAGCCGTGATTGGTACATCTATCCTGATCCAGAGGATAAATCTATTGCAATTAATTCAAGTACTACTTCGAGAGATTTAAAGCTTCTTGGATATCGAAATCAAAAAAGTAATCCGAGTGCTCCTGAAAATACTGATGATGGCTATGATAAAGAAGTAGTTACCCATCCTGGTTATGAAGATAAAGCCTCAGGAAAATTTCTGTCGACTGCATATATCAGAAATGCTCCAATGCTCTCTCCCTGGGAGTTAGGCTTTATTCATCGCGGAAAGAAATGGCAAACGTTGAATATTCATACTTATGATGAGGATAAGGCCACAACAGCCATTAAAGTTACTGATGGCGCAAATACTAGATATTATCCCCAGGGTGGAGGACGGTATGATTTTGGTGATGCTAATATATTGGATCAGATTAAGATGACTCCAGGAATAACTTCTTTTCGTAAGATTAATGTTGTGGCTGCCGAACAGGAAATATGGAATGGTTTATTGAAAATAGATACACTGAAGAATAAAGAGTATATTGAATATAGCTCTACTTCACGTCAGGATATTGATGGAATACTTGGTTCTTCCTCATTCAACTTTATTTCAAATACCTATAATCATATTAAAACGAATGCTGCGTCAATGACTACACGAGCTGCAATTGCCAAATCGGTTGATTTGCAGAATGCAGGAGAAACGAAAGCAGCCCAAGAGGAAATGATCGGTAAAATCATTAATCTCACAGATGTATACACTGGCATTCAAAGTTTCGAAATGATTGTTGTTGCTCAGGCAATAAAAGATATTGGTTCAACAACTTCAACGGCTCTTGCAATCAAAAAGTATTATTATGTTGATGGAAAATTATCAAGTAATCCTATCGAGATAGAATCACATATGGGGGAAATTAATTATGGTACTACTCCAGATGGTCAAACTATTATTGCAGATGAAATTTTATCTCAAAAGAAATATCGTGTCAGTGGTTACTTGGATTCCACTGGAGGAGTCCAGATCAATAATATTAGAATAGTGGAATAGAACCATGAAAGTAAAATACCTGATAATGATATTATGTTTTCTTGTTGGTACAAGCATGTTGGGACAGGCAGCGAGTACGAAGCCGGTATTGGTGAAAGAATCTCCTACAGGGGATGAAATAACTAAAGAAATCGTAGAGGGCTTTTGTCGAAAAATCGTCGAATATGTTGAAGAGGATTTGGATAATCCCAAGAAATCATCATTCCTCAAATATGCTTCAATATCGGGAGATTTAAAAAAATGGATGAATTATCAATTTTTGGAATTAGACTCCGGGATCGATAAAAGTTGGTTTGTTAAAGTAGATGAATTTATTGCATTTTTTATGAAGACCAAGCGGGAGTACGAGACAAGTTCCGAGCTTTCCGATTCTAAGTTTAAGACGACCAATAAAAAAAGATTTGAAGTTGGGTTGGAGAGATTTAAGGCTTTGATTGATAAGCCGACTCCGGCTAAGAAGGAAAGGTTGGATATTTTGAAGCTTCAGAAGAAGGAGTATCAGCGGCAGAAGGAGGCGGCGGAGAGGGCTAAGGGGGGCAAGCCTAAGAAAATCCGGCTGTCCGGAGATGATGACTAAGGCAGTTCTGCCTTAGTCGCATTTTGGATTCTTAATTTTCAAGCTTGCGGAAATGCACGCAATTCTCAGGACGTTATCGGCTAATTTGCTTGTTTTTGAATATTTGGATTTATTATTAAAGGATTGATATGAGCAGCGCTTCGACAATAATTCCGGTAGTATTATCGGCAGACAATAATTATCTATCACAAGCAGTGGTTGTTATCTGTTCCGTCCTGGAGCATGCCGGAGCCGATGATGAATATGTTTTTTATATTTTCGGAGATGAAGATTTGCCGAGGGGGGACAGAGCCAAGGTACAAAAATTCATCCAATCATATCCGCGGGCAAAGCTTGAATTCATAAACGTCAGGAGCTATTTGCCGTCCGCAAAGGCTGTAGGATATTTTTCTGTTGCGGCTTATTACCGGCTTTTGATTCCGGTGATACTGTCGCAATATCCGAAAGCTGTTTACCTGGATTGCGATGTCGTGGTCAAGCATGATTTATCGGAACTTTTTCATATAGACCTGGGGGGAAAGCTGGTTGGCGGCTGTCAGGAATGGATTTTGGAATTGAGTGATAAACTTGGTTTGAAAAATACCTTTCGCGGAAAGACTTTGTCGTATAAAGACTATCATCTGAAAGTATTGAATATACCCTCTTCTGAGCTTGGGTTATGCATCAATACGGGGGTAATGATTTATGATATTCAGGCAATACAGCCTTATCTTCATTCTTTATGGGAGAAAATGTTATCCGAAGTCTCGGAGGGATATTTGCAACTGGACCAAGACCTGGTCAATCGTCATTTACGCAATTACATGAAGATTTTGCCGGCAGATTGGAATTACCGTGCAATTGATTATAATATTATTCATACTGCAGAGCAAAGCAATATTCCGGTATTCACAGATAATCCGGCGCTGATTCATTTTGTATCGGGCAAAAAGCCCTGGAACAGCGATCAGGTCAATTATTCCGATCAATTCTGGGAATACTGCCGAAAGACACCTTTTTATTTCCGTCTCAGGGGCAACTATCTTTCCGCTCTTCTGGAAAAAATGGTGTATCGCTATAATCGCCCTGAAGCCTCAAGCTTGCCCGGTGCTATTATAAAAATAACTTTTTATGGAATACGGGCTGTTGCAAAACGTTTGTGCCGGCGTGCCAAGCGTCACTCTGCCAGTTCTTCCGGGTAAGCAATCAATGTTGTTTCCGTCAATAATTTGCCTGGGCAAAGTTTATGGATTGCGAAACAGTAATTCAGCTTGAGTTCTTCAATTTGCGGTTTGATTTCAAAAAATTCAAGTTGATTATGATAAATGGCCAGCAGCAAAACGGGTCTGAATTTTTTCAATACTTCTTTCATGCCCATCAGCATATCCAGCCCCATTCCTTCAATATCCGCCTTAATCAGGGCAATATTCAGATTCGAAGACTTTTTAATCCAATCATCCAGGGAGCAGACGGGTACAGAGATTCCAGTGGTATCGATATGAGCGCCGCTGTCTGCGCTGTCGCAAAATTTTATTTGTCCGGATTTCTCACCGACCGCGCTTTGGACGATTTCGAATTTTGCTGATTCGATGTTATTATTTTGCATCGTTTCGAGAAGGGTTTTGACATTGGCTTCACTGGCTTCGAAGCAATAAATTTTTCGAGGCTGATACTCTTGCAAGACCAATGCCGAGTCTCCATTGAAGGCTCCGACATCAAGAAAATCCCGTTCTTTCAGATATTCCTTTGCTTTGGGCGGTAAAAATTTAATACCATGATGATAGTAAAAAACTTCCGGTGAATAATCGGAAGCGTTATTTAAGCAATATTTCTTTTTTATTTGTTCTTTTGCTTTCAGCCAGTTTTGCTGTTCCCGGTAATCATCTGCAGTAATCTGTCGTGCTTCATTGTTCAGATATTGCATGGCTTCAGCAAGTTTCCAGTGATGGATGATACGATTTATTTCCAATACGGAACGTTCGTCCATATTTCTCGTCAGAAGTTCGATTTGGGCCTCAATGTTTTGAATAACGCGAGAATCTCCAAGCATCCTTTGAAATTCATCGTAGTTTCGCATCAATGAAAATTCCGGTAAATCTCTCAGGTTATTAAAAATAATTCTTTTGATACAAATCAGCTTAAGAAATAATTCTTCCCCCAGACCTTTTTTCATGAAATTGATTATTTTTTGCTTCATGATATCCTTACGTATTAGTTTTTAACTAAAATATTTCGCGTACTGCCGCTTTTTCGGCCAAACAATATCAACTGACGTGCCATTTTTTCCGTATCGCCATTGAATTCGAATCGTGGTTTGAATGTCCCGAGCCAATTCAGAGAGTTCAGCTCTTCTGTTTGGCCGGTTAGATAGCTGGAATAGTCATACTTAAATTCGCAAGAGACCTCGCGATCATTCAGGCCAGGCAGCATATTTATCTGGTATTCAATTAATCCATGTATCAGTTCACGGTTGAAATCTGTTTTTTTAGATACCAGGAAATCGGAGAACAGGTTGTATATATCTTCGATCAGAATATTTTTATCGACTTCCATCAGATGAAGATAGGCCACTTCCTCCGGGGACCAGTAAATACCGCCATAGCGGTTATCGGTAATACCATTTCCTCTGGCCTCAAGTTCCCGGGTGAAATCAAATAATTTCAGTATCTCTTTAGCTACATAATTATCTGGATGTTGTGACAGAACTTCGTTTCTGGATATAAAATCAATGAATTCAATCAATCTGATATGCAATGTTTTCTGGCAATAGACCATTACCATATAAAGCAATTCCAGGGAGAAGAAGAGCTGTATCAGGATTGAATTGACCAGTAATCGTTCCCATTCAGTTCGCGACAAAGTCGCCGTTTCGACAATTATACACTCTTCCTCCCTGATTTCATCGTCGACATGGATGGAACAATGAATCTCATTGAGCGGAATTGCCAGAGTTTTGATACCATGTCGTTTTTGATACTCCGGATCGGCAATCATGGTGTTGGGATAAACCTGACACAGGTAGATAAACAACTTATTATGCAGTCCGCTTTGCAATATTTCTTCGATACCGTCCAGAAAACTCTGGTAAGTCTCTCCGGGTAGTCCCAGGATCATTTCGCTGTACACCGGTATTTTCTGATCACTGTATTTCTTTTGCAGTCTGATAAAATCTTCCTGACGAATATTCCGCCGTCCGATATTTTTCAATGCTTCCGGATTTTTGGTCTGGAAGGAAAGAGTTATACTTTTATCCATGTTGCATTCATTGAATATTTTGGCAATGGCTTCCACTCGGTCATGAGAATTTTTCGCATAGCAGACTCGGAATTTTTCGGGAAAAGAAGTTGTTTTTTTGATTTGAGCGAAGTAATCTGCGATTTCAACGTCCCGGCCGAAGATTCCGAAATTCGAATCCGCGCAAAAGGTATATTCGATTTTATGCTGAGCTATCCAGTTGGCATCCGCCTTTACTCTTTCGATGGGGAATTGACGCATTTTTTTGCTTAATCCTCCTTGTCCCCAAAAACAAAATCCGCAATTGAACGGGCATCCGCGATTGGTTTCGATAATGGTCTGATACTTCAAGTTATCGGATTCTTTGAAGAGATATTCGTATTCCCCCTGTACATAAGGCGATGGAATGGTGGTCAGGTCCAGCAGCGCCTGTTCTTCCGGGTTACGGATAAGTTTCCCGTCGAATGTCCGGTAACTGATTCCCTTGATGCCGGAAAAATCATTGCCCTTTTCCAAGTGAGCCAGAAGAATTTCCTTGAAGGTCAGCTCGCCTTCGCCGCGTATTGTAACATCAACAAACGGATATTTCCGCAAAAAATCGATTCCCTCGAAAGGGACGCTTGGCCCGCCGGCTATTATCAACGCATCCGGGTTGATTTTTTTGAGTGTTTCGGCAAGGGACAGGGTAAAATGGTAATTCCACATAGACAATGAAATAGCCACAATCTCAAAATCTGTAATATTCTTTAATGTACTCGCCGCTGTATTTTTTACAAACTGAAACGGCATGAATTCGTAGGACAGCCTGATTCTCTCATCCTGTTTGGAATAGCTTCTCAACAGACCGGAGGCCAAGGGCAGATATATGGTATTGCCCATTGTCATATTGTATTCAAATTGGTATATCTTGCGCTTTCTCATTATCTTGTCTTTGTTTTAAACAGTGTATAACGGATAAAATGAAATATTCCCCTGCCGATGGACAACGGATTCATTCGAATCAGACGGGAAAACAATTCACCGGTGTTTTTGATTTTACCGTGTTTCAGTGCAATCAAAGCATATGTTAAATAAAATGAAGCCAGGGTTGTTTCATAAATACGGTTTTTCCGGATTTCAATACTTACCGGACGGGAATGTTCATTCTCCGTAAAAATCTGTTCCAATTGAGCTAATTTTTTTCGCCAGTTTTTCGAGAGTTCATAATTTTCGAGAGCCCGTTTGCAGGCGGCTTGAGCCATTGTTTCTCTTTTTTCTTCATTATTCAGATAATAACGAACCTTAGACAAAAGCTCGGTTTTGTCTGTGAATTGATCGATTTCCTTGCCCTGGGTGAATATTTCCTTCATATCCGCAGCATATTCCGTAAGGCAGAAACTACCGCTCATCGCAGCTTCAATCGGGCGTCCCTTATGCTGACGAAAGCGATATTGGAACGGAAACTCTTTCAAGACCCATGGCTCCTGATACATGCCGGTAAAATTCAAGTTGATCTTGCTTTCCCGGAAAACCTGGATCATTTCCTCTTTGCCTAATTTTCCCCCCGCAGTTCCGGCTCCGAATCTGGCAACTTCTATACCATTGTCCATGAGATATTGAATATATTGCAATCTTTCTCCCCGGTTTTGAACTCCGACAAAAGATACGTCATACTTTTTCTTCGTTGCCGGCTTGGGATAATACAGACTTTCCGGGTAAAAGCTCTCCCATAATAAATTCGGTATGCTCAGTTGTTCATAAAAATATCTGCCGTAACAATCCGTAATCAATACAGCGTCGGCAGTTTGAGCCAGAAACCATGAATGAGCCAACATGAATATCTCTTCGTCAAGCAGCATAAACACCAGTCTGGTATATTGCCGCAAAACGTTGAGAAATTCCGGCCGCAGTTCATGCCGGCGGCTGCTGCTGATTAATGCAATATCAAAAGAACCATCCTTCAGCAGGCGCTCTATCTCCGCTTCCAAGGCGGATGATCCAAAGGCCAGAAAATATTGCGAATAATTAAATATTCTGACTTCCTCAACCTCGACAGATTCTTTGAGCTCATGAACAACATCAGCTTCATAGTCATCATCATAATGAAGAAGGCACAATATCCGTTTGATTTTCATAGAATTATCTTTACAGTTTATCAATCACGCATATCATACAGCATGTAATTGAACTTTTCAACTCAATATCTCTGGTTTTGCCGCACTTTCACAAATATATCCAAGGACAATATCAAGCCTTATGCAAAAACAGTTTTTGCGCTAATTCAGGCTTGAAAAGCTTGGAAGTCTGATTATATTTCAGCAATAACTGATTAATTATTTTGGATTTATAGCGCGATGATTATATCTAGAACTCCGCATCGGATATCGTTCTTCGGAGGGGGCACGGATTATCCTTCCTATTATATGGAAAACGGAGGGAGGGTACTCGGCGTCACCATTAATAAGTATTCATACCTGAATGTCCGCAAATTACCGCCGTTCTTTGAACACAAGCACCGCATTGTTTATTCGAGAAGTGAAAATGTGTCTTCAATCGATGAGATCGAACATCCGGCGGTGCGGGCCGTTTTGAAATATCTGAATATTGATTATGGAGTATCGATCCATCATGACGGCGATATTCCGGCGCGCAGCGGCATGGGATCCAGTTCCGCTTTCACGGTGGGTATGTTGAAAAGCATGCTGGCGCTGGAGGGTAAACATATCGATTGTGAGACTCTGGCGAAAACGGCCATTCATATCGAGCAGGACCTGATTGGTGAGAACGTAGGGAGTCAGGATCAGATTTTCAGCGCGTTCGGTGGTCTGGATTCTATTGAATTCCTGCCCGGCGGACAATTCAATGTGGAGCCGGTGGTGTTGCGCCCGGGGCGGGCGCGGGAATTGGAAAATTCTTTGATCATGATTTACACCGGTATTTCGCGGATCGCCTCGGAAATAGCGGCGGAGCAAATTCGCAATACGGACAACAACCGCAGCCGTCTGAAGGCCATGCGCCAGTTGACGGACGAGGCGTTCAATATCCTGGTATCGGAGCGGCCATTGGTGGAATTCGGCAAGTTGCTGCATGAGAGTTGGCAGCTAAAACGTTCCCTGTCCTCCAAGATCGCCACTTCCGCGATTGATGAAATTTATGCCCGCGCGATTGGAAGCGGGGCGGTGGGAGGAAAATTGCTGGGAGCGGGCGGGGGCGGATTCATGCTGTTTTTCGTGCCGCCGGAAAAACAGAAGGCGGTAAGAGAGGGGCTTGACGGATTGCTTGAGGTTCCGTTTCGTTTTGAATACGACGGCTCGAAATTAATTGTTTATCAACCGGAACAACAGGATTGAGTATGGCATTTTCGCATTTATTGATGGAAGAGAATATTACCAGGGAAGACATCAATGAGTTGGTCGCTTTTCTGCAAACCATGCCCCGGCTCACGCAATCCGGCAAAGTCAGGGAATTTGAGGAGGCCTGGAGCCGCTGGCTTGGAGTCAAATACAGTTTATACGTCAATTCCGGTGCTTCCGCCAATTTATTGACGATTGCCGCGTTCAAATATTATAGCGGATTTAATGACGGCGAGATTATTGTACCGCCGTTGACCTGGGTATCGGATATCGCCTCAGTAATGCACAACGGTTTCACTCCGATTTTTGCCGATATCGACCCGCGTCATCTCGGCATGGCGGAGGAGGAAATTCTGAAAAAAATCACTCCGCAAACCCGGGCGGTGTTTTTGACTTATGTCCAGGGTTTCAACTGCCTGTCCGACCGGTTGCTGAACGAACTCCGGGAGCGTGGTATTGCTCTGATTGAGGATGTGTGTGAGTCTCATGGCGCCACTTTCAAGGGGCGGAGGCTCGGCTCGTTCGGATTGGCGTCGAATTTTTCATTTTATTTCGCCCATCACATGAGCACGATCGAGGGCGGTATGTTCTCTACCGACTGCAACGAATTATATCAGATTGCCCGGATGTTGCGTTCGCACGGTATGGTTCGCGAAAGCAATGACGAGGCTTTGAAGAAATCGGTTTGCGATGCCAATCCCGAGCTTTCGCCGGACTTTATCTTTGTTCATCCCGCCTGGAATATGCGCGGCACCGAGATCGGCGGTGTTTTGGGATTGGCTCAGTTGAAGCGTCTGGATGCCAACAATGAGCGGCGTACGGAGAACTTCAAACTTTTCCTTGAACTTCTGGACTCAGCCATTTACCGTACCGATTTTGAGTTGGAGGGTTCCAGTAATTATGCATTTCCGCTGGTGTTGAAAAAGTCCGATTTTGAATTACGGGACCGTCTGGAGGATCTGATGCGCCGGAATGGAATCGAATTCAGGCGGGGCAATGCCGGCGGCGGCAACCAGATGCGCCAGCCTTATTTGAAGGAGTTGCTCAAGGAGCAGGAATATCTGAAATATCCCGAGGTTGAACACATCCATCATTTGGGATATTATGTTGGAAACTACCCGACCCTTGATGCGGCAAGGATCCGCCAATTGGTCGAAATTCTTAATTCAGTGAGGTAAATCATGTCATTTCGCATTTTGGTTACCGGCGGCGGCGGCTATCTTGGCTCGGTGCTGTGCCCGGAACTTCTCAAGGCCGGTCACAAAGTGACCGTATTGGACAATTTCATGTATCGGCAGACTTCATTGGCCGATTGCTGTGTCAATCCGGATTTCGATGTGGTGCGCGGCGATTGCCGTAACCGTGAACTGGTGGCAAAGCTGGTGAGTGACAAAGATGTGGTGATCCCGTTGGCCGCGCTGGTGGGCGCGCCGCTGTGCGACAATGACCGGGTCGGCGCGGAAACCATCAACCGCGACGCCGTCAAAATGCTCAAGGAGATCATGGGCAAAGAGCAGAGGCTGATTATTCCGATCACCAACTCCGGGTATGGCATTGGGGAGAGCGGCAAATATTGTACCGAGGAGTCGCCTCTGCGTCCGGTGTCTCTCTACGGCAGAGTTAAAGTCGAGGCCGAAGCGGCCGCCATGGAACGTGAGAACAGCGTGAGCCTCCGGCTGGCGACGGTTTTCGGCATGAGCCCGCGGATGCGGTTGGATCTATTGGTCAACGATTTTGTCTACCGCGCGGTCAAGGACCGTTCGGTGGTGATTTTCGAAGGGCATTTCAAACGTAATTATATCCATATTCGCGACGTGGCCAGGGCTTTCATGCACGTGATCGACCATTTCGATACGATGAAAGGCCAAAGCTACAACGTCGGGTTATCCGATGCCAATCTCTCCAAACTGGAACTTTGCGCGGTCATTCAGAAGCATTTGCCGAAATTCGTTTACCTGGAGTCCTCCATTGGTGAAGACCCCGACAAGCGCGACTATATCGTTTCGAATGACAAGATCGAAAAAACCGGCTATATGCCCCGTTATTCATTGGACGACGGTATCCTGGAGTTGATCAAGGGTTACCGGATCTTGAATAACAGTATATACGGAAATGTTTGATTCACAACGAATATGCCTGAAGAAATGCACAAAGAATTGAAGCGGATAGCGAAGCGGGTGAAGAGCCAAACCCTGCTTTTGCACCGGCGGGCTCCGGAAACCAGAATAGCCTCCAGCCTTTCGGCGGTGGAGATTCTGGTGGCCTTGTATTATGGCGGTTATCTGCGTTTTCGCGCGGACCGGCCGGGCTGGGAAGAGCGGGACCGTTTTATCGCCAGCAAGGGGCATGGGTCCATCGCCCTGTATCCCATTCTGGCGGATTTGGGTTTTTTCCCGGCTGATGAATTGGAAAAGATCGGAACCGCCGGTTCTTTTCTCGGCAGTATTCCCGATCCGGTAATACCCGGTTATGAAACGGTTAACGGCTCGCTGGGGCATGGTCCCGGGGTCGGAATTGGAATGGCGTTGGCTATGCGGCTGAAAAAATCGACAGGCAGGGTGGTGGTGTTGGCCGGCGACGGAGAACTCTACGAGGGAGCGGTATGGGAAGCCATTATGCTGGCCGGGCATCTCGGATTGAATAATTTGAAGCTGATTATCGACTACAACCATACCTGTATGCTTGACCGTTGTGAAAAAGTCATCGACCAGGCAGGGATTGAACAGCGTTTCGAGTCGTTCAAGTGGCAGGCCAGGCAAATTGACGGCCATGATTTCACTGAACTTACTGACGGCCTGGACTGGTTGTTTGCCGAATGCGCCGGGCCGCGTGTACTGGTGAGCGAGACCATGAAGGGCAAAGGCGTTCCGGAACTGGAAAAGTCCTCTTTGAGCCATATCTTGAATTTGAAGCCGGAGCGTATCGATCAACTTCTGGAGGGGGAAAATTATGATTGAAAATTTCACCGCCAGAAGTATGCGGGATGCTTTTCTGATACAGATTTACAATGCGATGCGGGAGGATGCGTCGATTTTCTTTGTTACTGCCGATTTCGGCTCGCCGGTGTTGGATTTCATCCGGGCGGAGTATCCTCAGCGCTATTTGAATGTCGGCATTGCCGAGCAGAATCTGATTAATGTCAGCGCCGGGCTGGCACTGGAAGGATGTAAGGTTTTCGCTTATGCGATTGCGCCGTTCATTACCATGCGGTGTTACGAGCAAATCAAAATCAACTTGTCCCTGATGTCGGGACTTCGTCCGATGGTCGTCAATTTGATTGGCGTCGGAGCGGGGTTCAGCTATACGGTTTCCGGACCGTCGCACCATGCGATTGAAGATATTTCGCTGATGCGGGTTTTGCCGGGAGTCGAGGTGGTTTCCCCGTCCGACCGAGTCAGTGCGGCGTCCTCTTTCGCCTTGGCCTTGCAGCCCGGAATCCGTTATTATCGTTTCGACAGTCAGAATATTCCGGATTTGCACAGTGAACCGTTTACCTGGCCCGAGACCGGGTTTGCCTTGCGCCGTTCCGCTGAATCTCCCGATGCGGTGTTGGTTTCCACCGGTTATATGACAACCTGGGCCGCTGAATTGTTGGAGTTGCTGGCCGGACGGAACTTACGAATACGCCATATCGACTTGTTGCAGCTGAAAAACCCAGATATGGAGGCGTTGCGTTCTCAACTGGCCGGCGTACGGAACGTATTTTCGCTGGAGGAAGGTTTTATCAATAAAGGCGGTGTCGATTCTTTGATCAGGAGCCTGTTGGAGCCGGGACAGTATTTCAAAGGATTCGGCTTGGGGGATGAGTATCGGTTCGCCATTGGCTCCCGCAAGGAACTGCTGGCAAACTATGGCCTTATCCCTGAAAAAATTGCCGGTTCAATATTGGAGGTCTGCAATCATGTCGGATTATGATATGGTATTCATCAACCCCGGCGATCGGAAACAGGTTTTTCAATCGCTTGGTATTGATGTGGCGGGTATCGAACCGCCGTTTTGGATTGCGGTCATGGCCGCTTATTTGCGCAATAAAGGATATCGGATCGGTATCATCGACGCGGCCGCCGAAAATATCGCTCCGGAGGAAACCGCCGCCAGAATCCAAGACATGGCTCCGCGTTATACTTCGGTCGTCGTATATGGTTCGCAACCCTCGGCATCGACTCAGAATATGAGTTCGGCTTCGGCGATTTGCCGGGCGGTTAAAGAAACCGGAATCAATACGGTGCTGTCGCTGTCCGGTCTGCATCCGTCCGCGTTGCCGGAACGGACTCTCAGGGAGGAGAGTGTGGATCTGGTGGTCGATGGCGAGGCTGTGCTGACCTACGAAGCTTTGTTGGCCGGCGAAGACTTGGAAAGCATCAAAGGACTGTGGCGTTATGACGAATCCGGCGCAGTCCGGCATAGCGAAAGATATCCGAATATTACCGATCTCGACCATTTTCTGCCTCAAGCGGCTTATGACTTACTGCCCATGCATCTTTACCGGGCGCATAACTGGCATTGTTTTGACGATATCGCACACCGGCAGCCGTATGCGGCTATTTACACCAGCCTGGGCTGTCCGTTTAATTGTGTGTTCTGTTGCATCAATGCTCCGTTCGGCAAGCCCGGCATACGCTACCGTTCCCCGGAACTGGTGTTGCGGGAAATCGATTATCTGGTCGACAACTACCAGGTTCGCAACTTAAAAATCATCGATGAGTTGTTCATCCTCAATCCCAAGCACTATATGACCATTGTGAATGGGCTGATCGAACGAAACCATCATTTGAATATCTGGGCTTACGCCCGCGTCGACACGGTAAAGCCCGAAGAACTGGATTTACTGAAAAAAGCCGGTATCAACTGGCTGGCGCTGGGAATTGAATCCGCCAACTCGAAAGTACGTGACGGAGCATCCAAAAATATGCGAGTCAATGATATCAAATCCATTGTTCAAGCTATCCAGAACGCCGGCATCCGGGTGATCGGCAACTATATTTTCGGATTGCCCGAGGATACCCGGGAGTCCATGCAGGAAACCCTCGACATGGCCAAAGACCTGAATTGTGAATTCGCAAATTTCTATGCGGCCATGGCTTATCCGGGGTCTAAGCTTTATGAGCAGGCCGTAGCCGACGGCTTGACACTGCCGTCCTGCTGGCATGGCTACTCGCAGCATTCGTTTGAAACGCTTCCTTTGAGCAACAAGCAATTAACCGCCGCCGAAATCCTGAAATTCCGCGACGATGCTTTCCATGAATATTTCAGCAATCCGGAATACCTTGATATGCTGGAACAGAAATTCGACGCCCGGGTTCGCAGCCATATCGTAGATATCACCTCGCAACGCTTGAAGCGGAATCTCTATTCATGAAGCAAGTGACAACTACGGCAGTGATATTGGCCGGCGGGCTGGGAACGCGCTTGCGGGAAGTGGTGCCGGATTTACCGAAACCCCTGGCTCCGGTGAACGGAAGGCCGTTTATCTTTTATCTGCTGCATCAGTTGCGGGAAGGGGGAATCCGGAAGGTAATCATTTCTACCGGATATATGGCGGAGGCTTTTGAGAAGCATCTGGGATGTGATTTTCAGGGAATGCGGCTTGAGTATATCCGTGAATACGAACAGCTCGGCACCGGCGGCGCCATTGCCAATCTGCTGGATCATGTCGATTCGGATTCCATGATGATCCTCAACGGTGATTCGTATATCAGCTTCGATGTGGCAGCTTTCGTTGAAATGCAAAGGGAAGATGGCGGGGTGATGCTGATAACTCCGGTTAAAGATATCTCCCGTTACGGCGCGGTAATTTTCGACCGCAATGATCGAAAAATCACTGCGTTTTTGGAGAAGCGAAACCAGGGAAGCGGTTTTATCAATGCAGGGATTTATCTTTTCAGAAAATCCTTTCTGAAAAAATACTTGCCGTCGGGAAAGAGCTCTTTGGAGAAAGACCTTTTTCCCAAATTGGCCGCCTCAGGATTATTGACCGCGCAAGAGTGTGAAAACCCATTGCTGGATATCGGTACTCCCGAATCGTATTTGGCCGCCAGTGATTTTTTAGCGGCGTATTTCTGAGTTCTGGCGACGGAATTCGGTAATCGTTTTGGCAATTCCTTCGTCCAGATGGATTCCCGGCTTCCAGCCGTCGGCGTGGGCTTGGGAGCTGTCAATCAGCTTGCGGAACATACCATCGGGTTTGCTGCGGTCCCAGATTATTTTACCGGTGTAACCGGCGGCATGGGCGATTTTTTCCGCCAGTTCCCGAATCGTAAGATCCTCCCCGTTGCCGATGTTGAGCACTTCCGGATTATCCCGGCAGTTCAGAAAATGAAAAATCGCGGCAGCCGCATCGCCGACATGCATGAACTCACGTCGCGGCAGACCGCTTCCCCACAATGTGATCTCCGGCGTCCGATTATCTGCGGCTTCCACAAAGCGGCGAACAAACGCGGCAAATACATGGCTGTGCTCCGGATGGAAATTATCGTTGCCGCCGTATAAATTGCATGGTATCAGGCTAATCGCAGGGAATTGATATTGCCGCGACAAATACAGACAGAGCTTGTAGCCGCAGATTTTGGCCAGTGCATATCCTTCGTTGGTCGGCTCCAAAGACCCGGTAAGCAGGTATTCCTCTTTGAGCGGCTGAGGAGCTGTGGCAGGATACATACAGTTCGAGCCGAGAAAACAGAGTTTTCGAACCCCACTATGGTAAGCGCTCCATATGACATTGTTCTGGATTGCCAGATTGACGCTGAGAAATTCAGCCATGTGGGTCTTGTTGGCCATGATACCCCCGACCTTGGCTGCGGCCAGTACCACATATTCCGGCCTTTCCTGTTTAAAAAAATCCAACGTAGCCTGCTGTTCCGTCAGGTCGAGTTCTTCCCGGGTGCGGAGCAATAAATTGCCATACCCCTCGCTCTGGAATTTCCGTACACAAGCACTGCCGACCATACCGCGATGGCCGGCAATATAAATTTTAGCATTTTTGGGAATCATAAATCAAGATCCTATTTCGTAACGACTGGCCTGTGTCTCTTACAAGCCTATATGGATAAGTGTAATTATATCACTTTCTTCTGAATTTTGCAAGCTTCGAAGCAGAACGAATCTGGAGTTTCATTGAGGCAAAAAAAGTGCCGGTAAAAGACATGATCCCTCTCGACTCTCATATCTTTTACCGGCGGACTCTCTTCCTAATACCGCGCTCTTCACGTTGTTATTATACTGCCGCCGATCAATAATGTCAATATGGCTGCTTAAGGTCTAACAATATTCTAACAATCAGTGGGTTATGAAACTTCGCAATAAGTACGGGAATTACAAATCTTTTTATTCTGCTTGTATTTTCTTCATGGCGGCGATATTTTTATGAGATGGAATTGACGGAAAAAATTATTCGCAAGGCGGGACAAGCCATCGTTGAGTACCGGATGATCGAAAACGGTGACCGGGTGGCTGTCGGCTTGAGCGGCGGCAAGGACAGCATGATTCTGATGCATGTCCTGACCGTCTTGCAGCAGCGTGCCCCGATCAAATTCGAGCTGCTGGCTCTGACCTTCGATCCCGGCTTTGAAGGCTTTAACAGCGAAGCCATCGCCGCTTACGCCGCCGCCCAGGGCTGGCGCCATTCCGTCATTCCCATGAATGTCAAATCGATTCTGGAAGAGAAAAAAGCGGAGTCCCATCCCTGCGTCCTGTGTTCCAGGCTGCGGCGCGGTCTGCTGTACCGCCGGGTGATGGAACTGAACTACAATAAACTGGCTTTGGGGCAGCATCTCGACGATATCTGTATTTCGCTGTTGATCAGCCTTTCGCGCGGGCAGGGGGTCTTCACCATGGGCCCCAACGTCCCGGCGGTGGGCAAGCCGATCCGGGTGATCCGCCCGCTTTGTTTCGTGACCGAGGCGGCGATTGTCGAGGCGCGCTCGGAATACGAATTGCCTGATTGCGGACGATGCGAATACCGCGACCAACTGGAAGCCGACGGCGACCGCGCCTGGTTCAAACGGCAACTCGAAGAAATGTCCAAACGCATCCCGGAGATTCGGCAGAACATGCTCGCCGCCCTCCGCCACGTCAAGCCCGACTTACTCCTCGATTCCCGCTACATTAATTTCGATGGGAATACCCTGTCATGAGTAAATGGCAATGTATCAGAAAGCATATTTTCGCTAAAAATGAATTGAATCGTCATCTGCCGGATTATGTTTCCGACCAGGAAGAGTTTTATTGGAAATTCAATAAACCTCTGATGTTGGTTTTCAGTTCCGCCGATCAATATCCGGCGATGCAAAGCGCGGCTTTTGTTTTTGACGAGAACGGCGCCTGGCTGGAGGCGACAGACGATCATTCTCTCTTTGGGGCACTTGACCGGGTTCGGATTTTTACTACCGACAACATCCCGGAGAAATGGCGCAATCGCTTCTGCCGGATGCGCTTTGTCCATTCCGGTGACTGCAACCGGGTACGTTTCGAAATCGAGGATGAAATTGTCGCGGTTATTGATTTCAGCCATCGCCGCATGTGCTGCTGCGATGGCTATCCGGCCGAAGGCCTGACTCCGGCCTGGTCCAAATCCGGCCACGCCTGGGATGAATCCATGCTCAAGGATTTCGAAACCGTGCCGATGGATGCGGACGGTGGCCCCTCGCAGTTGCTGGGGCCGATAGTTTCTTTGGGGCGCATGAATTTTTTCCTGATTCTATACACTTTGCTGTTTCCGGTCGTTACTTTAATTGTGATGGCGGTATTGGCTGCCATTGGCTTTCTGACTGTCAAACAGGCGTTCTTCAGTTGGTGGGGGCTACTGATTGTCAATCGGGTTTTGATGACATTTTTCAATCCGGTCAAGCACATCTATTCAGGCATGCAGTTGCCCGTGGAGCTGCCGCCGCCGCCAAAGATTTTAACCCTCCGGATGCTGCGCGATGTCGTCATGCTGGGGCTATGCGCGATGATTTTGTTTACCGATATTGTCCAGCATGGAATACTGATGGCCGTATTGCTGCTGGTGTTTGCCATACCAGTTGTATTGAGCAATTTAAAGGCCCGAAAATCCAGTGAATTACCGAAGGAAATATCGGCTCCACGTCTTCAGGTCGATCAGGAACGTTTGCTCAAGGCGACCGGATTTTTCTTGAAGCGCAACTTCCCGGAAGGAAGTGTTGTACTGGCTCTTCCGGTCAACCGTTGGGATGAGGAAACCAGGAAGGCGGCGGAAACATTGTTGAAGGAGCAATTTTCGGTTAACAATCTTCAAATCACTGAATACGATGATTTCGATTCTCTTGCCCTCGGGGCGGATGTGATGATTCCATTATTATTGCCATGGCGGGATCTGAGAAATACACAATTTTACCAGAAGCCGCCGGAAAAACGTCCCGCTTTGTTTACCGTCAACTCCGAGCCGTCCCATTTGATCGACATCTGCCGTGATATCAAATCCGGCCAACTGGCGGGAATAATAATTTCAGCCTACTATCTCTATCCGCTGGATTTATCGCCATTATCCCCGGACGGTTCGCCGGTCGAACCCGGCTCCATGTTGCCGGTCGACAGCGGCAACGTTGATACCTTGATCGATATTTTCATCAAAGCCGGATACAAAACCTTCAACAATCTTCGTTGAACGGCATATAACTTTTTCACTGATTCAAGTATTAGTTTTGTTGCATAATCCGGTGTGTGGGTTTATTGTAAAACCATCATTTTTATTGGAGATCGATTATGGTTAACGGGATTTTTTATGTGGCATCGGCTTCGGAAGGGGCGGATGGCGGAATTTATGTATTCAAGGTGAACGAAAAAGAGGCTCCGAAACAGGTCGGCTTTGTCGCCATGCCGCGGACCAATTATATCGCTTTTTCGCCGGACCGCAAGTATGTGTACAGTACCTGTTCCATCGGCGACCTGGGCGGCGTGGCCTCTTTCGCTGTTCAGAAAGACGGCACGCTGGAGCCGATCAATACTTGTGAGGCGGGTGGCGCCAGCACCTGCTATGTCATTACCGATCCCAGCGGTAAATTCCTTTACGCAGCCAATTACCGTTCCGGCAATTTCGCCGAATTCGCGCTGGAAAACGGTAAAATTGTCAAGCGTACCCAATTGATTCAGCACAGCGGCAGCGGTCCGAACCTGCCACGCCAGGAGGCGGCGCACCCGCATTTCACCGGGCTCACTCCCGACGGCAAATATCTCTGTGTCATCGACCTAGGTATTGACGCCATCAAGGTTTATCCGCTGGACCCGGTCAAGGGACTGGACGCCTCCGGCGTCATCACCAACCCGGTGAAACCGGCCGGCAGCGGCCCGCGGCACCTGATTTTCGACCGCTCGGGTAAAATCGCCTACCTGCTGAACGAACTTGGCAACACGGTTATTTCCAATCATTACGCCGATGGCCGTTTCACGCCGATCGAAACCAAGACCATGCTGCCGCCGCTGGTAAATGTGTCCACCAAGGCCGCGGCCATTCGCCTGAGCGAAGACGGGAAATATCTTTTCGCCACCAATCGCGGCTTCGACACGATTGCGGTTTACAAGCTCGACGGCAAAGGCGGTATGAACTTGATCGACCTGGTATTGAGCGGCGGCAGCAGTCCGCGCGACATCAATTTCCTGCCCGGCTACAAGATGTTCGCCGCCACCAACGAATTCTCCGACAACATGGTGATATTCGATTACGATGCCGCCACCGGCAAGCTGACCCCCAACGGCCTGATTTTCAAATTGCCCCATCCCCTCTGCGTCATGTGGCAGCCCTGAAATTAATTCAAAAAAAGGGTAGATTTTTCTACTCTTTTTTTGAAAATTTTGCATTTACGGCCTGGCCTGCTATACTATAAAAAACATCAGGGGCGCTATGCTGGATAAACTGAAAAAGTTTTTTACTCCGAAAATAAGTAATTTTGTTCCTCTGAATGATCCTGTAGCTCAGAAAACGCAATGGACGGTCATGGGCAGTGGAGCGAGTGCAAATTTCTGTACTCATAAGTTGAAGATTGTTTCATTCGGGCGGTATGAATTCAAAGAATCCTGGGGGTTATGGTTGTTTCTGCTTGCTTTTTCGCTGGGCGGCTGTATAGGCTTGTTCATCGGGATTCGCGGCTTCCGCGAGGAAGGATTTTATATCGCGGGAATATTGGGAACATCCATCGGATTATTATTCCAGATTCCGTTGCTCTATTTTGCGTTCAAGCCCAAGCGCATACCGGTATTCGACAAGGCGGAAGGGGCATTTTTTCTGGATAACGGCAAATCGCAAAGTTACCGTTATTTAAGTGAATTGCCGGAGTATACCAAGCTGGGTGATATTTATGCCCTGATGGTGCTTTCCCGGCATGTTTCCGGCTCGGAGTCCGACTATACCAGTTATGAACTTATTTTGGTGCGTCGTGACGGCAGCCGCTGTCTGCTGGTTGCGCATGGTTCCAAAAACAGAATGACCGCCGATGTTCAGAAACTGGCGGAGTTTCTCGGCGGAATTCCGGTCTGGGAAAAGGATTGCACCCGGGACGAGGATGAAGAACCCGATCCGACAATACCACGCGCTTCCAGAACGACAGGTATCACCTGGGCGATTATTATGGTTTGCGCGGTATTGATCATGATTTATTTCCTCTCTTGCCGCCCATATATATTCGGTGAGCTCTAAACGTCTTTATTGCTTCGCGGTTTTTTCCGACGGAGCTCTTTGGGGGTCATTCCCAGATAGCGTTTGAAAAGTATTCCCATGCGGCTTTGATAAAAAATTCCGCATTTCTCGGCGATCTCGACCAAGGGAATATCCGTGCCCTCGACCAACATCCGGGCGTTTTCCACTCGCACCCGCTGGAGAAAATCACTGAAGCTATAGCCGGTTTCCTTGCTGAACAAATGCAGAAAATGCGAGGATCCGGTTGAAAGAAATCCGCAGCATCAGTTACCAGCGAACCGTTGTTCAGCAGATATTCAACTGTGGTGACATTTTTATCAGCACCTCCGCCACCTCCAACTCCACGATTCGCCTGAAAAACATCGACCAAGTTCAGACCATCTATCAACAAATCAATGACCTCCGGTAATTTGCTTCGGTAGAAATGTCACAACCGGAACTTGATAATAGACTGGAAGTGAAGTATATTCATCATGAAATAACAGGAACAAGCGATATATGAAAAAATTAACCAGCAGTGTTTATACATTCAAAGACCTTATTGGGAATAATTTTCTCTACGTCGACAAGACGGAATATATCTGGTCCCTGATTGAACCCGGCAAGGAGATGTATTTCCTGTCGCGTCCACGCCGTTTCGGAAAATCCCTGACCATCTCTACACTGGAATCGGTTTTCAACGGCGAAAAAGAGCTGTTCAAAGGCCTCGCTATATATAATAAGGATTATGACTGGAAGAAATATCCGATCATCCACATCGACTTTGCTGATACGAATGCTGATTCTCCTACGGCTTTGAAAGAAGATATTTCCGAACGCTTGAATGATATTGCCGAGAAGCATAAGATAGCCTTGACGAGAACTTCAATACAAGCCCGTTTCAGGCAATTGATCAATAAGCTGTCTACCAGGAATCCTGTTGTTATTCTGGTTGATGAATACGACAAACCCATTTTAGGTAATATCAGTAATCCGAAAATCAAGGAAATTCTGAAAGTACTGAAAGGTTTTTACAGTGTCATTAAGGCTACAGAAGGAAAGCAGCGCTTTGTGTTGCTGACTGGCGTGAGCAAATTCGCGCATGTGTCGGTATTTTCGGACTTGAACAATCTGACTGACATAACGATGACGGCAGACTATGCCACCTTGATGGGATATACGCAGGACGAATTGGAAGAATATTTTGGGGATCGTATTGAAACGATTGCCAGGCAGCAAAGCATTTCCCGGCAAGAATTGCTGAATAAGCTCAAACAATGGTATAATGGATATTGCTTTGAGGAAACTGCCGAAACAGTATATAATCCGGTTTCCATAGCGCAATTTTTCAATAACCACGGAAAATTCAACAACTATTGGTTCGATACAGGAACCCCGACCTTTTTACTGGAATTGGCAAAAAAGGCAGAGTTTGATTTTGAGAATGCATTGACTCGACCAGTCTCGGGGATGGTTTTCAAATCTTACGAGATCGAAAAACTCGATACATTGGCTCTGCTGGTTCAAACCGGTTATTTGACCATCAAGGGAACGGAAGAAAAATATAGCAGGACATTTTATCGTCTGGGCTTTCCGAACCTTGAGGTAGAAGAAGCATTTAATACCTATCTCTTAAGCAATTACGCTGATGCGCCTAAGGAGGCGATTGACGATTTGAGCGTCAGGCTTGCCGATCAGGTTGAATCCGGCGATGTTGATGGTTTTATGAATCTGATGAGTGGATTTTTCAAGAAAGTGCCCTATGATATTCATGTTGATCGTGAGGCGTATTATCAGACGATCTTTTTCGTACTGTTCCTACTGATTGGGATTCATATCGAGGCTGAATCCCGTACCAGTGATGGGAGAATTGACGCAGTAGCGTGCAATGGTGACTGGATATATCTATTTGAATTCAAACTGGACAAGAGTGCGAAAACCGCACTCAAGCAGATCAAGGACAAAGAGTATTTCGAAAAGTACCTTCACGCCGGCAAGCGGATCATGATGGTCGGCGTGAATTTCGATTCCAAAACCGGCAAAATCAAGAGCTGGGAGAAGGAAGAGCTGGTGTAATCCGGACTGTCTGTGATAAAATCCCCCACCGTTATTACCCTGGAATGTCAAATTTGATTTGACGGTATTGTTTATCAGGAACTGTAACAAAATAAACTATCTATTTCTCCGATCTTATGTGCGCTTTTTGTCTGAATTGCTCGCTATGCGTCTCTCAATTCAAATCAAAAATCATCACATAATCCCTGTCGAAATATCATAGTTTATTTTGCTACAGTTCCTAAGTTGGAAACAGCTTGCTCTTTTTTTATCTGCCATTCTTTTTTGCCAGCAGTTTTTCAATCATATCGCCTACCTTTTGGCGATAGCCGAGAATGACCTCGGGCGAAGTGGTAAAGTCGGTCATGCTCCGGCAGACCTCGGCTGAGGACAACAGGATTTCCGCCTCGGCAATCAATGTTTTTTCATTCGGGAGGCTGGCCATCAGGCTTTTCAGCAAAGCCAGGTATTCATAGTCTTCGATGCCGTCGCGAATGGCTTCCAGCCGAATCGATGGATAGAGGGAAAAGTCCGGGCCCGGGTATACAAGCATTCCGTCGCCATGGGTGTTTTTCTGTTTTTTGAATTCCGGGTTTTCCGGCCAGTCAGGGTTCAGGTAATAATGCCACCAGTTGACCGTCCAATAAAGAAACCCGGTGGCTCCGGCTTTGAAAGTCAGGTGAAATATCACCCTGGGATCCGTAGCCGGACTGTCCAGATAAAAGGTCGGCAGCGGATAGAAATCCGCGATACAAGTATAAAGCCACAAGATTTCCCCCTCCCGCTTGCGTTCCTGAAAGAAATCGCTTTCGCGGTCATACAGCCGCAACAGCGGGCACCAGATGTCCACGCTACCAACCATTTTCGGCAGAAAATCGGCGCCGTTATGGTCGATGGTCTGTACAATCGGCCAAGGTGCGATTTCCTTGAAACGTCGATAAATCGCCATCACTTCATCGCATTTTTCGGGCGGACAATCCCGTTCTTTCAATTCGTCCACGCCGTAAACATAGGTTTCGTTCTGCGGCCATTTTTCAACGGTTGAGCGATAACGGGCCAGCCAGTTTTCCGGTTGCCATTGCTTCTGCAGTACCCGGGCTGACGGCAAGCGGTATAGCGCGGAATAGAACGGTTTGAGTTCCGTAAATAATTTCGCCGCCTCGGTCAAATCGGGCTGATCTTTTTTCCAGATGACACTTTCCTGGAAAGCATTCTTGGAATCCAGCCGGTAGCGTTTCAGAAACCGGCACGATTCTACGAACTTATCGAAAGGCAACTCTTTTCCGCAATAACGTTGGTGGGCCTGGCGGTAGTTGCCGAATGCGGTCTTAAGCGTATGAGGCAGTTCAAACGGGCGAACCCGAAGTTTCACCGGAATGGAGACATTTTCGCCGTCTCCGGAAATCACAATTTCACCGGAATAATTACCCGCCGGAGTTCCGGGCGGCACTTCGACCGTAAACCACAGCGTCCGGCGCAAACCGGGCGAAACGTCGAATTCACCAAGCGGCAGCAGAGGATCGGCCCAGTAGCCGACATGACTTGTCGGATAACGCGGAGCGGACATAGTTTTGACGTGTTCAACCAGGTGGGCCGTCCATTCAAGCGAAATTTTTTCTCCCCACAGTTTGCCC
Source organism: Victivallaceae bacterium (assembly GCA_031548025.1). GTDB lineage: Bacteria > Verrucomicrobiota > Lentisphaeria > Victivallales > Victivallaceae > UBA5239. The sequence continues at coordinate 27,979 of JAVBRM010000116.1, read as the reverse complement.
GGCGCGGCAACGAGTTTCAGCAATGGATTTTGATCGGTACTTTCCACGGTCAGTTGAAAGGATTCCGCCTCCCCGGCAGCGGCGGTGAGCGTTACCGGAATAGCCTGCGCTTGAAAATAACTCCCGGCCTCGCGCGGAATTTTCTGCAGAGTATGCCCGGCATTGATTCTCAACCGTCCGGAATATATGGCATAAGCATTGAGTTCATGTTTGACATATTTTTCTTTCAGCTCGGTAAACTCCCGACCAAATTCCTCCGGCAATGCGGAAGCGCTTTGCAGCCGTTTTTCCATGGACTCGACGCTAACCAGCAATTCCTCCGAAACGCGTTCTTTAAATTCCCGGAGCTGGGCAAGTAAAAACGGACGCTGGAACCGCCACAATTGCGGAGCGGTTTCAAATCGCGCAACGGCGGCTTTTTTGGCGTCCCGGTAATCCGGGGTCCAGGCAAGCATGGCATGCTCATTCGCACCGGGAGTATTGCGGATGATATTTATGCCCCAATCGCTCCCGACCCGATGATCGAGGCGCATTTTATCGAAAGGAATCCGCATTTCGACCGTCCATGCGTTCCCGGTCTGATTGACGACCGCTGTAAATCCTGACTCCCAACGGCTGTCGCCATCCATGGCACTCAAAACAGCTCCGGCCGAGTTGACGACAAATTGATAATAGTGACTTTCGCCAGGTATGGGAAACAGAAACAGTTCGACGCTGTCATCAAGCCAGATCTGCCCGCTTTCCCGACTTTTGCTGATATATCCTTCAGGCAGTTGGCAATGGACCGCCGCGTAAATGGCTTCATCGTCGAAACTCAGACCGGCAACGGTTTCAAGCTTGAGTTTGTTTTCCGGATTTTTCGTATCGACGAAAGAGCTGAAACGGTATTTCCAGGCGGTGGTGTCGGTCCTCTTGGCGACAGTCACAGATGGAGAGACCAAACGGCGGATTTCCTCCTGCGTCAAGACGCGGTCCAGAATTTGGAGATCGTCGATTGCACCCTTGAAATTCCCGCCGAATACCAACGGATTTTTATCCGGGACCATCGCCCGGTATTCAGGTGAGTTATTTTCACCGGCTACTCCACCCAAAAGCTTGCCGTCCTGGAAAAATGTAAAATCATTGCCGTCAAAGTTGACCGCGATATGAGTCCATTTGCCGCTGTTCATCCGCATTTGCGGACAATGACTGGATTTAATTTTATCCCCGGAGTAGAGAGTACCGCGAAATGCGGCGGACCAGCCGATGCGGTATTCGCCTTTTTTGCTGAACATCGTCAGGATTTTGCTTTCCGGACGCCCGGACTTATCCTCCGGAACCTCACATTTCTGGTACCAAGCCAGGCAGAACGGGCGGTCTTTCTGGCCGTCGGAAAACGAAAAATCACCGAAAATCAGCCGCTGCCCTTCGGTGAGATACAGAGCCTTGCCGGGATTGCCGAAGCGGTCCGCTGTATATTCCCCGGTCCCGCCGGTTATCCGCAGTTGGGCTCTGCCGGAGGCACTATCCAGATTACCGTCGAAATTCCAATTTTCCCCCCCGCAAAGTATTGTTATAAACATCAGACAGCAAATCGATAAGCGCATAGTCGCATCCTTAGGTTTTATTCTTTGGGCATAATCAGGGCATTAGCGGGAATATTATAGTCCCCATACAAACGCCCTTTCTCGAGAGCGGAAACATGACCGTCGGCCAAAAGGGTATTGGCCTGGTTGCTGTGGGCCAGCAAAATATACCGGGTCGTGGCAAAATAGGCGGCAGACTGAATTTTACTGCCCGGATCCCAGGAATCAAGCAGAACAGGACGGATGGCCGGTCGCCGCAAGGACTTAACCGTCATATAATAATGCTTCTCACTTTCCTCGTTTACGATATTGAAAAAACCATCCGGCTCAACCGTGCTGCTGTCCCGGTTGACGGTATAACCGTTGGTGAACCTGGTACTGGTGGTCGGAAGCGTGAACTTATGGGGTGCCAGAGCCGGACAAAGTTGTAACGTGGAACGAATATAGTGCCCGCCGTAGCGAAACGCAAAATCGGAGGACAGCGGTTCAGGCCAGCGCGCCCATCTGGCAAGATTGTTCACGCCGGAGCTGTCCAGCGATACAAAGGAGTTATGATCGTCGGAGTACAACGACATACCCAATCCGCATTGCTTGAGATTGTTGATGCATGCTGAGGCCCTGGCTTTGTCCCTGGCCTTGTTCAATGCCGGCAGCAGCATAGCGGCGAGAATCGCGATGATCGCGATCACCACGAGGAGTTCAATGAGCGTGAAACTGAATGCCTTCTTATTCATATTCCGTTCTCCATATTAGGTGTTTACTGACGGATACTCCTGGCAGAGGTAATATTTACGCGCTTCGTCTTCTTCGATCTCCGGGAAGCGGGGGGCATGGTTCAGGAAAAAATTGTCATTCACGTCGTCACAAACGCTGGAAACTTCACCGGAGGCTCCGTAGCGAACACCGTCGATCATGATGCCGTCGCCGCCTTCGCCCCAGAATGAGTGGATCATGCCCGGTTCCAGGTGAATGCTTTCGCCGGGATTCAGGGACACTTTAGTACTCGATTGAATAATCCGGCTGACGCCGTCGATGACGATTTCCAGCTCTGGCGTGGAGGCCGCGAGTTCAATTACGATAATCCCCTTCCCCCGGTTGATGATATCTTCGCGCTTGCTCTTGTGATAATGAGCCGGAGCGCGTTGGCCTTCCGGGTCAAGAATGAATTTTTCGGCATAACTTTTCGGGTACCGGCTGTTGTTTTTGCCATTCCGCAGCGTAAACAGGACTCTGCCGTAGAGGCTGAAATCGTTCATGCCGAAGTCGGTGACATCCCAACCCAAGGCGCAATTCCTGATTTCGTCATATTCACGCCCGGCTTTCCGCCAGTCATCAACGGTCATGAATGCAAATGGCGGCAGCCTCATGCCGAATTGCTCGAATACCTGAATAGCGACATCGATCATACGGTTAATTTGTGATCTTTTCAGCATAAAACACCATTTTCTTTGAGTTGGTTGCGCAAATCTTCATGATTGAGTTGACGCGGATTTGTATTCTGTTTGATCGCCATGGCGGCGGCGGTTCCGGCCGCTTCGCCGGTAATCATGCATTGCACTGTCGGCCGGATACAACCGAAGGCCTCATGGGTCCCGGAAATACAGCGCCCGCCGACCAGCAGGTTTTCGATTCCCTTGACCACCAGCGAACCGAACGGGATCTGGAAATACCAGCGCGGAGGGTAGGCGTTTTCCGGATCGTCAAGCCATTTGGGGCGCGGCCGGGTATCGATCGGATGGCTGCCGAAACCGATACAGTCGCCAAATTGTTTCTGATGATAAATATCTTCCAGCGTCAACAGATAATCGCCCTGAATATGCCGGGTTTCCCGAACCCCCATTTCCGGCACCTGCAGCAGAAAAGCCTGTTCGAAACCGGGGATATGGCGGATGCCGTCCATCCAGCGCTCCAGCATTTCGGCGATCATCACTTCGGCCCGGGTCAAGTCCTCCACATTGCAACCGTCCATCCCCTTTACACAGGGACAGCAAAGCGTAGCCACACCGGGGGTCGGCAAGTTATAAACCTGAAAATGTTCCGGATATTTGTGGTTGATGATATTGATGGTAGCCATTTCGTTTTTCTCGAAACGTTCTCTGGCCTCCTCATAGCTGAATCTGGCGAAAGGCTGTTTCTGGAAATTTTCGGGATGTTCGCCCAACCAGGCAAAGGTTTTATGGAGATCGACATTGCCGACCTTGAACATAACGCCCATCGGATGCATTTCGCCGATAGTGGCCTGGCCGGCGCATACGTCGTCCTTGGTCACGCCAACAGTGTACTCCGCTCCGGCGCGAACCGCGAGGTCGCCGTCGCCGGTGGCGTCGATGAACTGCTTGGCCGGAACAATCTGGCGGCCGGATTTCGATTCCAGTACCACCCCGCAGACCCGATTGCCGTCTTTGACCACATCCACCAGCAGTGAGTGAAGGCGCAATTGCACTTTCGCCTCCTTCATCATTTGCAGAAGAATCCGCTTGAAATCTTCCGAAGATGTGAAAACATAACTGCCGACGGTTCCGGAATTGCCGATACCATATTTTTCGCTGATTACCCGCTTGACGATTTCCATAGTAACGCCGCCGGCGATATGCATTTCCTCCGGATTGCTTTCCAACGCCTCCAAATCGGCGGCATGCCACTCGGTTTTGCCGGAGAATTTGGTGAACATGGTGATACCGGCATTACCGGCGGTCAACATGCCGCCGAGATAACCCCGGCTTTCCACCAGCATGACCTGAGCGCCGCCGCGCGCCGCCGCCAGGGCCGCGGTCACTCCGGCGGTGCCGCCCCCGGCTACCACCACATCTACCGGAGGCAATACTTCCGACTTAACTTGAGCTACATAATCTTTTCCAGGAGTCAACATATATAAAGTTCCTTGCGTTTTCTATTTAATTATAATGTTGATCTCCATTTTCAGCAACATGACAAAATCACTATTTACTTGATAAAATAACTTTATGGATTAAATTATGTCAAAAAGATGGGATGAATCACCAAATGGAGTTCCTTCCATTTGGCTTTTGACTTGGAATATGGCTTTCCCGAGGGATGATCACAATTTTTTCAATTCATTCCACATGAAAAACTCATGCGGTTACCGGTATTGCAATCTGCCGGATTTCCTTGATCTCTTTTTCACTTTGAGCCGCAGCCACACACAGATCGTAGTTGGACTGGAGATTGCTCCAGAACTCAGGGCCGGTACCGAAATACTTGCCGAGGCGCAACGCGGTGTCGGCGGAAATCGCTCGAGTTCCTTTGACAATTGCATTGATACGCGGCGTCGGCACATGGATGTCCATAGCCAGTTTATTCTGGCTGATTCCCATCGGTTTGAGAAATTCTTCAGAGAGGATTTCACCTGGATGGATCAAATTTTTCGTTCTGATCATGATTCACCTCCTAGTGATAATCAACGATTTCCACATTATATGCATTTCCTTCATACCAGGTAAAGCAGATTCGCCACTGATCATTGATGCGAATGCTGAATTGCCCTTGCCGGTCTCCGCTGAGGGCTTCTAATCGATTACCGGGCGGAATTCGCAACGATTCGACTGTGACTGCCGCTTCCAGCATATCAAGTTTACGCAATGCAACGCGCTCAAAAGATTTGAACAGTCGGCTTGTACCGGCCGCTTTCAGTCGTTCCGTATCACGACACTTATAGCTTTTGATCATTTCACTTTCCTGTTCCAAATACATTATACAACGTCTCGCGTTAAACGCAAGACGTAAAACGAAAAAATCTTGATAAAATCACTTTACGGATTAAATTATGTCAAAACCGGAGATGAACATGAATCATGAAACCTGCGCGGAGCTGACCGCTGTTTTCAATAATCTGGAACAATTCAAGGAGTTGTTTTCCATCGGTAATTACTTTGTCCAACCCCATGTCATGCATATCTCCGCTAAAGCGGCCACCGAAACCAATTCCTGGCACCGGCACCGGGCTTTCGAATACTCGCTGCTGATGTCCGGCAGGATGCGCTATCAGTTTGAGAACACGGAAATTACCATGGAGTCCGGTGATGCGGTGATTATTCCCGCCGACATCCGGCACCAGTGGAAAATAATTGCCGGAGAAGCCGTTATTTTCGGGTTCATGCTGTTTATCAGTTGCCAGGGTGAAGGCGCCAGGCAGCACTTGAATCTGCTGCGGCAGAATATCATACAGCGAAAATACCAGATCAAGGGCTTTGCCGGGCTGGCCGATATCGTCGAGCGGATTATTACCGCCGCGCAAAACCGGTCCGGCTATCTGGATGAAAAAATCCGCTGCCTCTCCCAGGAGGCATATGTGGAAATGTTCAGCGTGATCCTGCCGGAACCGCCAATCACCCGGAAACCGTCGCAAACCGCCCGGCAGTTTCGCGGGGATGATCCCCTCAATCTGACCGAATCGATCAATTTTTACATCAGCGACAATTTATACCGGCCACTCACTCCGGCGGAAGTCAGCGCACATATCGGGTTAAGCATCAATCACCTGAATGCCGTTTTGCGCCAACATGACGGACGCTCGCTGGGTCGAATTATCTGGGACCGAAAAATGTCCATGGCCTGCAATCTGCTGGACAACACCAACCGGCAAATCAAGGATATTGCCGCTTCGCTGGGCATGGAAGACGTCGATTATTTTTGCCGCCGCTTCAAAAAAAGCCAGGGCGTATCTCCCACCGAATACCGGTTAAAAAAGCGCAATTAAAACAAATTAAAACAAATTTAGCCACTTTTTTTCATTTTACTTATTGACAGGATTTGCCTTGGCTGTATAATATACATATGGCATACATACGAGGATTTGTCATCATGATTATGAAACGCGACCTTATCCTGAAAGAACTGCGCTGGAGCATTACCACCGGTAAGTTTCCTCCCGGCAGCAAACTGCCCAAAGAATTCGAACTGGCTTCGCAGTTCGGAGTGGCGCGGGATACCGTTCGCGATTCCCTGAAGATTCTGGAAGAAGACGGCCTGATCGAGAGAATCAAATCGAAAGGCACTTTCGTCCGCCCGCCGCTCACCAAAGAGCGCATGGAAAAAGTTATCTCGTTCTTGATTCCGTATCCGCAATATATGCAGGGCAATTCCTTCCAGAGTTTCCGGGCGGTGATGAATGTTTTTCATGGCGCGGTGCGGGCCGCCGCCGAGGAAGGATGGCGGGTTCAGCCCCTGCCCTTCTCCCGTTCGCTGACTGGAAATGACAAGGATATCGATTGGGAAGCGCTGGATTTTCTGGGTCGGGATTCCCGGCTGATCGTCTACGGGATCTGGTATCGGAATGCGTTTGAGTATTTCCTGAAACGGGAGGTCCGGGTCGGCCAGTTGAGAATGATCGACAATGACGTGACGACATCCATGGATTCGTATTTCAAATCCTGGATTGGAGTTTCTTTCAACCTCAAAGCCGCGATGAAGAAAGTAATCAAACTGCTTCATCAGAGAGGATGCCGGCGGATATTGTTCGGCGGGCTCTTCCTGAATGATCCTTTCAATATGTTTCATCTCGGCTACCGCGAGGCTATGGCGGAACTGGGACTTCCCGTCATGGAGTTCAGCCTGGAGGCAAATGTCCATTTTCATGAAACGGCCCAAAAGATCAAACAGCTCTACCGGGACTTGAAATTCGATGCATTGATTCCTGTTTTTTCCGAACCGTTTCTACTGCATACTTATGATTTTTATCAAGCCCTGGGCCTGCCCGACTCCGTCCGCCTCGTAATGTTCCGCGATGAAATCAAATATTTATCATCGCGGCCTCAAATCAGCACCTTGCTGCCGGACGATGACGATGCCGGCTATCTGATCGCAAAAGCCCTGATCCAAGATGCTTATCAACCGAAAACCATTCCCTTTGAACCGGTATTGATTGATCGCGAATCGACCGGCGGAACCTATGTCCAGCCGATCGCCGCATCTGCATATAATGAAGCTTTAAGCATAGTCTTTTAATATTCTCAATGGAGAAACGCACATGAAAATGCTGCTGCCGGTATTATGTCTCTGTGTCCAGATGCTTGCGCTCGCCGCTCAGGAACAACTGCGGAATGTTTCGTTCTACCCGGTCCGCTACAGCCCGGCAAGTCCGGTTATCGACGGCAAACTGGACGATCCATGTTGGCGCGGTATCAAGCCGTACAACTCCTATTACGAATATTTCAAATCCAACCCGAAGCCAGGCAAGCTGCAAACGGAATTCCGGATGCTTTACAATGCGGGCGGGCTTTATCTCGCAATCGTCAACTACGAGCCGAATCCGCAAAATCTCAGGAAAGATATCGCCGACAAGGACAACCCGGAGTTGTGGACGAATGATTGCGCCGAGCTCTATTTCGACCATTTCGCCGACGGAGTCGGCTTCTACAAATTCACGGTCAACGCCATCGGCACAATGGGTGACATGCGCCGACTCGACCCCGCCGTCTCCCTGCCGGAATGGAACGGCAACGCCTGGACGGTGAAAACCTCCATCCTGCCGGACCGTTGGATTATCGAAGCGTATTTCCCTTGGGAAGATCTCGGCAAAATCGCCAAATCCGGCGATACCTGGATGTTCTGCCATGCCCGCTATGCTTATACCTCCGGCAGATTCATCGGAGTGACTTCTTCGCCGGAAGGCAACTACGCCTCCACTGATAAATTCGGTTATCTTTATTTCTGCGCTCCCGATGAGGAAATGTCCACGGAAAAACTCGGTCAACTGCTGGTCCGGATGATAACACCGCCATGGGCCATCCAAAGCGGCGACACCGTAATTTATGACGCGGGCGACGGGGTAAAAAACAGCTCGATCGCAGACCTGCTCCAAGCCCGGCGGCGCGAGTATGACGACATGTCCGGGCAGCTTGCCGGCATGTTGAAAAACACTCCACTGGCTAAACAGAAAAACCAATTCGAAAAGCTCAATCAACGCTTTGCCGCGCTGCGTTCCGGCAGTGACGTATCGTTGACCGATTACCAGGAATACAACGCGATTTGCCAAGCCCTCAAAATCCTGAAGTATCAAACCCTGCTTGAACAGAGATTCAATTTATAGCCAGGAGGATGAACCATGAATTTAAAGATTAAAAATTTTACGCTTATAGAGCTTCTGGTAGTGATCACAATCATAGCCATACTCGCCGCTATGCTTCTCCCGGCCTTGCACCAGGCCCGGGAGTCCGCCAGAACGAGCAGATGTCTCAACAATATCAAGCAGATCGGCATGGCGCATCTGTTTTACTGCGAGGATAACAATGACTATATTCCGGGGCCCAATCAATCCTACGCCGGCAGTAATTCGTACTTCGATGAATATATATTCGGAAAATCAGACAGCAATCGTCATCTGGCAGGCGATTACAATCTACCCAATCCCCAGACTACGAGAACACTGTGGGTCTGCCCTTCTTATAATTGGAAGCAACTTGCCGAAGTGAGAGCAAAAATCACCTATGGCGGTAATAACAATATCCAAAGCTCCATCTATCCGGAGCCGTCAGGCGCGCTCTATACGGCGAGAACCATAAGGAAATTGCGCAGACCGTCCAAAGCACTCCTGGTGGGAGAAAATGACGGCGGCAATGTCGTGATCAGGCACCGGGAATATGCCATGACCAAGTTCCGCATCGACCACAAAAATAAATTGTTTACCAACTGTTTTTTTGTCGATGGGCACGCGGAGACTCGTTATTGGATGCGAATACCCAGCCGGGTAACCTATCCGGATATAACGGATGAATCTCAATATACGATGTGCGATTTCTGGTCCATAAGAACACCCGGCAACATAACTTTGCATTTTCGCGATTTTTAATCACAATTACATAGAAGGAAAAAACTGCATGAATATCCTACGGAAAACTCTTATTGTGTCCTGTTTGCTTTCGGCTCTTGTGTGCTACGCGCGGCATGACGGCAGGTATCTCCGCGAAATGACCATGGATTATGTAACCCCACATCTGAAATGGCTGGCCAAACCGGACAAAAGCATGAAAATATTGTTTATCCTACCGCGCCAGACCGCCCGGGACGGCGTGGAATTTCTGCAGCGCTTCCCGGCCGAATATCAGGCGGTTTTGACTTATAGCCCCCAGGTCTTTGTCCGTGAAGACATCTGGGAAAGTTCCATCGAAGGAACCAGTGTTTACGAGAAACACCGGGAGTTGAATGAAGCGTTGAAAAAGCCGTATGACCTGATTATCATCGGTAGTTTCATGTTTCCCCGCCTGCCGGAGGAAGCCCAATACCGGATCCTGACCAAAGTCACGGAAGGAACCGGGCTCCTTTTCGTCGAACCGGGCAAATTCCGGCAGCTGCCTTACAAAAAATTATACCAGACTCCGCTCTCTGTTCAGCCGGTGATGGACGGTTTCAGCAAGACCGATAGCCAGGTCCAGGCGTGGCAACTTGAAAAAGGGCGTGTCGTCCACCTGAATTATAATACCATATTCAACCTGCAATATGCTCTGGTTCCCCGGATGGAATTCACAAATGAATGGCAGGCAAAATACGAAAGCCACATGGCGCTGCTGGGGGCGCTGGCCGTATTCACCGCCGGTAAAGATTTGCCGGGAATTCAGGTAAAATTGGATAATATCCCATTCTCCGGCCAGGTGGTAAAACCGGAAAAAGCGCCGGAGAAATTCACCTACCGGATTCGCGACGCTTTCAATAATATTCTGCAGGAAACCACCGCTCGGGACGGCGCCATTCAGATTCCGGCGCTGAGCGGCGGCAAATATTATTGCGACATCCTCGGCGCGAACAATGAATTCGGCACGTATCAGTTTCAGGTGGCTTCTCCGGCAGGCAAGCCGGTAATTTCCGTGGCCGAAAAGGCCGAAAAAATCAAGCCGTTGTCGTTCGGTCTGAAATGGGACAATCCGCTATCCGCCAATGCTGTACTGAAAGTCTCGCTGAGCGATTCTCCATACGGACGCATCTGGCACCGGCAGGAATTCAAGGTTGTTTCCGGCGCTGTATCGACCGAAGCCGAACTCTCCGGATATTATATCCCGACCATTGCGGGGTTTCTACGCTGCGACCTGGTTGCGGAAAGCGGCCAGAGCTTATTCACCGTGTCCAAAGGAATTTTCTTTCCCGATACTTCACTGGACGACTATCTGCAGATAAGCTGGGATACGGGCTCAAACGGCGGCGGTATGCTCGGCCTGCCGCTGCTGGTCGACCGGCTGGGCTTCACCCTGGGCCTGGCCCAACCCTCGGCGGGCATTGCCGATGATCCATACCTCGGGCAGAAAATCGTCGCCTATATGGTCCGGATTGTCTTCGATAAGGGCAAAAACGGCGGGGTCAGACAGAGTACATGGCATTTCCTGCCGTCAAAGGAGGAAAGGGAGAAGATCAAAAGCTTGAATGAAGACGAGTGCTTTTACGACCCGGAGGTCCAGCATTTCTGGAAGGAAGGGATCAAACACCGGATGCAGTTCCTGAAGAATTTCTCGGTTCCCATTTACAACCTCGGCGATGAAAATTATTTTTCGTATGAAGCCGGTTACGGCCAGCGCGATTTACCGTATTTCCGCGAGTTCCTGAAAGGCAAATACCAGAAGATCGCCACCCTGAATCATAACTGGAAAAGCAATTATCAAAATTTCGATGAAGTACCGCATCTCCCCATGAAAGAAGCCCGGGACGCGAGGAATTTCGCCGCCTGGTCCGATCATCGCCAATACATGGAGAAAATGTATGCGGACGCCCATCACATGCTCGCCGCCGAGGTCAAAAAATATGTCCCCAATGCCCGGGTAGGCGCGGAGGGATCCATACCCGGCGACCTGGAACAGACCATCGAAAATCTTGAATTCTGGGGGCCGTACAGCAACCTGATCGAGGATGAATTGCTGCGCAGTTTCGGCGGCGACCGCATCCGCACGCTCTGGTGGGGCGGTTACCCCGGCGGACGCAGCAAATACCCCAGCGCCCTGCTCGGCAGTCTCCTCAAAGGCACTGTCAACGGCAACGCCTGGTACATCGTGGTTCCGGGGGACAACCATGCGCTGTATGCCGGGGACCTCACCATCGCCGATTATGCGCGGGGCTATCTGCCTTATTTCGATATGCTTCGCCGCGGGGTCGGCTCGCTGCTGATCAACGACAAACCGGAAGAATCCGGGCTGTATATCTACTGGAGCCATCCTTCCACGGCGGCCAATCAAGTCGAAGCGCGCTGCGGCAATCCCTCCGACAGTACCGGCACGCTGATCCGGCATTGCTATTCACAGGGGATCAACTTCGAATTCGTTTCCGCACGGACTCTTGACCGCCTGAAAAAGGCCCGGCTCCTCTTTCTTCCGGGAGCCGGAGCGCTTTCCGATAAGGAATGCCGCGCGATCGTCGAGTTCGTCAAAGACGGCGGCACGGTCATAGCGGACGTCGTCCCCGCGTTGTTCAACGAAAATCTGCGGGAGTGGGACCGGAACCCTCTGGCTGAATTATTTGGTCCTACCACCTTAAAAGACGCTAAGGCACGGACTCTGCAAGCTCTCAATTTGAACAAGAATTTCAAAGGACAGAATATCAAGTTTGCCGCGGCCAAAGGTGATTGTATTCCCGGCGCTGAATATTTCCAAGTCAGGACCTATGGCAAAGGAACCGCGGTCCTGTTGAATTTCGCACTGTCCTCGGCGGCCGGTACTGCGGAATCGCCGGATTCATTCCGCAATTTCCTGACTCCGCTGTTGACTTCGGCCGGAATCAAACTCCCTGAGATCTCCGGGCAGAACGCCATGAGTACGATCCGCTTTCGCACCGGCGATGGCTTCCGGCTGATCGGAGCCCTGGTACCGACTGATAAAATCGGCTCCGCAATTTCGGTCAAACTTCCGGGCAAACAATACATCTACGAATGCGGCACCGGTTTCGCCGGTGAGGATTCCAATCTCAATATTAAGTTCAAAGACACCCCGTTCCGCCTCTTTGCGGTATTCCCGCAAAAACAGGATGCTCCGCAATTTACCTTGGCCGCTCCGGTTCGCGGGCAGGCCTCCGCGCTGTCCATCAAAAACTTGCAGAAGGGACGCATTTACGCGGTTTCGCTGTTCGCCCCGGACGGCACCGAATGCTGGAACCGGATGCAGCTCGTCAACAGCGATAAAAATACGACCGGGAAAATCACCGTCCCGTTTGCCTACAACGATCCCACAGGCAAATGGCGGCTCGTATTGCTCGACGCCGCCACCGGGTTGCGGAGCCAACAGGAATTCACCATTAAATAACGGATGTACGGGTATGAAAAAATTATTAATCATCTTGACCGCCGGTACTTTTTTCCTGCAGGCAAATGCCCAGATAAAAACTACGGTCCGCAATCAGAAAAGGAATGACCGCGAATCCCAGCTTACCACCCGGACGTTTACCGTGGGTGAAGCTGAGTTCGACATGAAAACGCTCTTCTGGAAAGACAAAAACGAGGTTGTCAACAGCATTGGATGCAAATTCGGCAATCATCCGCGGAACGGCGGTTGGGACCGTTGGAATTTTCTCCGTCTGCATTACAAGGAGAAGAATAAAACGGTCAATATACTTCAGGAATGCGAATCGGTCGGCGTCGCCGTCTTTTCCGCGGATGGCACCCCGGCGGCGGATCTGTCGTTTCCGGTAACGCCGGAGGCTCAGGCCCAGATCCGCATTATGGCTTTTCAATCTCACCCCAATTGGCTGTTTTTACGCATCCGCTGCCCGCAGGTTCCGGGGCTGACTCCGACCTTTCTCCAACTGACCGCCTATCCCGGCGGAGCGGCGGCGCTCAAGGAACGGGAACGCTCCGTGGCGACCCGGGAAAATGTTTATGACCTCACCGGTCAATCGGCATCATTTACGCCGCAAAGCGGGGCTTTCGCGCTCTTCAACCGTTTTGCATCTCAGGAATACGGCAATCTGGCCGTATTCAATCCGGAAGATTTTCCCCGGATTGAGATATTTACCGCCGCCGCTCAGGTTTTGATCAGATTTTACTTGAAGGAAAATGTCCGGGAAATCTGTCTGGCCATCGGCAGTTTCTCCAAAGTGTCCGCCGATGATTTTCTGCCGCGTTTTCTCAATGAAGAAAGCGGCTCAGTCCTGGAATTCCTGAAAAACGTCAAGTGGGATACTCCCGTCGATGCCGCTGGAATCAAAGAAAAAATCAACTTCATCCGGCATGAAATGAAAAAACAGAATGCCGACTACCCGCAATTCGGAAAACTAGAGCAACAGGCCGAAAAAGCCATCGCAGAGAGCGACCTCGTTCTTTTTTCCCAAACCGAGGCCGAGTTGGATACCATCCGCAAGGAACTGGTCCGCAAAGGACTCGAGGCTTTCAAATAAAAGGAATTTTAAATGCTGGAAATTACCAATCTCAGGAACGGCGCGGTATTGAACCGGAACCATGGCGTGGAAAATGATGAGTATCTGGAATTTGAACTGCAGGGACTCGCCGATCCACAGGCGCTGGTCCGGATCAACGACACACCGGCGGAGCGCGACGACCGCCGTTTCCACGGCAAAGTACGCCTGAGCGCGAAGCTCAATGAAATCATCGTCTCCGCCGACAGCCAGTTCGGCGAAAGTCGGCAACGGCTCACCGTCGCCTGGGACAAAAAATCGTTCAAACGCTATCAATATTACATCGACGATTGCATCTTTTTCTACACGGACATCGCCCGAACACGCCCCAAATCCCTTTTCGACCACTTTTTTCTGAAACGGCTGCGCGACATCCACCGCAAGTACGGTACCAAGTTCACCCTGAACAGCTTCTATCGCAACGATCATTTTCCGTTTGAGCTGAAAGATTTTCCGGATACTTACCGGCAGGAGTGGCAGGACCACTCCGACTGGCTGCGATTGTCATTTCACGCATATTCCGAATTTCCCGACCGCCCCTACCAGCGCTGCCGCCCGGAGAAATTCTTTGCCGATTACGATCTGCTGAAAACAGAAATCTGCCGTTTCGCGGGCGAATCCGTTTTCATCCGTCCGCCGGTGATTCATTGGGCCATGGCCAACCCGGAAATCTTCGAGGGCCTGCGGCAGCGCGGACTGCACTACCTTGGCGGTTCCTTTATCGGCAGCAAAACCTACGTCGGCGAACCGGACCAGCGTTTCCGGGTCTGCGATATCGGGTATTTCTACGAAAAAGATGTCGTGTTGTATCTGGAAAAACACAAGCTGTTTTACGATAAATTCACCGGCATGTTTCTGGGCTTTGACGAAGGAAGCCTCTGCGCCAACATGTTCCCGCTGGAGATACTCCGGGAGAGGATGAAATATTTCGCCGACTGCGAAACGCTCAGTATGGGGACTCACGAACAGTATTCGTTTGACTACTATCCCAACTATATCCCGGATCATTTCGAACGCATCGAATGCTGTTGCCGCTGCGCGACGGAGGCCGGTTACCAACCGGTAAATTTCGGTGAAGACTTCCTCGGCAACCCCGCCTGGGGCGACTGACAGACAGATATTTTCTCTGAATTCAAGGTTGAAATCCATACCTTGACTGTGTATTGTTTTATCGAAGGAAAAAACCATTAATTCAGAGAAGTAAAAAATGAATACCCCCTTCGATTATGAAATCATTGACGCTCATGTACATCCGTATCTCAAATCCGAGAATAATCTCGCCCTGTATGGATATCCGGTTACGACTGAGGATTTTATCCGGGAATTGAAAAAAGTCGGTATCGGCAGGGCTTGCGGTTCGGTGATTGTCCGCAAGGAAATCAATTTCGAAGAAATGCGCGAGCTGAACAACGAGGCTCTCGAGCTTCAATCGCTGTACCCCGACTTCTTTATTCCGGGGGTCCATGTGCATGGTGATTATCCGCAGGAGTCCTGCGAAGAGCTGGAAAAAATGCACGCCGCCGGAGTCCGCTGGATCGGAGAGCTGGTTCCTTATATGCTGAAAACCGGTGAATACACGTCGCCCGGCATGATGGACATTCTGGCCCTGGCTCAGGAGCTGGATATGGTCGTCAACATCCACAGCGGAGAACCTCTGGCGGAAAATGAGAAAATCATGAAAGCCTTTCCCAACCTTAAAGTGGTGCTTGCTCATCCGGGTGAAGGCGAAAACGCCCGCCGGCGCTTCGAATTCATGGCCCGTTGGAAAAACGTATACATGGATATCTCCGGTACCGGGCTTTTCCGCTGGAACATGCTCCGGTTCGGCATTGATATCTGCGGTTCGGAAAAATTCCTTTTCGGCACGGATTTCCCGATCTGCAGTCCCGGCATGAACGTTTACGGCGTCCTCACCGAAAATCTCAAGGAACAGGAAATCAAGAATATCTTTTCGGAGAACTTCAAGCGGTTAACCGGGCCATACTGATAATATATTTACATTACTACCACATAACTACAATATTACACAAAAATCAATTTTTTGCCGATACGGGTATTGACAAGAGCTGATATCTGCTGTATAATTAACACTATAATACAACATTACGAGTAGTAATATATGACCAATAACAGCCTATTATACCGACAGATTGTCGATGATATCAGCCGGAAAATCCGCAGCGGGGCCATCCGTCCCGGCGAACGGGTACCGTCCGTAACGGAAATCCGGTCGGATTTTCAGGTCAGTCATATTACTGCTCTGCGCGCTTTGAAAGAACTGACCGCGGACGGCATTATCGCCAAACAGCCCGGGCTCGGTTATTTCGCCGCGGAAAATACCGCCGCCGACAACACCATCCGGACCGTCGGTTGCCTGATGCGCGACATTTCGGTATTGACGCACGATCACTATTTCAATGAGATCATGCATGGCATCCAGAAAGAGGCCGGGGTATATCGTTTCAATACGCTTTTTCCTCATCTGAGTACCGCCATTGATACCAAGCAAATCCTTCTGCCGGATGATGTAATGAAATCAGTCATCCAGCAGAAGGAACTCGTCCACGGCTTCATCATCGATCCGCGAATCGATGATGAATTGGTGGGAAAAATCATCCAACTCACCGGTAAACCGATAGTCATCCTCGACCGTTCATCCGAGCTGAAAATCAATAGTGTTTTCGCGGATAATCGCGGCGGCATGGATAAGTTGTTCAAAACATTGCTCCGCATGGGTTATAAGCATTTTATTTACGCCGATTCCGGACAAGCAGAGTACAATCAAGACATGCGGCGCCTGGCCTTTCGGGAAATCGCGATGGAACAAAAGGTCGCGCCGGAACAATACCGGGTTCTGACTGGATGTTCCGTATACCCGGAACAGGAAATGCTCGAAGCATTCTGGCCTTTCGTCAAGGAATTATCCGGTCAGAAAACCGCGATTATCTGTTCCAGCGACGGTACCGCCAGGAGGCTTTGCACTCGCCTGTTGGAAGCCGGCTATCGAATTCCGGAAGATATCGGCATTTGCAGTTTCGGCGGCATGGAATACACCACCATGTGCAAACCGGAGTTGACGACTTTGAAGATCGATACCATTCAAATGGGTAGCCAGGCCATGAAAACCCTGGTCACGCTCATCAGCAACAGCACCACCGAGCAACCGCAACAGTGCGCATTGCCCCTGAACCTGATTTTCGGCGAAACCATATAAGAAACGGAGATAAATATGAAAAAATTCACACTTATTGAACTCCTGATAGTTAAGGCAATAATTCATTGAAAAAAATTCAGTTTAAATCAAGAGAGGTAAGATAAAAAATGTCACGATTCAAAAGTATGTTTTTCTCGGCGGTGCTGATTGTTTCCGCTATGGTTTGCGGTCAGGAAAATCTGTTGCTCAACGGGCGTTTCAATGCCGAGCAAAGCGATTTCCCGGATAACTGGCTGGCAGCCCCGGCCGCGAGCGGAAGTTGCCGCTACGAGCGAACCGGCGGTCCCGACGGCAAACCGGCGGTAGTTTTGAATGCCGATGGCGGCAATTTGATGGTGAGGCAGCAGAAATTGCTGCTGATTCCCGGCGAGGAATACCGGCTCAGCGGATGGTTCAAGACCCGCGATCTCAAAGCGGCCAAGGCGGGAATCCTGATCATCGGCGCCAGTTGGAAAACCGAGGCCGGGATCAGCAAGCTGCCGGAGAATTCGGACTGGCATTATGTGGAGCGAAAATTCAAGATGATCAAGTCGGTAAGCAGCTTTTACGGGGTTGTCATCGGCGTCTTGAATGGTTCCGGAGAACTACAGGCGGCGGATGTGAAGTTGGAGGCATTGACGGAAGCCGGTCGTCAGGTCGGGCAGAATTTACTGAAGAATTTACAGGTGATGAACCTGGTGCCGCTGGGTCTGCTTGACCGTATACCCGCAAAAAATCCATCGATGGAATTTGAATGGGCCGGGGTACTGGAACAGACCCCCGAGAACTACGACTGTGAATTCAGTCTCGGCGACCGGAAATGGACCGTTCCCTTGAAAGCAGAACGGTTCAGGGTTGATCTGGCCGGCTTGAAGCCGGGGAAATATCGTCTGGAATTGGTGATAAAAAAGCGCGCGGACGGTGAAAAAGCGTTTGAGACCGGGTACAATCTTACTGTGGTAGAATCGCCGGAAGTTGATTTGTCACAGGTTCGCAGCTTGAACAATCTGGTAGCGAATTTATTGGAAACTAAAATCGTCAAGCCGGAAGAAACGCTGAAATTTTCCAATCCGCGGGATGGTTGGGTCTTCTTTGAAATACCATCTGGCATGACGTTGAAAATCAGTGATTTAGCCCTGACCGCCGAGGCGTTCCGCTATCTGCCCGCCAGCGAGTACACGGTGCGGGCAAGCGGAGTCGGAATACTCAAAATTAATGCCGTGCCGGAAATCATCAATTATCCCCCCTGCCGAAATTCGTATGTGAATGAGAACGGTAATGGCAATTATGACTGGGATTTCATAAAAAAATACGTATTGCGCGCCCTGACTACCCATAATGGCGGCGAGCTGCCCGGAGAGGCCTTGACGGAATCCCGGGCGCGCGGATTGCAATGGATTACAAATGTCGGCAAGCGCAATCTGGATGATTTATACGATCGCATGGCAAAGGCGCCGGGAATGACGCAGGAACAGTATGACGGCATCACGGTAGACGAACTGTTTTTCTCCCGTCCGGAAGAATTGGTAAAAATGAGCAAAATTTTGCGTCGGTTTCAGGATTCCGAACGGCGGGTCAATACCTGGATTGTCGGCAAGCCGTCGCTGAGGGGAGTGGATTCGGAATTCATGTCGGCGGCATTCAATACTTCCCGGGGACGCGGAATGCTGTGGTACGAGGCTTACGGGCATGCTCAACGCAACGAAAAGGCCGCGGCCGCGCATATGGAAGAACTGATGCCCGCGATGGCGCGCGAATTCAACCGTTTTTTCCCGAATGCCATGGCGCATACCGCCGTAATTTTGGGAAATTTCACCCAGATTCCATTGATTTCGCTGGATTATTACCCGGAGGCCGATATCAAATATCAACTGGACATGCAGATGAATATCCTGGTCAACGATCCGGCGTTCAAGGGGGTGCCGGCGACCGGGTTCTGGGGCAGTTATTATGCCGATGAGGAAATCTACCGCTGGTCCTTCCGACTGCTGCGGCATTACGCGGTAGAAGGCAACCGCAGGATGCTGTCGCCGGAATACGACTTCCGCTATCAGCCCGGCCATTTGGTAAACTGTGATTTCCAGGATGGCTTGACCGGATGGACGGTCGAAGGGCAAGTCACGGTCGGCCAGAAATCAGGTTACAGTAAAAACAGCCAGCGGCGCTGGTATTCAAACCAGGGCGACACCTTCTGCGTGCTGGAACGCGGAGAAAACTCCAACCGGATCACTCAGACCGCACAAAAGCTGATTCCGGGGCGCTGGTATTCGCTGCAGTTCGTGGTCGGCGATTATAACGATATCATGGCGGAACGGAGTAACTCGCGGCAGTTTCCGCTGGAGGCCCAGCTGGACGGTGCGGAAATCGATACAGCCAAAAGCTTTGTCTATGCAGACAAGCGCAAAACTCCGGCGGGGAAAAAGGAAATCGCCCGAATCAATCTGCACCGAATCGTATTCCAGGCCACCGGAACAGAACTGAAAATCACCTTCAGCGACCGTGCAGCCAAGCCCGGTGAGAAACTGGCGCTGAATTTCGTCCAACTCCGCCCCTATTTCAAAGAATGAGCCTTATTTTCGGCAAAATCATATAAAAATGGAGATAAATATGAAAAAATTCACATTGATCGAACTCCTCGTTGTGATCGCGATCATCGCAATCCTGGCAGCTCTGTTGCTTCCGGCCCTCGGTGCGGCCAAAGAAAAGTCCAAAATGACCAAATGCCAGAGCAACGGCAAGCAGACCATGGGCGCACTCGCGATGTACGCCAGTGACTATGATGACGTGCTGCCTGCTTGTTATTACAGCAATACGACCTATGGCGGTTTCGGTTATCAGAAACAATACTGGCAACAGCGAGTATTAACCTATGTCGGCAATGAGCCGAAGGTCCTCATCTGCTCAAGGTATGTGAATTATCCCGGAGTCGTCGGCGCCAATGACAATTATTACTACCGGAATCGTTTTTACTGGTTCAACGGTTCCAAAAAATATTATTTCGGTTACAATCATCACGGCCTGGGTTGCGCCGGACAGGCTGGAAGCGTCTCCGGTTTCGCCTGCGTAAATACCGCCGCCGGGATAAGTCAGAAAATGGCGGGTATCCGGAAACCTTCCGAACGGGTTGCAATCGGGGATTCGAACTACTTCGCGTTGGCGCCGGCCACTGCGTCGAATTTCTTCACTTCATTCGTGAATCCGCACAAATCCCTGATGAACCTGATTTTCGTAGACGGACACGCGGAATCGGCAAATATTGACAACAGCAAGTATTTCCGGGGTCCCGCCGCCGATGTCAAGCCTTATTGGAAAGATTGAGGCGATATGAGGTATTTGATATTTCTGATTGGTATGACCATTTTGCCGTTGCTTGGACAGGAACATTCGATTGTCCGTGTGGGAAAAGCGCCGATAGCCGATAAGCTGCCTTTAATCAAGTTAAAAGGCCCGGACGGCAAAGTACCGGAAAATCCGACTGAGGTGCGGTTAGGATATAATGCGGAAAACCTGTATGTCAGCGTAATTTGTTTTGAAAAGGACACGCAGGGAATCAGCCGGAAATATCATAATCCGGAAGAACATGACAACCGGATTTGGGACGATGACTGTGTCGATTTGAGTATTGCGCCATTCGGCGACCGCCAGGTTTTCAAGCTCATTGTCAATTCGGCGGGTATTGTATACGATGCGGTGGGAGCGGACGCCAACTGGGAAAGCAAAGTTCATCGCGCGGTACAAATAAAAGGAGACCGCTGGGTAGTCGAGTTGGCAATCCCATTCGAATCGCTGGGATTTGCGCCCAAAGGGGGCGAACTCTGGCAAATCAATATCGGGCGGCTTCGCCAAGCGGATAAAGAACAAAGCTCGCTCGGAGGCGGCAAGGGTTCTTTTGAAGCGGGAATGCAGACTTTCCAATTTGAAGGCAATGGCGATTTTATCCTGTTGGCGGTAAATAAAAATGGCCGCAAGTATGCGACGGGAAAATTCAAAAAAACAGGAAAATATCCGGTTCGAATCGAATCGTTTTCCGGGGACAGCCGGATCGTGGAACTGGATCGGGATTTCGAGGTTACCGATACCGGTAAAGAATACCATTTCGCCTGGCAAAACGTAAAAAACATCAAAAATCTGCGGATAGAAATAGCCGGTCTTTACGAAAATACTTTTACGCTGCCCAAAGCAGCTAAGGTCAATTTCCGGGTATGGCGGCCCCAGAATCCCCTATACGAAGAGCTCGCAGCAGAAGTCCCCTGCCCCCTGCCGGTATTGCGTTGGCTTCACGAAAAGAATATTCAAGAGATTACCAGCCAGGCACTCCAATATGGCTTTGCCTTTGACCCCAATATAATTTTTCAGGAGCTTTCCGAGTCGAACAATCTGATATTTGAAAGTTACGGTCAATTGCTCAAAAAACAGGATTTTTTCCAGAAACTGAAGTTAAAAACCGTAACCTATCCCGATTATCGCGGCGCCGATGTCCCGGCGACGAAAGGCAAAGCCAAGTTCCTGGGCGATCCCATGGCCGAAGATTTTTACCTGAACCAAGTCCGGGACATGGCAGTCAACTCCGCCAAATATCCGCTGGGCGCGATCTCCTATGGCGATGAGATCGGAGATAAAACATTACGGACTCTGGTGACATTTCATCAGGAAAAACAAGACTATCCTCTGATTCGCGAGCTCGATGCAAAAATTCGACGCGATTACGGCGGCGGGAAATGGGGAATTCCGGAGTCGATGTTCGACAAAACTCCGGGACGCTGGATGGCTGTGCACCGTTTTATCAGCGACCAGCAGACGTCGCTGATGTCGCGGGCTTATCAAATCGTCAAAGAACACGCGCCGTCCCTGCCGTTCGTGAGCGACGATCCCATCGGCGGAGCAATTACGCCGGACCTGGCGCGCTGGCGGGGAAATTTCGACATTGCCACCGTGCAGCTCTACCCCTCCCGCAATCCGGAATTGGCGGATTTTGCCTTCAACACCAAAAAGTTGAAGGATCTGACCGGGGCGAAAGACATCCGGCCGTGCGTCCATGTCGAACATTACGCGGCCAATTTCACCCTGCCGGAAACGCTGGCGCTGATGAGTCAGGCGCTGATCGGCGGAGCCACCGGATGGCATTTTTACCTGGCGGATACCATCGGGGCGCGCAACGGAAAAAAATACCTGACCGGCGAATATTTCGGAGCTCCGGACCGTTATCAATTGCTCTATAATATCGCCGCCCATACACCCCGTCTGAAGTATCCTGAACCGGATTGCGCTTTTTTCATTTCACAGGACACCGGCTGGTCGATGTACGGCAATCGCGCCGCTACTGCTGAAATCGCGGCGTTCACCATGCTCGGTCCGCATGTCGGACTATGGTTTGATATGATCAATGAGACTTCGATGAAATCGAACCAACTCGACCACTATCGCGTTATTTTCATCAGCGACGCCAAATATGAACGCAGCGAAGCCATCGAACGTTTGGAAGCCTATGTCCGCGACGGAGGAATTCTTGTGGTGCTTGATCCCGATGCATTCCGCCGCGATAATCTTGATGAGGATATTTCCGCCAAAAGCGACGAATTGTTCGGTTCGAAATTTTCTGCTGCAAAAGGCAATCGGGAGCTGGTTTTCGAAGGATGTACTTACACTTTGCCCACGGTTTACCCCAGCCTTGAGCCTGTCCGCGAAACTGAGATGACGGCCCGTTATGGAAACGGAGCTCCCGCCATTACTTGCCGCCAACTCGGCAAAGGCCGGATTTACCGTTTCGCTTTCAATCCGGCTTCGATGCGCTTGATCACCCACCCGGAATGGCGCACATTTACGGAAAAATTCTGCAAGGCACTCAAAATCAGGACCAAACAGGATATCTGGCGTTTCGCTCTACCGGATTCACTGATACCAAAATCCGTCAAACCGCAGGGAAAATGTCTGACCGGAAATTCGATCGTTTGGACGATGTTCATGCCCGACACCAGCGCCAATCTTTCACAAAACGGCACCTATTCCTGGTCGCGCCGGCCGGACCACATCGGTGACCACGGTCTGACCGGGATTCCGTTCGCCGGCGGAAAGTTAACCGATCGGGCCAAAGCCCCGGCTGCGGGCAATGTCGATAAAGGACACGGCGCAATCAACGACTGGATTGTAAAATTTGACTTGGCCAAACCCATTTCATTGACTTTCGACCTGAAATCGCCGCAGCTTATCGGACGCGCGGATTTGTACCTTCAAGGCGAAACTCCACTGGTTACGGTGGAAGCTTCCGGCGATGGCGACAAATGGACGGAAGTTGTCGTGACGGAAAAGAACAACCCGACCGGGCGGATTAAAAAATTGTCCTTGCGGCTGGCTCCCGACTTGACTGCCCGTTATTTGCGACTGAATCTGAGCGGTACCTCCGGTGAAAAATCACCGGCAATCCTGGCCGAAGTCGATCTCTGGGATCGGTGAAGCCTATTATTCTTTGTCGCGGATTTCCTTCAGGACGTCCAGTATGGCGAAAGCGAGCATGAGCAGTTCGAACATCATATGGGTGATGAACGGCGAAAACAACATGATCAGCACCCCACCGAGAACATCCACAAACGAATTATCACTTATCCCCTGGATAGTCATGACGATCCCCCAGATAACTCCGGAAATCGCAGTCAGCAGCCAGAGCCATTTCAGAATGAGCGAGATGATCATGATCTTAAAATTCAGGAAATCGAGAAGTATCTGCAACGGCTTTGACTTTATTTTGCTATTGACCGGCGCCTTTTTGGCAGGGGTGGCCGGTTCTTTCGCCGCCGCTTTTACCTCGTCGGTAATATCCCGGACATTTCTGGGGGCGCTACTGAATTGTCTATCCATTACAGCCGTTTTCCGTTCCTGCTGTTGCGGCTGTGGCCGTGGAGCGGGCGGCGGCTGAGGCGGCGGCGCGGGTCTCGCCGGACGCGGCGCCGGCACAATGAAGCTCTTGCCGCACACCTGGCAGCCAAACGGACTGTTGAAAAAATCCGGATTAATGTCATAATGCTGCCGGCATCCCGGACAGACCACCTTCAAGCCATTCGGGGTATTCTCCACCGCTTTGGCGGCAGGAAAAGACTTGTTCCCATGGACTATAAAAGATTTGTCGCAATCCGGACAGCAGAACATCTCATTATCGTTGTGGATTTCAACTACAAAACCACTACCGCAAGAAGGACATCGTATTTCCATAAAAATTACCTTTTACTATCGTATTTATCAGGCGACTACTGCGAATTTACTTTCCATGTCGGTTTCGATTCGGGCGTTGAGGTCGGTCCAGTTCGACGCGTTGGCGCCGGCCCAGTAGCCTATGCCGCCCCAGCCGCTGTTCAGCTCGCGCAGCAACAGGTCTTCTTTGCCGTCGCCGTTGTAATCGCCGACCGCGGCTACTTCCCAGTTAGCCGGATCAAGAGCCCCCACCCAACGCTGATTGGCAGCTTTGCCGTCTTCCCAGGCGTACATATAACCGGTCGACTTCTGCCACATGATGATGTCATCGATGCCGTCCCCATGGAAGTCGCCGATGGCCGCCACCGTCCAGTCATCGTTCAACGTGCCGATCTCAGTCTGTTTCCAATTCCAGGTCTCAAATGTCGGATCTTGGTTGTGCCACAGGTAATAGGCATTATTGGCGGTATTCTTGACCAGGATATCGCTCTTGCCGTCGGCGTTGCCGAAGTAGCCGGCGCCAATCACCTGCTGGGTATTAGCCGCCGCATTGTCGACATGCCAAACGTCATGATACGAGGCCGCATCCGACACGATCCCGAACGATCCGTTTTCGTCATAAATGATCACGTCATCCAGTCCGTTGTTGTCGAAGTCAGCCAGTGCCAGAGTCTTAAAGTTGCCATCCACATGGCACAACGAAACATAACCGTAACTTCCGTCATTCAGGTTCGTCCACGCGGCGAAAGTATTACCGAATCCATTGTAAAGCAAGACGCCGTCATGGTCGATATCCTCCGAGAATCGCCCGACAGCAACGACCTTCCACATCGAGGCCTCGCTGCCGCTCCACTCCCAGATTCCGCGCCATTCCGGAGCGGTCTGCCCGTTGATCGCCACATAGCCGACCTTCCCTTGCGCCGCATCCCAAGCCACCACCTGCGAATAGCCGTTCTCCATCAAATTGGTGTTCGGCGTGGTCAGAACCGTTCCGGCCTTTTCCACCTTCAAGCTCAAATCGCCGGAGGCGAGAACCAGACTGTAAGTGTAATCTCCATTGGTCAGTGAACCACCAACCGCAAGAGTTCCCAAGGTGGTCCCACCCCATCTCACCGTAGTGCTGTAATTATACGCCGAAGCATTGCCCGCCAGCATATAAACACCGGCCTTCTGCGCCGCACCAACCGTAATAGAATAACCAGCCCCGCTGATCAGCGAAATATCATTGATGATATACGAATCCACAGTCTTCCGGTCATAGACGCCAAAAACAATATTCGCTCCGGTGGCAGTCACCGCTCCATCGACATGCATAGAACCGCCCAAGGTCATCGTTCCGCCAAGCATCGCCCCGGCATACGCGTATACCATACCGCCGGAATTGACCAGCGTATCACTCGCACGACCGCCGCTGCGAACTGTCAACTCGCCATTGCTGTTAACCGTGGTGGAACTGATCGTTCCGCCATTGTTGACCGCCAGATACCCGATCTGCCAATCAAAATATTCATCCTCGGCACCATTGACAGTCGTCTTGACAGCCGTTCCGCCGCTGTAAACCACGAGACCATAATTCGGTCCCCCGAATCCTCCATAAATGACAGTATTACTGGCAACCCCGCCGCTGACCACAGACATTTGTCCGCCGTCTTTGATCACGGTATTGACCGCAGTCCCGCCATCCACATGCGCCCAGCCCATTTGTTCCCACTGACCTTCCAGGTTCAAACCGCTTCCGGCGACTACAGTACCGCTGACTGTTCCGCCACTGGAAACCACTTGTGTTCCCCCGGAAACAGTCGTATCCCAAGCCATACCGCCACTGAAAACCGTCTGCGAACACCAGGGATTGACGAAAGTTGGACTGCCCATCCCGAAATTATGTATCTCCATGCGATCATCATAACCCAATGTCAATACTTTACCATTG
This sequence comes from Victivallaceae bacterium, assembly GCA_031548025.1. Taxonomy (GTDB): domain Bacteria; phylum Verrucomicrobiota; class Lentisphaeria; order Victivallales; family Victivallaceae; genus UBA5239. Next base: position 1,770 of record JAVBRM010000116.1, on the reverse strand, counting down.
ATTATCGCGCCGGAACTGGTCAGAACGCCGGCCGAATACACCTTGACATAATCCTTCGTATCGCCATCAGGCACACTGTCGATATTCAGCGACAATATTCCATCGGAATTCACCAGCGAATAGCTGTAAGCGCCATAATTCACCGCGCCGCCATTCACCGTCAGCGTTCCATAATTGGTCGTACCATTGCCAATGGTAATCGTCTGATTAAAACCGCTCGCGCCGGAAGCCAGCCTATAGACTCCCATAGCCTGACCGGCACCGACCGTAATCGAGTAACCAGCTCCAGAAAGCAGGCTGATGTTATTAATCATATACGAATCAGTGGTTTCACGCTCATTAACCGCAAATACTATTGATGTTCCCGCATTGACCGTAATCGCTCCCTGGATATACAAGCTTCCGCCCACCACAGTCCGTCCGGCCAGGATTGCGCCGGAATCGAGCTGGAGTTCGGTGCCAGAATGAATCACTGTCGCACTCGCGATTCCACCGCTGGTAACCTTCAGAAGCGAATCATTGTTAAGAGTTGTATTATTGGCGCGTCCTCCTGCGTAAACGCCCATTGCGCCATAGTTAATGACGGTATTGTTCGCAGTACCGCCGCTGGATACTTCCACCTCATAAACATACCCGTCGAAGTCACTAAAACTAGGATACGCGCCATCGACTGTAGTGTTGTTGGCGACACCGCCATTACCTATTTCAAGTTGCCCATTCCAGTTAATCCAGGTATTATGCACAGTTCCGCCTTTAACATACAAGTAATCGCGACATACCCAACTAAATGGTCCCCCTAATGTAGCTATCCAGCCGGTCAGAGAAGTATTGTAAGCAACTCCGCCACTATGAACAGTCATACGGCCGCCACCGCCAAGAGAAAAATTGGAAGCAACCCCATTACTCAGATAAAAATTTTCCTGAAGCCTGCTTCCTGTAACTTTAGTCTTCGAATCATTGCCATATACCTCAACTCTAATGGTTCCCCCTCCCTCCTGATTCGTATTCAGTGCCACTCCGCCACTGAAAACAACCAAATCTCCATATTCGGCAATAACGGTATTGATAGCGCTGCCGCCACTGTGAACAATCACTCCATAGCCATAACGCTGAGGCTCTCCGTCGGCCCAGTCATTCTGAAAACCATTGATGATAAAATTAGATGCGATTCCATTACTCAGATAAAAATTCCCCAGACGGTTACTTCCGGTCACCTTGGTTGTCGAATCGCCGCCATATACCTCGATATCAACGATTCCCCTCGCCTGCTGCACGATATTAGTCGCTTGTCCTCCGCTGGAAATAATCATCCAGCCGTTATCTGTAACTTTATCGGCCTTACCACCATTCTCAATAATCATAATCCCTGTATGCTGATTATAAGTAGTAGGTACATTAGATTCATAATAACCATCAATTGTGGTATTGCTTGCAAATCCACCGCTGGAAACAATCTGTTTCCCTCCCGAGGCTGCCCATTTCTCATCTTCTCGCACCAGTAGGTTCGTAGAATTGGCAATCCCTCCGCTGAAAACAGTTTGCGTACCACCAACATTGACTATATTCAGATATGCCGTTCCCCCAGAGGAAATATACTGATCTCCTTTAGAACTGATGGTTGTGTTGCTGGCCAAACCACCGGCGGAAATATGCATTGAGTTGTTAAGTCCAGCCACCAGCTTCGCACCAGTGACAATTGCCCCGGAAATGGTCACAATCCCGGATGAATACACCTTAACGTAAGCCTCCGAACCGCTACCGCCACTGCTT
>JAVBRM010000035.1:0-16281 GCA_031548025.1 Victivallaceae bacterium | reverse complement strand
GGTTTGATCAACGCCCCGTTGAAACTGAAAGCAGGCGAACAGCATACGTTCGATTTCGCGGTCTGCCCGTATCCGGTCCGTCCGAACGAAAACAACTGGCAGTGCTTACGCTTCCGGGCAGGCACGAACAACAACTTCAATCTGCTTTGGCATTCCTCCAAACTACTGAAATATGCCGGTTCTCTGCCGGAGGCAAGTAATCCCCGGAAGATGGCTGAATACATCAGCCAGAAAAAAGGATAGCTGCTGGTTTACCAGATCCCGACTTACATCATCAATACCCTGCCTCAATGGAGCTACTTCGCCAAGAAATGGAAGGCAATCCCGTCCCGCTCTTACAATATGACCAAAAGTCACGGCGGCATAGAGTACAAAGGCGACTACCGCGAACGCAGTTGGACCGACCTTTACGTCAAAAGCCTGGCGGAAAACATGCGTGATTACAACTGGGACGGCGTCTATTACGATTGTTTCGGAGCCGATACGCTCAAGGAAAACGGAGAAACATTCATACCGATTTTCGAGTGCCGCGTCTTCCAGGAACGCGTCTATAATGCCCAGCGGTTCTACAAAAAAGATTCCATTACCATGTCGCATCTGGGCGGCGGGCAAGCCAGTCCGCTGACCGCCTTTTCCAATATCGTCCTGATGGGGGAACAATACCGTGCAGCCTTCCTCAAGCATACATATTATCTGGAATTCATGACCCTGGATGAATTCCGCTACGAAAATGCCGTGAATATCGGACCCGACCGGATGCTGCTGCCCCAATACCGCCAGGATGAGAAAATCAACAGCCCGGCGGTCGCAACCCATTTCATGGGAATTTCTTTGCTGCACAACCAGATGGTTTATCCGAATTTTATCCGTTCGGACATTGAGCTCTCGATCCGCGACCGCCAATACGCTTTCGGCATGGACACGTCCTCCTTCTTCGGCTACTGGAAACCGAACCAGGACGGCATCGGTACCAATAACCCGGCGGTTCCGGCCAGCTTCTACAAAAACAACACCGGGTTCTTCATCACAGTTTTGAACACAACCGCTCAGGAACAGGAATTCAGCCTGAAAAGCGCCATTCCTTTCAGCAATGCCGAGTGCTTCTTCCCCGACAGCGGAAAAAGCACTGTCATCAAAAGCGGAGAAAAAATCAAACTTGCCCCCTACATGGCCGCCTTCATCACGGTCAAGAAACCTTAACCCGGTTATTTGGCCGACTGGATGATTCCCTGCAGGATTGAGCGCATTTCGTAGAAACGTCCGGCCTGGCCTTTGGCGCAGGCCTCGTTGAACTTTCCTCGTAACTCCGGGCGAGTCTCCGCCAGGTATTCGGCGGAGGTCAGGAGCCGGATGTCCTCCGCGATGGCATCGAGAATCTGGCGGCGCGGCGCGGCCACCGGGCCTTTCAGCCCCGGCCAGACCGCGTACCAGTTGTTCTGTTCCATATCGCTCAGCCAATGGGCGTACATGAAATAATTGATGCTGTCGCTGCCCGCCAGCCAGGCGGTCAGGGTCTGCATCCGGATGTCGAACCAGAGGTCCAGCGTATCCATCCAGCCCGGGCCACAGCAGCGGATGGTTGTCCACAATGGCGATTGTTGAGGCTTGATTTTCGTCATGGCGTCTTTCAGCTTGAGCCAGTTGTCGAAATACGGATTGAAACTCAGGATATCGGTCTTCAAAAATGTTTTGCCGGCTTCCACGGTGGTGGAGCTCAGGGAAACCATGCTGTATTTCAAAATATTCTCCGGCAACTGCGCCGCCGCCTGTTCGTAAATATGGTTGGCAATCTGGTAGCCGACGCTCTGCCCGTCGGCCCCTTGCGCCGCCTCCCCGCTCAGATACCAACCCAGAATAGCCGGGTCAGCCTTGTAATTCGCAATATAACCGGCCATTTCGCGATCAATGGCGGGATCGAGCACCGCCGGACGCACCGCCTGATACTCATCCCGGTTCGCCGACACGTATTTGGCCTGAAACTCCGCCAGGCTGGGTATCCAGCGCAATCCGAACCGCTTGATCCGGTTCAAGATCACCGGGGTCAGTTCTTCGGTCTGGCCGCCGTCATAAGCGGTATGGATCACATAGTCGAGATTTGCCATGGCGATATCGCGAATCAACTTATGCCATTCTTCCGGCGGGCATTTCTGGCGCTGGTTCGTCCATTGCGATGAAAAAGTAAAAATGCCGAGCGGCACCGTGACCAGACAATGGCAATTCAGCGGTTGCGCCGCCACCCGTTTTCCCTGCTGGTCCAAAGCGTACAGCGTCGTTTGGAAACTACCGATTTTGAACGGCTCCGGAACCGACAAACGCAAAGTATGGTAAATCCCCTGATCTTCATTGCCCGGATCGAGCTGCAGCATGGCGGCAATGATATCGGCATTTCCGGCGGACTGGAGTTTCAATTTTCCATCCTCGACTTCCCAGGAGGCGATATGCAGATTTTCCGGGAGCATATTCCGGTAAATTTCCAACGGCACCGGTTTGTCCGGATAAAAATTTCCGGAATGGCGGCGCCGCAGTAATTTTTTGAAAACCACAGTCCTTTCCGGCAGTATCAACATGCCGCTGTTATCTTCCTTGTTCACCGTAACTCCTGCGGTCAGATTCTCCGGAAGTTTCTGGTAGGCCGTAATGTTTTTATAGTCGGTGTTGGCGTAAAGATACGGGCCCTCGCAGACCAGTTGCCGGTGAATACCGGGGCTGATCCCGGTAATGCCGAGCCGCCCGGTCAGATTGAAATCTCCGCCCAGGATATAACGCCCCTGCTTGACCGCGGTAATCTGTCCTTTGAACTCCGGCAGGTCGTAAGCGATATTTTCCGGATATTCCTTGCCGTCGACAGTGTAATAATCGAATCCCCACGAAGCAAGCCGGGCCTCCTTCGCAAAGCCGTTCAACTCAATCTGCCCGTTACGATAAACCCGGATGGAACCTTTGGCGACATTGACGTCGGCATACAGATAATGCCGGGTCGAGCTTTTCAGAGTCCAACTGAAATCCGGTTCCGGATAGCCCTGTTCATGATACATGGAAAACGGTTTGCGCCAGAACGGCCACAATGATTTGGAGACTCTCAGCAGCGCCGCGCTGTAGTTGGCACGCTCGAGCCCCAGCCAGGTATGATGATAATCCCAGTCGTAAATATTCAGAAATTGAATTCCCGGTACGCCGTTTTCGGCAGCCACCACCACCCGCATTTCCGGCGTTGCGATTTCCGCGCAGGAACTGTCCTGCTTGATCTTGACCGTAATATCCGGCGGCGCCGCGGTATAAATCAAGTTGGCGGCTAGCTGAGTTTTTTCCGGCACAGCCACGAAAGCGGCATAACGCTTGCCGTCGCGGTTGCGCAGTTCCAACGGATACATCTTGCGGTTTATGACCACGGCGGTCGGGCTTCCATATTCTTCCGTCAAGGGAAACTCGATCATAGCCGCCTTGCCCGCCTCCGGCAGTTGCAAGATTACCGGTATCGGAGCCTTGGCGATGGCCGGAGTTTCGACGCTCTCCGCCGAAACCAGAGCCACGGCATTGCGGTCGAACAACGGCAGATTCACGCTGTCGTCCCGGGTGTATTTGGACTGGCGCATCGGAGACATATCGATACCGGCCTCGCCTTTGCCGCTCAACCATTCAATGGCGTTGATCAGCAATTTGGCTTCCTCGCCGCCGACTTTTACCGGGCGGTCATGGATATCCACTCCCGGCAAACCGCCGTAGAGCACCACCCTCCCCGCTCCGAAACTCCCCGCCGCCAACACGGCATGGCCGCCCCGGTAGCGCGCCCAGCGCGCCTGGACTCCCCAAAACGCCCGGTCGTCCATCAGATGACGCTCGGGGGCGTCTTCGATCAGGACCATCGACTCATTGACCGGGACCAGGGTGGTATGATTTTTGTACTGAGTCAAAAATTCTTTGTCCAGCCCGCGGGTTACCGGATGACGCGGGTTGACGACATTCATCTTGCGGGTATCGATCATTTCATCGGAAATCCCCGGTCGCGGAGAGGAGAGCTCCGGAAAGCTCCCGGCAGCGGCGCGGAAAAAAAACACCCGTCCCGAACCGGAAGCATCATGAGTCAGCAAGACCCCCATTCCCTTCGCTACCATTTGCCGCAGCAGATTGCGGTCCTCGAACGAATAAGTTTTGGGAATGATCAATACCTTGACATCCGCCAGATTGGCCTCGGTCAACAAGGTAAGTTCCTTCAATTCGATATCCGGACGACCGCTCAGGAATTCTTTGATTCCCGCCCCGCCCAGGTTCTCCTGGATATTCAACAAGCCAACCCGCACCGGCTCCGCCGTCAATACCAACGAAAAAGCCAGAACGGCAAACAGAAACAACCTCTTCATAACTCCTCCGGGTGATAATAAAACCCATTCCCTATAAAATTTCCCTTTTTCTGAAAATTTCCACCCCTGATTCAAGAAAATTCACATTTAATTGACATATTTGTGAAAATATGCTATATTGGTGAGGAGGTAATTATGCATGATATTCCGAAATACTCGTCATGGGTAACCATTGAACCCGAAAAACGCGGTTGGTCAAATGACCGCAAATTCCATATTACCGACAACCACGGCAATGAACTGCTGTTGCGGTTGGCGGATATTTCCCAGCACGATAAAAAACAGCAGGAATTTCTCTGGATGCAAAAGGCCGCCGCTACCGGCATCCCGATGTCTCAGCCGTTGGAATTCGGAATCTGTGAAAACGGACGCTCGGTATATACGCTGTTGAACTGGATTCCCGGAGCGGAAGCCGAAGAAGTGATCAAAGGCTATACCCCGAAACAATGCTACGACCTGGGCATCAAAGCCGGAAAATTCCTGCGGCGGATACACTCCATTCCGTCACCGCCGTCAAACGATACTTATTGCAGTATGCGGCAAGTCTACGAGCAAAAACTCCGGCGGTACCATGAATGCGGAATGCAGGTTACCGGCGCCGGAGATTTTCTAAGTTACATTGACGCGGCTTTTTCGCTGCTGGTTGGACTTCCAGGCAGCTATCTGCATGGCGACTACCATGTCGGCAATATGATTATCACACCGGATAACGAGTTGGCAATCATTGATTTCAACCGTTTCAAATTCGGCGATTACATCCGGGATTTCAACCGTCTGGCAGTTTTTTCGCGGCAAATCAGCACCGATTTTGCCCGCGGCCAGATCGACGGATACTTCGACGGCCAAATTGCCGATGAATTTTTCCCCCGGCTGGCATTCTATGCCGCGTTTGACAATTTTTTCAGCGTGCTTTGGGCAATGCCATTCGGCGATGATGAAGTCAAAGCAACCCTTGCGCGAACCGAAATGGTCCGCCAGGATTTCAAAGGCTTCACCACCTGTATCCCAACCTGGTATTAAACGAAAACCGGAGTGATTAGGGTCCGTCCTTCGCAATTTGGAGGTAAAAAAAATGAGATATGTATTCGTCATTTTTATCTTGCTGTCCCTGTTTCTTGCTGGATGCGATAACTTGAAGCAGCTAAAGAAAGATACTGTTTCACTGGACTGGTTCAAAACTCAAACGGAGTACGTGCAAAAATTCAATCGTGAAAATCCCAATGTCAAGAAAGAAATATGGATCGGCAAAATCAAGTACAACGAAAGTTTTCGGCTGACGTTTGATGATCATGTTTGCTTGTATTCTGAGGAAAAGAATTGGTTCGGAAATTATTGCGGCAAACCGGAAGCATATCGCTTCGAGCTGGATACCGATTTTCTAAGTCCCGAATTAAAACCGGGAGATGTAGTAATTTTCGTGGCATCCCACCAAAAGAAGAAATGGAGGAACAGTTTTTATTATCCCCATCCGATAGATCCTTACCGGATAACCCTAATTGAATATGCAGAAGGAAATTGCCGGATTACCCCGCTTCAATTTGACACCCACAGCTGGCAGGAAAAAGAGAAATTTAACCGGCTCTGTGGCGTCGCCTGCAATGGAGATATTGCCGGAATGGAGAAATTATTGTCCGAAGAAAAAATATCTCCCAATATTTCCTGGAACAATGTACCGTTTCTTCATCATTGGTGCTCCCATTCACCCAATGAACCGGAAATACTCCGCCAGTTGCTTAAACATGGCGCACAAGTCAATACGATAAGTAAAAACGGAAATACCGCTTTAAGCCAGATCGCCAATAATGCGTGGGGAACCAGATTCATTCTGTCGCGGATTTTACTCGATGCCGGCGCCGATCCGAATTTAATACGCGATCCATCCGAAGAATACTACTTTTCTTCGGATGGGAGCGATCCCGCATTGTTATGGGCATCGCGATGGGGCGATTTGGATTTGCTGGAATTGCTTTTGAAACACGGAGCCGATCCGAATTTGCGTTGGCGCATGCCGAGCGGATCGCGGTTGCCATTTGAAGAACGGGAAATATTTGCAACCCCTTTACGGGTTGCAAAAAACAAACAGACGGTTGAACTGCTGAAAAAATATGGGGCGATAATCCCTCCGATACGCAAAGGCTGGAATCCTTCGGAAGCCGACGAAGAAATCCCATCCGAAGTAAAGGGCTATTATAGCCAACGCAGGTATCCGCCCCATGCCATCCGCGAGGCTTTGAAAAAAGGAGCATCGCCGGATGATAATAAAATAACGGATAATCGCTCCCAACCTATCGCAAATTGTTCCTATGATGATTTGGCTGTCATCCTCCTTTTTCATCCCAAACAGGAATCATTAGACGCGGCCTTGGACAATACACTTTTTTCAGGGCAATATTCCAAGGTTAAATTACTATTGGAGGCCGGAGCAAATCCGGAAGCGATTTTACCATACCGCAAAGAAAGCATCTTCACCGCATTCTCCAATCGCCAATCGGGATTGCCTCCAGTCACTCAAAACAATCGGCAACTGTTGATTGAGCTGATGTTGAAATTTGGCCGAATAAGCAATGACTGATCTTATCCGGCCAATTACAAGCAGATTAGACGAAAACCGGAGTGATTTTTTCGACCGGAATCGGCAAAGTCTGCCTCAACTCGATCGACTGAATCGCCAGTTTGGCCAAGTAGGTCGAGAGGAATCCGGCCATTTCATCACACGGCGACGCCGTATCGTTGATAATGGCTTCGATAAATCCGTTCAGCATATGCTTGTGCCCTTTGTCCACCGCAAACGGCTGAGCTTTTTCAGCCTGTTTCAAGTTACTGCCGGTGGCTTCCGCCCGCAACTGGTATTTTTTCATATAAGCATCCAAACCGTCCGCCGGGACCAGGTCCTTCATGCCGTCGTGTTGCATCGGAAATACTTCCGGTTCCAGACCGGGAATTCCATAATAGCGGTTTTCGACGAAAAACAGGTTCTGAAGCATCGCGGCGCCGCCGGTTACCTGGTACACTTCCTTGGGATAATCAAACGTCCCGGAAGTACTGAAAACCAGAGTCGCCGAATCACCGCCGCTGAACTTGATCGTAATGCCGTGGCTCAAACGGCTTGACCCCCAACCGGTAATATCCGTCGGACGCTGCGGAGCGAAAAACCAGCACATCAGGTCCAGCCAGTGAACGCTCTCGCCGATGATGGCCCCTCCTCCCTGCAGCGGGTCCATGTGGCCCATACCGTATGATGAACTTTCATCCTGAATATTGATCAGCAGATTGGAGCAGATTTCTTCCCCCATCGGCTCCCGGACGGATTCGATATAGCGCCACGGGCTGTGCTTGGGATTCCGCAACTGTTCCTGCCAGCGTTCGCGCAAGGCAATCAGCGACGGCGACATCCGGCGGTTCAGGTCAACGCAGAATTTGATTTTGCCGCGCCGTACCGCTTTGATGATCCGATAGGCTTCTTCAGTTTCCATCGCCATCGGTTTTTCACAGAATATATTGATACCGCGCTGTGCGGCCGCTTCGATGATCGGCAAATGAACCTCATGAGTCGTCGCGATCTTGATCAAATCGACTTCCGGATCATTGATAATCTCCATGTAATCTCCGGTACTGCGGGGAGCGCCGAATTTTTGCGCCATCGCGGCTGCGTGATCCCGGTTCAGGTCACAACACCATTTCAATTCAATTTTCGGATGTGAACTCAAGTTCGGTAAATCCTGGCTCTGGGCGAATTTGCCGCAACCAATCTGCGCTGCAATCAATTTTCCGTTTTTCATAGATAATTCCTCGAATATATCTGGTTATATTAATAATATACCCAGTTTTTCAAAATAATCAATACCCCATTTAACTTCATGTGCAAGTTTTTTTTAGAATTGATAATTGATAATTGAAAATTGATAATTGAGGAGAGGGTTGCAACTATATCATAGCTTGCCCCCGAAAGGTGGAGCACTCTCTCCGCAGAGCGCCTTCTCCTTGGCCCGAATATCTTGTTGCCTTCGGGTAAACCGGTAAATCATGCGAAGTGAACGGCGGCCTCGGAGAGACAGTGTGCGCCAAGCTTGAGTTTTTACTGGGGGCCGAGGTTCTTCCCTAATTATCAATTATCAATTATCAATTATCAATTCTAAAAAAACTTGCACATGAAGTTAAAATCAGAATTTATCTTTACTTTTGAATGTATTGTCATTAATATTGACTCCAATGCCGTTGTGCTGATTGTTTTTCCAACGACTCCAAATATGGGGTTTGAAACCGGGCGCGTATTGCATGATCGCTTTATCAGGACTGAAAATGGCTTCAAACCAGTTGTTGTGAATTTCGGCTTCACGACAGGGAATACCTCGAATACCTATAATCGTCGGATAATCGGAATAAAATACGTTGTGATGGATTTTCAGCCATTCCCCAGCCATATCCGGATATTTGAAATGGCGAACCACCTGCTCATCGTCGAGACGGCGGGAATAAATCCGGACTTCATCCAGAATGCCGGCAAAGAAGTTTTCCGGACCTTTTCCTATCCATAATTTCGGATTTTCCAAATAATCAGTCCAAGCTGTGGATGTCAGTCCGGAGCCGTTGAGTTCGCTCAATGTACCGTCGATGTATATCCGGAGCCTTCCCGCGCCGCCACTGATAATGACATGGCAGTAATTTTTATTCAGGGCTTTGGTGGAAGTTACATCAATTTTGATTTTTCCCTGCTCTTTGATGATTACTTCCAGCTTGTCGTCCGGATTTTTCCGAACCAGGAGAAAGGAATCCGAATTGTCGTGGAGAAACAGGATATCCCGGCAATCACCAAGAATGTCCGGCTTCAACCGGAATTCAATGGCCCCCTGGAGAGACTTGAAATCGCCGGCATTCAAGCATTCGGCATAGTCGGCTTGACCGTCAAATTGCAGGGCCGCCCCGAATCGTCCACCGGCGATTTCGTTTTTGACGCTGCGGGCGCCCCAAACAGTCAAATTATTCATGCTCCGAGGATGGCAGGCGCCTTCGGAAGAATCAAAGGCGGTATTGTTTTCAATCTCATCAAAACGCCAATTAGTCCGCATGTACGTCTTTTCCGCATCGTTTGCTCCATGCATGTCAAGCGTGGTTGAGTTCATGTTTTTACCAAAAATATTATATGCAGCTTCGTAGGAGCTTCTCCTGCCGGCGGCCACCGCATGGCGACAGTAGTCGAAAATATTTTCTTCAATACGAACATTGTTCTGGCCGACATTGACACCGTATCCAGTCCCCTCCTGGCGACAGTGGTGGAAGATATTATTATGAATGCGGGAAGAAGAGTTGTCTTCACCTTTCAGGTGGATAGCTATCACCCACCCCCAGATACGGCAATTATCGACTTCCAGAGAGAAAGAGGAAGTTACACATCGGGAAGAAGTCGAAGGCGGATTGATATCAGGCGCCGGGCCGCCGAGCCGCAACCCGGTAATACGAATATCAGAACCACCGGCGACGAAAAGCATACCGTGGGAAAACGTCCGGACCAGTCCGCCTTCAGAAACACTGCCGTCTCCGAGCAGTTTTCCTCTGCCGCTTGCCAGCGTCACGCCGGCGGGAATCGTAATTTCCTGATGACCGGTCAAATCGATGGCCGCATCGTCTTTCACATAAACGACCTGGCCAGGTGTGGCACGCGCCAGAGCATCAAGAAGTCCTTTGGGACTATCGACAATATAATCGGTGGAGTCTGCAGAAATAATTTGTTTGTATCCCTTACCACCACCGTAGGGATTTCCACTTGGCGGCGGTATCCTGGCAGCATAGGAGGCAGAGGGAACGAAATGGAGCAGTTTCGCATCTTCCGCTTCGGCAAAGCTTCGAGCGCGGCGGGCGACCTCCGGCAACAAAACGGTTCGTGTAAGAGTTTCCGGGACGTCGTAGCGCGGCGGCTCGGCACACCAGCGAACACTGTTGAGTAATATAGTTTTTTCGGCTTCGGCAAGAGGGGCGTCGGTACTTTTCCGTGATTCTTTTTCGGTGCGAATACCCATCGGATAGCCCAGCGCCACGATACGGCCGCGGGAAAATCCACCCACGACAATTACCGGATTGCCATCCCGGTCTTTTGCCAGAACTTTTGCATCCGGCCCCGGAGTGATCGCGATATGGTCGGAATAGGAATGCGGAAAAGACGCAGGCAGACTTTTCAATACCGGGTGCGATCTGTCCACCGCCTGAAGTTCCTGCTTCCAGTCAACCCGCCCCCTGCCGCTGCAAACTCCGGCAAATATTTTGTCTTTACCAAATTCATGACGGAAACCAACACAATCATGTCCCAGGATGATTCCTTTGCCACTGTCGATGAAATTCAATACCGCTGCCCGCCACTCGCCGCCGTTTCGTTGGTTTTCCTTATCTGCCTCCGATAAATTTTTGAGCGTCGAAAGCACCAGGACATCATATTTTTTCAGCGTTTCCTGCCGCAGTTCCGAAACCACTCCGGGCATTATACCATCCACATTTTTCAGCGCTTCATAAATATATTTACGGCTGGTCGTCTCAATGGAAGGCGAGCTCTCATAAATTCCGACTCGGATCGGCATCGGAGAACCGTTGTCCAATTTATGGGCTTTGAGCGCCTGAAGCTCCACGTCGTCCACATAAATGATTTGCCCGTTTCGAACTTCATCACCCTTCGCTCCTACCCGCAGCATCAACGCAAACAGTCCAATGTCTTTCCCCACCCTGAAACCGCCTTCGTATCTCGTCCATTCGCCTGTCGGGGTTATCACCTTCAGCGTCGTTTCGACCTGTCTCCTCCCCTTGGACGAAGAATTACTTGCTTTCCAGCAAACCGCAACGACCTCGATAAACGGAATATCCCCCTTGAGGTAAAAAGAAAAGCGGTACACTGTATTTCCCGGAGTGGGTATGGCCTCTTTGCCTGTGTAACCATTGGTATTTCCGATACACAACCCGAAGTTTACCCCGGTTTTATTTTCTCCCATAACTTCCAGAAACACACTTCTTTGTCCGCTGCGGGCCTCCTTTTCGGTCGCGCCCCAACGGCATGCTCCCTGGCCGTTATAGCAACCCCAGTTTTCCGGTACATTATCTGCCATTCTGGTACGAGCGGGGATCAATTCTTTCGGATACCCGGCGGAAGGCATCACTTTTTCCGCACCGGGATTTTTCATCAGGTCTTCACTTTGCAGTGTTCCGCAGAACAACAATGCTCCGATCGATATTATCCGTATCGCCTTCATACCAATCTCCTGTATTTATTCCGGTACGGTAAAAAGCACATTCAACGCTTGTCCCAGAACGGTTTTATAAGGCTCAACGTGTCCGTCGCAATAAAGAATATTGGCGGCCCAGGAATGCCTCGGCCTAAGCCGCCGGCTCGAGTTGGTTGTACCTTCCGCATCCGCTTTGACCTGGGTCGGCGTGCTGGTGGCGTATTTACCGTCCGTGATAAATCCGACGCCTCCCGGCTTTTTGAATTGATGGCTTAAAATATCACTCGTCCCGTAATTCGGCAAAAAAATCGCCACATAGATATAACTCACATAATCACCGGCTTTTAATCTGTGTGTTTTGCAGTCATAGACGGTATTGAGGTATCGGTTATCTTCTCCCGGATCGGCATTGACATATTTATGCAGCAGGTCGAACCAATACCGGTCCGCCCCGAGCTTTCCGGAACCGTTGTAATACATGGGATAATGGTTCTGATAATCCTCGCCGTACGCATGCAAACCGGTGAATAGCTGTTTCAAATTGCCGACACAATGCGCAGCCTCTGCCTTGCTCCTGGCCTTGTTCAAAGCGGGCAGCAGCATGGCGGCCAGTATGACAATGATCGCAATCACTACCAGGAGTTCAACAATGGTGAAATTATAATCTCGCTTGCCTGCCGATTTTTCCATTTTTACCTCATAGTGTTTTTATAGCCTTTTCGATACGCTCCAATGCCTCGGAAATGTCTTGCTCGCGGTGTGAATAGTTTACGTAGCCGCCCTTGCCGAAAAACGTCACTCCATGTGCGCATATGGCGCGCAACAGACGGTTTTGCAGTTCCTGCGATTCAAACCTGCAGAAAGCGACCGGCATCGGTTTGTCAACCTGCGCTGCGATTCCGTATTGGCGGCAGAGATTGTTGAACCCGGTCCACATGAGATTGGAGATACCCCATAAATGTTGAATTACCGGTTCGGTCCGGTAAATTTCAATTACTTTGGCGGCAGCGGCCAACGATAGAGTTTCTCCCGCCAGCGTCGAAGTAACGAAGGTTTTTTCAAGCTGATTCATGTAAAATGCCCTGCCGCAATATACAGACAACGGCATACCGTTGGCAATGCCTTTGGCGAAAACCGCCATATCCGGAATAACGCCGAAATATTCCTGGACGCCGGCAGTCGCCAACCGAAAACCGGTCACGATTTCGTCATAAATCAAAGCCGCACCGCAACGGTCCGCCATTTCCCGAAGATAAGGGTAAAATGTCCTTCCGGCTTCCAGGTTATAATAATCGGCCGCCACCACAATGGCAGCCAGCTCGAAACCGATATGCTGTTCCAGTTCCTGAAGCCGGGCGATATCATTCCAATCGCAATTGTGATGCAACGCGGACAATGTTTCCGGAATACCGGGAATCCGTTCGGCTTTGCACCCCGGCAGTATCATACTGCCTTTTCCAAGGGAATTCAACCAGCCGTTGTAGCCGATTTGGATCACATGATCCCGTCCGGTGGCGCAACGGGCGATTTTAATGGTGGCGGCTATGGCTTCGCCGCCGGTTTTAAGGAAACGTATTTTTTCCGCGCACGGAATGATTTCATGCAGTTGCTTCGCTAATTCCGCTTCCAGAGGATGCGGATAACCGAATGATATTCCGTCCTCCAACTGCCGGCGGATCGCCTGGTTTACCGCCTCGTAATTGTAACCCAGCGTGACCGGCCCCAGCGAATTACGGAAATCAATAAACTCGCGGCCGTCGGCGTCCCAAACCCGACAACCCGCTCCCCTGACCACCACCGCGGGTTCTTCCGGCAGATAAGTCGGGCGCTTGCCGGAAGTGCTGCCGCCACGGGGAATAAATTGATTTAACAGCTCATGATAATATTGGTTCACTGACATTTTCTTTCCTCTTTTTTTGATCGTTCAATCGATATATTGCGGCTCCGACACTGAAAAACGGCGCATTCGAACCGAATATCAGGTTCATTTCCGGTGGAGCATCCATTTTTTCAGCCATTGCCAAGTCACATTGCAGGTTTTTCTTACCTGAATTCAATAAAGTTTCAGCCTCTCCGAACAAAGCGTTCAGGACCAATAACTCCAATTCCGGCAGGCGCTCCAATAATTCGATGACATTTTCCACCTCCACTGGCGGTACCTGGCAAAGCGGATGCTGATTTCTGGAATCTTCCAGCCGCAACGGCAGCAACATTTTTTTTCCGGCAGCCGTTATGGCTTCCGCCATTTTTAAAAATTCACTGTCCGCCAAGCTGTAACTGTGAAAATTCGGCAACACCGCCACCGCCGGTACTGACGTTTGCAAATGATCCCGCCAGGAACCATAGAACGGGTTCAGCGTCGGTATCGCCGTAAAGTCGCGTTCGCACACCCAGGCCAGGTGCAAACGCCGGTTGCAGCGTTCCAGGTCGGCGTTCCAAGCCGCTTCACTGGAACGGACCCAGCCGCCGCCAATTTCATACCGCCGCAGTTCCCGGACAAACTCATCCACCGTTTCAAATTCGGAAAAGAGAAACGGCCAGGAACCCCACGATAAATTCACATCGAATATCATAATTTCAATAACCTTTTTGCGTTTTCACCCAAAATCAATTCTTTGCTTCGCCAGGGTATTCGGGCGCTCAATACTTTGCCCAACTGACAGGCGACATCCCGGTATGGCGCATCCGAGCCGAAAACAATCCGCTCGGCGCCAATTCTCCGAAAAGCATATTCGATGATCCCCGCTACAGGCGGTGCTCCGGAAGTATCGCACCAGACATTTTCGCAGAATGCGATATCTTCCACGCCCCGGCAGCCGCAGCCGATCAGGTGCGCCATGATAATTTTAGCCTGCGGGAAACGCCCAGCCAATATCGCGATATCGGCTGGGGCGGATTCCTCCGCCGGCTTGTTGGTCCGATACCAGCTATGATGCAGAAGAGGAACGTCGAGCTCAATCAGTTTTTCCATAATCGGAGCCATCTTCGGACTGCGGCAATTCAGGGAAATGTCCAGTTTTACCGCCTTGAAACCCTGGCGGAGGATGCGCTTTTCAAGTTCATCGATATTGAATTCGGCGCTGTGATTCGGATTAAGAAAACATGCCCCATAGTAATGACGCGGATTTCCGCCGATAAATTCCGCGGTGGCATCGTTGATCCAAGTCACTTCCTCTTTGGTCGGCTGCGTCCCGAAGCGCAACACATCGCCGAGCCAAAGACATTTGCCGATATCGCTGCGAACCACTGCCGCAGCTACTTCCTTCTGATTTCTACCAATATTGTGAATGTGTATGTCAATTCTTTCCATATTTTCTATTATACTTGATTGAAAACGTTTTGTAAATAATTCATTCAGGAAAAATATACATTATTTTGGGAATATGAAATTGCATAATACTCTGAAAGATTTTATATTTTATTCCAGTTAAATATCAAATTGCTTTTTGGGAAGTTTATATTTGGAATTATACATTATGGATTACAAAAATTTCATATCGCGTTTCGGCAATGAGATCATCCTGGTTGCGGCAAACTATCTACCGGCAACTCCGGATATGACTTCACATGCGCATATCCATTACAATATCCTGCATATCACCTATGTCTGGAAAGGAAGGGGAAAATGTATTATGAATGACCGGAGTTGGTCTCTG
This sequence comes from Victivallaceae bacterium, assembly GCA_031548025.1. Classification (GTDB taxonomy): domain Bacteria; phylum Verrucomicrobiota; class Lentisphaeria; order Victivallales; family Victivallaceae; genus UBA5239. The sequence goes on along the minus strand of JAVBRM010000035.1, from coordinate 1,065 downwards.
GTTCCGGGATATCTTCATACTGTGCTGCCCGGAGAATTTCATGAATACCGGGCGGATTGCCGGCGGCCTTATGAAATCTATTTCCTTCATTTCGTCTGGTATGGACCGGCGCCGACTACCATACCGCGTTATCTGAAAATACCTCCCAAAAACCGATACCGGTTCCGAAAACAGCTACACGAGCTCTCAACTCTTTATCGATTGCCGGACGCTCCGGAAATGGAGTTCCGGCGCTATGCACTGCTGGGGCTGGTTTTTGCCGATATTCTGAAATTTGCCGCATGGCAGGAAAATAATGTCGGCACCTCTTTTCAGCCGCTGAATGGTTCCGATTCGGAATTCACGCCTGTATTCGAACTGCTGTACGGTCCTCCGTTTTCCTATCCCGGCATCGATGCTTTGGCCGAGGTCGCCGGAATGGAACGTCGCACGTTTACCAACTGGTTTCGAAAAACCACCGGTAGATCCCCCAAACAATATTTTTTACTCAATGTAATGCGATACGCAAAAGCAATGATTGCATCGGGTGAAATGAAAATCAAAGACCTGGCCATCCAATGCGGCTATTCCAATCCCCAAAACTTTATTGCCGCCTGGAAAAAATTTTCGTCCGCGAAAAAACAGCCTTGATTTTCACCCTAATTGAACAGAATACGAATTCGCTTTCAAACATAGATGACGAAGAAATTATGAACTGACCCGGTTGTAAATTCGTGATTGGGAAATATATTTACCTCATGAATAATGACGGTAAAAAATATCTCCGGGTGTTGGAGGAGATGAAAGAAGCAATCCTGTCGGGGAAGCTCGCCCCGGGACAGCGTCTACCGGGGCAAAACGTCCTCGGAAGTTCGTTCGGAGTCTCCCCGATAACCTCCAAAAGAGTCCTGGCCGAACTGGAAAAACAAGGTTTCATCGAGCGCCGGCCGCGTAGCGGTTCATATGTCCGCTCCCGGCTGAAAATGTTCAGCGAGGTCAATATCGTAATCGGCGATGCCATTGAAAATGAATCCCTCTGGCTCGGTGATTATTGGCGGGGCATCGAAGACGAAGCCGCCACACTGG
>JAVBRM010000171.1:0-32425 GCA_031548025.1 Victivallaceae bacterium | reverse complement strand
ACTGAGACAATTATGCCATATGTACAACGCAATATGGGCATGGCTCTGGCCCCGGATTATATTATAGACCTGATGGCTCCTGATGGAATCGCCCAAATAGAACTTAAGGAGGAAATATCTATCTCCTGGGGAGTAATATGGGATAAATTCCGCCCCCTCTCCAAGGCCGAACTGGCGTTCATTGACATGTTAAAACAAAGAATTCCGACAAAAAACAGAATATCCGGTCCGGAAAAATGATCGGCAATATGTCTTGAGATTGAATGTCAATAAGAATATCTAATGATATCGATAATGAGATTTAATTTGACTAAACCGTTGCGGTGCATTATATTAATAATAAGTCAGCGGACCAATTGCAAACTTGAGAAAATAGAGAAAAGTCCATCCCCGGCATCCGTATAATGATGCTGTGAAAAGTGAACGAAGAGTTTTTCAGTCAATAACAGGAGGATATTATGTACCACTCTCACTGGCAAGATAACTGCGTGCCGCGTAAAAACAATCAGAAAGAAGTCATGAAGGGAAAGCGCATGCACAGGTCAATCGGCGTGGGATATTCAATGCCGTCTAACTTATTGCGTTTCAATAAGTTCACGCTGATAGAGCTCCTGATTGTCATTGCGATTATTGCAATTCTTGCCGCGTTGTTGTTGCCGGCCTTGAATCGCGCTCGCGGCAAAGCACAGTCAGCTAGCTGCATCAGCAACCTGAAAGACAGTATGATGCATATGTTGTTATATGCGGATGAGCACAATGGGCATATGCCTGTAATGTATCATCCTTACGCTAGCACCATTAATTACACTTGGGTTGACGCACTGATCGAGGGAGGAATTTTTAAGGATCCTCCGCCCAAGTCGATCATGTGCCCGGCCACGCCTACCCAGGAAACACCGACCAGGCGAGCCAGATCAACAGCATTTAATTATCTGGAGTGTTATGGTGCCTTTACCGTTACTACTCTTCTTGACAAGGTGGAAGTAAAGGTCGTGGGAGAGCCTAACTGTCGTTTTTATCATTTGCCGTCGATCAAGAAGCCGTCTGAGTTCATGTTTTTCAGTGACTCTTATCAAAGCGCGACTAAAACTCAATGGGGAGCGGTTTATCCGACAAGCACCAGTACGTATTTGCCTCATGCCAAGCACGTGAACAATATCAACACTGTCTATGCGGCGGGTGCGGCAAAATCGCTCACTTCACAGGATTGGACGCAAGGTTATTTCAAAATGCGTCAAGAATTTGATGATTACGCCGGTGCGTCCCTGCGTGTTTACTATTATGATAGCCGGCTTCTCCCGCAAAGCATTCTCTGCAGACGATAAGCCATCGTTTAAAGATTCATGTTTCAGTCAATAACAGGAGGATATTATGTACCACTCTCACTGGCAAGATAACTGCGTGCCGCGTAAAAACAATCAGAAAGAAGTCATGAAGGGAAAATGCATGTGCGAGTCAATTGATGTGGGATGTTTAATGAAATCTAACTTGTTACGCATCAATAAATTCACGCTGATAGAGCTCCTGATTGTCATTGCGATTATTGCAATTCTTGCCGCGTTGTTGTTGCCGGCCTTGAATCGCGCTCGCGGCAAAGCACTGTCAAGCAACTGTGTTAGTAATCTGAAAGACAGCATGATGCATATGTTATTATATGCGGATGATCATAATGGGTATATGCCTGCAATGTATTGGCCTAACGGCAGCACCATTAATTACACTTGGGTTGATGCGCTGATCGAGGGAAAAATTTTTAAGGATCCTCCGCCCAAGTCGATCATGTGTCCGGCCACGCCTACCCAGGCGACAGCGACAGCGGCTCGGCGAGTCCGAGGATCATCATTAAATTATTTGGAGTGCTATGGTTCCTTTTCCGTTGTTGATCTTCTTGGCAAGGTGGGGGTACAGGTCGAGGGAGAGACTTACTGTCGTTTCTATCATTTGCCGTCGATCAAGAAGCCGTCGGAGTTCATGTTTTTCAGTGACTCTTATATAAGCACGACTAAAACTCAATGGGGAGCGGTTTATCCGGTAAGCACCAGTACGTATTTGCCTCATGCCAAGCACGTGAACAATATCAACGCCGCCTATGCGGCCGGCGCGGCAAGATCACTCACTTCGCAGGATTGGGCGCAGAGTTATTTCAAAATGCGTCGAGAATTTGGTTCCCTTTACCCCACTGCATCTCTGCGTGTTTACTATTATGATAGCCGGCTTCTCCCGCAAAACATTCTCTGCAGACCATAAGCCATTCATGTTATAACTAACGAACACCAGGACTTGAAAAATATGAAGATAGCTTTTACAAAGAAGATAATCACGCCTGAGATTGGCGCAACGCTTGCCGGTTATGGGTTTAATAATGTTTCCATAGCCAAACGCGATGATTTGTATCTGAATGCGTTGTGTTTGGATGATGGTAACAAAAAAGCGGTTATTCTCAGTTATGATTTACTTGGGCTGAGCGAAGACTACATTAAAACAATTCGCCGGGAAGGAGCTCGAATAATCAGGGGGGTCGAATCAGACATAATTCTGAACTGCACTCATACCCATTCAGGACCACATACCCGTAAAATACCGGGAGCTGATGTTGTTGATATAAAGTATATAGAAATATTGATTGAAACCTCCCGGCAGGCAATGAGAGAAATCATGGAGTTGGAATTTATCGACAGCGATGTATTTTTCTATTCCCTTGATTGTGATGAAAATATCAATCGCCGATATTGCGGCGGCGATAACCGTTGTTCATTTTTGCCGCACCGTCGGGATATGGAAAGGATCGCTGACGGAATATGTGACAAAGAACTGGGAATTATCTTTTTTCTGGAGAAAAAAACCAAAAATCCGGTTTATGTTATCGGCAACTATGCGGCCCATCCGTTGGCGGGGCATGCGCCCGGGCTTGGAGGACTTCGTATTTCGGCTGATTTTCCGGGAGTATTCCGTGATTATATTGAATCGGAAACCGGCGCGGGCTGTATGTATATTACCGGAGCTGCCGGAGACATGGTTCCCAAAGGGCACGAATTGGGAACGGCAGCTATGCGTAAAGTCGGTTTGGCTTTGGGGCAAGCGGCAATTGACGGACTTATTGCGGGAACTCGCAACCCTGAACGTTTCAAGCTTGGCAGTGAAACGCTCCAGTCCACGATGGAAAAGATTTCCATTCCGACGCGTAAAATCAAATTGGATGGTTTGTACCGGGACTTCCCCGTCAGAGATAATATTGAACTTGAAATTCAACTGCTTTCCATCGGCGAACTTTGCCTTATCGGTGTGCCTGGCGAACTGGTAGCCGAACTGGGGCTGGAGATGAAATGGCACTCTCCGTTCAGAAAAACGTTTATACTTTACTGTTCAACCGGCTACTGTTCGTACATTTGCCATGGCAATGCTCTTGTGGCCGGCGGTTATGAGGCCAGGCGGCAGATTATAGTGAGCCGTGGGAGTTTGATGCTGCTCAATGCCGTAATTGAGGGAACTTATAAACTATATGAGCGCAGTTTTCCTGATCCGCAAGATCATCCTGATAATAAGATAACACCGCTGGTTTCATTGAAAAATATTTAAAGTGCACTGTCCTTTATGTCTTTTCAGTCATTTACGTCCTTTTGCCAGGTTCGCCTAATGGGAGTCTTTTTGTAGTTGTTATTCGGCGGTCAGTGCTGTCCGAATCATTTTTTGATAAATTTGGGGTAAAAGTAAATTATAATGAATTGGAAAAAAAATCTGGTATTCGTCTGGGGCGTTCAATTTCTTGCAACCGTGGGATTCTGTTTTGAGGAACCGTTTATCCCCCTGTATATGCAGGAGCTTGGAATCAAAAATCCCGAAGCATTAAGCATGTGGGTGGCACTGTATACGGCTTCCGGATATCTGGCCTTTTGCATATTTGCTCCGATATGGGGATTTCTTTCCGACATTTACGGTCGCCGGATCATGATGCTGCGGGCAAATTTCATATGTGCAATTTGCCTTGTCATAATGGCATTCGTGCCCAGTGTCGGCTTGCTGGTGTTGATGCGTTTCCTGGTTGGGGTATTCAGCGGTACGGTTACTGCGTCCATGATTCTTGTTTCCTCCAACACGCCGCACCAGCATCGGGGATTTGCTATGGGCTCAATCAGTTCGGCGGTTTTTTCCGGGACGATGGGGGGGACTTTTCTGGGAGGAATGATCGTTGATGCATTCGGCTATCGAAATGCGTTTTTTGCCGGTGCATTGACCCTGGTCACCGCAGGGATTCTGACCCTTTGGGGGGTAAAGGAAAATTTCGAGAAAACCTCTGCAATAAGCGAGAAACTCAAAAAAATAGAATTTAAATTACCTGATTTGGGAATGGTTCGGATGATTTTATTGCTGATTTTGCTGGCTGGGTTTGTGGGGCGGTTTACCAATCCCTATCTGCCTTTGCTGGTCGAAAAGATCAATGGACCGGATAAAGCGGCTACCTGGACCGGGTTTATCGGTAGTCTTTCGGCTATTGCAGGAGTTTTATCCGGTTCTTTTCTCGGCTGGCTGGCGGATCGCACCTCCGCTTCCAAAGTCGCGATATGGTCGGCTTTGTTTGCCGGAATCCTGCTGATACCGCAAGGGCTTGCAAGCAGCTTATTGATGTTGGGCGGAGCGCGCTTCGGGATGATTTTCTTTGCGGGAGGGCTCGATTCAATATTCCAGATCTGGCTGTCGAAATCAACTCCGGAAGAAAAACACGGCTTATTTCTGGGGTGGGCTTCCAGCGCGAAATCTTTAGGTTGGTTTCTCTGTTCCCTCAGTGGCGGCGCTGTCGCAATGTTGCTTGGGCTCCGCTGGGTTTACCTGGCCGCGGCCGGGATGTTCCTGCTGCTTGCCCCGATCATAAAATATACAGCGAACCTGCTGGGATCGTCAAATAAAAAGGCATTCTTTACCGGAATTTATAAAAAAAACAATGCGGAGGCATATCCTGCGAAACCTTGAGCTGAGTAATCAGTACTTGAGGGATTGATGGCGCTTGCGGAATGCGGCCGGGCTGATGCCATTGATTTTCTTGAACATCCGGCAGAAGTAATGCAGGGAGTTGAAGCCGCATTCTTCCGCAATCATTTCCAGAGAATGGGCTGACTGAATCAGCAGCCCTTCCGCTTTGCCGATCCGGTAGCAATTCAGATATTGCAAGGGGGATTTGTCGATCAGCCGGGAAAATACGGCGGAGAAGCGGCTGGGGGATAAGCAGGCGAGGGCGGCCAGGGTATCCAGGCTGAGCGGCTTGCGGTAATATTTTTCAATGTATTCGATGACCTTGATGATATTATCGGGAACGTCATAGGTCAGGGTTTCCAAGGGATATCGGGCGAATAATTTTTCGCAGAAAAATGTCAGCAGTTGCAAGTTGAGCGCATAATCATAGGCAGCGCGGCATATTTCATGGCGGGAGCGAATGTTCAGTATAGTTTCGATCATCGGCATGACTTCAGGCGCCTGAATCGGCAGTTGCCAGAATTTATCGCGGATCAGGGGCGAAAAAAATCCGTTCATGCCGCCGAGAGATTCGTGGAACCCGCCGCAGAAAATATTGTAGACTCTGGATTCCACCTCCGGCGAATTATACCACAGATGGCTGGTTCCGGCGGCAATGACGAAGAGTTGCCCGGGCCCAACCGTATAAATCGTATTGTTCATGGCGAAATTGAACTCTCCGCTCAGAACATAGGAGAACTGCAACTGCTGATGGCTGTGCGGTTCCTCTGCGATCGCAGTTCCGGTATATTTGTGCAATGCCGCCCATTGAAACGGCATCGGCAGTATTTTTCGATATTCTGTTTGAATCATGCTTATAAAATAGTATGAAATTTATCAAATTCAATCGTTACATGCCATCAGGCAGTAATTTTGTGCAAAGATTTTTGAGTGCCTGGTTGTATAGTAATATATATCCGAAAACAATTCAGGAGAAAAACAACATGGATACTCAAACCGTTAAAAAACATGCATTGGCAACCGGGGCCGACCTGGTCGGTATCGCTTCCCGCGACCGCTTCGAACACTTGGAGTGCTCCGAAAATCCGATCCATATCATGCCGCAGATGAAGTCGGTGATCGTACTCGGCCACCAGATACTGCGCGGGGGATTGCGCGGTATCGAAACCGGCTCCACCTGGAATGCCTTCAATATCCCGTTTTCGGTGATGGTGGAGGAGACTTACAACTTCTGCCGTATCCTGGAAAGCGCCGGTTGGGAAACAGTGCCTCTGAATAACCAGAGTACGGATTTGCGCAATCAGGGCGTACCGGTTTCGCCGGATAAACCGGCCCCGGATATTATCGTCGACATGGAATTCATGGCATACGCGGCCGGGCTCGGCAATATCGGAAAAGGAAAGCTTTTTCTGACGCCGGAATACGGTGTGCGTCAGAGCTTTATGGCGGTCCTGACCACGCTGGAACTTGAACCCGATCCCATTAACAATAACGATCTTTGCGGAGACTGCGACGCTTGTTTGAAAGCGTGTCCTTTCCATGCATTCGGACCGGAAAGAACCGCCGGCAAGGAAACGTCATGCGGTACTTTGAAGTGGCACCCGCTGCATACCGAATGTTGCCGGATCTGCCAGACCGGAACGGTCGGCAATCCGTACAGCACCAAAGCCGAGCCTTGCCGGACCGGCGCGGCTTGCGGACGCGCCTGTGTCGCCGCCCTCGAGCCCTCCGGTAAATTGAGCCGGGCCTTGAAGAATCCGTTTCGCCGGGAGAGTTGAACTATGTTAACTTCGCAAATGATCAAAGATTTCGCCCGGAACGAGCTTCATGTCGACACCATCGGTATCGGGAGCATTGAGCGTTTCCGGGGGGCGCCGCCGGACATGAGTCCGTTTAATATGATGCCGCAGGCCAAATCCGTCATCGCGTTTTCTCAGAGGATCCTCCGGGGAACTTACCGGGGAATTGACGAGGGCACCCACTGGCCTTCGTACCAGGTGTTCGGCTACAGCGGCTTGAATGGCATCATCGGCAAAACAGTCTACCGGATCGGCCGTTTCGTGGAAAAACACGGTTATGAGGCCATGAACGTGCCGACTTCCGCTGCTTTGCGGGAATTCGGGCCGCGCGGGCCCAATCCGACCCCCGGCATGCCGCCGCGTGAAATCACCATGAATATCCGGATCGCCGCGACTCTGTGCGGCATCGGAGAAATCGGCTGGAGCAAAGTCTTCCTGACGCCGGAATTCGGCCCCCGCCAGCGTATCGGCATTCTCCTGACCGACGCTGAACTCGAGCCGGACCCTGTCCGGGTCAACCGCATTTGCGATGGTTGCAAGATGTGCGTACGGGAGTGCCCCGGCAGCGCCTTGCCCAAAGACCGGAAAATTGAAATCGAAGCGGCCGGTGAAAAACTCACCTGGGGCGATATCGATATCGGCAAATGCAAGCTGACCCATTTCGGCCTGAACAAACGTTCTTCGCCGCATTTTGCCAAACATTTTCCCGGGGTCTACCTGCCGATCGAAGAACAGGACGTTACCTGGCTGGAGGCTTGGAATCTGGGGTGGGCGATTTTCCCCAAAGTACCGACTTATGCGGCGTTGTCGGCACATCCGGTACCGATTTGCGGCGCTCGCGGTTGCATTGTCGCCTGTATGAAACACTTGGAGAAAAAGGGTGTTCTGGGTAACAAATTCAACGTCGACCCGGTATTCAGTACGAAAAAGCCCTGGTCGTTGCCGGAGCGCCCGACTTGCGGACACGAGACCCACCACGGTTTTGTTTACGACCCGAAATACCGCACGAGTGAAGACGGCAAAGATAACTTCCAGCCGCCTTCCGACTGGTATTGATTATTAATTCGGAGACACCACCCGGTGTCTCCGAATTACCTACCGTGCTGAATTGGTATCGAGACAGCGCGCCCGGATTGTTTCCAGAATGCTTTCATCAAGCACCAGGACTACGGAGTTGCTGTCCAGGTCGACAAACATACAGAGTTCCGACGGCGCCGGGTAAGCCTTGGCGGTTTTCAAAAACTCCAGGAAGCGGTGGGAATTCAGATCGAAGAGTGCTTCGATTTGTTCCAGATTCTCCCGGAATGAAAGACTGTTTTTCCATTTCACACTGGATGAGAGGAAGCTGAACGGAACTCCTGCCCGCGGGCTCCAGTCGGGATTGAAGGTGAAATCATGAAGTTCCATGCTCTCCTTGCCGTCATCCGGCGCATCCGGCGCGAAACGGGCGCGTTCGGAGGGCAGGCTTCCCATCTGCAGATAATTTATCGGAGATTTCAGTTTGTGGTATTCCGGGGATTGTTCCATCATGGCGAGCACCCGCGAATAAGCCAACATCTCGTGTTCGAAGCCGAGTTTCCAGTTTTTCTGAATTTCAAGGTCGGAAATTGCACTGCACCAGATGATAAGACCGGCTGCGATCAGTCCCGCGTTTTTCAGAATGGGCGCTCCGAAGCGCAATAACAGCAGAAATGCGGTGAGAGTCAGGAACGGCAGCCCGAAATAACCGGTTCGGACCACATAGGTCATGTCAGCCATTGCCGTAAGAAAATCCGGCAGCATCGAAGCGAAAAACATACCGCCCCACGCAGCAGCCACCAGAAAAATTTTCCACGTAATTCCGGGCAGCCGGTCTTGAATTGGCCGGATGAATGTGGTGAGGATTCCGCCGATTACCAGTACCAGCATCAACATCAGCAACGAGCATGGCACCAGCGCGTGGGGATGGAAGAACTGTTCAAATCCTTTGAACAAAGTGGGAATAAGTTTTTGCGGCAATTCCGAAGCAGGCGGAGTTTCCAGAGAGTAAATTGCCGGAGAGAGTTTGCCGGTAAGCTTCAGCGCCAGAATCGTCAATTTGAATGCGCATCCGCCGGCCAATATCGCTATGATGGCCCGTACTCCGGCCCAAACAGTCTGCCGGTCCGGAAATTTTCCTTCGAGAGTATCCAGCAGCAAAAGTCCGCAGAAGAAAATTCCGGCGGTGGAGATTGCCGCCGGGTAGACGCCCAAAGTGAACCAGATCAATATACTTGCCGCTCCCAGGCGAATCAGTGAGAAACGATCCCGCACCAACAGAAAAGCTCCGGCAATCAGGCCCGGGAGAATCATATGGGAAAGTGTTTCGTAGGCATAGAAAAACCAACTCATTACATAGGGAAAGAGCATTACCGGCAGACTGGCCCCCAGCCAGTACCCGAAACGGCGCGGCAGCCGGAACAGTCCGCAGCAAAGCATGGCGGATATCGCCATGGCCGCAATGGATAACAGATTGTTCAATACCGGCACCAGGTGTCCGCCGAAAAGCTGGATCGGCAGGCAGTTGGTATAGCGCCCATGCCAGAAAGTTGCTCCGGGCTTCACGCCTTCAACTACATAACTGTAGTCGTGGTTGCCGAAAAGGTAATGGGTGGTGTGGATAATGAAAACCAGATTGGCGGTAGCGAATAAAATACAGAAGACTTTTATCAGAAAGGGATCAATTGCCCGGAAACGATTACGGAACCAAGCCAGAAGGTCTCCGGTAAAAAAGCTTTTAAAGAATCCGTTTCCATTTATTTGGGGTACTGCGCTACTCAAATTTTTCAATTTCTTTCTCCATATTATTGATGCCCCTGCGTCATGATCTATAAATCCATGGTAATATATCATTAAAGTACAAATTTAACATGCGAGTTACGAAAAAATGCAGATTTTTTAGCATCCTCATGAGCAAAAAAGGGCATATTGGAGATGAAAAATAATTTCCAATATGCCCGTTCAAATTATGGGTGAGTCATTTAAAACTTTTGGAAGCATTCCTTGACTGCGTCATAGGCGAGTTTCGGACGGCGGTATTCGTCCATGATGCCTTTGTTGTTAAAGGCTCGGGGACGCGCCAGGGCGTGGCCGGTGCTGTAAGTTCGACAGTCGGCGAAATGCCACAGCGCCACTCCGGTGATTTCCGGCGTTTCGCTGAAATAACGGCAGACTTCCGCCAGGTAATCGCGCTGGTATTCTTCACTCCAGTGGGCCGCGAAACGGTCGCGCCAGCCATAGATGGCCCCGGCCCCGACTTCGCTGATGATATAAGGCTTATCGCTCAGGCCGTTGGCTTTCATGAAGGCGATGAAGTCGTTGAAACGCTTGGCGATTTCGTCCAGCGGACGGAATTTATCGCGGTCGCGCGAATACCAGCCGGGATACGAATTCATACTGACGATGTCGGCATATTTGAACATGATATCGCCTTCGTTTTTGTTGGAGGCGTAGGTTACCGGGCGGGACGGATCGAGTTCTTTCAGAGTCGTGATCAGTTTTTTATACAGGGGCTCGGTTTCTGCCACGCTGGAAAATCCTTCGTTCAGGAATCCCCACATGATGACCGACGGATGGTTGTAACTGTTCTTGACCATCCACGGCAGCTGGCGGACCTGGGCATCCTGAAAATGGGGAGTGATCAGACGTTCGAGGCCGTCTCCCCAGCCGAGGGTTTCTTCCCATACCAGCAGGCCCGCACGGTCGCAGAGAGCGAGAAAACGCTGATCCTGCGGATAATGGGTGCCGCGAACAAAGTTGCATCCGAGGTCCTTGAGCCATTTGATATCCTCCATGACGATATGTAAGGGCAGGGCGGGACCGAACTGAGGATGGGCTTCGTGACGGCAGAATCCACGCAGCCTGATCGCCTGGCCGTTGAGGTAGAGCTTTCCGTTGCCGGCGGTCACCGTCCGGATGCCGAATTCCTCGATTATGCAATCTCCACCGTTACGGACGGTAATGGTATGCAGTTGCGGTGACTCCGGGGACCACAAACGGAAATCAGGCACGCTGACTTCGAATTCATTGCCGGGAGCGGGTTGGAATTCGCCGTTGTCAAAAGCATATTCCAAGCCCTGCGCTTCGGCGGAAACTCTGATTTTGACCTTGCCCGTTTCGTGGCAAACGGTACTGACGAAAACCCGGTCGATGGCGTTTACCGGCAGGCTGAATAATTCTACCTCCCGGTAGATGCCGCCGTGTCCGTAGAAATCATAATTGGGCGAAAACAGCGGGGTACGCTGAAAATCCAGACGGTTGTCGATGACGATCAGAAGTTCGTGTTTTCCCTTGCCGCCGCCGTCGAATGTGAAATCCACTCCGGAATACGGCAGGTCAATGGTTCCGACCGGTTTACGATCCCAGAAAATCGCCGCCCAGAGACCGATGCCGCCGAGCTTCAAAAATACTTTGCCGTCGAAATCCAGTGTGACGTTTTTCCGGTAAAAGGCGGTGCCGCGCTGCCCGGCACGGTCCGGGAACACATCGAACACTCCCGGTACCGGCATGGCTTCGGTGAATTCGAGATTGCCGAAATCCGGATTTGCCGGATCTTTTTCGTCCGGCCTGAAAGCAAAGTCCCAGGCTCCGGCGAGATTCATTTTTTCCCGTTGAGGATATTGAGGATAAAATTCCATTTTATTGATTCCTGTATATTATTTAGTTAAGATCAGAGTGGGCCATTGATCCTGGTGGCCGTAGGGCTCGACGGGTTCCGGCATCAGGCTGAGGGCACGGCGGCCAGTACCGTCGCTGTGGTTGATCAGCACCGAGAAACCGAACGAATTATTCTCGCTGAGCACGATCGGGGGCAGGGCCGCGGCGGGAATTGCCAGCTCGACGATATAGCCATCGGCGGTGTGTTTGAGTGTGCTCTTGATTTCGGGGGCATTGCCGGTATTCAGGAAGCTGAGTTGCCATTCCGGCACGACTTCCCGGAAAACCGCCAGTTTGTCATCGCCCTGATTGTAAATGCCGTACGCATAGTCGTCATTGTCGAAATGTTTGGTCCGGCGCGGCTTGGCGGTGTTCAGGGTGTCGATATAGATCTGTATGCTGTCATGCTGCCAGAAGCGTACACGGTCCTTAACCGGCTTGAAGGTACAATTCTTTACTTCCAGCTTCAGATTGAGAAACTCCTGATCCCAGCCGGCAAACAGCGTGGCTTCCGGTGGCAATGCATTCTTCAGCGGCTTGAAAACGATTGGCTTGCTTGGAAATTTGATGCCTTTCGAATTGGCTTTCAGGAGCATATATTGCTGGTTGTATGTGAAAATTTCTTTTGGAGAAGCGGTGAACACTACTTCGGTATCGATCATTTGCGCATCGGCCGGGATTACGGCGCTGAGCTGAATGCTCTCTTTGCCCTTGATCATATTTTTCCCGGAAACCGTCTTGCCATTGACTGTATATTTCAAGTCTCCGGCAATATTTTTCTCCAGGCGGTTGGTCAGGGTCAGGTTGATCCGTTCGGCGGAGGCGAAAGTCTCCGCGGCGGCGATGGTGGAAACCTGGCCGCCTTCCTGCTGTACTTCGCGCAACCGCCGGGCGAATTCGGCGGTATCGAGCTTGGAGCTCACGAAAAATACCGGCGCCGATTTGACCGCGAATTTCTCGCCTTTGCTGAATTTCACCGGGTTATTCATCAGGTCGACCAAAGTTGCTTCTTCCGGGGCGAACGGGATATAAATCGAAGTCGGTTCGCGTTTGCCCAGGTCGATATCCCAGTCGCGGTTCCAGAGTGCCGCGACATTCCGCCCGCCGTCTTTGAAGACGTAGCCGCGAATGCAATCGCTGATATCGAGGTCTTCGACAAACTCGGAATTGCCGAGCATATCAACCAGAGTGTTGACCATGTAGCCGTTGGCACGCGGGGTGGACTGGGCGTCGATTATCAGATTGGCACTGTTGATCTGCCAACAGGCATTGATCGGCATGCGCTTGGCGTATTTCATGGTGATGATCCACGAGCGGGCATTGTAAGCGGTCGAGAGCTGTTCGCCGAAGCCGAGGTCGTAGGAAAAACAGGCGTTGCGGGCGGCATCTGCCGCAAAGTGCTTGGAGACTTCCCAACCGAATGCCGGCAGCTGATAACGGGTGTAGTTCATGGATTCGGTATTCCAAACTGGCCCCTTGAATCCGGCTTTGTCCACGATCCGGAAAATATTGGCCAGATCGGAGTCCAGGTCGAAAGCGTCCGGATGCGGACGGTACGGGTGGATCGACAAGATATCGATGAAATTTCCCATTCCGGCTTCAAACAGTTTTTCGATGGTACGCGCGCCGTTGTTGGGGTAAATATTGGTCTGGTCGGGTGAAAGCACCATGGCTTGGGGATTGGCTTGCTTGATCGCTTCGCTGGAACGCCGGGCCAATTCCATGAAATTCGGTTGAACATGGTTTTCGCCGATTTCGTTGACGGTTTTCCAGTACTTGACATGCGGATTGTCGGCGACGGTTTTTTTGACTCCTTCGACGATGAGGTCGAGATTTTGCCCGGTCAGTTTGTCATAGTTGTATTTGATGTCGAAACGCGGAGTGGTGCGCGAGTACCGGCCGCCGGCGAATACGGAGGTCATTACCAGGATATCATATTTATCCGCGTAAGTGTTCCAGATTTTCGGAAAGACATTGCCGAAATTCAAGACTGAACCAAATCCGAAATCGCGAAGACGCTTGAAGCTGTCCTCAGCGTTCGGGTAGGCCGAAATCGCTGAAATTGCAAAGAAATTTTTATGCTTGAAATCATAAACCGCCGGTTTCATGACGCCGATCCGCTGAAACGCGGTATAGGTTTTGCCGTCGGCCAGAGTATAATCCGCCTGAATGATGTTGATACCGTTCTTCAACTTGCCGGTCAGGTCCAGCGACAGGACCGAATAGCCACTGGCATCGGCTTGATAATTCAGTTCGGTGGTGAAGAACTTATTTTTCAAGAAATCATATCCGGTCAGACTTACTTTGCCTTTCGGTGAATTCGGGGTACAGGCTATCAGATTGACCTTGACTGGCTCGTCCGGCATAAAGATATGGCCGAGCTTACCCGATTCCAGTCCCGCGGTGAATGGCGGTTCGGCAAAAGGCTTGGCCGGTCCACTGACCAACTGGACACTGTCGATATGAATTTCATTGTCCTCGGTCGGGTTGCCAGGTCCTATAAAACTGACGTAAGCAATATTGTCCGGCGGAGAAAAACTATACTCGAAACGCTGCCATTGTTCGTTCAGCCGGACGGTTTTCGACAGCGTAAAAGGCCATTCGCCGGAGGGCAAAGGTCTTTTGGGCCATTGGGCGCCGACGATCCGAAGACTCATATTTACCGGCTTTTCCGAGCGGGCCGCGAAACTGACGCTATATTTGCCGCCGGGGGTTACCTGAATGCTGAACGAATTCAAGTGTGCGGCGGGCTCGCCGTTCCAGACCTTGATGACCGCGGCTTTTTTTCCGCTGTGTCCTTTGGTGGTGATCGACAGAAATTCCGGTTTCAGCGAAGACGCGGGTAAAACGGCCAGCCAGTAATCAAGACCGGTTTCAAATGAAGGATTGGCGATCAGGTTGTTGGCGGGATCGACCGCCGGAGTATACAGTTTGTCGTCAGGGTAATAACGGAGGCCGTTGGGGGCTGTGGCCTGGTCCTTGACTTGAACTTGCTTGACCGGTGCCGGATAACCGGCCTGCTGCTGCGAATATATCTTGCCCAGAACTTCCGCGGAAAGAACTTCGTTGTAGAAACAAAAATCTCCGATGGAGCCGATAAGCTCGGGAAAATGGCTGAAACCAAGCGTCAGACTTGAATTTTTCTCCAGGTCATAGCTGATCTTTCCCTGATATTCAACCTGAGCTACTTGTTGGTTGTCTATGGAAAGCGACATTTTTCCGGGCATTATGGTCATGGCAACAAAGGTGAAGCGATTTTCAAAGATTGGGCCGCCTTGCATTTTGGTGCTGCCCTGATCGGTTTTCATACCCCAATGCAGGACGGCGGAACCGGAACTGCGGTCCATGAACATCCGGCCGCCGGCGTTATGCCCATTGCCGCCCGGCAGGCGAAAAACACTCTGGCGTCCAAAATTCTCGGTCGGGTCCAGCCGCAGCCAGAAGGTTACGGTAAAAGTATCGATACACAAATCTTTTTGAGTAGGAGCTATTCCGAGATAACCGTCGCCGGTAAACTTCAAGCGTCCGTCGGTGCCGAATGCCAGATTCTTGGGATTATATATTTTAATATTTTGAATTTTGCTGTCTTTAGCGGTTTGGAAATCACCCTTGAGCGGCAGATGGAACACTGTTGATGCCGCCAAGGGCATCGCCAGTGATATGGCAGCGAGGAGAATTAATGTTTTTTTCATTATATAGGTTCCTTTTTGATGTAATTACCACCACTGCATGGGGTTGTACCACGATTCGTAAGTTGGCGAAGGGTTTAATTTCTTGGTAATGGTTACTGAATCGGCCCAGAATGCGTTGCCGTTGTAAAACAGTAGATTTGCTCCATTGTCATGGCGGTCGACACCTTGTTGGAATGCGATTTGCAGAGATTGATTGTTGCCGTAATTGCCGCTGGAACTGGTGTCCATATATAGCCCGCTTCTGGGGCCGTCCATTACGATGGCGAAATTGCCCTGGTGCTTGGGCGGAACCGTGGAAAAGGCCCGGTACGGGCGTATCGGAGCGGAGGTTTTATTGGTCAGGACGTTAGTCCGGGCATAACCGGTAACGCGGGCTTGTACTTTGGCCACCGCTTCCATATTCGGGGGCAGGGAGGGACAGCGGAATGCCGGCTTCCGGCAAATTTCATTGTCAGTACCATTGAGATTCAAAAACGGACTGAGGGCTCTTTCCCAATATAACCCGGCGGGATTATTGGGCCACCAGCCTTCGCTGGCATCCACATACATGGTAAGAGCGGTATACTGCTGTTTCAGATTATTGAGACATTTAATGGTCTGCGCTTTATTCCGCGCTCTTTGCAGTGCCGGCAAGAGCATGGAGGCCAGAATAGCGATGATCGCGATCACCACCAGGAGTTCAATGAGAGTAAAAATTCTGTTTTTCTTTTTCATGTGTTTATATCTCCTTATTATTTATTACTTTCTATAGTTCTATATGTTTGAATATTCATGTCTCATGAACTTTGTCCGTATGCGCTCTTTTTGATATCCATCCGTTTCAGTGTTTCTTCCGCATCCTGACCGTAAAAGCGGTAATTCTCCAGCAAAGTCGATAAAGACGATATCTTGCTGATGGAGAATATCGACTTGGAGGGAACCCGCCAGTCGTCTTTGTTCGGAAAAAATCCGGAGTAGCCATTCTGGCGGTTCCAGAAATATTCAGTCGGCAAAATGTCCCGGGTGGAAGAAACATCTCCGGAAATATTGCAGTAATCGATTTGGAATTCGCGCGAAACCATGATTTTCATCAGTTCCCAGACCCGATTGCGCTCATCAATGGTGATATCCGGGCGCATGTAGCTGGTCAGGTTGTTGGAACTGAACGGACACAATTTTTTGCCGTTTGCCATATTATAAGGAAGAAAACCGAGATTTTCCACTCGCTTCCCCGGATATTCCGGAGTGAGATTTTGAACCGTCAGCCAACTGCCGATGCCTGGATACAATACCGCGCCATTCAGGAAAAAACTCCGCTTATCGTTTTGATGATCTACAATGAACTCACAGTCGGAAATGATTTTCAGCAACTTGCGTCCTTCCGGAGTATCGAAAATTTTGTCCGGCCCCTTGCATTTCCGGTCATCATACGGATGCCAGGACATCAACAGGGGCAGAAATTGGGAAAAAATCGTGGAATAATTTTCTTTGTAATCCACACTCATTGGAGCAATATTCACGCGGCGGCATTTGGCGACAAAATCATCCCACCAGTCGTAATCCGGAGTCAGGTCAGCCAGTTTGTAACCGGTTTTTTTCAACAGATTCAAATTGACGCCGGTCTGGAGGGCGCAATAAGCAAAAGGCAGGCAAGCTTCATAATTGATATTGTCGACCGTCTCCAGATTCCCGATTACCTCGTTGTAATCGGGGAAACCGATCAGCGGCGAAGCCGGCAGTTCCCGCTCATAAGTCAAAGCCATCTGAATGCTGATTGCCGCCTTGTATTCATGAGTGGTTCTCTGTACGACCGCCGGATCGTCCAGTTCGGCAATATTCCGGATTTCGATATCGATATGGAGGTCGGCGTTTGCCAGATGTTTCTTCAATAACTTACGGAAATTCTCAATGGAAATGGTCGACGGCACGATATTGAAAAGAACCTTCAGTTTTTTGGCTCCGGCCAGATAGGAGCCGCTGCCCTTGCGGGTTTCCACCAGACCTTCTTTGGCCAGTTTGTTGATGGCCGAAGATACGGTAAGGTAGCTGACGTCGAACATACCCATGAAAGTATTATAGGAAGGGAGTTTGTCGCCGGGGCGGAACGATCCCTGTACCTTTTGCTCGGTAATATAATTGCGGATACGGTCTGCTACTTTCATAAGTTATATTTATATTGTTTTGATTAAAGTTATTTATATAGCTTTTGGTAATATTATACTGCCGTTTGCCTCATTGTCAATACCCCGGCCGGGAAAATAATTGATTTTTTTGGGGTTGAGCATCGCTCTGCCGAGTGCAAAAAAATACCCCGTCCTGGTTGGAACGGGGTGTAATTGCCAATGACGGGAAATATTTTACTGTTGTTTTTCCGGTGAGCCCATGACGGCGATCAGAAAACCGGGATATTTGTTGACATTGGTGACCGATCTCTTCTGAGTTCCGACGCAGGGAATGGCGCCGGCAACCAACCCGGGCAGGAAAGGACGAATGTCTTCAATCGCACTGGTACAGTTCGAAATCACATTCCAGGCATCCTTGCCATCCTCGGTGGCGGCCATGAAGTAACGGACCGTCATCCGTTTGGCGGCAGTCGAGTCAAACTTGACCGTGATGATGGATTTTGCCTCTTTTTCGCTTTCCTTCAGGTTGAAGTTCAGGTACTTCAGCGCGTTTTCAGTATAGGCTTTCACTTCCCCGGCGTATTGGTGATCTTTCACGGAATCGTCCATTTTAACGAAAACATCTTTGCTGTAATCATTCTTCAAGCAGATTCCGACGGCATTGACCACATTGGCCCGGTTGGTGATGCCGGGTTCCACATGGTTGGGGATCGGCGTGCTGCTGCATCCCGCGAAAATCATGACCGCGGACAACATTCCAGCCATAAGCATCAATTTCTGTTTCATCTTCCTTTTTCTCCTTCTTGTTATTTGTATTCTCTCCGGACACTGCCGGTTTCAAACGGCGTCACTATCATCCAACACACGGATATACTATACCATTTTTTATCGATTCCGCAACTGATTTGGCAATTATGCGGCAAATTTATGCGGGAAATCATATTTTTGAGCTCGTCCAGCCGATAGCTTCGCAGTCGCGAAATCAATCCGTCGACCAACACCAGAACTGGTATGGCCGGTACGATATAAGTGAAAAACAGCCGTTTCCAGGAAAAGGGAAACACCAGCGGTGCCGTCAACAAGACAAAAAGCAATCCAAATGGCGCGGCCAGGATTTCCCGGATGACCTTCCGCTCCGAGTAGTCGGCAAACACCAGGATGCGTTTTTGTTCGGCGCTCAAGCGCAGCAATTCCGTCAGTTCTTCCTCGGAAAAATGATGCAGCGCGGAAAGCACCAGATGTATTCCGGGGCGATGAATGATCGACTCCCGGAGTGGTAGCGGCCCGTCCTCCGCCTGCAGCATTCCTCCGCTTCGTTCGACAAGTGTCCGCCAGTTCCGATTCGGGTAAAGATCGGCCAGGCGGTAGGAAACCGGCGGCAGCCGCCGGGCAAGGTGGAACCCGAAAAAACCGCTGCCGGCGCAATCCTCCACCACGATATTTTCGCCGCTCTGCCGGATCAAATCGGCCACTCTTTCCTCAACGCCCCGATAGATTCCTGAATAAGCGGCAAAGAACCCCAGAAAATCGGTCAGGCCATCACGCAACACACTTGGGAAAAAGGCATATTCATGCAGTTCCCGACAATTCAGTCGCTTCATTTTTTGCGCACCGGTTTGCCGCTCGCGGTCCGTTCCAGACGCTCCACCACGGTAAAATGTTTGGGAACTTTTTCGGCCGACAGCCGGGCGAAACAACGCCGCCGGATCGATTGCTCCAGTTCACGGCTCCAACTGATATTTTCAGCCAGCACCAGCGTGGCCGCCGGAATTTCACCGACTCCCGGAGTCGGCAGCCCGTTCACCAGCGACTCCCGGATTTCGGGAAAACTGTTCAGCACGGTTTCCACCTCATAGGGGAAAATCTTCATGCCCATGAAGTTGATCATATTTTTCGAGCGGCCGACGATAAAAAGATATCCTTCGGCGTCAACCCGTCCCAGGTCGCCGGTATGGAAAAATCCGTCTGGAAAAAGTTCGCTACGCCGGACGAACGGCGAAAAATAAGCATCGAAAAGACCGGGACCGCGCAGGCAGATTTCTCCGATGCCGTCACTCTCTCCGTTCAACTTCAATTCGTAGGCATCTTGCAGTTTTCCGACCGAGTCGACGCGTTCGCCGGAAAAATCATCGTTCAGGCAGGGCAATCCGACTTCGATAATACCGTAAGCCTGGAGCAACGGCACGTTGAATTTAGCGGTAAACGCCGCCGCGTCCTCCCGTTCCAGCCTCATGGCGGTGGAAACCGCCTGGCGGACCGGCGCCAGCAGTTCCGGGGTAAAGTCGGGCGAAGAGGTAAGCAGCCGGTAATGATAGGGGGTAGCGTAAAGCAACCGGATCGGATACTCGCGCAAACCGCGCAACATACTCTCCTCCAACGGCATTCCGGTCATGATAATCACCGCCCGGCGTCGAAGGAAAAGGATGATCGTCACCACAAAGTGATAGGCCATATCCAGTACCCACAGCACGGCTTCGCCTTCTTCGATCCGCAGTCTTCGGCAGGCCGCGGTCCGTTCCAATACCGCCTGGTGCGAGAGGACAACCCCCTTGCTGCCGCCGGTCGTACCGCTGGAGAAGCGGATGAAAGCGGCGGAACGCCCATCTTTGAGATCCAATGTCCGAACTGGATGCTCGGGAAAGAGTTGGCACTGCCAGTCAGCGGTCCCGCCGCCGGTAATCAATGCGTTGAGCTCGATTTTTTCACTGATTTCCTGTTTTTCTGCCTCGGGCAGATGCATGGAGATGGGCACGATTACCGCGCCGCAGCCGAGTACCGCCAGGCTTACCGCGATATAACCGGCGGAGTTTTCCAATTCCACCCCGACCCGGTAGCCGGGTTCGATCCCCAAACCGCGCAAACGGCCGGCAATCACCGCGCTTTCGGCCAACAATTCCTGATAACTGTACCGGCGTTTCCCATCCACCACGGCCAAGCCGTCATAAGAACCGACCTCGGCACAAATTGTTTCATAAATATTCATGATTGCTCCAATATCTCATGCAATTCCCGCCGTACCGCGGCAAAGAGTTCTTCCGCCTCCGTATCGTCAAGCAGGTTTCGGCGGCTGGATAGCACCAGATTCAAGTGGTCGCCGCAACGGGTGAAAAAAAATCCCATGCCGGGCCGCGCCGGCATCAACGGCAAATGCCGCACATTCAAAATCCGCCGTGCTCCCCAAGTTTCCGGAACCTGGGTTTCGGGCAGAAGCGAGAACATCACCGTACCCGCGCCGCCGTCGAAACGGCTGACCGCCAGCTTGCCCTCGAGGGACGGCGGCAGGATTCGCATCGGCAGATTCGCCGTTTCGAAGTCCTCCGGCAACCGGGCGATCTGAAACTCAACCATCCGCGCCTTGGCTTCTCCGGCCCACCATTTGAGATTGCGCTCTTCGCCGTTCGCGTCCCACCAGAGCGGCAATATGCTCCAGTAATTGAAGAAAATCCGCGCATCCCCATCCCGGGCCGAACGCCGTGAAATCGACATCGGTATTACCATCCGTCCATCCTGCCAGCGCTCCGGATGAATCGCCCCCCAGCGCCAGACGCCGCGGGCCACCGCCCCGGCCGTCAAAGCGGCCAGCGAAAAAGGCCCCATCAGTTTATCGGCCGCTGCTGCCAGAGCGGGTGCGGACAGCTCGGCGCATTGGTAACGGATGCCTCCCGCGTCTTCAACAGCGGGTATCCCGGATGGTTTTTTCCGGGAAATGGCGATGGTCATACGGTTGAGGCGTCCGCCCGCGCCGATCAAACGCCGCCAGTTGTTCAGCGAAGGGCCGTTCGATTCACGCACCGCAACTTCCAACACCGTAGGATCGCCGAAAAGAGCCCGGCAAAAGAGTTCCGCTCCCGCGCCGTCGAACAGCAGGTGGCTGAACTTGAAAACCACGCCCCATTCGCCGCCTTTTTCCGATACCGCCGCCGTCAGCGCGGCGCGAGGCGGCAATGGCTGGTCGGCAAATGTTTCCAAGGTCCCGTTTAATTCTGAAATCTCGATATTTCGCGCTTGGCCGCTTTTCCAGTAAGGCGCCAGATTCCAGGCGCGCCGCCATTCTCCATGCAACCGGCCGAGCACACTTTCCGGCAATGCGCCGAAAAGTTCCGCCAGCTCACCGGCGCTCACCGGCCGGTCGAAATGAAACGCCAGTAAAAAATGATTGCCGCCGCCCGGCAACCTCCGGCATGCCGCGTTCAGTCCGGCGGCAACCCAGTCGAATCCATTGGCATAACGGCGGACTTTCAAGGCAGCTCCCGGGCAATGCGTTCGCTCAACGCGGCCACCGACGCGGTATCCTCCGAACTCAGGCCGCCGCTCAGAAAATCCAGTCCCCATTCCCGCTTGATCGCGAGAACCAGTTCGATGAAACACAACGAATTGATCCCGTTTCGGCTCAACGGCCAATCCGCGCATAAACGTTCACACGGCAAACCGGTAATTACCGAAATTTCCTCGAGCAATTTTCCCAGAATCAGGGCTTTGTCAGCCATTTTTCCAACCTCCTTCGCCATTATCTTCATGCGGCGGGCAACGCCGTAAAATTACTTTTTCCATACCCGGACGCGGCGCGAATCCGGCATCGCATCCGAAATCGAAGCGGCCGGAAACCGCCGGCTCGCCACGCGTCAATTCCAGCGTACCGTAACAGTTTTCCGCCGGGTCGCGGCTCAACAACAACGCCGCGCCGCCTTCGCGCCACTCCCGGTCAAAACGTTTCGGCCAGAGCCGGGGTAGGGCCTCGGTCAAACACCCGGCCTCATCCAAGCCCAGAATCAATACCCGAGAGTAACAGCCAAGCAGCGCGGAAGCAAGTTCCACCGCGTCGAACCACGGATCGTCAAAGCCGGACAGCGTGTAAATGGCGCCGTGAATTCCCAGCTCAATCCCGACATACGAGGGCGCGACGTTGTGGACGGAATGCGAAAATTTGGTCGGCAGCACCTGGTCCTCCGGATAATCCAGAATGTCGTCCAATACCGAAAAGGTGGTATTGTGCGGCCCCCAGGCGGTGACATCGATCAGCGCCGTGTCCGTGAATGGCGGCGTCAGGCCGCAGCGTTCCGCGGTCAGTCGAGCCATGGCGACCAACAACGTCGTATAGCGGTCGGCGCGGCGTAGGCTTCCGTTTCGCCGGACACTTCGGAGGACTTCCTCGGAAAGAAATTCGGTCCCTTCTTCCGGTTCCGTGCGAAAAATTCCAAAATACCGGATATACATATTCATTCCTCCCTGCCGATTACCAGCGCGGTATTGGCTCCGCCGAAGGCCAGTGAAGTGGACAGCGCGAAAGGCCGGTTGACCGGCCGGTTTTCCCGCAACGGAAGCGCCGGCAGATCGTCGGATTCGGTAAAGTTGGAACTGCGCACAGCGACGCCCTCGGACAACATCAGACAACAGAAAATCGCCTCGATGGCCCCGGCGGCTCCCAGCGTATGCCCGGTCATTCCTTTCGTGGACATAAAGGGAATTTTGCCCGATCCGAGGCGGCTGAATACCGTTGCCTCGGTCTGGTCATTCGTCCGGGTTCCGGTGCCGTGGGCATTGATGAATGCCAGGTCATCCGGAGTCAGGCCAGCCGTTTTCAGGGCCTGAGAAATGGCTTTTTCCAGTCCGTCGCCGCTCGGGTCCGGCTGGGTTACGTGAAAGGAATCCGAGCTTTTGCCGAATCCCCGCAACGAAAATCCCGCCTTCCGGCCGCGCCGTTTCAGGTAAGATTCCGAGGCGAGAATCAATATTCCACCGGCCTCGCCGAGATTCAGGCCGTCGCGGTCGCCGTCAAAGGGACGGCAAGGCCGCCGCGAGCAGACCCCGAGCGCATTGAAGCCGACCAGCGGGACCTGATTGATTTCGTCCGCGCCGCCGACGATAGCCAGGTCGCAAATACCCGCCCGCACCCATTCGCCGCCGATACCGATGGCGTCGGCGCCCGAAGTACAGGCGTTGGCTACGGTCAAAGCCGGGCCGTTGAGCCCCAAATGCCGCCGTACCCAGTCGGCGGGACAACCTCCGACGTATGATTTCACCGCGCGCGGCAACGGAAGTTTGCCGGTGCGCAGTTCGGCGTAAAATGGAATATCGTTCAACTGACAGGCCACGGTTGTGCCCAGGCAAACCCCGACCCGTTCCCCGGCCAGTTCGGCCGCTGTAATATCCGCCGCGGCCAGCGCTTCCTTCAGCGCCCGGCGCAGATAACACATGGTCATGCCGCCCGGACCGTCCGGCTCGGCTCCGGCCATGAAATCCAGTTCAAACACCGGCAGTTCGAGTGCGGTCTTGATCCGGCGCGGGACATGGGGCAGGGGCGGCGCGCCGTAAAGATTACGCCGGTGCTCCCCGGCGTTTTCCCCGAGGCTGGATATGACGCCGAACCCGAGAATTCCAGTCATGACTTGTTCATCCGATTCTGCACGAAATCGCTGAGCGATTCGAAAGTCGCGAAGATCGCCCGGTTTTCATCCACTTCTTTCTGGGCGATGCCGTACTTGCGCTGGAGCATAATCACGATCTCCACCGCGTCGAGCGAATCAAGCCCGAGACCGCTGCCGAAAATCGCGTCGGTATCGACGATATCCTCCGCTTTCAGGTGATCGAGTTTCAGCCACTCGATCAGGTTTTGTTTAAATTCCCGCCTGAATGCCGCGGTATTTTCGTCCATCTTCTCACCTCATTATTTATTTTTTTAGCACATAATACATCGATAAACTTATTTTGTCAAGCACGGGCCTGAATTTTTACTCTCGTGTCTCAAAATAGAAAAGTTGATAGGGATACTCACGAGCCATCGATTCCAGAGCCCGGATATACTCTTTCAAGTACGGCTCGAAATCAGCCGCCTCCATCCGCCCGTCCAGCCGGTTTGGAACTTCGATCGGCGGGAAAAAGCGGAAATCCAGTTCGTAACGCGGCAGTTTCAGGGCGCAGAAAACCGGCAGTATCGCGCAGTTGCTTCGCGCCGCCAGCCACCACGGCGAAGCCGGAAATTCAAAATCGCGGCCCAGAAACTCACCGTGCAGTACCGATGCATTGCCGATCCTGTCCCCCATGATGCAGAGGACTTCGCCGTGGGAGAGCGCTTCCAGCCCGTCCAACAGGCTGAAAAGCGACCGGTCCGCCGCGATCAGGCCGACCGGCTGTTCCGGTGCGGCGACATTCATCAGTTTATGCAATTGCCGGTTGGCGTCGGGTTGTTCCAACAACCGGATCGGTCGTTCCAGCCCCGGCAATTCGGTCAGTGCCGTCTGCCAGGCGCCAAAATGCGTACAGAGCACGATCATGCCGCGCTCCGGGTGCTGCCGGCAATATTCCACTCCTTCGGGCCAGGTGTCATAGGGGCAGACGGCCTGGCCGCCGCAACGCGAAAGCACCAGCACCTGCCCCTGGGCGACAATCAGGCGATAAAGGTGCCAGGTGAGCTTCCATGCTCCGGCTTCCGGAAAACGCGCCTTGAGATAGGGGAGGGCCGCCCGCCGTGCCCGACGGTCAAATACCGCGTAAGCCCAGGCCACGCACCAGACGAAATTACAGGCATGCCGGCCCCCGAAAATCCGGGTGAATATTTTGAAAAAAGCGATTCCGCCGTGTTGCCCGCGGGTGGCGCTCAGGTGTTTGGAACGGACGCGCCGACGCCGCAGAGCGGAAGCCGTCAGGAAAGTGCCTACCCCGGTAAGCAGCGCGAAGATAGGCGCCAGCACCAGGCTGCCGAGAAGCCATTCCCAGGCCCGCAGATGAATTTCGTGCCACAATGTCTGCATCGAAACTTCGGTCAAAAAAGTACCATGGCGGAGGAAATGCCCGACTTCAACGCAGAGCACCGGGGTAAAAGGGGGATTGAAAAGATTTTGAATCGCCAACCCCATCACAACATTCAAGCGCAGTCTCGCGCAACAGTAAGCGATAGTCAGTGAATGCAACCCCGGCAAGGGCAATACCGCCAGGATGGTACCCAGCGCGGCGGCCGTCGCCAACGGTAGCGGTTCCGGGTTGGCCAACAGGATTTTTTTCATGCTCAGGAAGGGATGACGGCGGAAATCCAGCTCCGGCGCATAGCGCCCTTCGGTCAGGTCCGGTTGCCGGAAAGGCAGTAGCCGCAAGCCCACCAGATGCGTATGAATCAGCGAAATCCGCAGGTTGTCCAGCCAAGGGCGAAAATGTGAAACCCGCCGGCCGCGTTCCGGATAAATCACCCGGATCGGTACGTCCTGGATTTTCAGGTGTCCCCAGGCCCCTCGGGTGATGACCTCGGTTTCGAAATTATAGTGGCGCGTCAACAGCTTCATTTTTCGCAATGCCCGGACCGGGTAAGTGCGAAAACCGCTTTGGCAGTCGCCGCATTTTTTGCCGGTTTCCACCAGAAACCAGAAATTGGCGATTTTTCGCCCGATCCGGCTGCCGGATGGAATCTCCGGCGCGTTGAAGTCGCGGCAGCCGACCAGCAGCAGATCATCTTCTTTTTCCAGCAGTTTCAGGAATTGCGGCAAGTCTTCCGGCAGGTGTTGTCCGTCGGCGTCGATGGTGATCATGTAGTCGGCTTCGCGTTTGCTCAGGAAATCCGCCGCCGACAAAATCGCGGCACCCTTGCCGCGGTTTGCCTCGAAACGCAGATACTGAATATCCGCTTCTGCCATTTTTCCGGCGAAATCAGTCGGCAGGTCGGTGCTGCCGTCGTCCACTACCAGGACTTGCGGCATTTGCTTCCGGCAACGCAGTGCGATGTCGCCGACCGTTCCGGCATTGTTATAGACCGGAATCACGCACCAGATATTTTTCTTGCCGCCGGTCATTTACCGCTTGCCGCCCCCGGTTAACTGAAGTTTGTGGAGTTTGGAATAGCCGAAAGCATGAAGCAGCCGCAGGTCGGCATTTCGCGAGGCCGGCGGATAAATGCAATGCCGGTTGCCCTCAAAGCCGCGTTTGAGTTGTTCGTGGACCTTTTCCGGGTCCAGCCCCGGCGCGAAATAAAACAGCGAACCGATGCCGTTCCAATCGGGCGGAATCCGGTTTTCGCGCTGCGCCAGCTCCAGCATCGGCGCGCCGCGCAACAGCCGGATACCGGAAAATATACTGATATAAGCCGATTCCAATGACAACAAATTATCGATGCCCTCGGCAATGGTCCCGTAAGTTTCGCCGGGACCGCCGAACATCACGCTGCCGGTCACTCCGATGCTCAACGCCTGTAATTTGCGGCAGCAGTCGCGGACCGCGTCAAAGCTGAAAGGTTTGCAGATGCCGCGCAACGTGGCATCACTGCCCGCGTCGATGCCGAGGTCGGCGGAAATCAGGCCGCTTTCGACCATCAGCTCCAGGTCGCCGTCGCGCAGATATCCCGGCGTGATGAAGCCGGACCAGTGGATATTGAGTTTCCGGCGGATCAGCTCTTCGGTCAGGCGGACGAAACGGCGTTCCGGGTCGTTGAAAATCGCATCGACGAAATAAATCATCGCGTCGGGGTATTTTTCATGCAGTCCGGCGATGTCCTCCAGGACTTCCTCCAGTTCGCGTTCCCGGATCAGCCGCCCTTCCAGCGCCGGATAGGTGCAGTAGGAACAGCGGAGAGCGCACCCCCGCTTAGTCTGTACCGGCAGGATATGGCATTCGCGATGATAAAATTCCGCGATAACCGGATCATATACCGCCCGGGCCTGACGGCCGGGCCGCCCATGGCGTACACCGGGAAGTGCCCGGGCTGCGGCGATTTCCTCAAGCAGTTCGAGGGTTGCTTCCTCTCCTTCACCGGCGATGCCGTATTCCGCTCCGGTAAGTTTCAGCAGTTCATCGGGGTACAGCGAAAAACCCGCGCCGCCGAGCAGCAGTGGTGCCCGGTCCATGGCGCGTACCGCCCGGATGAATTTCAAGCTGTCGGAGAGCAGTTGATCGTCGATATTCCGGCTGTCGACCAGGTCCAGGTTGCGGATGCTGACGCCAATCAATTCCGGCTGAAACTCATCGACCGCTTTTTCCAATTCCGCCAAGTGATTTTCCCCGTATACCGCCGGGTCGAATTGCCGGACCTGATGCCCGGCTTCGCTCAGGGCTCCGGCCAGCACGCTTATACTCAGCGGATACACCCGGTAGGGCTCGATGCAGAAATTTGAAGACGCCAGCAGAACCCTCATCTTTCTCTCCCCCAGCGGCGGCCGGTCATGCCCAGCGGAGTGGGGCGGCCGTCGGCAGCTTCTTTTTTCATGACGTCCAGATAAAGTTTCGCCATTTTGAATTCCTTGCTGGTTTGGGCATAAAAGGTGTCCCAGGCGTACTGATAAGCCCATTGCAGTTCGTCAACCGTCATTTTCGCCGGTTTGAAGACGACTTCACCGGCGGTATAGCGCCGGTAATCGCGGTGCAGGATGCGCCCCTGGGCCTCGAGCTCACCGGCGATAGCCGAATGCGGAAACGGCGTCAATACGGTGAACTCCGCCAGCTCCAAATCGATTTCCAACAGGAAATCCACCAGACGCTTGATATCGTCGAGCGACTGCTCGTCGGTGCCGAGAATGATGGTCCCTTCGACGCCGATGCCGTGATCCTTGTAGAGTTGGACCCGTTTCCGGATATAGTCGGAAGTGTCGAAAATCGCCTGGTAAACATACCAGCAACCGGCCTCGGCCGCCAGTTTCAAAATCTCCGGATCGTCCTTCACCGGATGTGAAACCCAACGCTTCTTCAACGGGGCGATGGCCCGGAAAAGATCCTTTTCCCAGTCATCATCCTGAGCAAGCGAGTTGTCGACGAAAAAGAGCCGCGAATTGGCGATGCCCTCCAGCTCCTCGACCACACGGTCGATCGGCCGCGGCCGGAAATTGCGCCCTCCCAGAAATGGCGTGCAGCAGGGAAAACAGTTGAAACGGCAGCCGCGCGAAGCGTGAACCAGGTCGACCATCTGTACGCCCCGGTAGTTGTAAAGTTCGTATTTCAGCAGGTCGCGCCGGGCCGGGCCGATCAGGGCGGTATCCGGATGGTTGCGCAAATAATCATAGCAGCGGCGGAGTTTGCCTTCCTCGAAGTCCCGGATAACTTGGTCCATGCGCCCTTCGGCTTCGCCCAGAAAAATCGCGTCGGCGTGTTTCATTGCTTCTTCGGAATGCAACATAATCGCGATTCCGCCCATGATCACCGTCTTGCCCAGCTCCCGGAAACGGTCGGCCAGTTCGAACGCCCGGGGCGACTGGCAACTGAGCATACAGGAAATGGCGACCAGGTCGCAGGAAACATTTTCATTGACGGGCTCGACGTTCTCATCGCAAAATTCCACCTCCACTCGTTCCGGCAGCGTCGCCGCGAAAACGATCGGTCCGATCGGCGGCAAATTAAATTCGGGTTGGTTCGGCAATTTCGGCCATTTGGGATATATCAGCAGCAGTTTCACGGTTATTCCCTCTCGGTTTTATGTGATATATATGAATAAAGTGTCGGAATTTCATCCGGTATTTTCGGCAGCGCGCCTCCGGCGGCAAATATGACGGCGGTAGCCTCTGAAGCGGAAATCTCCATCAAAAGCAGCTTATACTCCGGTCCTTCGAGGTCGAATTTCCGTTCCAGCGATTTCAGAAAGTCCGTTGCCTTCGCATCTTCGGCCCGGTAACAGACTCCGCCGCGCGCGCCGAGGGTAATCGCCGCCTCCGCCATCGGAGCGCTGGCCAGAGTCGGTACAAAAAGCGAACCGCGCCCCGATTCGCGCCCGTGCGTCGTATAATCTTCCCAATAAGCCTCGTTTTCCGCCGCGCATCCGGCTCCGTTCCAGCCCAGCACCGCCAGGCGGTCAGCGGCAATCGTTTCTTCCGCATCGGCGAAAGCCGCGACCGCCGCCAGTTGCGCCATTTTCACGGCCCGGCAACCGCGCCGGAAATTGTCGAATTTCCAGTTGCCCGGAAAACGCGCCAGCAGAGCGTCGCGCAATTCCGGCAGTTCTCCGCCGGAAGCAATCAGTCCGTGGCGGCGACTTGAAATTCCAGCCCGGTCGATCCAGGCGGCAGCAATGATTCTCATAGTTCCACCTCCAGCGCCAACGCGGAATTGATCCCGCCGAAACCGGCGTTCAAACTCAAAACCCCACGGCATTTGCCCAATTTGCGAACGTTTCGCGATACCATTTTTTCGGCTCCCGGCGCCGGTTGTTTCAGCCCGGCCTGCGGCGGAATTTCGCCGTGCCGCAACACCACCAGGCCCGTGATCATCTGCAGGATACCGGCGGCTCCCAGGGAATGCCCCCAGTTGCCTTTTACCGAAAAGAGCGGTACGCCGTCATCTCCGCACCAACGGGCAATCGCGGCGATTTCGGCTTCGTCATTGTAACTCGTTCCGGTGCCGTGCCCCAGGACGCAGCCGATGTCGCCGCTCCGCCACCCGGCCCGTTCGAAAGCCCGGAGGCTTGCCAATGCCAGCCCGTTCCCCGAAAGATCGGGAGCGGTCGCGTGAATGGCGTCGGCGGATTCTCCCCAGCCCGCCAGACGGCCGAGTATTTCGCGCCGGTCGCGCCGTGCCGCTTCGGGACTTGCCAACAATACCGCCCCCGCGCCTTCGCCCAGCAGCAATCCGTCCCGCTCCGTATCATAAGGGCGGCAGGTTTTTCGCGCCGACAATGCGCCGAGCGATTGAAAACCTGAACAGACGAATTCGCTGCAGATATCGCAGCCGACCACCAGTGCGTAATCGGTTTCTCCGGCCACGATGGACCGCCCCGCTTCGGCCACCGCCAACTGAGCCGAGGCGCAGGCACCCGAAATCAGGATTTTATTCTGCCTTTGCCAGAGCGCCGCCGCCCGTTCGAGCAAATAGCGGCAGCCATCGCCGGAAATGCCGCGCTCGAGACGGTCAATTGCCCCAACCGTCGTCGCCAGATAGAGCGGCGCTCCAGGAGGCAGGTCAAAACCGTCCGTCTCGGCGTGAAGCAGAGCAAGCAGGACTTCTGCCCGGGAAATTTCGCGGTCCGTCGAATCGTCCAGCCGGGAGATAATGCCGCAGTGGAATTTGCCGCCGCCGAAATGGCGCGGCGCGGCAAAAGCCGTCCGCCCGGCGAGCAACGCCGCAAAATTGCGTTCCAATCCGGCGCCCTCCGCCGTGAGCATGGCCGCTCCGACTATGACCGGTTTTTCACTCATGAAATTCTCCGGATCGCCATTTTTTCTGACATTCTTCGTAGATCGGCGGCGCAAACATGTAGGGTTCGCCGGTCTGCATATTGATGAAAAGCTGTACCGTATACCCGGTCGCCGCCACTTCGCCGTTCTCCTGCCGCACGGTGTACTCGACATTGAGGCGGGCGCCGTCGTGCCATTTGAGCTCGGCCCGGATCTGAAATTTCTCGTCCAACCGCAACGGCGCATGATAATCGACATGCAGTTGCGCGATCGGCGCGCCGACGTCGCATTTGCCGTAACATTCGTAGGTCAAACCGACCTTGCGCATCAGTTCGGTATGCGCGTCCTCGAAAAACGCGGGATAATGCCCGTGCCAGGCGATGGCCAGCGCATCGACTTCGCTGAACTTCAAACGCCGCTCGACCGTCACCGCCACCGGCGGGGGATCACCGGCTTCGGGCGTAAAATAACTTTTCTTTCGTCTCATAACTCCTCCAATTCCACTACCGCTTTCAACACTTTGCCTCCGTTGAGCTCGCCTTGTCCGCGGCAGAGTCGTTCTTCCAGCGTCAGTGTGATTTCCAATTCGTCTCCCGGAAGAAGCGGCCGGAAAAATTTCAACTGCCGGATTCCGGCGATTTCATGGCGTTTCCCGGTCGCCAACTCCACCAATGCCATCAACGCTTCCAACAGGCAAACCCCCGGCACGACCGGCTGTTCCGGGAAATGCCCGGCAAATCCCGGGAAGTTCTCATCGAACCGCAGTGTCCCCGTGATCCGGTCATCCGCGAAACTGACCGGACCGAACCGCTGTTTCAATTCCTCGCGTATGCTCATTGCCCCGCCTCCTTCTCTGTATTTCGGACGGCAATCGTATAAGACCCCCGGCAATTCCGGTAAAAAACCTTGCCGGGTTGCCAGCCCGCCGCCGTCCGCGTATAGTCGTAAAAATCCACCTGGTAATCCTTCCTGAAAAAGCCCCCGCAACTCTTGGCGGTCAGCCGCAGCGGATTACCGGCGAAATGATATTTTTCGGTCCGTCCGTCCGGAAGTTTCCGCCGGATGACCAGCATTCGTTCCTCCGGCAGCCATTCGCCGTCCGCCGGAGCCTCGAGGTCAAAGAAAATCCGGTTGAGGTCCCGGAAAATCGCCTCGGCAAATTCGGCGCGGTCTTTTTCCGGGATGACGGCGGCGATAGCGCTATTTTCCACCGCGCCGTTTCGACCGGACAATTCGAACATCTTCATGCCCACCGGCGTTACCGCCGCGGCCTTGATTTCACGTGTCGGGAAATCGGCCTGGACCACCGCCAGCAGCGCCAGCGAGAAGAAACCGTAATCAATCACCATATTGCTGTGAACCACCAGGGGTTGAGTGTTTCGACCGGCGTTCCAATCGGCCAGCTCCGCCCGCAATTCCGATTCCGACCGGTCGAGTTGCGGATACTCCGGATGTGCGAAGGGCGAGGTTCGGCAGCCGCCGCCAACCGCCAATAGCAGGAGGCCCGGCAGCACCATGAATTTCAGGAGTTTCCGCCGTATCGCCAATTGCGCCAGTGCCCGGACCAGCAGAACGCCGCACAAGTAGGCTACTGTAATGCCGA
The DNA here is from genome assembly GCA_031548025.1 of Victivallaceae bacterium. Taxonomy (GTDB): domain Bacteria; phylum Verrucomicrobiota; class Lentisphaeria; order Victivallales; family Victivallaceae; genus UBA5239. Next base: position 517 of record JAVBRM010000171.1, on the reverse strand, counting down.
TGACCAGCGTCAGGCCGATATCGAACAGCATCGGGTGACGCGAGAACAGCAGCGCCCCCACTCCGACGAGCGTCGTCAGGAACGACATGCCCATCGCCGGCAGCACCAGGTCGCTCCGTCCGCATTTCACCGCCCGTAGGCCGAAAATACCGTAATCGACCGCCAGTCCGATCATCATCAATATGCCGAAACAATGCATCAGATTGACCGGCCGTTTCAATATCGCCAACACCGCCAGGTTCACCGCCCCCGGTGCCGCCACCGGCAGCATCGCCAACAGCACCGTTACAACCGACCGGTAATAAATCGACACGCAAAACAGCACCATTCCCGCCGCCGCCAGCATGATCCAGCCGAAACGCCCAACGAATTCCGTGGTCAGGGCCTGCTTGACATCCACCGGCGAATCCAGCGCCTCCACCCGTTCATGACCGAGAAGTTTCCGGACCTCCGCGATATCTTCCGGTCGATCCGGCAGGAAAATAATGGTGGTGAAAATTACGCTGAGTTCCCCTTA
>JAVBRM010000033.1:0-29901 GCA_031548025.1 Victivallaceae bacterium | reverse complement strand
CAATATCTCCATGAACAGCAAAATCAAAATGATGCTTACCCGCAAAAATGCCTGGAAGTCTGACGGCAAAGAGAACCGTCAACATAGTTCCTGGAGCGGCGGCGTAGTCCATGCCATCGAAACTTTCGGTGAACTAAACCTGAAAATGGAATAAGGAGGCGATAAATCATGTCAACAAAACACATTTTTACACTCATTGAATTGCTCGTTGTGATCGCGATCATTGCCATCCTGGCCGCCATGTTGCTGCCGGCTTTGAATCAGGCCCGGGCCAAAGCCATCAGCATCAAATGCCTTTCGTTGCTCAAAGACAATTCGGCCAAACTGATGATGTATTCCAGCGAATTCGAAGAATACCTGCCGCCCTCCCGTACCGACTGGTTTACCAGCGGTTACTGTCACGTCAATGAAGGGACCAAGAACACCTGGTGGTATCAATTGCTTCGCGGGAACAACAACAACCGAGTTGCCGGAGCAAAATTCGAACCCTATAAATGTCCGGTCCCCGTTAATAACTATACTTACGGGTTGAATATCCATCTGGCTCCAAATAATGCCGAGGATCAGAAAAAAATCAATTATTGGAAAAATCCGTCCGCCATTTACATGCTGATGGATTTCTCCCGGTTCAGGATCGATGTACAGGCCAGTCCCAATGGTGATATCTATTTGCCGGGCACCGGTGCCTACCCTACAGTTTTAGCGAAAGCCAGCGCCGGCTTGCTCGACGACCCGGTTAAGTTCGCCGATTTTGTTAGCGGACGGCATCGTAATTCGTGCAATGTCGCTTTTCTGGACGGTCATGCCGCCAATGTCGGCAGCGCCGAACTTCATGTCGAATATTACACCAATTCCGGCAAAAAAGCCTTCGCCAAGCCGTAAGATTACGGCATCATGAATTGTTGGCTTTGCAATTTTGATTAATTCGTATATATTTCAGAAAAGATCGTTATTACGAAAGATGAAATTTATGGATAGCCCGAATAATAGATTGATAGTTTTTCAGAATAAGGAAATTCGCAGAATTTGGCATATGGAAGAATGGTATTTCTCCATTGTCGATATAGTGGGGGCTTTAACAGACAGTGTCAACGCCGGGGCCTACTGGCGCAAGCTTAAGCAACGGTTAAATCAGGAAGGAGGTCAGATCGTGACGTTTTGTCACGGACTGAAATTGGAGGCTGCGGATGGGAAATTTTATAAAACAGACTGTGCTAATGTAAAAGGGCTTTTTCGTATTATTCAATCAATCCCATCACCCAAGGCTGAGCCATTTAAACAATGGCTGGCTCAGGTTGGCTATGATCGAGTCCAAGAGATCGAAAATCCAGAATTAGCACAAGAGCGAATGAAGGAACTTTATGAGCAGAAGGGTTACCCGAAGGATTGGATTGACAAACGACTTCGTGGAATTGCAATCCGCCAGAATCTTACCGACGAATGGAAGAAACGCGGAATTGAATCTGATCGGGATTTTGCAATATTAACTGCTGAAATCACCAAAGCAAGCTTCGGAATGTCCCCCTCAGCTTATAAGGCATTTAAAGGTTTGGATAAGCCCAATCAAAACTTGCGTGACCATATGACTGACTTAGAATTGATATTTACCATGCTTGGCGAACGAGTAACCACCGAGATTTCTCAGCAAGAACAACCGGAAACCTTTGTAGCAAACCAAAGAATCGCCAAACGTGGAGGCAAAGTGGCCGGAGTTGCGCGCAAAGAAACAGAAAAAGAACTTGGACGTAGCGTAGTTTCCACAAAGAATCATTTATCCCTATCTTCAGATGACGATTTATTGCCGTAAAATTACGGCATCATGAATTTCTGGAATTCTTCGACCGGAAGCTGGCGGGAATAGGGTGACTGTTCGAAAGTCTCGGCGTAGATGATTTTCCGGCCCCGCTCCTCACCGTAGAAACTGCAGAGTTTTTCGCGCGCCGATTCGGTGGGAGCTTTGAAACGCTCGCACCAGCGTAGAAGCCACTGTTTTTTCTCCGCCGGGTTCAGCTTCGTGACATCGAAATCTTTGTAGCCGTCCGCCCACGGCAACCACTCGTAGTATTGCGATGAATGGCAATCGAGCATCATCAATTTCTGTTCCAGGACGCTGTCGAATTCGATAATGGCGTCGGTGCGGTGTGGGCGCGGCTCCTGGAAGCGGTCGAAGCTGAAAGCATAAATCGGGATTTTCTCCGGAATCGGAGTGTCCTCGCAATAGTGCGGCACCATGACGATGTAAGCCGTATCCAGCACCAGTTGAGCCGTTGCCCGGTGGTCAGGGTGGTAATCGCAAAGCCGATGCGAAATCACCACGTCCGGTTGAAATTCCCGGACAATCCGGACCAACTCATAGCGATTCGCAAGGGTATTTTCCAATCCGCAATCATGGTTGAGGACCTGATATTCAAAGCCCCCTACCCTGCCCGCCGCCTCGGCCTCCAAACGACGCCGGGCCGCGGTTTCGACGCGCGACAGGCGAAAATGCCCGGTGTCGCCATTAGTCACAGATACGAATTTCACCACATGCCCGGCTCGGGTCCATTGAATCGCGGTTCCGCCGCAAAGAATGTCACAATCATCGGGATGCGCGCCAAAAAATAACAGACGTTTCATTTGCATTGTCCTTTTTTTATTGAAGAATTCTAACGCCGGAGCGCAATTCGGCGAGAAGCTTGTCGTACGCCTCCCGGTTAAGTGGCAGCTTAACCTCCGCGCCGGTGAAATGAGACATGGTCATGGCATTGGCAAATTCCGTGGCGTGAATTCCTTCGTCACCGGGAATTATCAATTCATCTTTTTCCCCATTCAGGACGGCGGCTAAATCCAGCCAGGCCGCCGCATGTGAAGTGGTTTTCCTTTTTGCAACCTCAATTTCGATGGTTTCGAACTTGGCGACGGGAAATCCCGGATGGGTCGCAATGGTTTCAAAAACCGGAGTTTCAAGCTGTTTGAATATGAGCTTGCCGCGTTCGCGGATCAAGGTGCCTTTGTCGCCGACAACCTCCAGGTAATCCTTGCCCGGCATCTCACCGGTATTGGCATAAAAATGAATCGGAAAACCGTCCTGCGCTGTAAGCACGGCGCTGACCTCGTCCTCGGTTTCGATCCGGTGAAAACGCGTTCCGATCTGCGCCCGGACAGCTTTCATATCCCCGAACCACCAGTAGAGCAAATCCAGATTATGCGGCGCCTGGTTCATCAGGAGCCCGCCCCCCTCGCCCAACCATCTGCCGCGCCATTCCTGGCAATCGTAGTAATTTTGCGAACGTATCCATTCCGTACAAGTAAATTCCACCCGGATGATTTTCCCCAGTTTTTTCTCCCTGATCCAGGCGCGAATTTCCTGATTGACCGGAGCCGTGCGCATGGCAAACATTGACATGAAAAGCCGCCCGCTCCGCCGGTGCGCCTCAATCATCCGTTCCGCTTCTGACACGGAAACCGCAATCGGCTTGTCGCACATGACATGCAATCCCGCCTCAAAAGCATCTGTGACTATCTGCGGATGAAGCGGATGCGGAGTATTAATGGAAACCACATCGCAAAGGCCGGATTCCAACAACTGTCGGTAATCGGTAAACCGCCGAACCTGTTTGCCGATAACCAAGTTATCCATTTTTTCCGGCTTAATATCACAAACCGCCGTTACCTCATAAGCCGGAATTTCCGCCAGAGTCTTCAAGTGTCCGCTGCCCATAGCCCCGCAGCCGATCATACCGATACGAATTTTTTTCATAATTTACCTTTTTTTAGAGGGAAGAGGAAAGAGCAGAGCCGCTTCGCTCCAACTTGCTGGAAATCTCCTTCTCTTTACTCTTTACTCTTTTATCTTTTCTCTAATAATGCCGCGCTACGTTTCAAGACGGTAAGATACTGCAGGCTCCGCGGAACCCCTTCCGCCTCGGGGACAAAACGGTCCGCCTCGTATTCGAGGGAGCAATACCCCGCATAACCGTCTTTTTCCATTTCATAAGCCAACTGGCGAAGCGGAACAAATCCCTCTCCGGCGACCGCCGCGCGTATATTACGGCGGCCATCGCTGCCGGCCTCGCAAAACGTCCAGTCTTTGACATGAGCGTGAACAATCAATCCTTTGAGGCGGGCGTATGCCTGGAGCGGGTCCTCGGTTTCATCCATGCCGCGACCTAGAAAATTGGCGGCGTCAAAAAGCACCCGCAAGTTCGGCGAGCTGAAATGACGCACCAGCGCAAAAACTTCCTGCGAGAGCCCGGGAATTCTGCCGTGATTCTCAAGCGCCAGAACCACGCCGCATTTTTCCGCGACGGACACGACCCGTTCGAGGCCGCGCAGCACCAATTCCAACCCATTGTCATAGGTCATTCCGGGCGGTCCACCGCAAGCGGCATGATAGCCACCGAAAATACGCAGACAAGGCGCTCCGGCCTCGGCGGCGTCGCGAATGCTGTTGCAAACCATTTCGACCTGTTGCTCGAATTTGTCCTTTTCCGGCTCGGTGAAATGATTTCCGGTCGCCCACGCCGCCAACTTCAATCCGTATTCATTCAAGAGGGCGGGCAATTCTTTTTTCTGTTTTTCCGGATTTTCCCAGAACCAGGGGTAACAGGCGGGGTCAAGCACATCGATTCCATCGCCGCCATTTTCTGCGACAACGGCGCAAAATGCACGGTGATTCATGGTTTTTTCCGAGAAACTTTTGCTGAAACTGATTGGGGTACAAGAAATTTTCATTTTACTTCCAATATGGTTCGAAGATTGTATAAGGACTGGCGCCCGGATTACCCATGCGCCCGGATTCGGAGTGAAAAATGGTTTTCAGGCTCTCATTGTGACCATCCCAGCAGTTGATGTTGTTAAAGCCCCGGTGGGGCCCCTGGGCATGAGTATAGCCGCTGTCGTTATAGTGACGGGTCCGGCGCCAACCGTTGCCGTCATCGTCGCCCTCCATGAAATAAATAGTGGTGGCGCGATGCCGGTAAGACGCTCCGGCGTAATGATAGTTTTTATCCTGAATGCCGGTATTGATGACATAACTGACCAGAGTTCCGCTGTTGGCCATGGCGACGGAGGGACAGTCGAAAACACTTTTTCCCCCGCGTTTGGAAATATAAACATTCTTGAAGGTGATTTCAATATCGGGGTCTTTCGGAGAGATATAACGTGCAACCTGGCCTGCCCAGTATTGCCATTGACTACTGGCGTCTTTGTAATTGACAGTCAGCAGGGTCTGCTGGTAATCGTCGAGATACTGAGCGGCGGTGAATCCGATTTGTCGCAATTTATTGCCGCATTGGGTTGAACGGGCGGATTCACGGGCATTCTGGAGGGCCGGCAGCAACAGGGCGGCCAGGATCACGATGATCGCGATCACAACCAGGAGTTCAATGAGTGAAAAAGATCGTTTTCGAGCCATAAATTGTCTCCTTTTATTGAATTCGCGGAACAATGGCGATACCGGAAGTTTCCGGCAATCTGAATTTCCAGATCGGCAGATTCCGCTCCTCGCCCACCGAATCAGCGAGCATGGCAAAAAAGTCCCGCCATGCCCCCGGTTCAGCCGCGGCGGAACCGGTTCCGAACGGCATGATTCCCGAGAGAATCAGCCGTCCCTTTCCGCAAGGACGCTCGATAACGGCCGGTTTTCCGTCGTCGTAAACGGCCAGCGCCCTGGCATTTTGAGGCAATGCGGCAAAATCGTATCCGAACGGCGCCGGATCAAGGGGGCCGCGGGTTACCGTCAACCGGCCGTCACCGAAACGGAGCGATGAGACGGCGGACTGGCGCGGCGTCATGCCGCCACTCCATTCGGTGCGCTCCGGCACCGCTGTACCGTCGATATTGAAACGGAGGAATTCGGGGTCGAAGACGACGAGGGTTCCTCCATTTTCGACAAACGATTTCCATTCGGCGGTGAGTTCCGGATCGGTGAAACGCAAGCGCGGCACATAAATGATCTTGTAGTCCTGAAGGCGGCACCGTTTCTGCTTGAGCAAGGAGTTGCTGATGAAGCGGAAATTACAGTTGATATGCTCGCCCAGGATGGCATAAACCGTATATGCCGCGTTGGCCCCGGCATCATCGAGTCCCCAGCAATCATAATCGGAATAATAGATGGCACTGACGGTTTTGTTAGGCAGTTCAAGAGCGGGAAGATCAGCGATCTGCCGGTTGATATTGAGAATGGCATTGAATCCCGCGGTCATCGTCAGAGGAGCAAGCTGCGAGGCGTACCAGAAGATGACCGAAGCGCCGTTTTTAAGGGACTGGGAAGCCCATTCGCGCAAGTCCTCGGGCTCGGGCCGCCGTCCGTGATAAATGAATCCCTGAGGGATGACCGCGATCCGGTTGTCCGGGGCGAGATCCCGGAGCATTTTGACGCTGAACCCGGTATGATACAAAGCGCGGGAGAAGCCGTAAAATGAGGCGGTCGCAGTCGGGTACGGGTCACAGCCGACCCAATCCGTGCCCGGAGCGGTCAAGGCGATGTCGAGGGTACAGACACCGGCGGTGGTGTTGCGGCTGTAGCCCAGGTAGGGAATACCCGGAAAGTGATCGTGTAGCGCCTTGGTGGTGCGCTTGACGGTTTCGGCAAACCGGTCGTTCCAGCAGCGCCAGAATGCGATCCGTTCAAAGGCAATCGTATCGCCGGGTGGTTCGCGGTCGGGAAGGCCGAATTTTCCGAATCCGTAATCGCGCTTGAGTTCAGCTTCGAACCGGTCGAGAAGCTCTTTCCCGGTTGGATTCATCGTGCGATTGTACATGCGGCGGATATTGTTGGTCGGTTCATCGATACCGAGAAAGAAGTCCACCAGATCCAGATATGAATTCATTTCCGGTGATTGTTTCAGGGCGGTGGCCATTTGAACCGCGGCATCGGCATATTCTTTTCCGGCTGAATCGATGCGGTTCATATAGGAAATAACATCGTCTTTCGATTGCTTGAGTACCCGTCCGTGAACAGCGCTGGAATTAAAGTAATAGGGAAATTTCATGCCATGACGGCGATTGGCTTCGCGCATCACGGAGAGGCCGCCAATGAAATATGTCGTAGTCCATGGGAAGAGCGGACCGCACATCCCGGCCTGACCGCAGGCCTCCAGAAGTTCACGCTGCCAACGGTCAAAATCCTCATCCGAATATTTCTTGCGCAGCGCTTCGGGGTAATCGATGGCAAAAAATCCGGAATACCAGGCTCCAACCCGGTACTGGCCCGTCCGGTCCGGCGAAAGAACTTCTTTGAATACGGTTTGCGAACGCTTGACTTGAAAGCTCGGAACTTCAAGGTTGCGGTAACGGATGATTTCTCCGCCTTGAGGCGAAAAGGTCATCCGGGCGTATTTATCCACATCCTGGAATTTGCCGACGGCGGCATTCCACTGGGACAGTTCCGGCACGACGATACGTTCGCGCGCCGCGTTGAATTTCAGATCGGCCGGACCATTCGCCCCGAAGAGCTTCCAGGGAAGACTGAATATCGCCTCATAACGGTCGTCGAACCGGAAAACCCGGCTGTCCCAGTCTCCGTTCCAACTGATGTCGGCGCGCCAGGGATCGCCGGCCATCTTCTGGGTCAACAGGGCGTCAAACTGGGTGTTGATCGAATTGACTCCGAACTGATATCCTTTTTCAATGGCGGGGTCGAAGAAAAACAGCTCCACGCAATCATCAGTCCATACGGAACGATCCCGCTCCGTGCGCTTGGGAGCCAGAGATCCGGCCATCGGTTCGTAGGCGATGAAACCGACGTAGAGCCGGTCGCGATCATGCGCAATACGGAGTTCGCTCTGAACTTTGGCCGTCTCGCCGCTGTTGGAATCATAAAAATGGCGAAGCGGTTCACCGGGCCAGCTCGACGGCGGTTCATCCATTCGAACCGAACGAAACGGAATGCTCGCACGGTCGGGCACGAAATCGATCCGAACCTCTTGAAGGGCGAATTCCGAAGAAGGTTTTTCCTGCGAAGGCAGTTCCCATATCAATTGCATGGAGACGGCGCCGGAGGGTACTTCCAGCCATCGGCAGACGTTTTGCCATTCACCGGCCGCAGGCAGGGGAATAACCTGGCGACCGGCGCTCCCGTTTCCGGCATTGGCCAGGTTGAAATTGACGCGACAAAATCCCGGAGCATCCGATCGGTAACGCGATTCCAGCCCGACAATTCCGGCATTGGAGGGCAGTTTGACCTGCGTGTAAACCGAGGCGCGCTTTATCTCCTCCGTCCGGCGAAATTCCAAGGCGTCATTCCGACATTGCATAAACGACCGCACCGCTTCCGGTGACGGCTTAAAGAGAGCGGCATGTTTCGGAAAGGCCCAGATTTCCACGGCGCACACCGCCACGGCAACAATCGTCATCATACCGATAAATCCGATTTTCTTCATCATTTTTCAATCCTCTAATATGGCAATAACTTTCAGAAATTCAATAATAGTACATTTTTCATCTTGTACTCTTCCATTTATCATATATTTTCGTTTATTTTCAATAACGGTTTGATCTTCTGATGGAGCGGAACCGCTTTATTGTCGATACGATTCAGAATCGCTTGGAATAAAAGAGCGGCGGTTTTCTCCGAATCCGGCGCGATCAGCGGCAGTTTCTGCAGAAAATAATCGGTAATGCTGATGTCGCCATAGGTGATAATATGTCCGGTACTCTCAATTCCGCGATTGCGCATCACGTTTTCCAGCATCAGAGCAATGCGATAATTGGTACAGAAAAAACCGTTCCCAGGGACTACTTCGCTCAAGAGCTCCTCCGGCAGCGCCGAAACACTCGGTAAAACATTGATCATCTGAGCTTCCGGATAATTATTGTCATGGCAAGCTTTCCGCCAACCGTTCAGGCGGAACGGTGTATGATAATCGGTGGAACTGCCGACATAAAAAATATTCTTAATGCGATGCTTGATCAGATACTCCGCCGCCATTTCCCCGGTCGCTTCTTCATCCGTGCCAATGCTCGGTATCTGCGGGCTCAAGTCTTTGTTGAAGTAGATCAAAGGAATTTTTTCCCGCATCGGCAAATCGGTCGTGGAAGCCACCAGCGGCTGCCAGATCAGACCGTCGATTCCGCGTTTCAACATCGCGGCGATCGACTTTTCCTCCTCCTGGTGATCCCAGTTGGAAAGCCCGGTCACGATGGTGTAATTATTCTCATGCGCACATCGGGTCAAAGCCTCAAATACGGTGGCGTTCATGATCGGCGAAAGAATACTGGCGATCTGAAAACCGATCATGCGGTTGCGCCCCGAGGCCAGCCCGCGGGCATTCGGATTCGGGCTGTATTGATATTTTTCCATGAGCTTGCCGAGAAGCTCACGGTTTTCACGACTGACTTTGTGCAATTCTTTATTATTGAACACACGCGAAACCGTGGCAACCGATACGCCGGCCTCTTTGGCAATCTCCGTAATGGTAATTCTCTTTTTCACTTCAATTGACCTCATTCAGCAAATCAAGGTAAACGTTTACCCTATTTATATTATAACGTCGGGTCGATGAATTATCAAGAGTGGAAAAAATAAAAAATCGAAATATTTTCGGGAAGCACGGAGAGGTGCGGAAAGGCACGGATGGTCACGACAAAAGGAATTTTTATCGTGCTTCTCCGTGCCTCTTCAGTATTTATCAGCCGATGGCGACTCTCTTGCCGGAGGCGCTGGATTCGTAGCAGGCCAGGGCTATTTTGAGGGCCTCGAGGCCGTCATCGATATTCGGGGTGGGAGCAGCGCCGGACAGCAGCATTTCGGTAACTGCCGCCATCTGGTTGCGCCAGTGCGGACGGGAACCGCCTTCGCGAAGGATTTTTTCCGTCATTTTGACGGTGCCGTCGGGAGTGTTGACCCCGCTCTTGAGCGTGACTTTGCCGTTGATGTAATCAACTACGATAAAGCCGTTGTCGCCCATGATTTCCACGCCGTTGAAACCGGCGGGACAGGTCCATCCGGCATCGACGTATCCCAGGCAGCGACTGCCGCTTTCCAGCAGGGCTACCACGTTGTCGTCGAGCTTGATATCTTTGCGCAGAGTGGCGGTTTTGGCACTGACGGCGGTGACTTCGCCGACCAGGTGGCGGACCAGGTCGAAGGCATGTACCGCCATATCGAGCAGCGCTCCTCCTCCGGCCATTTCCGGGTTGTAAAACCAGTCGGTTTTGGCCCAGCCCGGCCACGGCCCGCTATGTGCGAAACGCACCCGGAACATGTAAGGCTCGCCGATCGCCTCTTCTTTCATGGCCTGGGCGGCGGCAACGATCATATCGTTGAAACGGTGCGAGAAGCAAACAAAGATTCGCTTGCGATTACGTTCACCAGCTTCTTTGATCTGAATGCCTTCTTCCAGCGTCAAGGCAATCGGCTTCTCCAGCACGAGGTCCGCGCCGTGGTCGAGGGCGAAAATCGCCATTTCCGCGTGAAGTTTGTTGGGGGTACAGACCGAAACCACGTCCGGTTTTTCTTTGACAATCATTTCTTTGTAATCGGAATACTCCCTGGCGAACTGCCACTTGGCTCTGACCTGTTCCAGACACTTGGGGTCGACGTCGGCGATGGCGGTCAATTCGCATTGAGGATTGGCGGCGTAGCCGGGAATATGGCTGCCCTGGGCAATGGCGCCGGCCCCGATCACGCATACTTTCAGTTGTTTTTGTTGATTCATGATAATATTTCCTTTCGGGTTGATTATTTCACTTCGAGCCACACGCCGGGCTGTGCGGAGGCACGAATGGCGGCGTCGAGCAAGGCCGCGATTTCGATGGTTTCATTCTGCGGAACGGGCGCGACTCCGGTTGCAAAAAACTCCAGAATGGCCTCGAGCAGATTCTCAAACATATGATGCACCGAGGGAACGGCCAACGAGCTTTGCGGGCAGCACAGCATGGCGCCGAATCCCAGCCGAGACGAAAGCGTGAGCGAAGCGCGGCGGTCGTCGCTATATTCCAGTACGGCAGTTTCGGCAGTGGAGTTGCCGCTGTACATCAACCGTCCTACCCCGGTTCCCATGGTCGACACAATCATTTCCAACTGGTGAATGACATATTCGGGGAAATTGCTGCCGCCGCCCCAGGTGATCATGGATTTGACCGGTTTGTTGGCTTCGCCGCGGACATGCGCCAACAGTTCATCGCTGAAACGCAACGCCGAGGATGAAAACATCGGCGTACCGTGCGCGGCGGCCAGGGCGAACAGACGTTCGGCGGCGGCTTTGTCGGGAGCGAACGGTTTGTCGATATAAACCGGCTTGCCGCTGCGGAGCGGCAACTCGGCGAGTTTTTCGTGCACTTCCGGATTGGATGGCGCCAGCACGAGAATAGCGTCGCAGGCCTCCACGACTTCGTCAATGCTCCGGGCGGGACGAACATCGTACTTCTCGCACCATGCCGCCAATGGCTTGGCCTCCGGTTTGTGATACTCTTCCCAGGCCATGAACAGCTCGAATTCGGAGCCGCGCCGGGCCTGTCTGATCCATGCCGGATAATTATTGGCATGCCATTCGTCGATGAACAGATCAATAAAACCGATCTTCTTCATATCTTCACCTTTATTATTTAGCTCCTGCCGTTCGGCAAGGAGCGGTTGAATTGCGGATAAGATAAACGGATTCCAGCACGTGGCCGTCGAGCCGGTTGTCCTTCATCAGTTCGCCCAACAGCAGCATAGCGGCCTCCCCCTGCTCCGAGCGCGGCTGCTGGATCGTATTCAACGGCGGCATCAGCAATTTGGTCCAGCTCAGACCGTCGAACCCCACCAGTGAAACATCCTGCGGCACTTTGAGTCCGCCATCGGTCAGAGCCTGAAGCACTCCACCGGCGATAAAGTCGCTGCTGCACGCCACTGCCGTAAACCCATGCTCCATGGTCATGAACTTGGCAAAAGCGAAATATGCCTTTTCCGGCGCGACTTCGCTTTCCACCAGGCACTGCCGGAGCTTGAGCCCGTACTTCGTAGCGGCTTCCCGGCTGTATTGCAAACGCAGCTCGCTGTAACGGGAAATACCGTGCGCATAAACAATATCCCGGTGGCCCAACTCGTAGAAATGATCGATAACCTGTTCGCAGGCCTTGCGGTAATCCACCGAAACCGTCGGGAAATCCGGGTCCGGCTCCACCGCCAGCACCACGATCGGCAAGCCCGACTCCAGCAATATTTCCCGAACCCGGCCCCCGATGATTCCACCAAAGACAATCAGCCCGTCGACTTTATTGACCAAACGCTCGATAACCTGTTCCCCGCGAGAAAATTTTCCCTGCGCCGAATGCACAATCACATCATAATCCTGCGCAGTGGCGATCTTTTCGATACCGGCCAGGATTTCGCCGTTGAACGAAGTCGTGATATTCGGCATGATCACCCCGATCTGCCGCGTGAGCTTGGAGGTGACGAAACTTCGGTATTTCAGTTCCGAAGCGCATTTAAGCACCAGTTCGCGCGTATGCCGGCTGACGCCGGGCTTGTCGTTCAGGGCCAGCGAAACAGTTCCCGGCGAAATTCCGAGCTTCTCCGCCAGCATTTCCAGAGTAATATTGCCATTTTTTTTCTGTTCTTTCATCATCAGTCCACTATTCGCCTGTTATTGTCTTTGCTTAATATAATAATGCCGGGCATTAAAAAAACAAGAGCAGAATTAAAATATTTAAAGATTTTTAAATTTCACATTATTTATTTAAATACTGATTGCATTTTTCCGAACTGGCAGTATTATTCTTTAATCAATATCAATTAAGCCAAGGAGCTGTAAATCATGAAAATCGGTATCATCGTGGAAATGTTTCGTTGCCCGATCGACGAGGGTATTCGCAAAGCGCACAAACTGGGAGTTTCAGGGATTCAGATATATGCCTTGAGCAATTACCTGGACATGCTGAACGATTCAGACAAGAAATTACGGAATATCAAAGCCCTGGCCGATGAATGTGGCTTGGAGTTTTCGGCGGTATGCGCCGACCTGGGCGGTCATGGTCTCACCGATACCGCCGGCAATCCGGCCCGTCTGGAAAAACTCGCAAAAATCATGACGCGTTCGCGTTTTCTCGACACCCGGATTCTCACCACCCACATCGGAGTAGTCCCGGCGAATGTAAACTCCATCCACTATGCCGAAACCGTCAAGACCATGCGTCAGGTAGGCGACATGGCCCAGGACAACGGCTTGATACTGGCAATCGAGACCGGGCCGGAATCACCGGAACACCTGAAGCGTTTCCTCGATGACGTCGCCAATCCCGGAGTGGCGGTCAACATGGACCCCGCCAATCTGGAAATGGTCCTCAACTGCAATGCCGCAGCCGCGGTACGCACGCTGGCCGGCTGTATCGTTCATACCCATGCGAAAGACGGCATTCATCTGCGCGACTGCGACCCGGCGGAAGTCTATGGAGCATTCGCCGAAGGCGGCTTCGAAGCGCTGGTCGCCAGAACCGGCGAGCTCTTCCGTGAAGTCGAACTCGGCAAAGGGCAAATCGACTGGACAGCATATTTGAAAGCATTGCGCGATACCGGATACGATGGTTTCCTGACCGTGGAACGCGAAGTCGGCAACGATCCCGACACCGAAATCGCCGCCGCCGTCAATTTCCTGAAATCAAAAATTTAATTCCCGGAACAGAAGTTTATTTCGCGGTTTTGAAATATTCAATCATGGTACGCCCGATGATTTGTTTGCCTTTTTCGCCGGAGTGAACTTTATCGCGACTGAAAAACTCGAATGGTTTGCCGGAAGCATGCAGCCAGGTATAGGTCGGAGTAGCCATATCCCAGAAAGCAAATTTGTTGCGTTCCGTCATGTTTTCCAGCCCGGATTTGTCCATACTGTTTTTGAGGTGCCCATCGTTATCGTAGCTCCAGGATTGAACCGGTAAATCGGCATCCGGAGCATTTTTGTCCGCCTGGCGTGTGTCGAGGGAGAGCGCGGCCGACAGGATCAATACTTCACAACCGAAATATTCACGAGCGGTTTGGGCCACAACCTCCATGGCTTCGGTGCCTGTCGGGCTATAGCCTTTGCGGTAATTGGAGATGCCGCCGATGATCAGGAGGTCGGGCTTTTCATCAAATACATATTTTTTGAAATAGTCCGCCCGGCAATAATACCAGCACCCGGTACCGCCGCGCATGGAGATGGTGAAACGGAGGTTCGAGTTGGGAAATTCACGTTTCAGAAGAGAATGAAACTGAGAATGAAAGGTATCTTGGACAATGCTGTCTCCCAGCATGACGACATGCCACGGTTTTCCGGAGCGCAGAGCCTCAGCGGTTCGCGGCAGAAGCTTCATGGAGTCCTTGGGAGCGGTGAAATTCAAAGGAGGAAGTTCCCGGTATACCCGGTCGCAATATTCGGCGGCTTCCTGCCAGGAAACCTTTTCCACGGTCAGATTCCAGGCTTGAATGCCGGTGGTGGATTGGAAGAAAACCTCCATGCTGTCCACTTTGGACATGGCAAAGATAATCCGGTCGTAACCGCGTTTGTCTCCGGCATAGATGACATCATAATTATCGGGAAGCAAATTTCCGCTTTGATCATAGAAATCGGCACCTTGATAGGCACGCTCGGGAGCTTGAGCGTCAAAGCGGAGCCGGTAATAATTATTGCCTTCAATTTTGAGGCGTTGGGAAATCAATTTACCGCCTTTGTCTGGATAATAACCTTCAAATTCATTGTAGGTCATGCCGTCTTTGGGCTTGGACGGTTTAAACTTCCAGCCCGGCAGCTTGTCGGTCAATTGTCCATTGATTTGCAATAAATTATCCGCGGAAACGGTCAGGGCGGAAACGGTAAACAGGGTTGCCAATAGTTTGCTCATTTATTCACCTTCGTGTATTGTAAACATTTTGCTTGAATGGGGTTCGAGAATTGCACTGATGACTCCGCTGTGGGCGTCAACCGGAGAATCACTCCAAAAATCGGTGATGCGGGGACCGGATATTTCATAGGCCACGGCTTTTCGATGCTCACTCCAGTTGAAAAACGCAATATGCTTGCGGATTCCGTTTCGCCACGCGAGCGAGTCTTCCGGGTATTCCACATAAAGAATTTCAGGGAGCCCGTCGCCGGTGAATGCCCTTTCATCGGGACAGTGCACCTTGTGTCCACGATCGATCGCAGACAGGATTTTCCTGAACATGCCGAGTTGTTCCGGGTTGAGTTCTTCAAATTTGCCGCCCAGTTCCAAAATTCCCTGGGTAATGAATACCCAATTGAAACGGAAATATACTTCCTTCAGCGGGATATTTCCAATACCGACACTGTCCATATTCAACAGCATGGTACGACGTCCCTCCTGCAAGATCTGAGGGAGTGTGGACGTACAGGCCCGAACTTGTTCCGCCCAGGTACAGCAATGGATATCGCAACCGCAACGGTAACAGTCCGCCCAGCGTCCGGGAATCGGATTGCCCATGCTCATGGCGATGCAGGTCATGAATAAGCCATCGTCTCCGATACGCTTGCGGACTTCACTAAAAACAAAATTGCGCCATTCCAATCCGGAACCGGAGCCGTAGCGGGCTTTGTCCAGGAGGAACCACTGGCTCATGAAATCAAATTTAATTCCTTTGTACCCCCAGTCGCCATACAATGTATCGATGACTTTCAGGAAAAACTCACGCGCTTCACGGTTGGAGAGATCGAGAAAGGTTGATTTATCGATCAGATCGGGTGAATTTTTATCATCGCGGAGCAACCATTCCGGTTTTTCGCGGGCGAGGTCCGAGTCCAGATAGATTTTCGGAGAAAGCCAGAGGGCCGGCGTCAATCCCATTTTTTTCAGTTCATCGGCAATATATTTCATGCCTTTGGGAAAGCGTTCCGCATTGTAGCCGACAGCCGGATCGGGATAAAACGAACAGATTCCCGCATTGCGGTTGTTGCGCTTGTCCTGATAACCGTCGTCGATCAGGAAATGCGTGCACTCCGGCAGTTCCCTGCGCAGAATGCGGGCACGTTCCAGAATGACATCTTCGGTAATCTCCGCGAAGACGCCGAAATTCCAGGTGCAATAAACCGCTCCGTGAAGCATGGGCGACTTGGCCCCGTACAAAACCGCTTCCCGGTTCAACATGCCGGTATAATCATCGAAGGCATATTGCGGATGAATATTTGATTTAATCTGGTAAAACACCTTGGAGACTTCAACGGTCTCGCCGGGATTCAGGATAAAATTGTCGGCCAGCGTATAACGCGTATCTCCCTGACAGATGCCGGGAATTACTCCGGGGCGTTCGTCCCGCAGTTTCAGCCGCCACGAACGTTCAAAGCGCATTTGACTGAGATCGCCTTCGATCAGCAGATTCCGGTAATCAAGATCGCAGAGCAGAAAAGCGGGAATGTTGTTCGCCTCGCAATGATTGAGGCGGACCTCATGTTCAGGAAGGACTCGCAGCAGGGGATAGTCCGGGCGAAAGTCCGGAAATTTCTCGATGCGCAGATTGCCGGAGTAAAGATAGCGCAGCCGTTGCCCCCTGGCATAATCTTTGTCCAGTCCGGGGAAAATAACCTCGGAATTCCTGGCCAGCATACCGTCGCCGATAGAATCAAAGCTCAATTGCCCTGTAGCAATATTTTTTATTTGCCGGGTCACCGTCAGACTTTGCTGCTCCGGATCATGGCGAAAATGCAGAATCTCGGCATGATGCCCAAGCAAGCCGGTCGCGGTGATTTCATTGCCGCTGTCGGTAATTTCCCAGGAAACCGCATCACAACTGAGGCCGCCGTTGAACTCGAAAGCATAATTCTTCCAGCCCGCGCCTTTTTCATTGGTAAAAGTAAATGTACCTTGTTCAAACCTGAAACACGAAGTCATGATTTTAATTTCCTTTGGGTATTTTTTCATGATTATTCAATTCATTTTCAAAATAGACGGATTCTTCAATTTTTTTGACTAACTTTCCGGTTGCATAATACTCATCAAAAGCCCGGAATGACTTAAGCATTAATGAATTCAGATCGAACCCAAGACACTTGGCCGGCAGGTATTCCGCCGGACCGGAAGACCAGTTATAGTGAGCCGCAATCGACAATTCCTCCGGTATTCTGACATTGGTGGCGGCCAGACCTTTTGCCACCGCGGCGGTAAAGTTATCATCACAGATAAATATTCCACGCGGTCTTTCGTCCGGCGGCAGGTCCATCAAGATCTGAACAATATTTTCGGCGATTTCCAGATTTTCCGTGGCGATCTGAAAACACCATTTTCGCGGAGAATAAAGCCCGCGCTTTTTTATTTCATCCAGATAGGCGGCCAGAGTCGGATTGTTGCCGATATTGGCGATCAGGGCTATCCGCCGACACCCTTCCTCCTGCAGATAATCCAGGGCTCGCGAGGCCAATTGCAGCTCATTCAAAGTATAGGGGATACTCAAGCCGGGCGGAATACCGCCGATTCTGGAGACAACCTTCAAAACAGACGGATCCGTGTAAACGGAATACCCACGGTCCTCCGGGACGGGAGCGTAGGCGAAGAATATTCCGGCAAGCAGTTTATTGGCGGTATCGTGAATCAATTGTTTTTCCACTTCATCCGAATTTGTCAGATTGCGATAGATTACCAGCTCCTTGCCCAGTAAATCGGCCATTGCGCGAGCCGAATTGATCAGCTCCCTCCAAAAACGCATCCGGGTTTCGTCCCGCGGGATAACCAACCCGACACGATTCAGGAATGGAGGCTTCCGACTGACGAACAAGCCCTGCCGGGCCACGCTTTCCAGATAACCGTCGCGCTTCAAATGAGTAACTACCTGCTGCAGCGTAATCCGGCTGACCTTGAACAGCTCTTCCAATTCATCATAGGTCGGCAGTTTGTCGCCAGGCATCCATTCTCCTGAAATGATCATATTCTTGATCGAAGCAGTGACTGTTTTCCATTTCGTTTCTGTCATTACAAAAAATCATCCTGTATATGTATTACTATAACTATAATATACACAGAAGAAAAAATCAACCCCCTGTTTTAATTATATCAATATTTTTCTTTCGGCTCTCGACATTGCCAGAAAATTGATAACTTCATGTGCAAGTTTTTTTTAGAATTGATAATTGATAATTGATAATTGATAATCAGGGAAGAACCTCGTCCCCAGTAAAAATTCAAGCTTGGCGCATACTGTCTCTCCGAGGCCGCCGTTCACTTCGCATGATTTACCGGTTTACCCGAAGGCAACAAGATATTCGGCCCAAGGAGGACGAGAGCGCTCCATCTTTCGGGGGCAAGCTATGATATAGTTGCAATCCTCTCCTCAATTATCAATTATCAATTATCAATTATCAATTTAAAAAACCAGCACACAACATTTTAAATTGAGTATAAAATAAAGACAAAAAAAATTGGCGCCGTTTTATTGGGCGCCAATTTTCTATTACTTCGGAATTATTTCCGTAAACTTATTTCTTTCTGTTCCGGAGTTTCTTAGCAGCGATTCCAGCTCCGCCGAAGAGCAGCGCGGCAACTACGCCCGGCAACGGCTGGCCGCTGGGAGCCGGGATGGGATCGCCAATACCCATGAACAAGGAGAGTTGATAACCTTCAGTACTAGTGCCATAATTGTAAAGCTTCTGGATACCGGCACCGTCGCCGCCGCCGAAAACCTTATTCTGGTAGACGAATCCATTGACACCAAGTACGCTGGAATAAAGCACACCATCGATTTCCATCCAGAATCCAACAGTCTCCCCGGCATACAAAGTCTGGGTCGTCGCAATATCATCGACAAAATTCAGGGTTTCCATTGACAAGACTGCCTTGCTGTCCATATCGAAAGTGAAATATCCGACATTCGTGTAAGTGGGAATATAGGTATTACCATAGGCGGCCATGACTTTCTTCATATGTCCATTGAAAGCAGCCAGCATATCTTTATTTGAATTGAAACTCAGGGTACAATCCTGCACAACCTCAACATGCCAACCTTTGTTCGTACTGATACCCTTTACCGGCAAACCGGCAGTCTTTTCGATGTCAATACCGTAACCATACTGCAGTGCGGCGAAGGAGGGGACTGCCACCATTAACATTACCATCGTAACCAATCCAGATAAAAATCTCATTTTTTTACTCTCCTTTTTTAAAGTACTTTAATGAGTTTAATGTATTTATCCGAAAAAAATAGACTTTTTAACTATTTTTCGCGGCTCAGGCATTCACAATAAATTCCCAATACAGAGTTCAATGTAAATGCCTGAACAGAAAAAATAAGTTAACAGTTACGATTTTTATTTGTTTAAATCAACATTATTCTATACTAATTAATATAAAGTATACCATGTTTATTTATTTTGCAATAGAATAAAAACAAATAAATAGACTTTTTTTTAGATTTTTCAAAAAAAGATTTTACCCCCACCAAACCGGATCGCCCACACCTGAAAAAAAGTACAGTTTCAGCAGTAATCAATCAACAAGAGTCACCGCCATCCCGAGCATAACAGATGCTACAAAAATGGCGGAACTTAATCACAGTCTTGCAGTCATTATTTGGGAACGTCATTGGGGTGAGCGGTTTTCCACTCGCTGATCCATTGATCGATTTCCTTCAATCTCGCCTCTTTTTTGCGGCTGATTTCTTCCGCGAGCTTGGGCTCTCCCATGACTTGGGCCTGTTTAATTTGCTTATCCATGAGGTCCCTGAAACTCATTTTCCACACAAACAGAAGATGAAACTCTTTTGCTTCGGCGAATCTTTTCCGGGAAAAATGATCCATCCATAAATTGATCTGGCGCTCAATATCGCGTCCATACTTCTTGACCAGGTCAACCTGATTGTTTTCCACCAGCAAATCCATGATGTAAACTTCGCAGCCTTCCGCAACCTTGGAATGGTGTTCATCCAGATAACGGAAAAGTTGGATGCTCGCCGCATCTTCGCCCAACGCCTTGTTCATATCGAGGATCTGCTTGAAATAGAATCCGGCGATTTTATCGTAACCGTAAAATGCTTCAAAATCCTCGCGGGTCTGTGGCGGATTTTTCACCCAATCACGGGTTTGACCGGAGCCCGTTCGGGATGAGCGGATATAGTTTTCGCGGACATTGCGATACTCGAGCAGGGTCTGCATGGCTTTCGGGTAGACGCCGCCGAGTATATGCCAGTAGCGGATCAAACTGGTAAAACCGTACTTGTACTTGGAATTCCATTCCGTATAAGCCGGAATATTGTCGAGCACCCACTGGCAGCGGGCCAGGGCTTCTTCGTATTTCCTATCAGAAATCAAAGTCTCCGTATCCCGGGTATAGCTGTCCCATACGCCGTTGGTCAGCTCCGGCGGAACGTATTTCTTGCCGGGAACGAGCGTATTCACCGGAGTGAGATCAGTTTCATTCTTGTTTTTCCCATATGAATTGCGAAGTTGCTTGCGTAATTCGCGGACTCTTTTGAGCTCTTCGGGGTTGTTTCCGGACTTTTTGATTTTTTCTTCCTGTTCTGTCAGATTTTTTTCGTCTTTGGCAAAAGATTCATCGAGTCTCGCCCAATATTTTTTTGTTATTTCTGCGACTTCTTCCTTGCTGAGTCCTTCAACTTTAGTAATGCTTTGCTGGATCTTTTCAGTCAGCTCCGGATTTTTCAGGATTTCTGCTCGCCATTGGAGGCACTTTAAATGTTCAGTCGGGCCTCCGCGCCCAAATCGAGCAATGCTGCCAGGTATCTGATCGAGGTATGAAGTGAAATCAAGTTCCACTTGCTGGGCGCTATCATATTTGCGGAGCAGATCTTCCGCATGTGCATTCAAAAGTACATTCTCAAAATAATGCCACGACTTATAAGCCAGAAACGGTTTTTCCCGGTCGAAATATCTCATCAGTTCAACACTTTCGCCGTTTTGTTCCAGAAGCTTGTTAAGTTGCACGACTTCACCGACCAGTGATAAACTGAATTTCGGGGAATTCCGGATTTCTTCCGGCGACGGCGGATTTTTCCGGTAATCACGGGTAGGATCTGCCGGGCGGTAAGCAGCGTATTCCGGGCCAGTGAGTTCGGATTTCAACAATTGAACTTTGCTGTCGCGGAGTTGGGCCAGCGCTTCTCGGGCCGGCGGATAAATCTTGGTCAGTTGCTCCCAGTCACTCAGAATCTGAACTTTCATCAAATGATGAGTTGGTCGGTATTCGGAAATATGCGCATAGCCCCATTCATGCCTCTTCAGAGCTTCGTCATATTGTCCAGCCCTGTACAGATCACGCGTAACTGATATATAATTATCCCAGTCGCCGGTTTTGAGCTCCGGCGGAACGTATTTCTTGCCGGGAACGAGCGTGCTCACCGGAGTCAAATCGGATGCTTTCTTGATTTTTTCGCGTGATTCGCGGGTTCCTTTGAGCATCTCACGAACTCTCTTAAGCTCTTCGGGCTTGTCTCCGGACTTTACGAGTTTTTCTTCCCATTCAGCCAGATCTTTTTCCATTGCAGCAATTCTTTTTTCATGTTCCTCCCAATGTGTCTTTACTATTTCAGCGATTTCCTTCTCACTGAGTCCTTCGACTTTGGTGATGCTTTGCTGTATTTTTTCAGCCAGCTCCGGATTTTTCAGGATTTCGGCCCGCCTTTGAAAACGCTTCAGACTGTCTGTTATCGTTACCTTGGCATATTTACGAGTGTTGGTCGCCCCCCAACTAACCGGCATCTCATTGTCGCAGTATGAAGTATAATCGAGCTCCAGTTGCTGGACGCTGTCGTATTTGCGAAGCAGATCTTCCGCCCGTTCGTCCAGAAGTGCATCCTTAAAATAATACCATGATTTATAGGCAAGAAACGGCTTTTCCCGGTCAAAGTATTTCAACAGCTCAACACTTTCGCCATCCTGTTTCAGAAGCCTGCTGCAGTATACGGCTTCACGAACCAGCGGCAAACTGAAACTCCTGGCTTCCGTCCGAAATTTCAGGATTTCGTCCTGCGACGGCGGGTTTTTCCGGTAATCGCGAGTAGGATCTTCCGGCCGATAAGCGGCATATTCCGGACCGGTGAGTTCGGACTTCAGCAATTGAACTTTGGCGTCGCGGGTCTTGATCAACGCTTCCCGGGCCGGCTGATAAGTTTTTGCCCAATGAGCCCACTCCTGCAGAATGTAAAACTCCGTATAAATATGAGGCGGCAGGTATTCGGAAATATGCGCAAAACCCCATTGATACCTCTGCAGGGCTTCGTCATATTTTCCTTCTTCGATGAGGTCTTTCGTAACTTTCCGATAATTTTTCCAGTCGCCGGTCTTGAGCTCCGGCGGGGTATATGTTTTGGCGGTTTCCTGATTTTTCTGGGCGGAGAGAAGTTCCTTGATTTTAGCGCGGGTTTCTTTTTCCATGCGGGCGGCGAGTTCCGGCTGGCCCTGGATTTCAGCACGTTTCTGGTACTTGCGCATTTCATCGATAATCCGGGTGATACGAAATTCCACGGAATCACTTTTCCTCTGGGTCAGGTCCAGATCAATTTTCAGACGATCAAGAAAACCATTGAATCCAGGTTCAAGCCGCTTATCATATTTCCGGACCAGGTCATGCTGATATTCTTTTAGCAGCAATTCGACAAGATAAGGCCAACTGGCCTCGACGAATGCCGGGTTGTTTTTGTCGAGATATTTGACAAATTTGACGCTTTCTTCCGGTTGATTCAAGGTCCTGTTGATAGCAATGATATCGGCAACTACAGTTACATCACCGCTCATACAGCGGAAAAATTCCCCCCAGCCTTCTTCCTCCGTCGGCGGGTTCTTCTGCCAGTCGCGGATGGTGCCGTCCGGCAGATAGGCAGGATAATGCACTTGCGCCTTTCCGGATTTCATGAATCGAATCTTGTCGTCTCGGGTTTCCAATAACGCGGCCATGGCGGGGGAATATTCCAAACCCAGCTTGAACCATCCGTCCAGAGTGTAGGATGCCCGTACGCCGGTATATGATTTACGGTATTCAAGGATATGATTGAAGAACCATTGATACCGTTTCAGGGCTTCGTCATACTTTTTCTCTTTGATCAAAGCCTGAGTGATTTTATTGAAACTGCTCCAGCTTTTGAGTTCTTCCTCTGTGGGCTGATAGCCTCCGGTCATTTTCAGTTTTTTGATTTCTTTCTCAACCGGAGCTGGTGATTCCCCGATCAATTCCATGGTTTCTTTTTCCATGCGCTCGATCAATTCCGGCTTGCCGAGGATTCTGGCGCGCTGCTGGAATTTCTTCAGATTTTCGGCGGCGGATTTCTTACGCAACTCTACCAACCCCGGCTCAAGTTTGTTCCGCTCCAGATCGGAAGCAACGGTCTTGAGGAAGACTTTGAAGTCGCGTTCCAAATTTTCATCATACTTGCGGAGAAGCTCTTCTTCCTGTTTTTCCAGCAGGACATCCGTAAAATAATACCAGGATTTATAGGCCAGGAACGGGTTTTCCCGGTCGAAATATTTGATCAGCTCCAAGCTTTGATCATCCTGTCCCAAGGTTCTGTTCAGGCTGACGATATCATGCACGATCGGCATGGTTCTGCGATTGTAGTCCTGGTAAAACCGCAAAATCTCGTCTTTTGTCGGCGGATTTATCCGGTAATCGCGCTTGGAATCATCCGGCAGATAAGCGGCATATTTCGGGCCGGAGAGCTTGGATTTCAGCAGTTCTACGCGGCCGTCGCGGGTTTTGATCATGGCCACCCGCGCCGGGGGATATTGCTCTCCGAGTTTATCCCAGTACGTCAGCGTGAACGAAAGCCTGACGCCATAGTAGGACTTCCGGTATTCAAGTATGTGGTCGAAGAACCACTGATATCTTTTCAAGGCTTCCTCATACTTATTCTCCTCAATCAGACTCCATGTCACTTTGTCAGAATTGTTCCAGTCGCCGGTTTGGACTTCCGGCGGAGTGGACTCGGAGGTTATTTGCCCGAATACCGGGGTCAGCAGTCCAGCCCCGGTAAACAGGATCAAGATTACGGCGGCCAACAGGCCGCGATGCATGATTTTTTTATTCATGGTGATTTCCCTGATGCGTTGTTTGAGTTCGTTGATGTTTCCCTCGGCCCCGAGAGCCGGGGTGGAGTAGCGGGCTCCGGCGCGGATGGCAAAGTCCATCAGCAGCCGGGCGTACTGCCCGCGTTCATCGGAAGACAAACCGAGGTGCTTGATCACGGCCGAATCGCAGTCCGTTTCCCAGACTTGCGCCAACCGCCTGCGGATCACCCGAAACACCGGGTTGAACCAGTAAAAAACCTCGGTAAAATACAAAACCAGATTCCACACGTAATCACGTCGCCGGACATGGCTGAGTTCATGGATCAGCAGCATGGAAATTTCACTGTCGCGCCAGTTCGCCGCTCCGGACACCGGAAAGAGGACGTAGGGCTTGAAAATTCCGCCACAGGCGGGGCTATCCGTACAGCCGCCGCCGTCCAAGAGGGTGACATTCAGTTTTTCCGTTCCGGTCAACCGACGCGTCCGCTCAAACAATGCAAGCAATCGCGGCTCGAAAACCGGAGCGCAACCCCTCAGGCAATGCCGCCAGCGGAGCAATTGATAAAACCGGTACAGCAGTAGAATTCCCGTGATCACTATATAAACAACCACCAGAATGCCGGCCAAGCGCTCCAAGGTTGGAAATTGAAAGCGTTCTTGAGGTGCCGCCGCGATCTCCGGCATGGGGGTATCCGGCAAAGCAACGGGCGGCCTGAGCAGCGGTGCGTTTTCCATAACCGGCGGCATGGAAATTGTTTCCACGGCCATTGGCGGTTGCGGCATCGGCGCGGGTAACGGCAGCAGGATGATACTGAGCGGCAGGACCATCACCAGCAGTATGCCCCACCACAGCCGCCGCGACCCGATACGGCCAAGTTCCAACCGGAACAGCCTCTCCAACAGCAGCAGCAACAGCCACAGCGTTATGCCTTTCACCAAAGTGCCCAGTAAATATAACAGCATACTATTCATGCTTTTCCGACTCCTTGAGAAGTTGTTTGAGTTCGGAGATATCATTGGAAGACAGTTTGCCGGTTTTTACAAAGAAGTTCAGCAGATTGGCCGGGCTGCAGTCAAACACCTGCGAGACAAAACGCTCACTGGCGTCCAACTGGTAGTGCTCTTTGCTGACGGCGGGGGTGTAGGCATAGAACCGCTTCGGCCCATCCTGTTTGACCATGCCCTTTTTGACCAGGCGCACCAGCAGTGTCTTGATGGTATTTTCCTCCCAGTTGCAGCGCTTCCGCAGCTTTTCCACCAGTTCAGGCGTGGCTTGGGGGGCTTGATCCCACAATTCTTTCATGATTTCCAGTTCACTGTTGGTAATAGACAAGGGGTCCATGGTATGCCTCCGGTTATATTTGCTTCATCCTATAAACTACATCCGTAATTTAAAAAGTCAACACCCATTTAAACTACAACCGTAGTTTTTTTCACAAATATTCAGTAAAAAAATGACGCCCCTGACGATTTTACGATTTATTTTGTATCATGGTATTTACATTGGAAGGTCTCGTGCTATAATATTGATATAACTGATATAGAAAAAAAGGAAATCAATTAACCGTGTTCGATCTGAATGTCCTGCATGACTTCAAACACAACGGCAACGGCAGTATTCATCAGGAATTGGCCTATTATTTGAAGGAGAAAATTGAAAGCGGCGTGTTGAAGCCGGGCGACGTCCTGCCGCCGCTGCGGACGTTGGCGAATTTCTGGGGAACCAATTTTTTCTCCACCAAACTGGCGACGGATGCCCTGGTGGACTGGGGATTGCTCAATAAACAACAGGGACGCGGCATGTTCATCGCGTTGGGCAGTGCCAATATTTCCAGGGTCGGTATTTATTCCTGTCCGCGTTATCTGCCCTCGCGCGATCTTTCTTTTTATACAATTCTGCAGAATCTGGTCTGCCGCGAGTTGAGCGACCGCAAGATTGAATATGCGGTATACGACAGCCACGAAAGCGTCCAGGAAGCGATTATGACCGGCAAACTGCAAGCCTTGATCGGTATTTATGTGGACGACCAGGATAAAAAATGGTTTTTGAAGCAGCCGGTCAAAAAAGTCAATATGATGCGGGATCTGATGTTCGATTTCAGCACCGTGGCCAAGCTGCTGGCTGACCGGAAATGCCGCCGTATCGCGGCGTTTGTTCCGGCGGCCTATCCGGCAGGGAGCCCCAGTTTTCTGATCGCCGGATTAAAAGCATGCGGCGTCAAAATCATGCAGCGGAATATCCGCAATGTCGAACGCGCGGAGCTGACGGACAAAGCCTGGGATGAAATCGGCTATCACGCAGTACGTGAATTTCTCTCCGCCTCGCCGCCGCCGGACGCTCTGATCGTGTACCCGGACAACGCCGTTCCCGGCGCTATCCAGGCCATTTACGAGTCGGGCTTGCGGGTACCGGAAGACCTGACGCTGGTATTTCACCGCAACCTCGAGCTGAAATATTTTTGTGCATTGGAAGCATTTTACATCGATACCCGGATCGGCGATATCGCAGCCCGGCTCGTCAACAGCATATTTGAACCCTAAACTGAGGAAAATCCATGAAAATCCCAACAGTACCAATAACCGTCAAATCAAAATACCGCGACTTCACACTTATTGAGCTCCTGGTAGTAATAGCGATCATCGCCATTCTGGCCGCCATGCTGCTGCCCGCTTTGAACAGCGCTCGCGCCAAAGGCAGAGAAACCGCGTGTAAAAATAATCTGGCTCAAATCGGACTGGGCCATTCACAGTATATCGCCGACTACAACGATTACACTATCCCCGTAGCCAACGGTGGAGCCAGTGTCAATATGTGGCACAATGTCCTGTCCGGCGTCGGCGACACGCTGGAAACCCCATTTAAGGGTGCAAAATATATTCCCGAAAAAATGCTGATATGCCCCGCATCTAAGACAACTCAGGCCAATGTCCGTTCACAATTTCCCTCCTACGGACTGAACGGCACTCTTTATGACGACTCCAATAACGGTGTATCCCGGAAAGTCACCAGCCAGAAATATCCATCCGCCAAAGTGACCATCGCCGACAGCATTCTTCAAGGCGCCATATACACGCCCGACGCCGCCGCCCGGGGATACTGGCGACTCCGCCTCAGCAGTTACTCCGCCAGTTTCGGAGTCCCCTGCGGACGTCATAACCGCATTGCCAACGTCCTATTCCTGGACGGCCACTTGGAAGGGATTAAAATAATGACAGAAGGCGATCCGCTTCTGACGCCTACTTTCAGGCTTGCAATACACACCCGCTGGTAAATCAACGATAAGGGGAAATAATGAAAACATCTCTCTTGACCGCACTATTCTGCTTTTCAGCAATTATCTGCAACGCCCTGGACGCACAGCTGACCATCCATGCGACAGGAAACAATCCTTCCATGATTTTCATGGAAAATGAAATCCCGGAATTCCGGCTGGCTCAAATCCCTGAACCATCCGAATATACGATTACCGTCAAAGACCGCCTGGGCGAAACGGTTCATTCCGGGCAGTACAACGGCGGCTCATTCAAGCTCCCCGCCCTGCCCTGCGGATATTACAAGATCACGATGACCGGGGTCGAAGGCGAGCGCGGTTTTGCCGTTTTGAAACCCCGCCGCGACCGCCGGGTGGAGGAGACGCGCTCATCCGCATACGCAGTCGACCTGGCCGCCTACAGTTCATACAAATACCAGAATGACGCAATGGGCGGAATAAAGGTTCTGGCCGATATTTGCGGAAAACTAGGTGTCGGATTCGTTCGCAACCGCCTGATCTGGAACACCGCGGCTCCAACCCCGGAAAGCAGCAGCCACCCTGATTTTCTGAGAGGATACCAACGAGTTGCCGCCATTCTGAAAGCACACGGCATCGCTTCTTCCGTGACATTTCATGACGCTCCCGCTTGGTCCAAGGATAACTCGAAACAGATTCTTCCTTCCGACCTCGCAGCGGTTTATGACTTCTGCCGTAAAGCGGCAGCGATAATTCCGGAAATATCCGTCTGGGAATTCTGGAATGAACACGATGGTCTTAAGGCCTGGGAGCTTGCCGCCGCGCACAAAGCAGCGTACCTCGGATTCAAGGCCGGACGCCCAACCGCACAAGTAACCACAGGCTCACTGGTGATTATTCCATTTATGGTCGAAGCCAAAAACCGATTTCGCAACGATATCGGCCAGTATTGCGATATTTTCAACTATCACGTCTACAGTCCGTTACCGGAGTATCCCAAAATCAATGCCGCGGTTCACAAGCTTCTCGCCCAATCCCATATTTCCGGCAAACCGGTATGGATTACCGAGAACGGCACCATGGCGGAAGGCTATTCGGAAGTTGCCAGCAGCCCCATTACGCCTATCGTTCCGGTCCAAAGCGACAGACAGGAAATGCTATGGGCGGAATTCGTTCCCAAAGGCCATATTCTCAGTCAGGCCAACGGTGTCGAACGTATTTTCACATTCATTCTGCGCCGCAAGCAGGAACCCAACAAGCAATGGGGGTTGCTTCATCCCGATTTCTCGGTCAAGCCCGGAGCCGTGACCTTTGCTGTACTGAATTATGAACTCGGCGACGCGGTTTTCGAGGGAGAGCTCAAGGTTCCGCACGGTTTCCGCGCTTTTCTCTATACCCAGCCTGACCATTCCCAGACCGTCGCTATCTGGAAACAAAGTAAACTTGATACCTCTCCCCAAAAGTTCCTGCCGAAAGACGCCGTCGGCCAAACCATTAAACAGGAAATTTTCCTGGATGACGCCGGTGTATTCCACTCCGCCATCCCACCCCGCCTCCCCGATACCAAACTGTTCGATATCGCCGGCCTCACGGGCTCCAACGCTTTCGGCAGCTCTCTGGAGCTCAATAAAGGAGCGCGTTTCCTGAGCTTTAACGCAGAAAACTATGTTTGTTACCTCAGTGGACTGAAGGGGCTCCATCCGGCAGTTCCCACAACTCCGCCTCAATCCGTACCGGCGGAAAACATCGCGGACAAATCCATTGTCCTTCAGGCAAAAGTCCTTGATGTCCCCGGCAGATTACGCCTGACCATCTATAATTTCGAGGATAAAAGCAAATCCGGTTTCTTAAAAGTCATCGCCGGTAAGATCAACGGACTGCCCGATAAGATAGAACTGCCGGGAATGAGCAAACTTGTATTCGAACTTTCGGTCGAGCGTGGAAAGGATCGCGAAATCGAAATCGCAGCCGTACTCAATGGCAATACCAGTTCCCGGCTGATGATCCCCTTTTCGGAATTCGGCCTGTTCACAGAAGAAGCCGCTCCCGAAATGTCAAACCAGGCTTTTTGGGCGAAAAGCAGTTCGGGAGAAATGACCATCAGTTTTGATGAACCGGAAAAAACACTTATTTTCCGTACGGTATTTCAGCCCGGTGCCGATCGCTGGAGCTATCCGCGCTTCAACTTGAAAACAGTGGGGCTTGATCTCTCCGGCGCCTACGGCATCAGTTTCGAGATGAAACAAGATATCCCCTCGGGAGACCACCCGCAAAAAGCTTCTTACCTCTGTTGGCTCGACCGCAATCGCTTTGTCATTCCACCGTCTTACGGCCAATGGACCACCTGCCGGGTGTTGTTCCCGTCCAATTCAAAACCGGAAGAAATCAAGACCATCGGCATCGGCCTGAACCCGCGTTATGACGACTTAACCTTCCGCCTCCGCAATTTCAAAATCCTGAGATAACCTCAGCGGCTTGGCGCAAGCTTGGGTGGGGCTGCCTGTCTCAGGCAGCCGTTCTCATCGGGTCGAATATCCTGCCGCCTTCGGATAACCCGGTAAGTCATACGGAGTGAACGGCGACCTGAGTTCACGACAAACACTATCCGGACAAAAAAAAGACTCCCGTTGCCGGGAGTCTTTCTTTACTTTGGCCTTTTAGCCCCTGATATCTAGTTTTTGAAAAAAATTCAAAAAAATTAGATTCAGGGGTTGACTTTTTACAAATATCTAGTATATTATCTAGATATAGGAGGTTTTTATGGGACACAAAACAAAAGT
>JAVBRM010000076.1:0-34397 GCA_031548025.1 Victivallaceae bacterium | reverse complement strand
AGACTGGACGCTTACGGAAAGTACGTTCAATATTCCGCCGGAAGCCGACCGGGTATTTTTCGGCGTGCTGATCCCGCGGAATACGGTCGGCAAAGTCTGGTTTTCCAACTTATATATCCGCCCGAAAAAGATGACCTTTCTTAGCGCCATGCTGCTCCCGCACCAACCCCAGGCGCTGCTCGAGGGTAGCCACGACTTCACGCTTGGCGGCTACGTCCTGAGCCCGCCGGCCGAATACAAAGGCGCCGCGTTGTCGGTGAAAATCGACTGCCGCAAAGACGGTTCGTCGTTCCGCGAACTCGTCCTGCCCCTGCAACAGGAGCGCGCCTCCTTCCAACTTGAAGACATGAAAAGCGGCAGCTACGAGCTTACCGTATCCCTGCTTGCCCCCGACCGCAAAACCGTACTGGCGGAGGCTAAACCGAATATCGCCATCCAGGTCCACCACGAAGCCCCGGCCACATTTGTCCGCGTCGACGAGCGCGGCCGTACCTGGGTCCACGGAAAAAAATTCCTGCCGGTCGGGATATACACCAACGTCGAAGGGTTGGCCAAAAACCCGGAGACCGCCATTTCGTATCAGACTCTGTACGATGATATCGTCAAAAGCCCGTTCAACTGCTTTCTCCCATACGATGGACTGGGCAAGCAGAATTACAAGAAAGTCCTGGACATGCTCCATGAGAATAACAAAATGGTGATGATCAGTTTTTCTCACAAAACCGACCAGCTCGAGCGTTACAAAAAGAACCTGGCGGATATGAAAGATCATCCGGCGATCCTGGGCTGGTACATCGCCGACGAAGTACTCCCCGAAAAACAGGCCTGGCTCAAGGAACGCACCGAACTTATCAACCGGATCGACCCCTGGCACCCCACTTATGCTGTATACTGTCTCTTTGACCGCGGCTCTCTGGCTCGCTACGCCGGTACCGCCAATGTATTCGGAGTCGATCCCTACCCGATCCAGACCGCGAAAACCAAAGATATCGGCAGTACCGCCAGAGTCTACCAGTCGGTGCAGAAAGTCATTGATACACCGCGGGGCATGGCTCTGTGGGCCGTCCCCCAATGGTTCAGCTGGGGTACGAACCGGAGCGCCGAAGTCAAACACCTCTATCGCTGGCCCACCGAGGCGGAAGGCCTGACCCAGGCACTGATTTCGGCGAATACCGGCGCGAAAGGATTCATCTTCTATTGCTACCACGACATGCGCCGCGAAAAGAATTTCACCGAGCTTTGGGCTCAGATCTGCCGCGTGGCCGAAAACCTCAACGAACTTGCTCCGTACCTGCTCGGCGACAAGCCCGGCCCACAATTGAAAATCCGCGAAAAATCCTCCTCTGTCACCATGGCCGCCTATACCGACGACAACGACAGGACGGCAATCGTTGTCACCTGCGACGGTACCGTACCCGGCAAGGCGGTATTCACGGTCCCCGGCAATCCCGAACTGACCAGCAAATTCGGTTTCACCAAAAAGTTAACCGGCGGAGAATGGTCCTTTGAAGGGGATGGCGTCTTCAGCGATATTCTTTATCAGCAATAAACCGGAGGAAAAACATTATGAAAAAACAGAAAAATTTCACCCTCATTGAACTCCTCGTGGTGATCGCGATCATCGCGATCCTCGCCGCCATGTTGCTCCCCGCCCTGAGCGCCGCCCGCGACAAAGCCCGCCAAGCCCAGTGCATCGGCAAATTGAAAGAACTCGGCATGCTCCTCAATATGTACATGGACGACAATGACAACAGTATGTATCTTTGGGACACCACCGCCACCAAGCAATGGTATACTGAGGTCAAGGAAATTCCCAAAACGTCCAACCGCGTACATTATACATGCCCGGTCCGGCCGGTGGCGAGCCTCTCCAACCAGGCCTACGGAATTAACTGCGGCTGGCCCAAAGACCAGTTGGGGGAATATCGCTTCAAGATCGACGGCAAAGATTATTTCTGGCTCAACATGAAGAAAAGTACCAAACCTTCCCAACATGTCATCCTGGCCGATTCCGGTACGAAGGCGAATCCTCGCGCGCAATATCTCATGGCTGCGCGCGATGCGCAGATGGGTGGAAGCGCCGCCCCTTATCTCCTGAGACCCATTACCGAAAGGCACGGCCGGTCCGGCAATATCCTGTTGCTGGGCGGCCATGTCAGCAGCACGATTGATCCGGCGGGCATCAACGCCATGAAGTGGAGTGGTTTCCAACATATCATGACGCTCAACGGAACTCCCAAAAAACTGTAATAACGCCCTGCCCTGAGCTGTCTAAACAAAATGATGGTCGGCGAAGTCCAATACGCATTTCCAGTCGTATGGGGTGATATCGTGCTTACCGACCCGCAGGTGATAGCCGATATCACAGCCGACCGGAGTTTCCGGCGGCGGCCACTCTTCCACTCCCAGCCCCGGACTGCCGAACAAACCGTAAGCCGGAGCGGCGTATTTCGCCGAAGTAAATTCGCCTTTCGGATCGGCGTAGGTGTCTTCGGTGGCGCTGGCGACATACGCCAGGCGCGGCGCGATCAGCGCGATCAACATATGCTGGTCAAACGGCATTTCATTCTCATGGCCGATGTATTTGTTCAAAGCCATGTTGAACCAGTATTTGCGCCAGTACAACAGCCAATCAAGAGTTTCGCCGAAATTGCGCCGGGTCAAAGCCGCCCCGCAGCAGCCGGAATCATTGGAATACACCAGCCGGAAACGCGAATCGTTGGCCCCCGCCCACAACGCGGTCTTGCCCAGGCGTGAATGCCCGTGGAGAATCGTTTTTTCCTTATCGATTCCAGGCTCGGTTTCCAGATAATCCATGATCCGCATCAGCCCCCAGGCCCAGGCGCCCACCGCCCCGAATTCACGGTCGGGAGCGGCCATCTGCTCCGGAGTATAAAACAGCTTGAAAATACTGTCCGCAAACCCGCCCGGATAATCCGGAAACACTTGAAAATAATGCACCGTCGCCGACGCATAGCCCCGGCGGACAAGCTCCTCGAAGCACCAACGCTCTTTCTGCGCGCCGCGGTTCTCCTCCGTAAACGGTATCAACTTGGGAATACTCTCCTCGCTCAGAACCGGCTCGGGCATCAGCGACCAGCTGAACGTCACATCCTTTTCATCGGTACAGGCGTGGTTCCCTTTGAAATTCAAACCCACGCAAACCGGCACCGGCTTGTCGGTCTTGGGCATATACAGCAGAAGATCAAAATAATGCGCCCTGCCGTCAGCCATGCCGCAATGAATCCGGACCTCCTTGCGAATGGCGGTATTGTTCAAAGCATCGTCACGATACGACAGTTGCTCAAAACGGAGCGAGTCGGGACGCCCGGGAATCGGGCCGAACATTTCCCGGCACAGCTCCAACACTTGCCGCCTGCGGTGATTCACCCAGTGAAACGCGGTTTCGTCCGGGCTCTCCAGAACTTCGGGCAAAGTGTATTCCGGCACCATTTTTTCGTCATGGAACATCCGGCCGAATATTTCATCCTTGAGCGACATTTTCAAAACCTCCGAATTAATTTTCATTAAAATAAACCGGTTTTATCGCCTTTTCAACAATGAACTCATTGAAAGATTGATATTTCAATCTCCCGATGGAATTGCCCAAATGTGGAATATATGGCTGTTTCCCTGTTTGGCATGCAGGGACATAAGAGTATCCTGTGAGAACTCAAACTCATCGGAAATCAGGTATCCGGCAGCCAGTACCCAATTTTTGCCGCGCATGACTTCCCGCAACGGAAAGACCGGCCATTGCTTCAGCATTATCGGCGTGCCGTTCCGCTTTAATTCGTATTTGAAAGCGAATGAGTTGATATTTTTTCCCGAACGTACATCCAGCAATAAACGGCCTCGCTTCGGAAAACGTCCGTCCGGGCGGAAAGCGATGCCCTGATTCGTATGCAATTCCAGCCAGTTCTTTCCGTTCCACCCCGCACCGTCGATCGGCTCCGCCTGACGGAGATTGACCGGCGTCATTTTGCCGAGCACGTCCTCCGGCTTCCAGGAAATCTCAGCCGGAACAACTGCCGTGATCTTCCCATGAAGCCGTTCCGCTTCCGGTACAGCATCCTGAATAACATTCCCCTCCCCGGGACGAATACCAATGGCCGGTTTTGCAGAGTTGAAAACCAGGTAAAGCGGCATTTCACCCACACGCTCCAGTTCTCCGGATTCAACTTGATTGCCCCACATGTCATAAATCGCATCCGGTTTGCGCGACGGCTCCAGCCGGTAGAAACGGCGTGACCCCGGCTCAAAATAATGCGGACGGCTGACAAGCTGCCGCAGCGTTTCCTGCGATAACTCCCGTTGATCGGCGATACCTTCCACGGGAGCGGAATCGACATCTTTCAATTGTTGCTGGTCGTTACGCTTCATGGTCAATGTTTCCGGATAAACCTGCCAGGCGGCAACCGCGGTCCTGCCGTCCGCCAGAGTGAATTCATACAGATGCAGATTCTCATTTTCAACCGGCAGCCGCCTGATGAATCCGGCACCGTCAAACAAGGTGCTGAGGAAACCGATTGCCGGCAACGCGGTATAGGGATCGCGTTCCCGATCGCTCAGGCGATGGTGAATGTAAACCCGTTCCACTCCATACACCATGCTCAACAATCCGAACCGGGTAAAAAACGCGGCGGCACGACGTGGATCAAGCGGACGGAACGACCAGCGCGGCGACCAGTTCGGCCAGCCCTTCGGCAATCCTTCCGCGGCAATCTGATCGCTGGTGATGAGCTTTCCGGCAATCCGCAACGTCAAGCCGGAATGATAGCCGATCTCGGTATTCCAGATCGGTTTGGCATGCCCGTATTTTTTCATGATTTCCCGAGAACGCTCAATGCGCGATAAATAGTTTTTCTCGTTATTGAAGTAATAACCGATCTCCGGCGGCAACGGCGTACAGTAGGTATGAATGGACAGGATATCGAAATAATCCCCGCCGCCCAGTTCCATGAATTTATCGAGAAACGGGAAAAAGTTCCCGGTGCCGGATGGAGCCAGTATCAATGCATCCGGATCAGCTTCCTTAATCGCCAGCCAGGCGGTTTTTACCAGCTCGAAATATGCCTTGACATCACCATGGAAAAAGAATCCGCGCGGCCCCAGCGAATTGCCGTTCGGCTCGTTCCAGATTTCGTAATGTTTCACACGGCCCTTGAAACGTTCCGCCATACGGCGGCAGTAATTCCCCCAATCGGCGACATTTTTCGGAGGAGCATACGCCCCTTTGCCGATATAAGTACCGCGTTCAGGTTCGGTACTCGCCCACTCCGGCGTGGCCGCCAGCACGATCAACGGCGTCATTCCCGCCGCCAAAGTCTTGTTGACATACGCTTCGGGCATGCTGAAATTCCATTCGCCGGGACGCGCTTCAATGCCGGACCAGAACATCGGACGCCCCCCGTTGTCCCAGTAGCGGATATGTTTGGCGCCGTTGCGGGCAAAAGGATAACCATGCGTGCCGATGACGGATTTACCGCTGAGTTCATGCGGCGAACGGGCGGCGGTAATGGCAAACCCGACTGCCTTCACCGGCTCCAAAGGTATCCCCGCTCCATCAAAAAGCCGCGTCCGCAGATTGAAATAGCCATAACGTCCACTGGGGACCTCGATCGTTTCCAACCGTTCTTCGCCGCCTTGCAGCGAAATTTCACGCTCATTGTTCCAAACCGGCCGGTCATCGATATCGGTAACCTCTGTGCGCAGAATGAATCGGCGTGCTTCGCGGGCCGGGTTACCGACCCGCAGCTTGAATTCGGCTTTCTCATCCTTGGACCAGATATATCCCTCGCCTACATTGCCGCCGATATTTTCAAAGCCCTCATCTCCCTTGAATTCCAGAGATTTTCCGGGCCTCCGCTCAATTTCACTGTAGCCGCCGGAACGCGGCAATGGAGAAATCCGCCAGACAGTTATTGCCAGTTGATTTCCCGGGTTTGCTTCGGGTACTTTGAACGAAAAATCCAGAATATCCGGAATAGTTCCGGACCACGATTCCAACGTAATGCGCTGCTTACCCTCTCCCGCGCTGAAAATAAACGTATTGCCTTGCCGCAGAAGCGTAAAATGATCGGCATCCTTGCCCTTGGGCGGAAGTTTCTTCCATTCTCCGGTAAAAACCTGCTTACCGTCTTCACTCCCCAGCAACCGCGCCTGACGGGAAACCGGATCGACTTCCAGTTCAACCGCATCGCGCAACCGGTAATTGACGCCCCAGCGAAAAAAAGTCTTTTGAGCACCGGTTTCCAATACCAACTTCGCCTGAAAATTACCGAATGCCGAACGTGACAATTTGCCGTTGCGCAACGGATAATAACGGAAATTGAAAGCGGCCGGCCCTTTTTGCGCCCGCAGCAATAACTTGCCGTCTTTTGTTTTTACAGCCTCGGGGCTTCCGGCAATAATCTGAAAACACGCCGGGTCCAGTCCCACGCTGAAATCAGCGGAGACATCAAACGGAACCGCAAAAGCCGCGGGTGAAAACCACATTGATAATAATACAACAGTCCAGAGCCGGTAACGCATGTGCATTTCTCCTCGCATCTTCAATAATAAACCTTATTTTTATCCCAGCCTTCATAAAGGTAAGGATTGGTAAATACAGATTGGAATACGAATTCAGGATGAGTGGACACATGGCCGTCCACATAAAGAATCGGCCGGCCTTCCCGATGGCTGCTCGGCGTTATCGCAGTCCCCCCTGAACTGCCGGCACTGCCTCCGGTCTCGTTCCAGTAATTAGCCCAGAAACAGGCGGCGAGCACCGCCCGGGAGGGCATCTTTACCGCAATAAGCGGCGTGTAGCGAATCGTGTAATCCGTGATCCCGGCATTATACAACGCCTGCCGGTAGTTGATATTGTTGGTCTTGGAGGAAATCCAGTCGGTATGAGTGAGCATGCTTTTGCCGGTAGGACAGATATAGCTTTGGGGCATGCCTCTGGTCATGGACCAGCAATCCCATTTTTTCTTATCTTTCGTCAGATAAACGGAATAGGCGGCACGCCAATACTGGAACTTGTAAAACCACTCCTGGTTATCGGATTGATAAAAATTGACCGCGCTGGAAATGGTCTTCAGGTTATTGATACAGCTTGTTCTGCGTCCTTTTTCACGCGCTTTACTCAACGCCGGCAATAATAATGCCGCAAGAATGGCTATGATCGCAACCACAACCAGCAACTCGATTAATGTGAAACTTTTCTTCATTTTTCAGTTCCCTTATATTTTCATTCGTTTTTTTCCAATATATAATTGCCCCTTCAGCGGGGCTAAAAACTCATTTCCTCCCTGGTTCTGCAGCCGTGCCATGATGTATTGGGCGCCGCGTGTACCCATTTCCGCCTCCGGCAACCGGACCGAATCGATAAAACAATGAGACTGTTGGTCATACTCCCAGGTCGAAGAAAAATGCGCCAGCTTGAGCCGCCGCAAATTCACCTCCACTTCTATACTTTCATTAATCAATGTATCACGATAATGGAAGTTATAGGACACCACCGCGTCCAGGGTATTAATATACTTCAACAGACGTTGCACGCTGTCGTCGCGCATCTCGCTGGCACGCGAAAAAGTCGGAATGCATTCCGCTCCGCCCTCTGTCAATGTCTTCATCAGAGCCTGATAGCGTTGCGGAGAAGAATAATGCTGAACCATGTCGCTCTCGAATTCCGGCCCGAACCAACCGACCCTCCGGCAACCGGAGTCCAGCAGGTGGCGCGCCAGAGCCGTCGCCCCTGCCGCCTCGTCAAAACAGATGGATTTAATACTCGGATCATCACTGGCCCGGTTCAGCCAGACAGTCGGCAAACCCCGTTCCACTACCCGCTGATCAAGCTCCTCGGGTATCCAACTGCCCACCAGTCCGATAATACCGTCAACCGACCGCGTGGAGAAAAGTTCCGGAAAGTCGATCTGCAACGAATTGCGATTGATAAATACCGGCTCAATCGTCAGCGCATAGCCATGTCGCGCCAATTCCCGTGAAGCCCCGTTGATATAAGCCATTAAATGAGGCTGCGGCAGCAGATTCTCGTATCCGAATTGAGTCACCAGACAGGCGATCCGCTTAAACTGGTTGGAGGTAATCGAACGGGCGGCGCTGTTCGGCAGGTAACGGTATTTACGGATGGCCTCCTCGATTTTCCGGCAGGTTTTCGGCGCAATCCGATCCTGCTCAGTAAAATACAGAGATATGGTCTTCTGGCTGACTCCCACGGCATTTGCAATAAATTTCTGATTGACGACCATATCCTGAATTTCATCCTTTTTATGTATACGTAGTTATTATACTGCGACAAGTTCAATATGTCAATAGGTATACGGATACATTTTGAGAAAAAAATTCAAACAATATCCCGTAAAATTCAAGAAGCGGTGTGCAGCGGCAATATTGAGGGCTTGATATTTAATGTATGATCATCGCCCTTGAAGATTGCTGATTTAATAGTATATTTATATAAATCATAACCATGGGGACCGTACGCAATATGTTTGACTTCGAAATCATTGATTCACATATCCATCCTTTCGTTGATCTGGAAAATAACTTGAGTTACTACGGCACTCCCCATTCGTTCGACGAAATGGCGAAAATGCTGAAGGAAATCGGCATCAGCAAGGCCTGTGGCTCGATCATCCTCAACAAAAGCATCGACAGCTTCGAGGCCATTCGCAAGTGCAACCGGGATGTTTTGATGTTTCAGCGCCTGCACCCGGATTTTTACCGTCCGGGCATTTCCATTCATGCCGATTTCCCGGAGGAATCCTGTCGCGAGCTCGAAATCATGTATACGGAATGCGGCGTCCGCTGGATCGGCGAACTGGTCAGTTATATGGTCGGGACCGAGAATTTTTCCTGTACGTCTCTCTATCCGGTGTTTGATCTGGCCCAGAAACTCGGCATGCCGGTCAATGTCCATCAGGCCAATCTGGCCGACATCGAAAAAGTCGTGCAGAATTTCCCGGCTTTGAAACTGGTCATGGCCCACCCCGGCGAAAAATACATTTATACGGCTCGCGTCAATCTGATGAAGCAATATCCCAATTTGTATCTGGATATTTCCGGAACCGGAATTTTCCGCTGGGGTATGTTGAAGTACGGAGTCGATGAAGTCGGCCCCGAGCGTTTCCTCTTCGGAACCGACTTCCCGGTCTGCAATGCCGCCACTTATATTCATGGCGTCCTGGCCGAAAAACTCGGCAAAAAAGCGGAAGAGCTGATCTTTGCCGGCAACTTCCGCCGCCTCACCGGTTATAAATAATCAATAATGGCTCCAGTCCGGCTTGGCGCTGAAAACTTTGAAAATTTCCGCCATATCGAATTTTGAGCTCCGGTCATAATTATAGATCCCGTTCTGCTCCTGTTCCACGTCGGTCAACTGGGTGTAACAATAACCGCTGACCTCCGGCCGGGCAACGAGTGCCGCGGTCAGGTCGCGAATCCGGCCGAACGCCTCCGCCTGACTGGCCGGAGCCTGTCCGTACCCCCAGGAATTGTCGGCAAAAGCCTGGCGGTCTTCAGGGATATACTTCACGCCGCCGTATTCATCGACAATATACGGTTGGCCTCGATAGGCCGGGCGTTCCTTCGGGCTGGTACAGAAGACCGGAAAATCATCCGGTTTCAGATATTTGGCCAATTCCACCGTATCCTGCTGATAGAGATGAACCGACCAGATATCGGTACGGACATGGACGTAACCGCTGGTATCATTGACCGGCCGGGTCGGGTCAAGAGTCCGGGTGAGTTCGTACACGTCGCCGATAATCCGCCGATGTTCCGCCCAGTCCATATAACCGTTGGTTTCATTGAACGGCGTCCAGGCGATGATTGACGGATGGTTCCAGTCGCGCTCCACCACGGCGGTCCATTCGGCCAGATAGTTGCGGAAACCAAGCTGGTAATCCGCCGGCGCGGTTTCGCGAAAATGCTTCCAGAACCCGATTCCCCAATCCGAAAACTCACCCCAGGTCAGGTAACCGAGCCGGTCCGCCCAATAATGAAAACGTTCTTCAAAAACTTTCTGATGCAGTCTGGCGCCGTTGAACCCCGCCTCCATCGATAGTTCGATATCATGCTTGAGCGCTTCGTCGGACGGAGCCGTCCACAGGCCGTCTTCGTAAAACCCTTGATCCAGCACCAGCCGGACAAACAGCGGTTTGTTATTCAAAAACATCCGTTCGCCTTCAATATGAATTTTGCGCAAACCGGCATAGGATTCGACCCGGTCGAGCACTTCCCCTGCTTCGGAGCGGACTTCATAAACTACTTCATACAAAAACGGATTGCCCGGCTCCCAAGCCACCGGATCGGGAATCGCCAGCGCCACCGGAACACCGTTAGCACAACCGACAATCGTAGCGGCAACCTCTTCGCCCGATGCTGATATCCGGATATGTAATTGATTGGCGCGGACGGGGCAATAAAAGACCGGAGTAAAAACCAGTTTTCCTCCGTCGAAATCGGGAACAATCCGACATTTGCTCAATCCGCCAATATCGACTGCCTCCATCCAGACGGTCTGCCAGATCCCCGTGGTCCGGGTGTAATTGCATCGTTGCGACTTGAACCACGGAGATTGCTTGCCAAAGGCCTGGTTGCCATCGCGCAGGTTGTCTCTGACTTTGATGACCAGATGATGATTTCGCCCGTGAATCGCGCAGCCGGTCAGATCCAGCCCAAACGGCGAAGATCCGCCAGTATGTCCGCCCACGGCAATACCGTCGAGGAATACCTCGCATTCATAAT
This sequence comes from Victivallaceae bacterium, assembly GCA_031548025.1. Lineage (GTDB taxonomy): Bacteria > Verrucomicrobiota > Lentisphaeria > Victivallales > Victivallaceae > UBA5239. Next base: position 23,639 of record JAVBRM010000076.1, on the reverse strand, counting down.
CAATGCCGCCGAAATTCAACAGAATCCGTTTATCCACCCATGCCGCAGGAACCGCAATCTCCCGGTGATACCACATCATGTCGATGAAATCGGTATGGCCAATGCCGGAAAGTTTGCTCTCGGGGCAGAACGGCACCTGTATTTTTTGTTCAAATCCATGAACCGACTGCCAATTCTGTTCGAAACCGCTCCGACCGGGATCGAAACGGCAGGTCCATTCGCCATTGAGGTTCAACCAGGCGTCGCGCTGAAACTGCGGACGCGGATATTCGGGACGCGGTATATTCATGTTCAAATCTCCTTTTAGAACTTGACATTTAATATATAATCATCTATAATAATTTTGAATACCGAAAATTATCAGAATAATGAGGATTATTAACATCATGAAGAGAAAAGTACTTGTATTCGGAGCCAGCGGCGAAATCGGCGGTCGGATTGCGCGCCTGGCCGTGGATGCCGGCCATCTGGTCTACGGTGTTACCCGCGGTACCAACAAAAGAGCCTCAGTCGATCTCAGCGGAGTTCAAATGATTTCCGGTGACAAAAACGACGAAACCTTTCTGAAGGATGTAGCCTCCAAACTTGATATCGACGCGGTCATCGACTCGGTACCGAGCCTGAAAAGTGTCGATCTGTACATGAAATACCTGCCGCAAGCCCGGAATATCTTTTTCTGCAGCTCAACCGGAACTTTCGTACCGCTGCAATATTTCCCTGCGGACGAAAATCATCCGTGGCGCGAGGAAACCCCGGTCAACTTTTACTCTCAGTGTCAGCGCGACCAATACGCCTTGCAAATGTTTGCCGAAAAAGGCTTTCCGGTAACCATTTTCCGCCCAACCAATATCATCGGAGAAGGCCGGGTTCCCCTGGAACTCTGGGGCGCGCGTGATATTAAATTCTACCAAACGCTGCAGGAAAGCAAACCGATTACAATCGCTCCCTGCGAGCATATCCTGGTTCAATCCGGTTACAACTGGGACCTGGCAAGTGCTTTCGTACTGGGACTGGAACATCCCGAACAAGTGCGCGGCGAACTGTTCATCATCTCCTGCAAAAAGGCGATTACTCTCGGTAAATATCTGGAAACCGCCATGAGTTTCCTCGGCAGCAAATCGGAAATCCGGCACATTGAAGCGGAAAAACTCTCGACCATTTATCCGGAAGTAACCATGCGCTACCGCATGGATTTCCTATTGCAACACATGTGTCTGGACATCGGCAAAGCCGAGCGGGTCCTGGGTTACCACCCCACCAAAACCACCGAGGAAGGTCTGATCGCCGCCCTCACCTGGTGCAAAAACAGTGGCCTACTCTGAGCTATGCGAGAGGAGATCATCACCTTTCCGCCTCCCCCGCCGTCGTCACCGATTCAAGTGTCGATTGCGGGAACCTCATGGTGCGACGGCAGTTACCGGATCGCCAGGAAAAATCATAATATTTACGTTTTTGAATACGTGATTTCCGGCGAAGGTTATTACCGTTTGGAAGATGAGATGATGCACCCTGCCGCCGGCGACGTTTACATCGTTCCTCCTTACAGCGATCACGAGTACGGCTCCAGCGCCCGGAATCCCTGGACCAAACTCTGGTTCAACGTTCACGGGGAACTCGTCGCCAATCTGCTGAAATCCTACCGCTTGACCGGAATTCCTCTGTTTAAAAACTGCCCGGTTCAGGAAACCTTCGAAAAAGGCCTCGCCTGTTTGCGCAAGCACCGCGGCGATCCCTGGGACCACCTGCCGCTGGTCATGCTGGAAGTCATCATGGCAATCCACAAACAGAGCCAGATTGCCGACCCCACCTCCCCTGACGGCAGAACAATCCGCGCCATGCTGGAGGCGCATATCAACAAACCGACTCTCTCATTGGCCGAACTCAGCGCGGCAATCAAAAAATCCCCCGCCCAGACGATCCGGATTTTTCAACGCGATTTCGGTGTAACCCCCTATCACTATCTGCTGCAGCGCAAAATCGAAACCGCGGAAATGCTGCTGAAAAATACCACCAAACCGATTAAAGTCATCGCCGCCGAATTAGGATTTCGGGACGAATACTATTTCTCAAATATCTTCAAGCAAAAAAACGGCAGCTCCCCCGGCCACTACCGAAAGAGCTGATTTTTTCACAGTTTCATAAAACTTTCCTGATTTTTTCTTTTCATTATTTGATTTTAGAATTTTATCGTTGTATACTCTTACTGTTAAGGATATTGCTGAATGACGCTGTTTTAATTGCTTCATAATGATAATTACCATAACAGAGGAGCGTGCGGACCATGAAAGAGGACCGACAATACCGCCAACCCACCACCCAGCCAGCTTCGCAACACGAACAGCGTGACGAAGATCAGAATAATCCGCCAGTGCCGAAACCGGCCGGATGCAGTTTCGCCCCGGTCAATATTTTTCTGATTCTGCTCGGTGGCTACCTGGGCTGGAAGACAGGCGGTCCATATGTTCTTTCGCTGGCCGGATATTTTGAAATTCCCTTGAACGAGATTAAGCCCGAGACGTTTATTATCCCAATCCTGGAAAAAACGATTCATGTCGATGGCACATTTCTCAGTTGCTTCTTCGGTGCGGGGCTTGGTGCTATAGCCGGCGTCATTGTCAGCGCGATCATCGAGACGATTCTCCAACGTTGCAATCTGTTGCCGCCGGATCCTCCGCCAAAGCTGAAAATATGCAAGCCGCCGGAAATTAATCTGGATGATCTGGATATTGATTCATTGCCGATGATAGAAAAAGAAGCGCAATTGTTCGATCGCGGCTTCCGGGAAGGAATGAGGCGGCTCCGGAATTTCGCGCTTTCCTTGCTGGGCAAGCAAGAGGGTTTCGGGGTGCAAATCAGTTGTTCGGAAGCATTTTTGCTACGGGAATTGCGTCGGGAAGCTGCGACGCCGTCGCCTTTGGCGCTGATGGTGACGAAAGACACCGCAAATCGGACTTTTGTCCATAAAATTCTCCTGGCGCCAGTAATGGGAGTCAAGGAGGACGGAACTGTTTGCTGGCGGACTGAGAGTGACAGTACTTCATACTGGAGTATGACCTGCCGGATCGAAAAAAGGAATCTGATAATTTTGTTTTATCCGGCGCGCTGGATCGGGCTATGCTTTTATGGCCTGAGCCTGGCCGCCCTGGGAATACCACTGTTGTTTGGCGAACCCAAATTGTTGATTTTCTTTGGGGTCATAATCTGCATAGCATTCGGTATATTATGGGATCAACAATGCTATGCCCGCGCTGTTTTCGCCCAAAGACTTCAAGATATCGAGAAAGCATATATCCGTTCTTCCGGCATGGAAACGGAAACCTAAAAAGGAGGAAAAAATGATAATCCGAGAAAACACATCACAGGGGACCGATCATGCTTCTCTGGGTCAGGCGTTGCGGGGCGCGGTATTTTTCATCCCGACCGCCATAGTCGGGCTTCTGGTCTGGTATCTGCACGAATGGCGGATTCCGGGAGTCGTAACGATCGGTAGTTTCGGTGTCATTGCCGTCTTATACTTCATAATTGTCTGCGGTATCCGGGTGGCGGCGCAATGGGAACGCGGCGTGGTGCTGTGCTTTGGACGTTACAAAAAACTGGCCGGGCCGGGAGTATTTTATGTGGTCCCCTTTATCGAAGCGGCGATCTTCATCGATAAGCGTGTTCTGACGATCAATATCCCCAGTCAGCAGGTCATTACCCGTGACAACGTTCCGGCGGCGGTCGAAGGGGTACTTTTCTTCGAAGTCTCCGACCCGGTCAAAGCGGTGGTGAGCGTTCAGAACTTTCGATTTGCGGTAGCACAATATGCCCAGTCAGCCTTGCGCGATGTAATCGGCAATCTGTCGCTGGATCAGTTGCTTTCCGAGCGGGAAAAGATTCAGGACGATATCGCCGCCATCGTCGACAAGCATATTCAGGAGTGGGGCCTCAAACTCGACACAATCCGGCTGCAGGATATTGAAATGCCCGAGGACTTGAAACGGATCATGAGCCGTCAGGCTTCCGCCGAGCGGGAAAAACGCGCGACAATAACCAAAGCCGAAGGCGACAAAATCGCCGCCGACAACCTGGCCGCCGCCGCCGCGATCATGGCCCGAACCGAAGGAGCGATGATCCTCCGCACCTTACAGACCATTGATGGGCTGGGAGCCTCGAACGCCAATACGGTTATTTTGTTCCCGACTGAACTCAGCACCACGCTCAAAGAGCTGGCTGGCGCCATCAAAAAATAATGCAATGCGAGGGGTACAAGAGCACTAAAACTCAGGAATTGAGAATTTTTACCACGAAATTCGGGAGGGCGAAACAGCTTTTGTGAACTTCATGAGTGTAATATTTGAGCTCATTCTGCATCGCGGCGTCGGGCTTGCGCACCGGATTGCGGAAATCCGGGCCCATCGATCCCAGGCATGCTCCAATTGAGCCGGTCGGGTACGAAGGTACCAGGAAATAACCATAACCGCTTTGTTTGAAAAGCTTCGCCGTGATCTTCATCAGGTGTTTGATCGTGGGCATATGGAGAAATACCGACTCCGACTGCGAGGCGATAATGCCGTTTTCGGTCAGAGCCTCTTTCATCGCGGTATAAAAAGCTTCATTGAAAAGCCCCTCCCCCGGTCCGATGGGGTCCGAGGAATCGACGATGATCACATCGTAATGATTCTTGCGTTTCTTGATGAATTCGCTGCCGTCGGCCACGAAACATTTGACCCGCGGATCGTCGTAGCCGCAGGCCAATGACGGCAGGTGTTCTTTGGAGAGGGCAATCACTTTGTCGTCAATCTCGCAGTGGTCGATGCTTTCGACGCAACTGTGCCTGGCGACTTCGCGCAGGATTCCGCCGTCGCCGCCGCCGATCACCAGCACCCGGGTTGGGTTGGGATGAGAAAACAACGGTAAATGAGCCAACATCTCCTGATAAGCAAATTCATCGTATTCAGTCAATTGGATCACGCCGTCCAACACCAGCATTTTGCCCATATTGACAGTATCGAAAATATCGATCTGCTGGAACTCGCTCTTGCAACTGGCCAGGTGTTTTTCGACTTTGACCGCGATTCCGAAACCCTCATTGGCTTCGGCGTACCATTTCTCGTTGAGAAACTCTCCCATGGTGGACTCCTATCGGCGTAATGCAACTTGCATGCGGTAGTGCGCGCCTTTGAAAAAGTTGATGGTAAACTCCGCGACTTCTCGCGGCTCGAAAAATTTGCAACTGAAAACATCAATGTAAGCGGCATTGGATTTATTGGCGAAATGACCGGAGATCAAGGAATTATCGATCAACTGCGTCATCGTGAAACCTTCAATGGTATCGCAACCGAAATTGTCAATCGTGGTATCGCCGCAACGTACGGCGCCGATTTTTTCGCAAAGCTCGATTACATATCTGCGGATCGCCTCGGCATCGCGGATCAAACCGCCGTCGCAGTCATAAACATCGACCGAAGCCTGAAGCCCCCAGGCATGGCTTTCCTTGAAACGGGACTGCCAACTCAAGGCGTAAGATTCGGTTTTTCCCTCATAAACCGGGACCATCCGCTCGATACCGTTATTGGAAACGATACCGCGGTTCATGACGCTGGAAATAATAGTATTACGGGATTTCATACCGGTCCGCAGGGACTCGACCGCGATATCGAAACTGATCAGGTCTCCGCAGGTGAAAATATCCACCGCCGCGTAATCGTGTTCCGGCCAGGCGTGAACGGCAAAATGTGATTCGGAAATAATCACCACACCGCTGACTCCCTGCGGCTCGAAATTATGAAAATTCGAACTGATAATGGTCGCGCCGCTGGCTCGCGCCGCTTCCAGAAAAATTGACTCCATTCTCTTTGCATCAGCCAAGACTAAGGAATCACAATCATAAAACTCCACGGTTAAATGTTTACCCAGAGCAAAATCGCGATGTCCCTGTAGCTTCTTATCCAATTTACGTGTCCCTCTTACTTAGTTCTAGTGTATTCTTTTAAATTTGCCTGTAACCAGGCGCTGAACGCCGTCCGGGCGGCCCCAACCTTGCTTTGCTTGAACATGTATTCAGCGGTTTGCAAATTCTCCTGGAATTCTTTTTCAGCGGCATCGGTGCGCTTCATCATCACGACCACAATCGCCCCGGCCGGGGTGTCGGTGGCGGGCGAGAAGGCTCCGGGCGCCAATGTTTCCGCCAGACGGACCGCGTAAACACTGTCCGCAACCTGCGGCGGCATCATCATGGTGAATTCCGGCAAAACGGTGAAGACCTTATTGGCTTTGACCGCTTTGAAAACGTGCTCTTTATCCTTGGCTTCGGCCAATTTCTTTACCATATCGCGGGCGGCCTGGCGAGCATGCTCCATAGCGCGAACCTGTGACAGTTCGGTTTTGACCCGGTCTTTGACTTCTTCAAACTTCGCCGGGCGGGCTTCTTCTTTGCTCAACAGGAAACCGACGTAAACCGCGTCCTTACCGGGCACCGCGTTGGTCACCGGCACGGAATAAATCTTGCTGAACTCGCGAACCAGTTCGGCTTCATCCAACTGACCGATATTGGGAGCGGTAGCTTCGAACCAACCGGTATCGATCAGGGCAAGTTTCCGGCGGGCGGCATATTTCGCGAAAATTTCCTGCCGCTTGTCGGGGCCGGCTTCGGCGATCTGCTCATAAATTTCACCGGCAAAATCCTGGGCCGCCTTGATGGCATTTTCGCGACTGTAACGCTTGATATAATCTTCCGATACCTGAGCTTTGACCGCGTCGAATTCGGCCTCTTTGCCGTCCTTGGCATACTTGGCTTTGTTCTCTTCGAAATAAACTTTCAACTGTTCGGCGGTGGGTTTGACCGGCTCATATTTGAATACCGCCAGCGTGGCATTGAAACGAATCGGAATCACATATTTGCCGTTGCTGCTGCTGAAATAATTGGTCAACTCTTCATCGGTCACTTTGACATCTTTGGCAAAATCGTCGGATTTGAAATTGGCTACCGCGATTTCGATCTTCTCGGTAATCAGGCGATTGAAATTGGCAACTTCGTCAGGGGTGGTAACGATATTTTCGACCATGACTCTTTCCAGCGCTTCCTGGGTCAGGAAATCCCGGATGCTCTCGTCCAGGTCGCTGCCGCTCAAATTCAGGGGCTTCAACTTGTTATTGATGTAATCCTGCAGTTTCAACGGACTGAATACGCCGTTTTCCTGAAAATTGGCATCTTTCTGAATAAAATTCGCCACTTCGTCATCACTGATCTTGATACCGCGACTCTTGGCCACCTTCATTCTGGCGGCGGCCGGGAAAGCATTCTGCTGCGCCACGTTTTCCAACATGCGGTCATTCAGATCGCGGTTGTAAATAAGCGAAAGCGCAATCAATCCGTGCAGACTTTGAGTCCGGACGTCTTCCATAGTAATAGTTTCGCCGAAAATTTCACCGATGGCACCGTTGCGGTGCGACTGCCCGCCGAAAATCCCGGTGAACCCCGGAGTCAGAAACCCCAGGAACGATATGGCGATAAGAATGGTAACTGCGGCAAATAACCAACGGCCATGACGTCTGAAAATTGAGTTCATGTTTCGAATCAGCATCTTAAATTCCAACCTTTCTGTTGTTAACCGGATTCATCCGGAATTTATACTCATAATTTCGAATGATTAAAGATAACCATCTATGCCGGTTTTTCCAGTGCCGAAAAGGATTTTTTCTTAAAAATTCGTAGAGCAGGAAGAAAGATTGATGAAATGTCTTTCCCTACTGCCCAAATTCATCCTTTACCCCGGACAAGTCGTTCAACCTTGATCGGGGTTTCCGTCGGCCGGGAAAGCACTGCTGCCGGAAAAAAAATGGAGGCGCGGACCGGAATTGAACCGGTGTAGGAGGTTTTGCAGACCTCAGCCTGACCACTCGGCCACCACGCCATTTCTTTTTCAGGTCATTTACTATACAATCCTTTTACGTGATTACCAGTGCATTTTCAGATTTTTTCGATATTTTTATCCAAAATCGAAAAAACTTTACGATTTGATGTCGACATTGCACATTTTGCCGCAAGCCTCCGAGCTCAAATTCAGGAAATGCTTTGTTTCCGATGCACGATTTGATGCAAAAACTTAACTTTTACGCGACCACCGCGAATTTACTTTCCATGTCGGTTTCGATGCGGGCATTTAAGTCGGTCCAGTTCGACGCGTTGGCGCCAGCCCAATAACCTACGCCACCCCAGCCGCTCACCAACTCACGCAACAACAAGTCTTCCTTGCCGTCGCCATTATAGTCGCCCACTGCGGCCACTTCCCATTGCGAAGCGTCAAGCTCACCCACCCAGCGCTGATTGGATGACTTACCATCCTCCCAGGCGTACATATAGCCGGTTGACTTCTGCCACATGATGATGTCATCGACGCCATCCCCCTGGAAATCGCCGATCGCCGCAACTACCCAGTCATTATCCAAAGTACCGAGATAGGTCTGACTCCAATTCCAGGTCGTAAACGTCGAGTCCTGATTGTGCCACAGGAAATAAGCGTTTTCATCGGTCTTCTTGACCAGAATATCACTCTTGCCGTCGGCATTGCCGAAATACCCCGCCCCGATCACCTTTTGGACATTGGTCGCCGCATTATCGACGTGCCAAACGTCATGATACGAGGCCGCATCCGACACGATCCCGAACGAACCTTTTTCATCATAGATGATCACGTCATCCAAACCGTTGTTGTCGAAATCCGCCAACCCCAAAGTCTGGAAATTTCCATCGACATGACACAGCGAGACATACCCATAATCCCCCTGCCCCAAATCCGTCCAAGCCGCAAAAGTATTACCATTGCCATTGTAAAGCAAAATCCCGTCATGCTCCACCTCCGCCGAGAACCTCCCGGCCGCGACCACCTTCCACATCGCCGCCTCACTGCCACTCCATTCCCAGATTCCGCGCCACGACGGCGCGGTCTGTCCGTTGGTCGCCACATACCCGACCGCCCCGCGCTCCGCATCCCAAGCCACAATCTGCGAATAACCATTCATAGAAAGATCGCTCCGCACCTCTACCGAGACATCCAGAGAAAGAATACCGGAGTCTTTGCTCAGCTCATAAGTCTTGCGCCCAATCACGAAATTCTGCCGGCTGCTGCTCAAGACTCCCAACTGATTCGCGTCAGTATCATAAACCGTAATATCCTGCGAGAAACTCGCGGCATTACTCGCCAACACATATTTTCCAGCCTTCTGCTCAGCCAAAACCGTAATCGAATAACTCCCCTCACCCGAAACCTTGCTCCAATTACTGATCAGCGCTCCATCACTTTCATCACGCCCGGATACATCAAATACCAGTGCCCCACTGTTCACCAGACTACCCGAAAGAATTACATTGCCGGCAAATGAGACAACTCCCCCAAGCGTCATAGTTCCAGCATTATAAATCGTATCCGATTTGGTTTCAAACCAGCAATCAGTCAAAGTGATATACGCGGATGTATTATAAATCGCGCCGCCAACCTCCGCGGTATTTCCGCTGAATATGGCCGAGGTAAGCGTCATTGAGCCGGCACTATAAGAAGAATAACCACTTTGGCCATTATAAATTACTCCGCCACTCATGGCCGAATTACCGATAAATGTGACGGAAGACAGCGATGTAATGCCACTGCTTATATTGTAGATCACTCCACCAAGTCCTGCAGAATTACCACTGAATATGACATCCTCCAGCGTCATTGCTCCGCCGTATTTGACTATCGCGCCCCCCACACTGGTTGCAGAGTTCCCGGTAAACGAAGTAGAGGACAATATCGTACTTCCGCCACTTGCATAAACCGCCCCTCCATAACTCGCTGCATTACCATCGAATATAGTATTTTCCAGCGTCATCGTTCCGCCGTATTTAACTATCGCGCCTCCACTGTTGGTCGCTGAGTTTCCGGTAAATGCAACCGAGGACAGCGACATAACCGCACTAGCGCTTGTATGGTAAATTGCACCCCCTCCCCCGTAAGATCCTCCCGCTGAATTAGCGTTGAATGTAACGGAAGATATGCTCATTGTTCCAGCATTATAAATTGCACCACCATAGTAACCCACCGAATTATTTGTAAATGAAGCGGAAGTAAGTGTCATTGAACCAGCATAGCGATAAATAGCACCACCGTTGGAACCTGCTGAATTCCCATTGAACGTTCCACTTCCCAACTCCATTGTTCCACCACCGTAAATCGCTCCGCCCCCTCCTGCCGAGTTATTGTTGAATACGGCGGATATCAATGTCACTGTTCCTCCTCCGTCATTAATCGCTCCGCCCCCTCCTGCAAAATTGCCATTGAATACGGCATCCAATAAGATCATCGTTCCCCCTGCACAGATCGCCCCGCCAGAGTTATTTGTGAATACGGAGGAAGACAAGGTCATTATTCCACCTCTATTATCAATCGCGGAAGCATTATCGCTGAATGTGGAAGATGACAATGTCATTGTTCCGGCATTATTGATCGCACATCCGGAATTTCCAATAAATTCGACATTATCCAAAGTCATTGAGCCAGTGGAATTGTAAACCGCTTGGTCCAAGTTATTGCTGAACGTTACATTCTTCAACGCCATGAAGCCATAACCTAAATGAACCGCAGTCCCTGTATTCTCGCTGAATACAACATCCGTCAAAGTCATTGAACCGGCATTATAAATAATTCCGCTGTAAGCGTAGGCAGTAACTGAATTCCCGGAAAATGAAGCGGATGATATTGTCACTGTTCCACCGGAGTTATTAAACATTGCACCTCTGCTTCCAGAATTACCGCTGAATATGGCGGAATGCAGTGTCATAGTTCCGCTGGTATTAAAAATCACACCGCCACTTGCCGAATTTCCCTCAAAAGAAACGGAGGATAATGCCATTGAACCGCTGGTGTTGCGGACTGCATGCCCCTGATTTTCAGTGAACGCAGCGGAAGACAAGGTTATTGATCCTGCGTAATTGTAAACACCTACAGAATTCTTACTGAATGCGGCATTAGACAAAGTCATACTGCCACCAAAGTTATAAATCGTACCGCTACCACCTCCATATCCAGCCGAGTTTCCGACGAATATGGCAGATGACAAGACCATATTTCCAGTATTGTAAATAGCATCGCCCCAAGTATAAGACTTCGTTGCATTTCCACTGAATGTCGCAACCTCTAACGTCATTGAGCCAGTATTGAAAATGGCTCCGCCGCTACCACCTCCATATGCGTCAGTAGTACCGGCAAAGTTACCGTTAAATGTAGCAGAAGACAGCGTCATGGTTCCGCCTGCATTGTAAATCGCTCCTCCCTTACCGCCATAACCAGCTGAATTTCCGGTAAACATGGCGGAATCCATTGTCATGGTCCCACCATAATTGCAAATTGCTCCACCTGAAGTTGCACTATTTCCGCTGAATATGGCGTCCGGCAATGTCACAATTCCACCACTGTTACAAATCGCTCCACCGCTACTTGCGTGATTATTATAAAATAGACCAGAAGCCATTGTTACCGCCCCGCCGACATTGTAAATCGCTCCGCCATTTACATGCCCCTGGTTACCACCAAATGTGGCAGAAGACAATATCATTTCACCATTGTTATAAATAGCACCGCCGGCTCCGTCACCGTAGTATCCATATCCCGCTAAATTATTGAGAAATACAGCAGAAGACAGCGTTATCACTCCAGCGTCATTATAAATCGCCCCTCCTCGACAGTAAGTCCCAATAGCTTGCGCTGTCACACTATTTCCACTGAATATGGCGGAAGATATTATTACTGCACCATTGTTGTTGTAAAGAGTTCCTCCAGCGTAAGCAGAGGCCCCTGCAACGACACGGTTTAAACCAAATGTTGCCTCAGATAATGTTATGGTTCCGGCATTATAAACGGCTGCACCACGACTGCCTGCAAAATTACCATCAAATGTTGCACTTCCCCCTATTAGGTTTCCTGTATTGTAGACCGCGCCGCCATAAGCTGCCCTGTTTTCGCTGAATACCCCCGTTTCCAGCGTCATCGAACCACTGTTGTAGATCGCTCCGCCGTGGGATCCGGCTGAGTTTCCGGTGAATGCGCCGGAGGTCATCTTCATGGTTCCGTTGTTGTAAATCGCGCCGCCATGGATAGCGGCGAAATTTCCCGTGAAAGTGGCGGCTGGGGTCACTGTTATACCACCGGCATTGAAAAGTCCGCCACCATAACCATGCCCTCTCTCGGAATTGCCGGTGAATAAAGCGGCGGAGTCCAGTACGATATCGTCATAATTATCTATTCTTCCGCCACTTGCCGCAATTGAACTTGCATTTCCGCCAGGCGAGATAAACATGGAACCACCGTTATACAGGGTAATTCCATTGGCCGTACCGCCGTCGGCAATGATCAGACTGCCTCCTGAGTTGATTATGATATTTTTGGCGCTGTCCTCAGACCCCAAGGCTAATACCACCAATGATCCCCCCGCCCCCAATACCAGATTCTCGTAATCAGTCCCTACCATAATTATTCCGCCTTTTTATTTGTTATTGTTAATATCAATATTCAAAACTACGCGACCACCGCAAATTTGCTTTCCATGTCGGTTTCGATGCGGGCATTGAGGTCAGTCCAGTTCGACGCGTTGGCTCCGGCCCAATAACCTACTCCGCCCCAGCCGCTCAGCAACTCACGCAACAACAAGTCTTCCTTGCCGTCGCCATTATAGTCGCCGACCGCGGCCACTTCCCATTGCGAGGCATTGAGGGCTCCCACCCAACGCTGGTTCGACGACTTGCCGTCTTCCCAGGCGTACATGAAACCGGTCGATTTCTGCCACATGATAATATCGTCGACGCCGTCGCCCTGGAAATCTCCGATCGCCGCCACTTCCCAATCATTATCCAGACTGCCGAGGTAAGTTTGGCTCCAATTCCAGGTATTGAATGTAGAGTCCTGATTGTGCCACAGGAAATAAGCGTTTTCATCGGTCTTCTTAACCAGGATATCGCTCTTCCCGTCGGCATTACCAAAGTACCCTGCCCCGATTACTTTCTGGACGTTGGTCGCCGCATTATCGACATGCCAAACGTCATGATAAGCAGCCGCATCCGACACAATCCCGAACGAACCTTTTTCATCATAGATGATCACGTCATCGAGCCCATTATTATCAAAGTCCGCCAAGGTCAGAGTCTGGAAATTCCCGTCCACATGGCACAATGAAACATATCCATAATCTCCTCGCCCGAGATCCGTCCAAGCGGCAAAAGTATTGCCGATACCGTTGTACAATAAAATCCCGTCATGCGCGACATCCGCTGAAAACCGCCCGACACCGACCACCTTCCACATCGCCGCCTCGCTGCTGCCCCATTCCCAAATTCCCGCCCAGGCCGGCGCGGTCTGCCCATTAGTAGCGACATACCCGACCTTGCCCTTTTCCGAGTCCCAGGCTACAATCTGCGAATAACCGTTCGACAGCAGGTTCGTCTGCGCCTCCGTATCCCCCTGAGGAGTTCCGCAGCCGCTTACCGTAAAAATCAGGTTGCTGCCGTTAATGCTATAACTGAATGTCTCCCCGCTCCCCAGAGAAACGGTGGTTTTACTCCAAGACAAATCGACCGTTTGGCTTCCCCGGGTTACGGTAATCTGCCTGACCGCGCTTGCACTGCCGGCCGACAGGTTCCCGACAAGGACATATGTGCCGTCGACCGCGGTATCCGCCTTGACGGATATGGTGCTGAAATCCAATCCATTGCCGATTACCACAGCCCCCGGCGCGGCGTCAAGGACAAAATTCAGGCTCTTGCACCAGACATATCCGGATATTTCCGCTCCGCTTGAAACGGTCAAAGTCCCCAACCGCAACCTGACGTCTCCAAATATCATAGCGCCATTAAGAATATTGACGCTCCCGTTCCCGGTATAGGCATAAATCGCATTGCTACCGCTGGACGATGCTTTCAGCGTTTCTTTATTCGCTTGTGGATCGCTGAGGAGGCTTTTAATCTGCTCCAGGGTTTGTCCCGCCTTGGATTTTCCGGCAAAAACAGTGCCGCTGATGGATACTTGAATATCGGAAGCGTAAATTGCGCGGGCAGTAGTTTCGGCAAGAGCTGCAATCGTCCCGGAAATATCTCCGCTGACTGACAGAGAAGTGCCGCTGTATAAACCGTAGGCGTTTGACTGAATCCAGCTATATTGAGTATCTTCAGTGTAAGCGGAAGCGATAATCGTCCCGGAAATACCACCCTTGATGGTCAAATTTTCAGCCGCCGCAATACCGTAAACTTCCGCCCAACGTTTGCTGGCAAGCGTGCTGAAATCGAAGAACGCGGAGATCGACCCGCCGAACGTGCCGTTTATAGTTACCGAGCCTCCGCCATGAATCCCGAACGCCTCGTTGGCCGGACCGGAACCGTTGATTGCGGAAAGGACAATTCCCGCAGAACCATTGGCGGCTCCGGTAAAATTGACCGTCAGGTTATTGCCGATAATCCCTCCGGCGGTGATGCAGTTCGATGCGACGGAATTCAAGGCGGCAACCGCCCCGGTAAATGTCACCGTACCGTCAAGATGAGCCCCATAGCCATATTGATCTTCCCAATACGCATCGTCTCCGAACAAAATCGCGGCATTGCGAATACTGTTGCAGTTCAGGCTGCCGCCTTCGACGGTGACCGTCGCCCCACTCTTCAAAACTTGAATCGCCGCCGGATAACGGGAATTGATCACCGTATCCGCCTTCACCAGGATATCTCCTGAAGCGGATTGTGAAGTATTATAATTGCCGCTCAAGGTGATGGCGGCGGCGTCCGCCGAGATTGATGCCGGTAACTCTACCGATGACGCATTGATGTCCATGTCATATTGAATCCGTTCCGTATTCATATCTCCTGCCTCCTGGTTTTCCTGGATCATTTAGGGTGAAAATTTTAAATTGGCGAGGGTGAGGAGATTAGTAGAAACAGCGGGGAGACGATCGTTTTATGGGTCCGAAACCTTACATAAAAAAATTCTCCAACACATACTTTTCCTGTAATCCTACTTTAATTCAGGAGAGCACCCCTGCACTCCTTTTGCAACACCATCAAGCCACCACACTTATAAATATAAACAGGCATATTGTGTTTGCAAGTTTTTTTACCGGCATTTTCAGGAAAATTCCAATGAAGGGCAAGCCCCCGGAATAAGAGTAGAGCTTGCCAAGACATTAGTCAGGACTTATTCCACTTTGATTAAGACTATATATTAGAAAGCAAACAGCTAAAATAACTAAATAAAAAACGTAAAACAAGCTAAATAAGAGCGAGTAAAGTATTTTTTTTATCAGGAATGTCTTAAGGAATGGAACTCCGACTAATCCTATGATATACGAGAATAAGATTGAGGCATAAAATAGACAAGCCATAAATTTCTTATATGTATTCATAAAGTCAAAAAAACAATAATCAAGCAATATAACCAAACAAACACTGATTGCGGGTATGAATATACTACACCAGAAAAAATTTTTACTCCGCACAATCTGAACCATTTTTTTCTCTAATATGTCAAGATTCATTCTTTTTCACTCTCATATATTTCCTGGCGAAATACCCCATCAGAAACACTTGAGCCGCCAGGATAGACAATATCATCAATGTGGAAAAATTACTCTTCCGTATGTAAGATTTATATTTACCAATAAACAGCTTTTCTCCAACTTGCTTCAATGTCATTTCCGGTGAATGAATGATATCGCTTTCCTTCTCCGCCAGGTAAATATAATTGAATAAATCTAAATCAATTCTGAGATAATTCGTCGGCAGAAAATTATCCTTGCTGATAAATACCTTGTACTCTTTATTGGCCAAAGACAATACCGATGTCCCGGTTTGATTTGTTTCCCCGATTCGGGCGGGAAAAGGCTCATTCCTGAGATTCTTAATAACCGATTTATACGAATTCATATATATTGGAGGCGTCAACAGCATCCCCCAGAAGATCCAAATCATGAGAATCAAGGACATTAAAATCGTAAATAATGATTTTTCAGCAGTATACATCTCTTCATATGCGTATTTATAACCTGCCAAAGAAATAACCAGCCATACACAAAATTCAAATAGAAACAACTTTGACAGATATTTTTGCATCAATGCGTACTGTATTGCTTCAGTCGAACCAATGAACAGATAGCTAGGCTTCCAAAATACTCTATCACCTGAAATTCTGTTACCATATGGAGGCGGAGCATTTTCCTTTGAAATCCAGATCGTACTACTTAACAAAGCAGGGACTCTTGCATATCGAAACAATAATTCATAAGAATCATCCTTGATTACGTCAGAAGAATAAACAGGAAATCGGATATTTTGCTTTGTTTCGGTTGATCCGGTTCCCGCTGTGTATAATTCTTCAATTCCGAATTTATCGGCAATCAATGTCTGCGTAAATTCATTTATACAGAACTTCATGTTGCCGGGATCAGGAGAAAAAATAGGCAAGATTATGCTTAAAAACAGCAAGCAAAAAACCGAAAAAAATAGAAGAGCCCACGCAAAGCTTCTTTTCCAGATATATAACGAAGAAGCAATTATAAATACAATAAATACACCAAGTGCAATTAACCAAACCTCGGGTGTTCCCAACAAACTACATATAACTTCGACAATCTTACTAAATATTTCCGATTTTCCCATAAATCATTTTATCTCCTGAATAGCATCTGTAGGTGATATCGTTTCCGAGCGCTCCGGCAATGCTAATCCATAAAACCATGCCCTTTCTTTTCCATATGGCTCGCGTGATTTTCCATCATCACTTTTTCTCATACTATATCCCCAACGATATAGAATCATATGGTATGATGGAAAATATATTTTGGGCCCTCTCACATCACGAAATTTCAAGAAACCCGCAACTAAGGGAAACATAAAATAAATTCCTGCAATAATGCTGAAAATCATTATAATTTTACGCCTCTTCTTGATGGACTTATTCCTCGATAATTTGTTTCAGGTCAATTCGTAACCATTGATGACTGCCCTTTCTGAATTTCAAACCAGCAAAAGTATACAATCGTTGGCTTGAAAAAGCAAACTGGAAAGAGAAAAAAGCCCCGGCGGGCCGGGGCTATGTTTTTTGTTTGGATTTTCTGGCGTTTTTTGTTCAAATCAGGCGAGATTGGCGCCGGATTTTATCAGTTCTTGGCGGAGTTCGGTTCCGGGCAGATCAATGGGGTTGAGTTTGCGTTTGGCGCATATCGCGGCGGCTTTGCCCGCGGCCTGGCCGATGGAACACACCGGGGGCATGACCCGGGCACTGCTGTGCAGCAGTTGGTCCAGCGAAATTGCCCGACAGCCCATCAACAGATTATCGCAATTCTGCGGAATGATGCTCCGATAGCTTATTTCGTAATATTCGTTTTCCGGCAGGTATTCCAGGGTGGTCCCGGTTCCCTGCGGATTGTGAAGGTCGATGCGGTAGCAGACCCGGGCTATGCCGTCGGGGTATTTCGCCGCTTTGGTGAAATCTTCTGCCGTCTGGTAGTGGTGTCCGCGAATCCGGCGGCTCTCCCGAACGCCGACATGATGCGCGATGGAGTGGATTTTCGCCTGTTCGAATCCCGGCACGTTTTTCCGGAAAAATCTCAGGTATTCCCGGAGCTGGCGGCGGCCGTCGATTTCGGCGTCCGACAGGTCCAATCCGTTGACGCCGCTCTTTTTGATGATCCGGGTGGTATTGAAATGGATCACATCGCGGTCTAACGTAAAGTAAAACAGCACGTTGTGGCGGATGCAATCGATCTCGCCGCGTTCCCGGGCCGCATGGTAAAGCGCGCTGATTTCAACCCGCGTCGGAATCCGGGTCAGGTCGATGCCGGCGAGTTTGAAGCACAGAGTCATGGGCTGGCAGTAGCCTTCTTCGTTGCCGAATTCCACGGGGCAGCCGGCCAGGGCCGCCAGGTCGCCGTCGCCGGTGGAGTCGATGAAAATTTTGGCGTTGACCGCAGCCAGGCCGGATTTGGAAGTAAAGATCGCGGACTTGATTTTGCCGTTGTCTTTGATGATATCGATCAGAAGGTGATGATAGATGATCCTGACTCCGGCTTCCAGCAGCAGATCCTCCATCGCCAGCATGGCGACGTCTTTCGACAAAACTTTGCAGGCGTCGCCGATCAGCTCCTTGTGGAAGCGGTTGATTTTTTCATTGTCCGGCAAACTGTCTTTGATATTGAAATCACCGGCTCCCGGATACGGATTTTCTTTCAGGTTCCCGGGCAGATATTCCCACATTTTGCGGCACCAGTCCACATAGGCCGGGCGGTCCAGAGTCGTGCCGTTGGCATGGTTGGGCATAAACGGCATGACTTCGCCGAAGCTCGCCATTCCGCCCAGGCAGCCGTAGCGCTCCACCAGGACCACCGCAGCACCCGACCGGGCCGCCATCAGGGCTGCCGAAAAACCGCCGGGACCACCGCCAACCACGACCACGTCCGTTTCCGCGATTACCGGTATGTTCCGTGAAATTGTATAATTAATATCCATCATTTGAACTCCAAACTAAAAATTTCCGCATTTACATCTTTGCCCCAGACCGTATCCACGATCATCCGCATGGCGGTCACCTCCACCGCCGGGAAGGAATACCGATACAGCCGATGGTAATTATTTTCCTCCTTGAGGACTTCCTGCCAGTTATTATTTATCTTGGCTTCGATCCGGAATCCTCTAGTCAACATCGCCGGCAACTCCTTATACTCGACGGTTGCTTCCAGTTTGCGCATCCGCTTCCCCCCTGCATTCAATTCCGTATTGAAAACGATCCGGCATTCCGATAACGTCACCGGACTATTCCACTCGTAAACGACCGCCCGGCCCGACTTGAGGTTGACGCTTTCGCCACGGTCGGAGCCGTTCCGCAGAAAATCGAAATCGGTAGCGGCTTCCAGGGTTATCTGCGGCACCCGGCGGCTGATTCCGGGGATAAGAATATCGTCATCCAGCAGCATTTCCTGCAATTCACCGATGTGCTCCTGATAGATCATCCTCGGAATACAATCGTATTTTACGGTCAATGCCGCCGCGGTGCCGACCGCCTGCCCCATCAAAGCGCACGTCGCCATGACCCGGGTTGAGCTCATTCCGATATGAGTACAGGAAATATTGCGCCCGGCGAAAAACAGGTTGTCGATATTCCGCGAATACAAAGCCCGGTAGGGAATCCCGAACGGCGACGGCGGATAATGATGGGTGCTCTGGTCGCCCTGACGGAAAAAACCGTCCGGATGATGATCGTCCAGAGACCAGCCGCCGTAGCAGACGGTATCGGGGAACTTGCCGCCGCCCATGATGTCATGCTGGTTCAACAGGATATCGCCGACAAACCGGCAGCTCTCGCGCTTGCCGGGCAAACTGCCGATCCAGTCGAGTTCATACTCGGCGCAGCGCCCGTCCGGATGGTTTTTCATATATTCCCAGACTCCGTAAGCGATTTTTTTCAGCTCAAACTGAATTGCACCGGCATCGCCGACGGTATCGATATGACCGCCATATTCAATCCACCAGAAGTTATTTCTTTCCGGCATCAGGTTACGCATTTTCGGGATTGTTTCTTCGGTAAAATGATATGCCCACGGCGGAGCGATAAACGGGCGGTGTCCGTCGCATTTCCGGAGCTGCATCAGGATCGAATTTCCCATCGTCCGGTTGTCGTTCCCCTGCTGAATGAAATCCTCGTTGAACTCCGCCGGAGCTTCCCTGCCGATACGGAATTCAGCCCCGGACAGCCGCAAAATCCCGTCCCCCGAGCAGTCCGCGAAATATCTGCCCGCAATCCGGTACCGGCAGTATTCATTCATATTCCAGCCGATGACCGATTCAATGCGTTTATCGGAGGTTTCCGCCTCGCAGATACTGGTATTCAAAAGCAGAGTGATGTTTTTCTCGTTGATCACCGCCGAATACAGGACATCATCCCACATCGTGTAGCGCATCAACGGATTATAATAAATATTATCGAGCTGTAATTCCTCCAGAATGCCGGTTTCCTTGTTGAGGTCTCCGTGAGCGCCCATGATCCCCATGCGGATTTCGCTGGAGGCATTGCCGCCCAATACCGGACGGTCCTGCACCAGGATGACTTTCAGGCCGTACCGCGCCCCGGCGATTGCCGCGCAAACACCGGACAAGCCGCCCCCGACCACCACCAGGTCAGCGGTAAGCTCGCGGTTGATGATTGTTCTCGAATCGTTTTGTGTTTTCATTTTGCCAACCTTTCATTTTCCCATAAATAATTGAATGCCGGAACAACTCGCCCGAACGGAATACAGTGTCCGCATGAGTTCACCTCATTCTGAACAGTAGCCAGGCGCGGCGACCGCTTGAGAAGCGCGATCGTCTCCGGCCAGTTGATAGTGCCGTCGCCAAACATGGCATGCTCATCGCGTTCCCCATGATTATCATGAAGATGCGCGGTAACGATATGCGGTTGAAGTTGGAGAATGACTTTTTCGCAGCCGTCAAACATATTGGCATGTCCGGAGTCAAAACAACAGCCCAAGTTGGTATTTTTCAGATAATCCAGATAGAAAAGCACTTCATCCGGAGTATCGGCGGGATGCAGGGTATTTTCAATCGCAATGATCACGCCGAGCCGCTCGGCTTCCGGTAATAGATTCGCCAGTGAATCCACCGTCAGTTCCCGCAATTCCGGCAGCGTATGACCGTCGTGATGGCGCCCGATATGCATGGTAACCACTTTGACGCCGGCGACGGCGGCGGCCTGCAAAACCGTCATTTGTCCCTTCAATAATTCGGGACGGCGTTCGCGGTCCGGACAATTCAAATCCCATGAATAGCCGTAAGGCGCGTGGGAATCGGTAAATTTCAGCCCGAAACGCGAGGCTTTCGCCATCAAAACATCGAAAAATTCCGGTTCATTGAGGATGCGCTCGCTCCATTTGGCCGTGATAACCAGATTCTTACCGTTGTTTACCGCGAACTCGGCGAATAAATTCTCGAGCAGTTCATCCGGCGATTTCTGCCACGAGTAAAAATGCGACAATTCTACAGTCATGATGCACTCCATTATTGTGTTAATTCCAAATAAAAATCAAATTGCTATTATATTTTGCTTCTTGCGAACTGAGTGCCGCCTTGCGGAAAAGTCGCTACTTCAGTAGCACCTTGTTCCGCAAAGCATCATTCAGCATCGCAAATAAGCGAAAATCTAAAAAGCAATTTGACATTTAATTGGAATAAGATAATCTGCCTCCCGCTCAGGAGTATTGCAATGAAATCAAGGATAATCTCATCGATAAAAATAAATAATTTTATTCTGGAATTAATCAGCAATCGACTATTGACAACCAGATGTATAGGATGTATAATAATTAATAAGGAAGCAATGAATATGAGCAAAGGACGCCCCGACAACCGTTATAAACATGTACTGGATCTGTTGGCCTATAAGATCATCAACGGAGAATTATGCGCCGGTCAAATGTTTTATCCGCGCAAAAAAATCTGTGAGTTGTTCGGCATCAGTCCCATGACCGCGGCCAAAGTACAGGGCGAATTACAGGAGCGCGGCTTATTGAGCCGGGTGGCCGGGCGCGGTCTGTTCATCAATTCAATCAAGAAAATCGATGAGCTGCAACATGAGCGTGCGTGCTTGCGCAAAGTCCGGATTATCGGTTCGCTAAATGCCATCGGGCCGGAAACCGTTTTCGGCGGACGGGTGGTGGAAGGAATCCGGCAGCGTTGCGCGGAGCGGGAACTTGAGTTCAATATTGAATATATCAACAATTCCATGATGGATACCGAGATTCTGAATAACCGGCACAATATTGAAGAAGACGAAGGACTGGTACTGTTTCTTCACAACGGTTTGCTGCATGAAGTGATGATTCCGCTGCTGAGCTATAATATTCGTTCGGCCATTGTCAACATGCAGTTTCCGTGGCGGCCAAGCGTATTGACCGACAATTACGATGGAATATACCGGCTTTTGCAGTATCTTCATGGCAGAAAATGCCGGAAAATCATTTACGCGGCCCGTTTCAGCAGCTCGCAGTCATGCATCAACGAGAACGAACGCCTGGCGGCGTTCATGCAGGAGGCCCCGCGGATGGGGTTGGAAACGAGAACCGTTGTCTCCGGCAATTTTTATGACCTTTTGGATGAAGTAAGGAGTTTCGAGCCGGATGCGATCATGTTTTCCGCGGATGATCCGGCCCTGAGATTTAAAAATATCTGCAGGGATAAAATCAGCAAGTTGCCGTTCTTGACCGGTTTTGACGATATTGCCGCCGAGGAAGAAGGTTTGGCGCATTTGACCACCTACCGGGTGGACTGCGAAGGCCTCGGCGCGGCGGCGGTGGATACGTTGTTCGAGTACACGCCGAAGCACCAGTGCCCATTGCATAAACGAGTTAAAGGGAAATTAATCATCCGAAAATAATGAAGGAGAAAAACATGAAGGGAAAATTTTTTACACTTATCGAATTACTTGTAGTTATAGGAATTATTGCCGTATTGGCGGCATTGTTGCTTCCGGCTTTGAGTAATGCCAGGGAAAAAGGAAAGAGCATAAAATGCGTCAATAACCTGAAACAAATCAGCCTGGGGATGTTGTTTTACGTCGACACCTACGACCAGTATCTGCCGCCGGCCATGCGGGCGAGCGGTACCTATTGGCAACACCTTCTCAATACGCTCATGGTACCTCCGGGCGCAACCGCTTTGGCACTGGACAACGTCTTCCGCTGCCCCTCTTACCTGACCGTGGTAAGCGAAAACACCACCACCTACGGTTGCAACGCCACCACATATGCGGCCAACACCGTCTCCGCCTCTATTCCCAGATTCGGCACGTATCGCAAGCTCAATAATGTCGCCAGAGCTTCGGAGCGGCCATTGATCGCCGATTATTATCAGTTTGACAAAACTACTTCCAGGACCTCGATTTTCGGCAATGACGATTTCGTCAGCATTGGTTGGCGGCGGCGCTTTGTGCGGCACAAAGGCCTGATGAATGTTCTGGCTGTCGGCGGCAATGTCTACCCCGACACTCCCAGTCCAATCATTTACCCGACCAAACGAATTGAACTACTTTATAATACATGGTAAAAGGAGAAAATACCCCAATGAAAAAAACCTTAATTACAGGATTAACCGGACTTATGTTATTCACTCAAGCTCAGGATTTCCGAAAAATTCCGGATAAAATAACCAGTATTTACGGCGGCTTTTTTCTGCGCGGCGCCCCGGGCGCGGTAGGAGAATTAACCGAGAATTACTTAAAACCCATGCAGCAGGCCGGATTCAACACCTGCGAACTGAAGTTGCACCGGGTCGGGGACACCGGCAAACCGGAAGTCGCCGGACAGCTCGAAGATTTGGTCAAGGCCGTCAACGACCACGGTATGGTTTTCATGGCCTATCTGTACCCGGATACTCATCGCGGCAATGGCAACCGCGATCCGAAGCTTCACGCGGCGCTGCCGGCCATGGTCAATGAAAAAGGCGAAACCCTGCCGGAGAAGTTCAGCATGGCGCATTGGGAAGTCTGGGAAACGATTTTCGACAGCGCCTTCAAGCTTGCGGAGTTTTCGAAAAAATTACCGATCGCAGCGGTCAAACTCGACATTGAAACCTTGAGCTGTCTGGCTTCTTATGACGATGCAAGCTG
>JAVBRM010000054.1:0-74887 GCA_031548025.1 Victivallaceae bacterium | reverse complement strand
TACCGAGGAACTCCAGAGCGTCAATTTCAAGTATCTGGAGCAGAATATTCCCAAATATAACGAAGAACGGCAGGGACGCCAACGAAGATAGATACTATGTTTGAAATCGTAATCAGTCAACCGGGACAGGGCGATGCGCTGGGAAAACTGGCGCCGGGCTCTTATATTGTCGGCTCGGGAAATCATTCGCATATTCAACTGGATATGCCGGAAATTTCCCAGCGCCATGCTCAATTCATTGTCAGGGGCCATACCCTTTATGTTTCCGACCTGGGCAGCAGCAACGGCACGTTTATCGACGGCAGGCAACTGGACCCCAATATCTCATATGAGGCGGCGCCGGGATCGATTATCAAGATCGGCCGTTTGAGTATTCTGGCCAAGGGCCCGGTGATCGAACAGCCAGAATCGGCCGCGCCGATTCCGTCCCCTCCCCCGCCCTCGGAAGCCCCGGTCCCGGCTCCGGTATCAACTCCCGCGGCAGCCCCTCTGAAAAAAATCGGCAGCAAGATGGAAATACCCAAATTGATTATTTCCGGAGTGCCCGACGCGGCCCGCCCGATCATTCAGGGAATCAAACGTCATGCCCATATCGAATTATTGAAGCGGCTGAACCTGAAGAAGATGGTATTGTCCGGAATCAACGAAAGAGACTTGGAAGAGAAGGCCAAAGCCACCATCCGCGAAGTCCTCAGCGAACTCTCGATACCCCTGCCCGCAGGTGTTTCCCCGGAAATGCTGGAACGGGAAATGATCCAGGAAGCAATCGGCCTGGGGCCGCTTGATTATATGATTGAGCTCGATGACATCACTGAAATCATGGTCAACGGGCCCAATCAGGTATTTGTGGAAAAGAAAGGGGTTTTGTACCGTACCGACACTGCCTTTGCCGACAACGCCCAGGTTATGGCCGCGATCGAACGCATCGTCTCACCGCTGGGACGGCGCATTGACGAAAGCTCCCCTATGGTGGACGCGCGCTTGCAGGACGGTTCGCGCGTGAATGCGATTATTCCGCCGTTGTCGCTGATCGGCCCCTCCATCACCATCCGTAAATTTTCCAAGAATCCGTACACGGTTCAGGACTTGATCAACTTCGGTTCGCTGACCCAGGAAATGGCGGATTTTCTCAATGCCTCCGTGCTGGTTCGCAAAAATATCCTTATCTCCGGGGGAACCGGCTCCGGTAAAACCACTTTACTGAACGTGCTCAGTTCATTTCTGCCGAACCGCGAGCGCATCGTCACCGTGGAAGACGCCGCGGAATTGCAGTTGAACCAGGAACACGTGGTCCGCTTGGAGTCGCGCCCGCCGAATATCGAAGGCAAAGGTGAAATTTCCATTCGCGACCTGGTCCGCAACTCGCTGCGTATGCGCCCCGACCGAATCGTCGTGGGTGAGTGCCGCGGCGGCGAAGCGCTCGACATGCTTCAGGCCATGAATACCGGTCACGACGGTTCGCTGACCACCATCCACTCCAATTCGCCGCGGGACTGCTTGGCACGTCTGGAAACCCTGGTGCTGATGGCCGGGTTCGACCTGCCGCTGCGGGCTATCCGCGAACAAATCGCCTCGGCGATTACACTGGTGGTACAGGCCTCGCGCCAGCGCGACGGCTCCCGTAAGATCACCACCATCAGCGAGATAACCAAGATGGAAGGCGATATCATCACCATGCAGGATATTTTCGTATACAGCCAAACCGGCTGGGATGACGAAAACCGGATCATTGGGCATCATCACCCCACCGGCAACATTCCGTCGTATATGGAGGATATCGAAAGGGCCAAGCTGCAATTGGATATCGGAATTTTCGATCCGAAAAAATATGAGGAGCGCCGCCGGTCATGAGTTCGGTATTGTACAATGTCTATACTCCTTCGATCTGTGCATTCATCTGCGCGATGGCCGCCACACTGGTCATCGTCGACTTTGTGGTTTATGTCAGTTCGCGTTACCGGGAGCGCTATCTCCGGGAGGCGGCGGTGGAGTTGGACGATGTGCTTTTGAATTTGCCGCCCAATAAAATTTTTGACCTGACCCTGGCGGTCTGCGGGCTCTCCGGTTTTCTGACGATGCTGTTGATGGCTTCGCTCAACGATGATTTCACCATCGTAAAAGGGCTGATTCTGTCGGCAGTCGTTATGCTGTTGGTCTTTCCGATCCCCCGTTTTGTCTTGCGTTACCTCCGCAAACAGCGTTTGCATAAGTTCAACGAACAGCTTGAAGACGCCCTCAATTCGATGAGCAGCGCCCTGAAAGCCGGATTCAGCATCAACCAGGCCCTCGACGGCGTAGCCAACGAAAACCGGCCACCGATTTCATTTGAGTTCCGGCTCCTGATGCAGGAAGTCCGGCTGGGCGTGCCTCTGGAAATAGCCCTGAACAATCTCTGCAATCGCATGAAAAGCAACGACTTTGAACTGGTCACCACCGCCATTATCACCGCCCGGCAGACCGGGGGCGAGCTGACCATAATCTTCGAGCGCCTGTCGGCGGTCATCCGTGAACGCGGCCGCATTACCAACAAATTGGATGCCATGACCGCTCAGGGGAGATTACAGACTACTATCATCTGCGCCATGCCGGTTATTCTGCTGATAGCGATGTCAAAAGTGGTTCCGGCGGCAATGGATGCGTTTTTCAACAGCTGGATCGGCATCTCCGCCATGATCGTGTCTTTTCTGCTGATTGTCTGCGGTTGCCTTTGGATCAGAAAGATTATCAATATTGATATATAGGAAGTTGACGTATGAGTGAAACCTTGAGTATCATCAGCGCCGTTTGCGCAGGACTCTGCACCGGCATCCTGATATGGATATTCCTGAACGCTTTTACCAAGCTTGAGGTCGAGCGCGGTTTGGACAAAGACGTTACGGCCCGGTTGCCGATCCTGATCAGGGTTTTTCTGCCTCTGGTCCCCAATACCCGTTTCATGGCACGCCATCAGATGTTTGAGTCCATGTGTAAACACGCCGACGATTATTTGAGTATGGCCGGGTTTGGGCAGCAGTTGACCGGATTGGACTTCATTGCGGTCAGGATTCTGATGTTCATTCTCGGAACAGCCCTGATGTTCGCGCTGTTTTTCGGCGGCAACGGGCCGGCCGGCTTCCTGCTCTGGATAGTTACCTATATTTATCCGGGTATGTGGTTGCGGGGCGCGGTCACCAAACGTCATACCTCCATCATGCGGGCGTTGCCGAACGTCCTCGACCTGCTGTCCCTCTCGGTAGAGGCCGGCAAAGACTTCCTGAATTCCATGCGCGACATCCTTGACCGACGCGAAACCGACGCCCTCGGCGAAGAGTTGAGCCGGACTTTCAAAGAAATCCAGCTTGGGAAAAAAAGAGTGGAAGCGCTGCGCGATCTGGTCAACCGGGTAAAACAGCCGGATTTGACTTCGGTAATGAATTCCATTATCCAGGCGGACGAACTGGGAGTAAGCATCGGTCATTTGTTGCGGATTCAAAGCGATCTGCTTCGCAACAAGCGTTTTACCAGGGCGGAAAAGCTGGCGGGAGAGGCTCCGGTGAAAATGTTGTTCCCAATGGCGCTATTTATCTTCCCCGCCTTCTTGATTATTTTGATTGTACCGATTATATTACAAGCCGGAGCAATGTTTTGAATTTTAGGGTTGAAGATGATTGTCAATTTAAGCAAACTGCGCTGTCTGGCCCGAAGGCCTTATTATGCGGTAAGTTGGAGTTCGCGCCTTCGCGGTATGATCGGAAGGAATTTTGACGGGGCGGATTTTGACGCGATGGTTTTCAACCATTGCAACTCAATCCATACGTTGTTTATGAGTCGCCCGATCG
Source organism: Victivallaceae bacterium (assembly GCA_031548025.1). Classification (GTDB taxonomy): domain Bacteria; phylum Verrucomicrobiota; class Lentisphaeria; order Victivallales; family Victivallaceae; genus UBA5239. The sequence continues at coordinate 71,069 of JAVBRM010000054.1, read as the reverse complement.
ATGTTTTATTCGTTGACCGGGAGAATAATATATGCGGCCTGCGGCGCGGTTTACCGCCGTGGGTGCCGATGGTATATTGCCGGACGGCGCTGGTGACAGTGGAACTGCCGGCGGGAACCATTGATAGTAGTAGAACTGAAATCGGTGATAAGGTTGACCTGAACAGTGAATTGACTCATGAGGCAATTCGCGAATTACAGGCCAAAGAATTGGGTATACGGGGTGCATACCACTGCAGTGAGAGTGAAAAATGAAACTTTACTTTTTAAACGGAGCTGAAGCCGGTCACAGCAGGGATCTGGACAAAGATTCCGTGCGGCTCGGACGTGAGCTCGACAATGATATCTGCCTGACTACGGCAGGGGTGTCCAGGTACCATGCCAGTCTCCAGCGTACCGGCAGCGGCATATGGATTATTTCCGATCTGGACAGTACCAACGGTACCAAAGTCAACGGTGACGTAATCGATAAACCGTATACTTTGAAAGAGGGCGACGTCATTTCGATGGGCGACCAGAATATCCGGCTCGGCGCCAAAACCAATCTCGCCGAAGAAGTCGCCGACGTCATCAGCAAAACCACCACTACCATGGCCAAACAATCGACCAAAGTGGTTTTTCATCCGTCATCCAATTCCAATAGGCCGCCGGAACAGCAACAGCAGCAGCAACAGCCGGTGATCACTCCGGTGATTTCGATCAAAGCCCCGGCGGAATTACCCAAGGAAGAGCCGGCTCCTCCAACTCCTCCAACGCCTCCGCCGGAACCGGCCAAAACCGATCTCTCGATTTTTGAAAACAAAAACATCAATCTTTTCCAAAAGAAAAAAGGCAAAACCGATAGCGCCGATAAACCGGAGAAATCGTTGCGCCGTTTAAGTTCCAATCTGCTTTTTTATACCGTAATTCTTGCCCTGATCGCTATTTTCGTTTCGGTATTTCACATCCTTAACCAGGAAAAGCCGGTCACTGAAAGCGAGACGAACAAGCCGGTAGCGCAAAAAGCCCCGTTTGTCATGAATTATGTCAAAGAAGAGATCACCCAGGACAACATTTTCCGCTTCTCGTTATACATCGCCCGCGGCAAAGCCACTTTTACCATCGACGATTTGAAGTCACAGCGTCATTACTCCAAAACCATTGACAAAGTCCAACCGGTTTACCTGGAAAACCTCCACAAAGAAATCGAGCATACCGACTTTTTCAGCCTGGAGCCCAATCATATCGGGTCCATTTCCAGTACCGCCCAGGAAGAAAGAATGTTGATGATCGCCGACGACTACAAACTCAATAAGGTCCGGGTCAAAAATACTTACGCCCCCAATTCATTTGAAACCATTATTCAGGCTATTGACACCTTCGCCTCCCACTACGGATTATATGCCCTCTCGATGACTCCGGAGGCCATTATGAAACTGGCGCTGGATGATTTCAACAAAGGCGAGGACCTTTTCCGCAACTGGGAGGCCAACCCGCGCAACTTGCTGCAGGCACGCGACCGCTTTCGGATGACGGTGGAAAATCTCGATCAGTTCCAGCCCAAGCCGGAAATATGGGACCAGGCACGCAAACGTGAACAGGAAGCCGAAAAACTCCGGAAACAATTGGTGGACGACCTGAATTTCGAGTATCTCAGACGCTTGAACCTGAATGACTTCGAAGAAGCGAAAAATTCGCTTGGGTCCATGATGCTGTTACTGGATCAGGACTCCAAAGCCTATGCGCAATGTTTGCAGAAACGGCTTGAACTCGACCGCAGAATCCGCAACCGGAGAAGATGATGATTTACAAAATATTCTTTTGCATGATGGCGGCGGCCATGCTTTTCCTGGGCGGCTGCGACAAAAAACAGGAACAGCCGGTAGGGGCCACTTTGACCATTACCTCAACTCCGGAAGGTGCGGCGATCTATCGCGGCGACAACAAACTCGGAGATACCCCCTATACCGTTTCCAATACCAAACCCGGGCGTTATCTGCTGCGGGTGGAATCGCCGGGCTATCAGCCGGAATGGCTGAACTTGCACCTGGATTATTCCACCACGACCAACCGCCACGTCAAATTCCTCCCGATTACCGGCAAGGTTATGATTGTCAGCCAACCTTCCGGAGCCAAGGTCATGATCAAAAATGAACTGAAAGGGGTCACTCCCCTGGTTCTGCAGGATTTGCCCATCGGCTCATACGAAGCGATCGTGGAAAAACCCGGTTTCGAGCCGCGCCCCATCTCCTGGAAAATCGCCGATGCCAGGCCCCATGAAATTTCCGTTTCCATGGACAGCAATATCGGGCGGCTGGTCGTCAACTCCACCCCCAACCGGGTGGCTGTTTACCTGAACGACAAACTGGCCGGTCATACTCCCTTCCGGGTAGACCTGGAGGAAGGTCACTACAAGCTGAAACTGGTTGCCAACGGCTTTGCCGAGCTCAATCGCAATATTATGGTAATCAAAAACAAAGAACATGTCGAAGATGTATCCATGACCGAATTGCCGGGAATTCTGGAAATTACTTCCAAGCCGGGAAAAGCCGAAGTTACCATCAACGACAAGGCTTATGGTTCCACGCCTTTGAAAATCTCCGAATTGAAAGCCGGCAACTATACGGTTAAGGTATCCCGGGATAATTTCGATTCCCAGGTCAAAGAAATTGAAATCGTTCCCGGTCAGAAAGTGGATCTGGAATTCGAATTGACCAAAAATACCAGCGGCATCGACCTGGTCGTCAATCCCCCGGGCGTGACGGTATACCTGAACGGCAAAGTCGTCGCTACTACCGAAAGGGGAGAAAGCGAAAACCTGTCGAAGATGATTTCCCTGCGGGACCTGAATGCCGGGGATTACGAACTGACCTTCGCTCACAAGCGCGCGATACCCGATAAGATCACCCGCAAGGTGACCTTGAAAAAAGGTGAAGTCACCCGGCTGCAGCCGGTCCGGATGTGGATCGCCAATGCCGAAATGAAACTCCACGGCAACCGGCCGAGTATGGTTCAGATTATTTCTCGTGACAGCGATACCATCTACTACAGCCCGGACCCCGGCGTAACCACCCAAGTGGCCGCCAACAAGGTCGAATACGTCAAAATGCTTGATAATGAGAAAACGAAAGCCGATTAATTTCTCATGAAAGCTTCGGAACGCATCACCACTCTATTCACGGTATTTTTCAAAATATCGGCGGTGTCCGTGGGCGGCGGGTTGACCATGCTTCCCCTGATCGACCGCGAATTCGTTGAAAAACGACGCTGGATCACGGAGGAAGAGATGGTCGATATCGTAGCCGTCATGCAATCGATGCCGGGCATTATCGCCATCAATATGGGGGTGCTGGTCGGTTACCGCGCCGCCGGTATCGCGGGGGCAATCAGCGCGGCGTTCGGAGTAGTCCTGCCGCCGTTCGTAATCATCGTCGTTATCGCGGCCCTGATCAATACGGTCAAGGACAACCAATATGTCCAGGACGTTTTTCTGGGGGTGCGCGCCGCGGTTTGCGCATTGATCCTGCTTTCGGTAATCAAACTGGGCAAGCAAATCATCAAAAATTCGCTGACGGCACTTATGGCGCTGGCGGCGTTTATCGGATTAGTCATCTTCAATTTCAATGCCATCTGGATGATTGTCATCGCCGCGGCCATTGGGCTGGGAGCCGGTCTTTTTCAATTGCTGATACTTAAAAAGGCGGACAAATAATGGGTTCGTTATTCTACCTTTTCTGGCTGTTTGCCAAAATCGGCTTTTTCACTTTCGGCGGTGGCTATGCCATGATTCCGCTGTTTCAGGATGAACTGGTAACCCGCCACCAGTATATGACCGAACAGGATTTCGCCGGTCTGGTGGCGCTGGCCCAGATGACCCCCGGCCCGGTGGGATTAAATGCCGCCACTTACATCGGTTACCAGCAGGGCGGCATAGCCGGATCCGTTTTCGCCACGGCCGGAGTTATGATGCCGTCCCTGGTTATCGTCATGCTGGCGGCGGCCTTTCTGGTTAAGTTCAAGGAAAACCGGTGGCTGAAATCGGCTCTCGGCGGCATCCGCCCGGTCGTGGTGGGACTGATTGCCGCCGCAGTGATTTTCTTTGCGGACACCTCGGTATTTTCGGCTCCGCTGAATAGTTTATGGAATAATACCGGAGCACGTTTCGGCGTCTGCTGGCAAGGCGCGGTGATCTTCCTGGTGACGCTGGCCGTTTCGTGGAAATGGAAGCTGAATCTGATTTATACCCTGCTCGGGGCCGCGGTCCTGAGTTTGATCCTGATGAGGTTTTGAAAATGATTTACATACCTGACTCCAGCAAATATGAAGAATTGACCGTTTTGTGGGAACGCTCGGTTCGGGCCACACATCATTTTCTGACAGAAAACGACATCAGTGAAATCCGCTTCAAACTGAAACGGGATTACCTGCCGGCCGTCAAACTGTACTGCCTGAAAGATGCGGAAGGGCAGATTACCGCATTCATGGGGATATCTGACTGCAAGTTGGAAATGCTGTTCGTCGATCCCGACCATTTCCGACAGGGGCTCGGGCAAATGCTGCTTCGCTATGCCACAGAAGAGCTTCTGGTCAATGAAGTCGATGTCAATGAAGCCAATCCATCGGCTGTGGAATTTTACCGCCGGATGGGCTTTACCGTTGCCGGGCGCTCCGAAACCGATACCGCCGGGCGCCCCTTCCCTCTACTCCATATGAAATTAATATCATCAACATCTTAATAAAAGGGAAACTACTATGAATGCAAGATCTGAGCTCAAAGTGTTAACCATCGGCAACAGCTTCAGCAGCAGTTTGAAACACTGCTTTCCCAGCGTGGCCAAGTCCGCCGGATGCACTCTGAAACTCGAACACGCCGACTTCGGCGGCTGTGAAATGGCACGTCATTGGAGCTATATCGAGGCGGAAGAAAACAGTCTGCTCTGCCGGATTTATCAGGGCGGAAGAAAACTCTCCACCATTCTGGAAGCGGAAACCTGGGATATCGTTTCCATTCAACAGGCCAGCGCCTTCAGTTGGCGCCCGGAAAGCTATCACCCCTACGCCGAAAATCTCCACAACTATGTAAAAAAGCATGCACCGACCGCGGAGGTGGTGATCCAGCAGACCTGGAGTTATCATCGCGATCATTTGCAATTTCAGCCTGGCAGCGAATGGGGCATCAACCAGATGACCATGTATGAACGTCTGACCGAAAATTACATCGCACTGGCCAAAGATCTCAAACTGCGGGTCATTCCGACCGGTTACGCGGTCCAACTGGCACGCGCCGGCGAAACGATCCAACGGCCGGTTTACGATTATGAAACGCTCAAGAATTATAATTATCCGGACTTGCCGCCCCAGGCGGGTAATCTGGTCGGCAAATATTACTGGAACAAAAGCCAACTCACCGGAGAGTTTGAACTGGGAGCCGACTTGATCCACCTGAATTTCCGCGGCAATTACCTTCAAGCCTGCGTCTGGTTCGCCTCACTTTTCGGTCGCCCGACCTCGGAAATCAGTTCTGTCCCTGACGACATGGGCGACGTCGACGCAGCCGAACTGCGCCGGTTCGCCCAGCAAGCCGTTGATGAGTTCCCGCAGGTTTGATATAATTGAAAATGTAAAATTGAAAATTGAAAATTGTAAGAAATGGAAAACCCATAGAGATAAGTTTCATGTTAACCCCTTTCTTTAATTTTCCATTTTCCATTGTCAATTTTCAATTTTCAATTTATTAAACCGGCGGAGTCAGACCGGCTTTGGTGAAAATCAGGTCAGTCAACTTGACCACTTCCAATCCGCGTTCGATGGAGATCGGATACGGAACCCCGTTGACGATATTGGCGTAAATATGCCGCCAGATTTCGCCGTTGACAGCCGCCGGAATATCGACCTGTTGATTGACGAAAGTCAGGGTTTCGTCGAAGTTGCCATACTGAAACGGCGGATTTTCCGGATGTGGTTTCAATGCCTTGAATTCGATATCGGGATCGACAAAACGCATTTCGATTTTGTTTTCACCTGGATTTTGGGTCAGGGTTCCGCGACTGCCCACGATCTCGATTTCGCGTCCGGCCCTCATGGTGGCTCCGGAAATCTCGAGATCACCGATTCTGCCGTTCGCAGCCTTAAAAATAACCTTGATGTGATCGTCGCCGTCGCCGACACTGATTATCGAACGGACACTGGACCAGCAATCCACCACCGGAGCTCCCAGATATTCCAACATCTGGTCGATCAGGTGCGGCCCCCAGTTGGTCAGCAAACCACCGGCCTCGGAAGTCATAGTCATCCAATCGTTGCGGCGGCAATAGCCCACGCAGCGATAAAGCTTAATCATATTGACTTCACCCAACACGCCGGACTCCATCAGCTTCATGGCCTTCATAAACTGCGGTTCGAAACGGCGGTTATGGCGCAGGAAGATTTTGCCGGGGTATTTGGCGGCGGCCGCGGCCAGCCGTTCCATTTCGGCATAGTTGATCGCATACGGCTTGTCGACGCTGACATATTTGCCGGCCTCGGCCGCCTGAATCGCCATCGGAGCATGAGCGCGATGCCGGGTGGCAATGGCGATCATCTCAACATTCGGGTCTTTCAGCATATCTTCATATTTGTCGTAAAGCTTGGCCTGGGCAAATCCTTCGGGAAGATCCTTCAGGCGGTCCGGACTGTTGTCACAGCCGGCGACGATTTCGAACATGTTGGGATTGGCCATGAGTTCGCCATACTGCATCATGCGTCCGGCACGGCCCAATCCGACGATTCCCACACGAATTTTTCTTTCCATGATATTGATCCTTATTTAGAATGACCGTGGATAAGTTCAGGGTCTATTTCTTTCGATGGATTTTCTGTCGTAATCCTTTCCAGAGCTTCCCGTTGCGGGGTCACCCGGGGCGGCAGAATCACCATCGGAGCCGCCCAGCGAATCGCGTTGCCGATAACTTTGCAGATATTCGGGTCATGATAAATCGGATACGTTTCATGGCCCGGCGCGAAATAAAATATTTTGCCGTTGTCGCGCTGGAAAGTCACGCCGCTGCGGAAAACGTTACCGCCCTCATACCACGACATGTAGATAATTTTGCCGTCATCCGGAATGTCGAAGCGTTCGCCGTACATTTCGGTGTGCGGCAAAGTAAAAGTTTCCGGCACCCCGTCGGTAATCGGATGTCCGGGGGCCACGACCCACAAACGCTCTTTTTCGCCGACTTCGCGCCAACGCAGACGGCAACTCGTTCCCATCATTCGGCGGAAAATCTTCGACATATGCCCCGAGTGCAAGACGATCAGCCCCATCCCGGCCTGGATGCGCAACTGAATCCGGTCGACCAGGGCGTCGTCCACCCGGTCATGAGCGGCATGGCCCCACCAAGCCAGTACGTCGGTGGAATTGAGCACCGACTCCGGCAATCCCTGCTCCGGTTCATCCAGCGACGCGGTATGAATCACCAGGTCATCTGCGGCCAAAGCCTGCTGCAGGTGACGGTGAATGCCGCGCGGATAGAACTGCCGGATATACTCACCGGCATTATTCTGCTGCTGCTCGTGAACGAATTCGTTCCAAATGGTTACATTGATTTTCTTCATGTTATTACCTGACGAAATTTTCAATTAGATATTTCATGCTTTCGGCAAAAGAGGCAAACGGATCGAGGCAGTTGGCGTCATGTTCCACCACATAGCACTGTACCCCGCCTTTTTCCGCCGCGTCGATCAGACAGGGCCAGTCGAGATTGCCCGCGCCGATGGGCTTCATCAGAAATTCGCTGCCGGCATTGACCCCGGCATCTTTCAGGTGAAGGACTTGCATCCGGCCGGCCAGCTTCTGAATCCATGCCAACGGGTTGGCGCCGCCGCGCTGAACCCAGAAAGTATCCAGTTCGCCTTCGAGATCCGGCGCGTTGTCATAGATTATCTCCAGCATGGGACGCCCGTTGAAGCGGTTGAATTCAATCGCATGATTGTGATAAGCCAAAGTAATGCCGGCCTTTTTATAAATCAGCGCCGCCCGGTTAATCTCCTCAGCCAGCGCCACCGTTTCGCCCTCGCCGGTCGGTACCCAGTGCGGATACGGATAGGCCACATGACGGCAGTCCAGAGCCGACAGATGGTCGATGATCTTCTGCGGGTCATTGATCAACGAAGCCGCGCCTTCGTGGGCGGTCGGCGCAGCAAAGCCTTCGTCCTGAAGCATTTTATTCAAATCGCATTCAGGCATCGGCGGCAACGCCGATGAGAGCTGGACGGCTTCGTAACCGCTTGCCCGCAGTCTCCGCAGAGTGTCGCGCACTCCGGCCGGAGTCTTGATGAAATCCCTGAAACTGTAAAGTTGAGCCGCTATCTGTGATTTTTTCATTTTCAGTCCACCAGTATTATTTCAATGTTCAACCATTCGCAGAACTGGATGAGCTCCGCTTTGACGTCGGCATGAATCACCGCGTAGTGATGCTCGAATCCCTTCTTCATGATCGTATCGACCAACTGCGGCACCTGGCCGTCGAAACGAACCGTCAGCGGATTTCCGCGGATGAAAGGCTCGGTATCGATGGCGGTACCGGCGGCGATCAGCATCCGCTGTTTTCCGTCCGCATCGGTATCCAGTTTAGCCAGCGTCACGCGGCCGGCTTTCAGCGAGAAGTCGTTGGTAATGCCCTTCTTATCGCCGCCGTCAACCCGCATATGAAGCCGGAGTTCGGTCTCCTCGAACTTGCGGCAGAGGCTTTTGGGAGCGGCCCCGCAATGCCAGACTACGCCGGTATTGGTTTGGGCGTCGGTGCTGATCAGGTCGATGAAAAACGCGATGCCGCCGCCGGCCAGGTATTCCAGAATCTTCATGGTCACCGCGCCATTCACATCGCCCTCGCAACTGGCGGCATAACCGGTATCGGAAAGCATTCCCAGGATCGCGCAGGGCGCAATACCGAAGAGATCCGACCACTCCGGCCAGCAGCGGACCGCGTAGGTGGACAGATTATATTTGCCCGCGGCTTTCTTGAAAGCGCCGTACATGCGCGCCGCCAACTCCAATTCCGCCCCGGATACGCAAGTGACTTTGGCCGCGCTGTTCTTGACGACTTCGGCGGCGGCTTTCATTTCCGCTTCACTCAACTGCTCGGCGGTCTTGACAATTTCCAGAATGTCGATGATCTCCACCGCGATTCCGAATTCCCGGCGCAACTGCAGCTCATCGAAGTTCGAAGTATAGAACCCCGGCACCCGCCCGCCGACCTGCCCGATCCGCAAATCATGCAGCAGGCCAATCGCCCTCACCGCCGCCAGCGGAACCCGGATTTTCGCCGCGACCTCATCCGGCAGCGCCATTACATAACAATACTGTTTGCGCAAACGGTTCATGCCGTGCGCGGCCATATTGGCGCCGCAGAACGAATTCTGTTCCCACATTTTGCCTTCGCACGGCTCTTCGGGGTTGGCCAGCAGAATAAACGGCACATTCAGCCGCTGCGCCACCGCCGGAATGATCGCCCCCACCGGGAAAGTGACGAAATGCATGATCACCACATCCACCTGGGCCGCCGCGAATTCATTGGCCCGCTGAATTCCTTCCGCCTCGGTGGTGGTTACTCCCTGAAAAATGATTTCATCCGGCAGGGTTTTCAGGTTTTCGTAAGTCCTGGTGGCAATCTGTTCAATTTTCGAGGTCATCCAACTGGCTTTGGATATCGCCATATAACCGATTTTCATCTTAATCTCCTGGTTTTTGCTTGATAAAGATATTTTCTATATATAATATACAACCGATAATCAAGATGTGAATGAACAACACGAACCACTTTTTATACAAAACGAATATCATACCGAATGCATCAGTGCTTGAAGATCAAATCATCGTTGAATTTCCGGTTTTCGTACAACGTTTCGCCATCCAGCTTTATGATCGGATCATGCATATCGAAATCACAGTGTTCCGGCGCGTGAATGATTTCCCCCCGCCGGGTATTATTGCCGATGGCGACATGAATGCAATGACTCTGGTGGGTGCCGTCGATCAACCAGCCGAAACGGTCATTTTCCTCCGAGGTGGTGGTTACAATCCCGATTTCGTCCGCGAATACGGCATTGGGAGAACTGGAATACATCCATTTTTTCAAGCGTTCAACTTGAATATCCGGACCGTCGAATGATTCAACAAGCCCATTTTTGAATGTAATGCGCAAGGGTTCCATATGAATTTCATTGTGCCCCGGAAAACAGGGACGGATCGGGAAGCCGCGTTGAGCGTAGGCGCATTGAGAGGCGCCGTCCACGACAATGACTCCATTCAAATAACCGTGCCGCGGAATAACGGCGACTTCCGCGTAAAACGGTATAATGGCCATGACCGGATAAGAGGCTTCCACCCCCTCCTTCAAGTCGCAGGTAAAATCAGTCCCCCGCCTGGTGGTCACATGCAGCAAACCGCCTCCGGCAAGCAATTTTTGCAGACGAATCGTTCTTTCGCGATAATGAAGTATCTCTTCTTCATTGACGACCCACTGCTCCATCCCATTGGCTTCCAGGGTAAAGCGTTTGTCTTTCCCGAGCAGCGAAGTATCGGTTTCATCGGAGTTCCCGAAGAACAGACCGAAGTCGGTAAGCATCTGATCGGTAAGCATAAAGGAACAATCGGCAGCCTGAACCGCCGCTTTCAGCGCCCGCAGGGGCGGCATTTTCAAATAGCGCTCTCCGCGCCCGAACGCATCGATGTCCACAATGATAGGGACCATGCCGAAATCGCGGGCGTTATCCGCCAGAACCTCCGCGTTTGCCCGGCATTTACTGTCGCAAATAAAAACCAGGTGATCCCCCTCGCTACACTCGGCCAAGGTCCTGATTATGAAGCTGCTGTTCTTTTTCTGATTATCGGTGTTGGAACGGAAAATCATATTGAATACCTCTTTTCACCCTAATTGAGTATAATCTCGATTTTTTTGCTTGATAAAGATATTTATCGATATATAATATACAGCCGGATATCAGGATATGAATGAACAATACGAACCAATTTTTACACAGAACGAACATCATGAACTATTTTCAGCAACATTATTTCAGCCTGTATAACTCCAGCCTGGACCATGGCGGAAAAACCCACAACGTTCCAGTCTATTATGGAATTCAGTACAATCACGCCGGACGCTTTTTTCTGAGCATTGATCATGCCCCCAGACAAATCTATGAGGGGTCATATGCGTTCATCACCCATCCCAATGCCTGGTTCGACTACGGCAACCTGCCGGGCGAAACGCGCCATCACAATTTTATCTGTTCATATGGCGAAAGAGTGGAAAGCTATATCAAGTCCGGCTTGCTCCCCATAAGCAATTCGCCGCCGGTCTTCAAAATCAACGATCCGGAATATTTCCTCGACACCATGACCCGCATCATGGCGTTGCTACGCAAATCCGCCCCCCTGACACCGCCCCGGGCCGTGTTGCTTTACGAGGATTTACTGCTCCAACTCCATGAATCCGCCCCCGTCGAAAATCCGCTGCCGGCTTATCAGGAGGAATATTTTCGCCACCTGGCCTCCGCCATTCGCCATCATCCGGAACAATCCTGGGACTTCAATGCCGAAGCCGCCAAACGCGGCCTGACCCTGACCCACTTCCGCCGGTTGTTCAAAACCATGACCGGAGTGCCGCCATTACAGTTTCTCAACAATTGCCGTCTGGAGCTTGCCGCGCGCATGCTGGTGGAAACCACCGAACCGGTCAGCCTGATTGCCGAATGGGCCGGCATTGACAATGAATATTATTTTTCCCGTATCTTCAAAGAAAAGTATCAGCTCTCGCCCCTGCGCTATCGCCGCGAATTCGTCTCCAAGTCTCCCCCAAGGCAATAAAAAAGCCCTTTTTCAAGGGCTGTATCAGATGATATAGAATATGCAATGGCTTATGCCGCCATCTTTTTCTTGCGGCGGGCCGCATAGACGCCGGCTCCCAGCAACAGCGCGGGAATAATCCCCGGCAACGGCTGGCCGGACGGAGCCGGAATACCATCAGGGGTCCAGTTAAAGGTGAACGTCGCAATGACAGTCTCATATTCCCACATAGTTCCTCCTTGGTCCCAGTCTTCCCAATAATAAGAATACTCATAAGCATTTGTAAAACGACTCTCCCCTGTTATGGAGGTATCAGTTGTAACGACATTCCGCAAGCCATTAGATATGTCATCATATTGGCTGATCTGCAGGTAACCCTCCGAAACGATTAAATGCAAAGTGTATGTATAGAAAATATGAGAGGGGTCATACAGGGAAACAGTAGCCCATGCACCGAAAGATTCACCCGCATCAAAATGCATGCGGGTGCCATAAGTCATATTAAGAAAACCCGGGTTCGGCTCATCCCAATAAACCACAAAACCATAATTATTTAACCACGAAGCGGGGATATCTTTAAAGATATTCTTCCCCGATGTAGCAGTCGAGCTGTATGAAAGAGTAAAATCAACGTAACCGGCCTCGTTGACAATAAACTTGGAATTCTTATACTCTATCTGCGGAACCGCAAATACCGACGATGCAACCAAGCAAGCTGCCAGGATAAATAGTTTCTTCATTTGTTGTGTGCCCCCTTTATTTATTTGTTACAAGGACTATTGTATCAGCAAACAAAGCAAAAGTCAACATATTTTCGACAAAAAGTCTATTTATTTTCCGAATTTCGCATAAAATCAAATTCGCCTCCCCCGCCAAGATAAAAAAAAGCCCTTTTTCAAGGGCTGTATCAGATAATATAGAATATGTAATGGCTTATGCCGCCATCTTTTTCTTGCGGCGGGCCGCATAGACGCCGGCTCCCAGCAACAGCGCGGGAATAATCCCCGGCAACGGCTGGCCGGACGGAGCCGGAATACCACCTTCCGGAGTCCAGTTAAAAGTGAACGTCGCAGTGACATTCTCATAGTCCCAGTAACTCCCCCACTGGTCCCAATTCTCATCATAATAAGTATAATAATACGCATTGGGGAAATTAATGATTGCCGATATTGAAGTATCACTATTCACAATAATTTTATCTACACCATAATCCATATCATATTGACTGATCCGCAGATACTCTGGCGAGATCAGTAAATAAGCAGTGTATGTGCTGATAGACCAAGTGGGGTCATACATAGAAACAGTGGCCCATGCACCGAAAGCCTCCCCGGCATCAAGAAAAATGCGCTTGGAATACCCCATATTAAGGAAACCAGGATTTGGTTCCTCGTTAAGATACACAAATCCATACATACTTGTCGGACTTTTATCTTTAAAGAGATAGCCTCCCGACGTAGCTGTCGATGTGAACGAGAGAGACAAGTCAACATAGCCGGCCTCGCTGACAACGAACTTGTAATTTTTATATTCTATCTGCGGAACCGCAAATACCGACGATGCAACCAAGCAAACTGCCAGGATAAATAGTTTCTTCATTTGCTGTGTGCCCCCTTTTATTTATTTGTTACAAGGACTATTGTATCAGCAAACAAAGCAAAAGTCAACATATTTTCAACAAAAAGTCTATTTATTTTCAAATTTCTCAAGGTCCGGCGCCACCGGGAGCGCTGCGGGATTACATTTTGACCGAAAAATTTTTTCGTTTTTTTATTTGACTACTTGAAAATTGGATATGCTCCATTATATTCGGATAGTGTCAGTATAGCCTGATTCGGAAACGAATCTTAAGGCGGGTTGTTATTAGTTTTATTTTAAATGGTTTGTTTAATCATATTTCAACGGATGGTGTGTGCATGAAAAATTTATTGAGATTGACTGCGGTTATAATGTTTGCCGGCATGATTTTCGGCTGTCATGATGCGGATTATTATCGTCAGGAACGTCTTAAAAAAGCGAAAAAGCACTTTGAAGAAATCAGCAGAAGAATCCCCGAGGAAGGACGAGTTTTCACTCTGGTTGATTGTATCGGGATCGCCATTGAGCACAACCTTGACCTGAAAGTCTTTGATATCAAGGAAAAAATCGCCAACGAGCGCACCACCGCCGAAATGCTCGGTATGCTCCCCGAACTCAATATCAGCTACGATATCTCCGGCCGTAATAATGACCCGGGCTCCAGCTCCACCAACATCAAAACCGGGGAACGGACTTATGCTCCCAGTAACAGTACCGACCGGATCGTAGGTACGTTCAAAGTGGAATTGGCCTTGAGCGTCATCGACTTCGGGCTTGCCTACCTCAACGCGACCCAGGCTGAAGACCAGGCTTTGATCGCCATCGAACAGAAACGCCGCGCCGCCCAGAATCTGAAGCTGGAAGTCGCCAGAACCTATTTCAAAGTCGCCGCCACTCAGGACGCCCGCGACACCTCCCAGCAGCTCCTTGATCGCTGCAAAGAAATCGACAAAGTACTCAGTGAACTCGAAAAGAGCAAAACCATTTCCGTATTCCGTATCCTTGACGAACGCCGCCGTTTCATCCGTCTCCAGAAACAGCTCATGGAATATCAGCGCAGCTATGACAATGCCTGTATCGAACTCCGCTCGTTGATGGGCTTCCTCCCGGTCAAAGAAGTCCGGGTCGACACCACGTTCCTCAGCGATATCCGAATCCAGGACCTTCCCAACGTCGACACCCTCGAAAAGGTCGCCCTGGTCGAACGTCCCGAGCTGTACCAGCTTGACATCCAGACCAACATCGCCATCAACGAAGCCCGCAAGGCCATCTTGCTGATGCTCCCGCACGTCCGCGCTTTCATCGACTTTACGAACAGCAACAACTCTTTCCTTTACAACCAGAGTTGGTGGGAAGTCGCCGCCCGCGCCGCTTACAACCTGTTGAAACTGCCCCAGCAGATCGCCCGTTACCGGATGCACAGCACGGAAGTCAAAGAACTTGACGCCCGCGTTCTGGCGTTGTCGATCGGCGTCATGTCCCAGGTCCGTATCGCCCACTCCAACATGAAGGAAGTCGAAGAACGTTATCACCTCGACAACCAGGTATATGAATCCTATGCCAAGCATTTGGACGCCGCCCGCAAGAACTACTCATCCGGCGGCAGCCAGTCTCAGCTCGACTTGGCCCGTTACGAACTGGAAACCACCGATACCCAGATCGCCCGGACCATTGCGCTCGGTAACTATTACCTGGCCTACTATCAGCTCCTCAACACCGTCGGCGTCGAAACCCTGAACAAGAAATACATCGACGACATCATCAATAAAATCAATATGTCTGACGCCAAAGCCGCAGCCAAGTCAGCCAAAGATCAAAAGAGCATGGATGCCGCCGCCAAGGACATGGCCAACATGTACAACGGAGTCCAGCTCGGCAATAACACCATGCAGGATAACACCCGTGCTAAGGCCGATACCATCGGACAGCCCGGAGTTGCCAATATGTAATCGCAAATATAAGGAATCGACATGGAAAAGAAAGAAATTTATGCGGATGGGATAGGCCAGATTCATTTTATCGGCGGAATGGTCCGCTATGATTTTGTCAGTCTGGAACCGACGGGAAAGACTTCAGGGCTTCAAGCTATTGAACGCATAATTATGCCGCCGCAGGGTTTCTTGAATATGTTCAATTCCATGCAGGAACTTATCGACAAGCTTCTTGCCGCCGGAGTCCTGACCAAAAGCGAACCGCAGCAGAACGGCGCCAAAATCGAAGACGCGATAATTATCGATGACAAATCCCCGGTTGAGCCGATCAATGTCGACTTTGAAAAAGCCGAAAAACCGGCCAAAAAACCCCGGGCTCCGCGGAAACCCAAACAATAATAATTTTCCCAAAAACGCCGGCTAATGGCGTTTTTTTTTGCCCTGACACTTGACATTGGCAGAAATTATTCTTATATTTCCCTATACTAACAAAGGGAACAGCCATGAGAAAAGTATTGCACATCATCGCATCGCCCAGGGGTCACAGATCGCATTCGCGTCGGATCGCTAATTATTTTATCGATAAATTAATGGTCCAGCGCCCCAATATCCAGCTGGAAGAAATCATCTTGACCTCCCGGCTTCCGGAGTTCAGCGGCCCGGGCGTAGCCGCCAAATTCAAGAACGGCCAGGGAGTTCCCCTTGAACCGGCCGAACGCGAACAGTGGGAATGTGCCAAATCGACCTGGCTTCACTTCCAGGCCGCGGATTGCTATGTTTTCAGCGTACCCATGTGGAACTTCTCCATGCCCTACGAAATGAAGCATTACATCGACCTGATAACCCAACCGGGCTGGCTTTTCGGTGTTACCCCGCAAGGCGGCTACGAAGGCTTGATGGAAGGCAAGAAAGCCTTTATCGCCTTTGCCACCGGCAACAATTACGATCAGGAGGAACTCAAGGCATACGACCATCTGCGCCCGTATCTGCGCTTCTGGGCTAATTTCATCGGCCTGGAAATGCACGAAGCCACCAATCACTCCACCACCCTGAATGTCGACCATGCCCAAGTCTATCAGGAGTGCACCGCCCAGATCGACGGACTCTTGGTGAATTGGTGAATTGGTGAATTGGTGAATTGGTGAATTAATGCGCGGCACGGCCTTCTGCTCTTTACTTACTTCCGGCTCTGCCGAATGTTGCTGTAATCGCCGCTACTCCTCTTTATTCCCCAATTCACCAATTCTCTAATTCACCAATTCAAATAGGCATCTGTGCAACTTTGTTTTACTTCCCGGCATGATTTTTCCGGCAAGTGGAATTATATTTATTATAATTTCAATTTAAAAGGAATTTTGATTATGCGCGGAGTAGGCAAGGTAGCCTCGATCAAGGAACGGATTCTGGACGATATTCGTTCCGGAGTGCTGCAGAGCGGCGATAAAATATTTTCGCGGCATCAGTTCATGGCCCGTTATAAATGCTCGCGCGGCAGCATCGATCAGGCAATCAGTGAACTTTGCCGGGACGGTTTTCTCTATGCCCGGCAGGGAGCCGGTACTTTCGTCGCCGAATCCCCCGCTGAATCATCCTCCATCAAAACGGTTTATCTCGTCGGCAATTTCGACCGGATTTATGCCAATGCCGCATTCCTCGATCCGGCCTCCACAGCCTCCAGAATTCAGCGCTATGCCGACTGCATGTTGTGCGGCTGGACAGACCTGAATATGAATTTGAATAAAATGACCCGCAAGGGCACCGCGGTCATCTGGGAACGCCCCGACTACAGTCATTTGATGGCGATGGATTTTCTGAACAACGCGGGGGTAAAGCAACTTCAGCTCAACCGGATTTTCGGCGATTACGATTATATCACCACCGACAGCCGCGGCGGCATCGCCGAGGGCCTCTCCTGGCTGACCGCCAATGCCGGACACCGGATCGCCTATATCACCAGCCGTCCCAACACCAAATACCCGTATGTCGCCGAACGTCAACTGTATTTTTTCGAACTGGCAATCCGTCAGGCGATTACCATACCGCCGGAATGGCTTTTCATGGAATGGCCGCATGAACGTGAATACGGTTTTCATATGGACGAGGTGGTGGAAACCATTTTTTCCGGCCCCGAGCCCTGCCGGGGCATTTACCTGGATTTTGCTTCGTGGGGCGGCGACTTTATTCACGCGGCCGCCCGCCGCGGCCTGGAATGCGGCAAAGACTATTTTCTGCTTACTTTTGACGGGATCGGTTCGGGTTTTACCCAACCCGGCCTCGGTATGCTGGTACAAAACCTCAAAGACATTGACGACCAAATCATCAACTGGCTGACCGGCGACCTCCCCTCCCCGGTTCACATCAAAATCAAACCTCAATTATATATCAACAGGTAATCTCAAATGGACAAAGTCAGACTCGGTTTCGTCGGAGTCGGCGGCATGGGCAAAAACCATATCCGTTCGGCTAAAGCAGCACCCAATATTGAACTCACCGCGGTATGCGATATCAAACCGGAAGTCGCCGATGCCGTCGCCGCGGAGCACAACGTGCCGGCGTTTTACGATCACCAATCATTGTTCAAATCCGGCTTGCTCGACGCAGTGATGATCGTCACTCCGCATTACGCCCATACTCCCATTGCCATTGACGGCTTTGCCGCCGGGCTTCACGTCATCAGCGACAAGCCGATGGCCGTCCACAAAGCCGATGCGCTCCGGATGATCGAAGCCCACCACCAGAGCAACGGGAAAAAATTCGGTGTCATGTTCCAGCTCCGGACCAGCCCGGCCAACCGCAAATTCAAGAAACTTCTCGAGTCCGGCGAACTCGGCAAAATCACCCGGATCAACTGGATCATCACCACCTGGCTGCGTACCCAACACTATTATGACAGCGGTGACTGGCGCGCCTCGTGGCGCGGCGAAGGCGGCGGCGCTCTCCTGAACCAATGCCCCCACCAGCTCGACCTGATGCAATGGTTCTTCGGCATGCCGTCCAAAGTCCAGTCATTCTGCCATTTCGGCAAATACCACGACATCGAAGTGGAAGACGAAGTTACCGCCTATCTGGAATACCCGAATGGCGCCACCGGAGTATTTATCACCTCCACCGGCGAGTTTCCGGGCACCAACCGCCTGGAAGTCACCTGCGACCGCGGCAAGCTGGTCCTGGAAAACGGCAAACTGTTCTTTCAGCGTACAGAACAGGAAGTCAGCAAACTGATCTACAGCTCTCCGGAGTCATTCCCGAAATTTGATACCTGGGACATCAATCTCCCCGTGCCGGAAGACACGATATCCGCCACTGAGGTTTTCCAAACCTTCGCCAATGCCATCATCCATGATAAAGAACCGTTGGTTACCGGTGAGGAAGCGATAAACGAGCTGGAAATCGGCAATGCCATGTTGTTGTCCTCTCTCCTGAAGCAGCCGGTAGACATCCCGATGAACGCCGATCTCTTCGAAAAAGAGCTGATGAAACTGGTCGCCATCTCCCGCTACCAGAAGTAGAAAAATTCCAGTAATTCATGGTATGGGAACTTGACGGAAACGGATTCCGGCAATATGATATTGTTCACGAACAATATAAGGTATCCGACATATGAATATAATTCCGGTTATCAGGCCGTTGCCCGGCGAAGTCTTGAATCACGCCCAGGGGTGCGAAACTGAAGTTTTGCGTTTCAAACCCGCTCCCGGGGCGGCTGAAATTTCTTTGAGCCAAAAAGTAAATGAGATCGAGATCGACGGCGAAAAGCTGACCGTGATCTGGGATCGCGCCTCGTATCCGCGCTACAGTTTTCTGATCGATGACAATATGTATTGGCTCGAGGAACTTCATAAAAGCCGCCCGCGTTCGATCTTCGATCAATTTTATCTGGGTGGTCTCAAGAAACTGCATGACCGCTACGGAACCAAATTCCTGCTCAATATCTTTTACCAGAACTATGACGGTTCATTTGATTTGAGCATGTTTTCCGATGGCTGGCGGGATGAGTTCACAGCCAATTCCGACTGGCTCCGGCTGGCTTTTCATGCCCGCGGCGAATTCCCGGAATTTCCCTACCGAAACGACAGGCCGGACGCCGACTATCAGCTTATCCAAAAAGAAGTGGAGCGTTTCGCCGGCGACCGGACATTTACACCGCCGCAGATCATGCATTATTACGAGATCACGGAAGCCGGACGCAACTACCTGGCCGGCCAGGGTATGCGCAATCTCAGCTCTCAGGCTAAGTTATTTGAACAAATCTGCCGCGATGCGGGACGTACCGTCACCGCCTACCGCGAAGGCTCTGAATTTCCGGTGCTGCAGATGCCGCTGGACTTTTTCTGCAACCTGCTCGATTGCGGAAAAATCAAAACCCGTCTCGCGGAAATGATTGCCGATCCGGTTAAGGATTATATCAACATCGGCACTCACGAGCAGTATTTTTATCCGTTTTACAAGAGCTATATTCCCGATCATTTTGACCGTCTGGATACAGCCTTGCGCGCCTTGACCGAAGCGGGCTACCGTCCGGTCTGGGCAAACGAAGGAATTTTCGGCAATACCAGCTGGAAACAGTAATTTATTATTATCCCGGATTGTATTCGAGGTTGACGGTAAAGATGCCGATTTTCGGTATAAAAGAAGTCTGCAGGATGAATTCGCCCGGGGCCGGTGGAATTGGCTCGCTCCCGGCTTCATTGCAACTCCAATTCTGCTTGAACCGGTATATCAGGCGGTCGCCGAAACTGTTTTCCCGGGATTCCCGACCGGCGGTACTTGAAACAAACGCCCTCTCTGACTTGTACTGCCCATTCGGCAGTTTGGTCCAGCCCAAATAATAGTCGACCGGCGGGCGTTCCGGCACTTGAACCGTCAGCCACAGCCTGGCGTATTCCGGATTCTCCGCTTTTATCTGGACTGATACTGACGGTTGATTCTGATTCAGCTCGATCTTGCGGTAAATTCCGGGCAAGCGTTCTTTGAGGTAGTTGAAATCATCTTCATCGATTTTATTGCCAATGGACAATTTCACCAGTTCTTTCAGACTCCTCAGGAATGTTTCCGACTGGATATCGCCGACCAGGCGATCAACCATCCGGCGGTAAAAACGTTTGTAACGCTCTCCCAAGGTTTTTCGCTGCCGCTCGGAGCTGCATGTTTCCAGAACAAGCTTCATCTCCCGCACATCGTTAATACTCGTCAGGCGATCGAAAACCTCGATCAGTTGCTCGCCTCTCAAGTTGAGTAAACCACGGGCCAGAACAAACGACCGAAGATCTTTGCGAGCGAATTCCAATATGAATTTTTCATCATTTTTTCTATTGTTCAGGGGCAATCCGATTTTTGCAATGGCAATGCCGTACTCGGGCATGGTATTCCACCTCCCCATGTCCAACCAAATCAAATCATTGTTATCGTGCAAGAACCTGACCTCATCGGTATATTCCGGCACCTCTGTTTTGAATCCGGCTTGCTCAAATTCTTTGCTCAGTTTGGCAAAATCCTCTTTCCGGTCGATGATTTTAAAGCGGTAAACCAATAATTGCCGACAATAAAAATCCCAGCCGCGATAAATCAATACCGGATCTTTCACGGAAGCCAACTGAACGGCCGGGGCTTCCTGAACCGGAGTTTCTATTTCCGGCAAGCTCATTACCAGCCCTGCATTTACCTTGTCCAAAACCGATTTTATTTCTTCGACGATACGCCCGACAAACCTGTCCGATTGCGAATTTCCGCTGAATGTAGCGTCAAAATTCATCGAACCAAACGTAAGGACCACCCCTTTGTACCAACTGGAACTACTCTCGTGGATGGTCAAGGTTCGAATACGGTAAGCTGTACCACCGGTATCAGTCTGCTTCACCCGTGAAACCATCATCGGCATGACTCTACCGTAATCCGATAATTCAATCTTCGCGTCAAACGGCTGAAATTCGGAGGGAATGCCGGTTTGCTTCATCAATTCCTCGGCCAGCGTCCGTGCCAATTTGGCGGTACGTTTCTCCGGCGAACTCTGAATAACCAGTATTTTTTCAATCGCGGCAGTTACCGGGCCACTATAACCGGATGACATTGAGTGCACTGTCAGGTTGCAGGGCAGACCAGAAAAATAAAATCCTATTCCAATCAACGTCGCCAGAACAATGATCACCGCCGCTGAAATGTAAACCTTACTCATACGCATAGGCAAGACTCCTTTCTAATATATAACAACCGTTTCCCGGTAAAATCAATACCCGGTAAAATTTTATTGGTGTTTTTTTGCCCAAAAAGTTCGACGGGGGGTATTGACAGAAACGAAAAGCGGAGGTATACTAATACATAGTAACACACAATAGGACACCCTAATACACAGCAAATGACAATAAGCGCAATACAACGAGACGAAGCCGCGGCCTTGCCGGAACAGATCCGCGGCATCATTTATAACCGGATAACCGATGGCACTTATCAGCCCGGCAAGCGGCTGAACAGCATCCGCGATCTGGCAAAAGAATTTTCCGTAAGTACGGTCACGGTCGGCAAAGCGCTGGATATCCTGGAAGGCGAGGAACTGATCAACCGGGTACCGATCAAAGGGATATTCGTATCGGAGCGCCTGCGCCCGGAAAATCGGCAGCTGAATGCCTGTCTGGCTTTCCCGGGAACGACTTTTGAGCCGGAGCAGATCGGGTACGAAAGTTGGGGGCTGAGTACCGAACTGTATCGCGGCCTGATGGCCGGCGCTTCGAAATTCGGCGTCAATCTTCAGTTTACCTATTTTCAGGACAAGCCAGACCGGCAGTTGCTGAAACGGCAATTGGCGGAGTTCAAGCGGTTTGATTTTGCGATTTTTCCAAGCTCTCAGTTGGCGGAACTGCAAACGCTGGCCGCTAAAGAACAGATGGTTTTCCGAGTGGCCGGTTACGGCGACGAAGAGTATCCCGGGAAGATTATCAAAGTCGATTATGACCGGCAGACGGTGATGGACCAACTGGTCGGGCATGTCGTGAAATGCGGCTGCCGAAGCGCCGGAGTCATCGGCAGATATTCGCAGGCGACCCGCTATAACCGCGCGGAGGATTTTCTGAATCGCTGCCGCGAATCGGGAATTTCCGGGTGGCCGTCCATATGCCCGGGCGAACGGGAAAAAAACGAAGTGCAGAAGCTGTTGCTCGAGTTCCTGAGCCATGACCGGCCGGATTTTATTTTCTGCGACGATACGCTCCGCACCGGCGATGTATACGAGGCGGCGCTGAAGTTGAACCTGCGGATCGGCACGGATTTTCAAATGGCCGGAATAGCCAGCGGGCTGATTTTCCACGGGTTGATTCCGCAATATACGTATTTCCGGATTCCCCGCTATGAAATGGGCCTGAAAATCATTTCCGCAGCAGCGGAGGCGATCCGCCAGGATCGCAGGATTCTGCAGGTATCACTGCTCAATTGCGAATTAATTCAAGGTCAATCAACACATTTACAGGAGGAATAAATGACCATGAGAAAATATTTCACACTTATTGAATTGCTCGTAGTGATCGCGATAATTGCAATTCTTGCTGCCATGCTGCTGCCGGCACTGGGAAAAGCCCTGGCAGCCGGTAAAAGTATTAAATGCATGTCCAATTTGAAACAGTGGGGAAATGGCATTTCATTTTATGCCGACAGCTACGACGGATACGTTTTTCCGTCGTCGCAGAGAAATAGCCAGAGCACAGCCACAGTGGCCTGGAATCATCAGAACACCGCATTAAGGCTGATGGTCGCGCAGGGGGTTTCGGATGAAAATTGGATGGCGGGAAAAAATATCAATGGCTGCCCTGAACACAACAACTCCATCGAATTGAGCTCCCGCACATGCGCTTATTTCAGTTATCTGATAAATTACCGAGTCACCCAACAGTCGGATTATTACCTGCCGAAGCTGGTCCGTATTTCCAATCCCAGCTCTTTGATCCTGATTCTGGAAGCCAATCGTTACAACGTGGAAGGGGGCAATTATTTTGACGTCGGAGCGACCGGCATCAGATTGTTGTCCATCATTGCCGGCAAGGGTTTTCGTCAGGGATATCTGCATAAGGGTAATACCAATCTCTTATATTTGGACGGTCATGCCGCTTCCACGAAAAGTATTCCACCGACGCAAATGATATCAGATTCGCTGGTCGCAATTTAAAGGAAATTGAAATGCGTATAATAACAATACTATTGATCCTGACCGCCGGATTGCCGGCGATGGCGGAGGTAAAGCTCCCGACATTTTTCGCCGATTCCATGGTTTTGCAGCGGGAGGCCAAGGTTCCGGTGTGGGGCTGGGCCACTCCCGGCGAGAAAGTGACCGCCTCGCTGGCTGAGCAGCGGAAAGAAACGACTGCGGACAGCAAGGGAAATTGGCGGATCGATCTTGACCCGATGCGGGCGGGCGGCCCGTTTGAATTGGTCGTTCAGGGAGAGAACAAGCTTATCTGTCGCGATGTTTTGATCGGTGAAGTCTGGATATGCAGCGGACAATCCAATATGGAATTCAGGATGTTCAGGACCTCGCAGGCGGAAGCCGACATGAAAAGTGCCGATTACCCGCAAATTCGGCTTTTTGACGGTAACACCCGCCAGGGGTCCATGTTCCGCCAACAGGACCTGCCCGGAAAAAAATGGGTGCCTTGCAAGCCGCGCTCAGTGGCGTCGTTTTCCGCGGTTGGATATTTTTTCGGACAGAAAATTCATCGGGAATTGAAAGTTCCGGTGGGGTTGATTTCCATAAATTGGGGAGGCACTCCCATTGAGGCCTGGACCGGAGAGTATGGATTTGCGGCCGTACCCGAATTGAAGGATATTTTCCGGCAGATTCAAGGCAATATCGGCGGGACTCCTGAAAATCAGAAGCTCTCCGAGGAAGCAATCCGACACATTGAAGAATGGCTGGATTCCGCCCGCCAGGCGGTCGGAGATAAAAAGCATTTGCCGGAATTGCCGCCGCTGCCGGAGGGACTTCGCTACCGGAGCGAGAAACAGCCCACGGTATTGTTCAACAGTCTGGCCGCACCGCTGGCGCCGATGGCTATTCGCGGGCTGCTCTGGTATCAGGGCGAAGCCAATGTGAAAGACGGCTCGCTGTATCAATACAAAATGAAGGCCCTGGCAGCCTCCTGGAGAAAAGAATTTGATTATCCCACAATGCCGATTTATTTCGCCCAGTTGGCGCCCTATACCTATGCGGACCCGGATCATCTGCCGGTAGTGTGGGAAGCCCAGCAGGCATTTGCCGATCAGGATGATAACGCAAAAATGGCGGTGATCAATGACATCGGAGATATCCGGGATATTCACCCGAAAAACAAAAAAGACGTCGGAAACCGTTTGGCTCTGCTGGCCCTGAAATATGAATATGGCTATAAAGAGCTTATGGCCGACTCTCCGCGGGTGGAATCGGTTCGGACGGATGGCGACAGTGTGTCGATTACATTCAGCCATGCCGAAAAGCTCAAGACTACCGATGGAACGGCGCCCCGGTATTTCGAAGTTGCCGGAGCGGATGGCAAATTTTTCCCGGCCCAAGCCGTTTTAAGGGGAAACCAAGCGGTCGTGAAATGCGACCGGGTCGCCGCTCCCCGTAGTGTCCGTTACGCCTGGAATCAGTTGGTGACGACCAATCTGGTGAATGAAAATAATCTGCCGGTGAGTGCATTCCGCAAAACTTTTGAATAACTCGAGGAAAAGGAAATCAATCATGTATATTCTGCGCTTTTTAGGTCTTTTTTTGATTTTATCCATTTATGGGAACGATAAACTTTTTGAGGTCGACTTCAATGATTACGGCGTAAATGCCGGGTTGGCGAAGGGCGACGCGAAGGGCTATGAGTTCAAGGAAACCGATTTGCAGCTGCGGATGTTTCCCGGCGTCAACGGCAAAGGCAACAGCGTAAACCTGGCCAATTCAGAAAATATCGTTTACCGGATGCCCGGAAATCTTGATCCCCGCCAGGGAACCGTTTCCGTCTGGGTCAGTCCCCAGAACTGGAACATCAACGAACCGGGCCGGCAGATGTTTTTTTCCGCTTATCAGAAAGATTTTTACATCCGGATCATGAAAAACAGCGACAGCTATATCCAGGCGGCTATTTATTATAAATCCCCCAATGACAAAGACAAACCGTTTTCCATCGGCGTCGCCGCCCGGGTTTCGCCCGACGACTGGTCTTCCGGCAAGTGGCACAAAATCGACCTGGCCTGGGATACCCGGAGCATTGCCCTCTATATCGACGGCAAAGTTCCCCAGAAGACGCCGACAAGCATCGGCTCCCGCCGGGTGCCGCCGACGGCTCCGCACAAAAATTTCCCCCACGAAATGACATTTCCGGAAGCCTCCGGCTCTATCTCGGTCGGAATGATTGCCGACTGGCAGAGAAATGCGAATACAAACCGCGAACACAAAACGGCGATTGATTCCGTGACCGTTTACAGCCGTCCGTTAAGCGGGCAGGAAATTCTGGCGGAGTACGAAAAGATCATTCCCCCCGCTCAAGTTCAGGAAAACAAGCCTAATTTTTGCCGTATTCCTCTACAGAGCGGCTCCATTGAACTGGACGGCAAGCTGGACGAGGAAGTCTGGACGAAAGCCGCCAGACTACCGATGCGCCCCATGTCGTCGGGCCCGGCATCCGACACGGCCGCGCTGGCCTGGCACGACGGTGTCAAGCTCTATATCGCGTTCGCAACCAATGCGCCATGCAAGATCCGCAAGCATCATGAGCGCGACGGCAAGCTGTGGGAAGACGACAGTTTCGAATTTCATTTGCAAACGGCGGACCGGCAGGATTATCAATTTATTATCAATGGCAACAGTGCTGTTTTCGACCAAAAGAACAAACAGCCCGGATGGAACAGCAGCGCCAAGGCTTCCGCGTCCATTACACCGGCCGGCTGGACGGTTGAGTTTGCCATTCCGCTGGAAGAAGTAGGGGGACTGGAACAACTTAGCGCCAAGGGAACTTATGCGAATTTCGGCTACTCGCGGCATAATGGGCTGGCAACGAATCTTTCCCACTGGGGAAGTTATCGAGGGAAAGCGTACCGGCCGGCGGATGAAATCATCCTGGGGGGGGATGCCGGTTTTTTCCGTATCGACAAAATCGGAGATTTGGATAATGGCCGCCTGGAGTTGAATGCAACCGGCACTGAAGGTTCGGTGTCGGAGGCGATCATTACTCCGCACGGCTATCCGCCGGTTAAATATCCCGGCAACCTTGCCGGCCAAACCTGGTCGCGCAAGCTTCCTGTCGGCCGGCAGACCCTCGAAGTCACAGCCGCGGACCGGAACGGTTCCCCGCTTTATTACTGGCAATGCCGGTACGATGTGAGCTTCCCGATGGAGCTGGCCCACAATAATTTGCCGGAACAGAAGAAAATCGAAGTGGAAATTAATCTCTCCAACGCCGGCGGCAAGGTATTGGAACAGCTTACCGAAAAAGGTATTAGCGGCACTCTTTCCCTGGCGGGGCCTGACGGCAAACAAATTACCGTGGAGTCGTTCGTCCTGCAGAAAAATCCGCAGAAAATGCTCCTGCCTTTTCCTGACCAGGCGGTGGCGGGAACTTACACCATACAAGCTGAAACCACAGGGACGGATACCGCTTTTTCACGGGCCATTCCTTTCAGGATACCGGACATGGCTCCTTACTTGGCAACTCCAAACCACAGTATTCCCGCGCCGTGGACTCCGGTATTGAATCCGGAACCGGGGAGATACCAGGTCTGGGGACGGATTTATGAATTCGGTGACTCGCCGTTTCCGGTTCAGATTATTTCGGGAACGGATAAGTTGTTGCACACCGCGCCTGAGTGGCAGATCAACGGCCAACCGGTACAATGGGAAAAGCCGCGGACCGTGGAGTCGCACCCGGATTATTTTAAATTCAAGGGTGCCGGACGGCAACCGGGGTTGACGATCAACTGGAGTGGTGAACTCTGGTTCGACGGAGCGTATATTTTGAATTTTACTTTGAATCCTGACAAAGCCGGAAAGATCGAGGATTTCACCATTCGCTACCGGGTCGCCAAACCGTTTGACCGCAATGTAATGGACCCCATTCACGTGCCATGGAAAGAGGGCCGGGCCGAAATCGGGCTGGAAGGCGATGCGCGGCGTAAGGATAATGTGGTCTGGGTAGCCGGCGTGGAAAAAGGAGTTTTCTTCTGGGTGAAATCCAACGCCAACTGGGTCAACCGGAAAAACGAAAAACCGATGGTCGTCACTCAAGAAAAAGACGGCGCCCTGGTTGAACTCCGAATCATTTCCACCGCTGCGGAATTGAAAACAAATGCCGACTACACGATGGCTTTTATGGGAACGCCCGCCCGGGCGATGGGTACGGACGCTCGGAGTGTCAACTATGGCGGCTACGGACGCGGTCCCGCCACGCATCAGTCGATCGGCTGGACTCAATTCCATGACCGGGCGGCCGACGACGACATGACTTCCCTGAACAGCGCCACCCCGGCATATCCGGAACGTTTCGAAAAAGAAGTGGTCGGACGCTATGCCGCCAAGGGTATCAAACTGCATATATACTCCATGCCGGGGCAGCTCTCCAATGTGGAGCCGGATTATGATTATTTCGGGCTCAACAATCTCAGCGTCCCGCGCCTCCAGCACTTCGGGGTAAAACTGGGAACGCCCTGGATCGTGGACCGTTTTTGCCTGAATGCCACTGGACTGCCCGGAGATTTATGGAGTTACAAAATCGCGGATACCATGAAGCGCTTTCCACAGGTTGCCGGTTATTATTTTGACGTGGCCGCCACCAAATATTGCGAGAGCAAGGTCCACGGCTGCGGCGGAGTCGACGCGTTCGGCCAGCCTTATACATCATCCGACGCTCTCGGACTGCGCCGCTTCCTGATGCAAGTTTACAAGACTGTCACCAGTCACGGCGGCTCGATCATGCTTCATGCCCATATTCAATTTATGCCGCTGTCGCACAATTTCATCAACTACTTTCTGCCGGGCGAAAACGCCTTTCACATGATGGTCAACAATCTGGAGTACGGCTACTGCGACAACTTCACCCAGGAACTCTATGAAACCGACATGAACCAGCGCAAAGCGGGGGTACCATACCATGTACTCTTCCAGACCGGCAGGGTCTGCCGCCTGATGCCGGCTTATAAAAAGGATCAGAAACGAATCGAAGGCGAGCCGGAATATGCGATTCGCGCCATGACTCCCATGGTTGTCCACGATCTTAATTTCTGCCCGGATTTCGTCCAGAAACAGACGGTATTCAAATTCTGGAACATCCGCAAACAAATCAATCTGGCGCAAGCCAAAGCTTATCACGGATACTGGGAAAGCGACGCCGTCAAATCCGGTTCGCCCAAGCTTTATTGCGGCTGGTATGAATGGGAAACCTCATCGCCTTATTCCCGGGTACTGGTGGTCGCGAACTTTAACCGCGAGACCATGCCGGCCAAGCTCATACTGGACAAAAAAGCGTTGAACATCGGGCCTGACGCCGTTTTCCATGACATCTGGAACGATAAGCCACTTACCGAAGCGGACTTACCGGCCATATCGGTCAACGGAAACCATTTCCTGCTGATTGGCGTTAAATAGTTCAAGACAATTTTTCTCTTTTTCCAGATAAGGTCTTGAAAAACCCAAGCAAATGGGTTATGATAGAAGCAGAGTTTTAAAATTCAGGAAATAGCTATCATGCCGACAATTTTAAGAATCGGCCCATATCGGTTTTTCTTTTTCAGCAATGAAGATGGAGAACCAATTCATGTGCATGTGATAAGAGAAAGAATTGAAGCGAAATTCTGGCTGGAACCGGAAGTTTCGATTGCCGACAATGAAGGATTTGCCAAACATGAACTTAGTAAGGTCATGAAAATGGTGGAAGAAAACAAGGAGACCATAAAAGATGCCTGGAACAAACATAAAAATTGAAGCTGAAGTCAAGATGCTGACTCCGGAAGGTATTTACCTGGTCGTGGAAGATAAAGGGTATTTTGCTTCCTTCAAAGATTTTCCGTATTTGGCATCGTTGTCCGCCTCCGAGCTGTTCAACATTGAATACTGCGGCCATGGGCACATTCGCTGGGATGAAGCGGATATTGATCTGAATACTAAAATTCTTGCCAATCCAGAAAATTATCCCATCATCATGCATCCCGTGAAAACAGCGGCGGCGCAAATGGGCAAAAAAGGCGGAGCCGTCCGCTCCTCCCGCAAAGCAGCCGCCAGCCGGGCCAATGGCCTCAAAGGCGGTCGCCCGCGCAAGAAAGAAATTGCTGAACTATCATAAATTTCCGAAAAATTCTCGAATGATAGTTCGGTATTTTCTGAGACTCAGGACTGCCGGAGGATGCCTAACAGGATTTCGCGGCTGTTTTCCAAGGCCACCGGACGGGGGGCGGAATCCAGCTTCATTTTGTTGGCTCCGGCGCTTTCTGCGGTTTTTTCCAGCAAGGCGTCGTCGATATCCGGGTAACTGCGTAGCGAATCCGCCACTCCACAGCGGCTCAAAAACGCGCGGTAACCTTGAATGACGTTTTCCGGGGTATTGCCGCCGAAAATCGGGGCCAGCTCCATGGTGCGGACAGCTATAGCTTGAGACCCAAGGTAGTAGCGCCAAGCCGCCGGGAGGATCATCGCCACCGCCGTGCCGTGTTCGATCTTGCCGAACCAGGAGAAACTGCATAAATGCGGCAGGCCGGTCGGCTTATAACGGATCACCATGCCGCCAAGTGTGGCGGCGATACTCATGGCGGTACGGGCTTTGAGGTCGTCGCCGTTTTCCAACGCTCGCGGCAAGTTGTCCACGATCAGGCGAATGGCTTCCAGCGCCCAGGCATTGGCGCGCGGATGTGCCTGATCGGCTCCGATATTCAGAAATCCTTCGATGGCGTGAGCCAGAGCGTCGCAGCCGGTCGCCAGAGTTACCGAGCGCGGCATGGTCCGGGTGAATTCAGGCTCGACAATGGCGTATTCCGGTATAATGGCGGTTTCCAGAATCAGCTTTTTGACCTGTGCCTCACGGTCGACGATATTCGAATACGGCGTCACCTCCGAACCGGTCCCGGAAGTGGTCGGCATCGCGATAATCCGCTTGAGCTTTTTGCCCGGGTTGGCGGATGAATAGCGGTTTACGCCGAAATAATCATGGATCGAACCGCCGGCCTGGTAGATCAGCCAGGCGGCCTTGGCGGCGTCCATCGGACTTCCGCCGCCGATGGCGATCACTTCATCGGGCTGTTCGCCTTTCAGGAACGCCACCATTTTCTCAACCGTGGCGATGGTCGGCTCCGGATCGATGTCTTTGAACAGAACCACTCCGAACTCGGTAATGCTGCTGAGCTGCTGGTAAAAACCGATCAAAGCTCCGCTTTTCTCCGCCGACGCCCCGCCGGTAAACAAGGCAATTTTCCGGACATTGGTCGCCCGCCAATGCTCTGACAGCCCCCCTATATTCGACTGGCCCAGGCATATCGCGGTATCCGGATATTCTTCCAATAAATTTTCCATCAACAGATCAGACATGAGATACTTCCTTTTCATTAATTATAACATAAAATAGCACGAATGATGTCTGATTCAAATACTTTAAAATGGAACTTTTTCCGATTTACCACTGTCATATAGCGCAAAAGTTATGGTTTCGTATTGCAAAATCATACTTTATATGATATACTATTAATTACAAAGAGAGATATTAAGATGCCAGTTGACAATAAAAAATATGAATTTACCAACAGCAACAGCCTGCAGCCGCAGAAGTTTCTGGTGTGTCCCCAATGCCGCGAATATATTACTCAAGTCGATATTGAGAATTTCTCGGCCTGTCCGTTCTGCAACTACCGCCTGAACCGCAACAATGAATTGGAAGACTTTGTCCTGCAGCCGTTAATCGAACGCTGGGCCGAGCAATACAACGGCGGCATTTCCCTCCGCATGCGCTAATTTGAATTGGGGAATTATTGAATTGGTGAATTCATGAATTGGGAAAAATTTCAACCAGTCCAACTCGCCTCCCGTAATTCCCCAATTCAACAATTCTCCAATTCACCAATTCAAACTTACAGGTAAGGATTGGTCGTTTTTTCCCGCCCGATTGAGGTAGCGGGACCGTGCCCCGGATAAACTTTCAGGGCATTCGGCAGCGACATCAGCTTGTTGTGGATTGATTCCATGAGCTGTTCATGATTGCCGCCCGGCAAATCCGTCCTGCCGACTGAACCGGCAAACAGGGTATCGCCGGTAAATACCGTCGAATACTGCGGAAAATAAAAACAGACCCCGCCCTGGGTGTGTCCGGGCGTTTCAATGATTTCGAAATCATCGGTCTGCAGTTCCGAAGTCAGCGGGGGCAAATCGGTCGCCGGCGGCAGCCATGGCGGCAGGCTGTTCGCCGGACTGTAATACAGCTCATGATCTCCCGGGTGTAAATATACGGTTTTGACACCGAGTCTTTTAGCCAATTCCGACACCCCCAGGATATGATCGACGTGGGCGTGAGTCAGCAAAATGACCTTTTCATACGTGCAATACGGCTCGGCCAGCTTGACCAGCGATTCCGCGTCGCCGCCCGGGTCGATGATATAGAGCTTATTCCCAACCGGCACCAGATAGCAGTTGACTTCCAGCAGGCCGACAGGTTCAGTAATAAAATCCGCCATAATAATGTATCCTCAGCGTCTGTTGCCGAAAATCCGCAAAAGGAACAGAAACAGGTTGATGAAATCGAGATAAAGCGTCAGGGCTCCCAGCAAAGCCATTTTGCGAATGCCCTCCCGGTCGGCGGAACCTTCCAGAGCCATGCTCATATTCTTGATTTTCTGTGAATCATAAGCGGTCAGCCCCATAAAAATAGCGACCCCCAGATAACTGATAATCCAAGTCATGGCATTGCTCTGCATGAAAAAATTGACGAGACTGGCAATGATAATGCCGATAAGCCCCATCATCAGAATATTGCCCCACGAAGTCAGGTCACGCTTGGTCAAATAACCATACATACTCATACCGCCAAAAGTCCCCGCCGTGATCAGAAAAACCAAGGCTACCGAGGCTTGAGTATAGACAAAAAGAATAACCGACAAAGTCAACCCGTTGATAATGGAATAAGCAATGAAACAGGTTGCCGCGGCAACCGAATTCATTTTGTTGATGCCCCATGAAATCGCCATCACCAACCCGAGCTCGAGCAGGATCAGAAACAAAAACATGCCCCTGGAACCGAGAACCATTTTCTGCAAATCCGGGGTAGCGACCACGGCATACGCCGCCAGCGCGGTCAGAAGCAATCCTCCGCACATCCAGCCGTACACCTGATTGATGAAAGTAACGGTCAAAGCGCCGCCGCGACTCATCGCCGTTTGTTGATATTCATCGCGATAACTGTTAAAATCAGCCATTTTTATCTCCTATATGGTTTGGTAATTACACTTTTAAGATATATATTAGTCGGTGAAAAGTCAATTGAGGTAGAGGAAAAATGCGTCTATTTATCGGCATATTGCTGTGTCTGGCGGTATTTTCGGCCCGTAGCGCCGACGTCGCCGAACTGCCGGTCAGCGAGGATCAGGCCAAATACCGGGCGTTGTCGACCTTCGCCGCCGTATTGGAAATGGTACATAACCGTTATATCGATTCCGACAAGGCTTCTTATGACCGCCTGATTCAGGCTGCCATCAAGGGCATGATGCAGGACCTCGACACCTATACCGGCTACGAAAGCAAGGAACAGCACGCGGAAAGCGCCCGGCTCCTGGGCGGCGAAATGGTCGGGGTGGGCATCATTGTCAACAAACGTCCGAATCTTCCGTTGCGGGTAATCACTCCGCTGGAAGGCTCGCCGGCCGAGAGCGCCGGTATCAAGCCCGAGGCCCGGATTCTCCGGATCAACGGCACCGATACCGCCCGGATTACCCTGCAGGAGTGTCTGAACCTGATCAAAGGATCTCCCGGCAGCGAGGTCAAGGTCCAGGTGGTGAACCCGGAGGGAAAACCTTTTGAAGCATCGCTCAAGCGGGCGAATATCAATTACGGCTCGATTCCCCCGCATGGCGTCAGGGTCATCGGCAATGATATCGGATACATCCGGCTGACGGTTTTCAGCAACACCACCGCCGATGATTTCGACAAGGCCTATGACAAACTGAAAAAACAGGCCAAACTCAAGGCTTTAATTATCGATTTGCGCAACAATCCGGGTGGATTGCTGAATTCGGCCGTAGCTCTGGCCAGCCGTTTTCTGCCGCCGGACACCGTAATTCTGTACACCTCATCGCGCGAAGCCGAGGTAGAACAGACCCTCAAGTCATTCCAGACCGATCATCAGATCGATCCCGCCGTCAAAGTGGTGGTGCTGGTCAACGAATACAGCGCTTCGGCATCGGAAATCTTTTCGGGGGCGCTGATGGATCATAACCGGGCGACGGTGATTGGCAGCCGTACTTTCGGCAAGGCCTCGGTTCAGAACATTCAGGAACTGCCCGACGGTTCCGCCATCCGCATGACCATCGGCAAATATCTGACTCCATCCAAGAAGCCGATTCAGGGTATCGGGATCACTCCGAATATCGCTGTGCCTGTACCGGTACAGGAACGGGCCGCCTTATTTTCACAAATGGCGATTTATCCCGGCGTCATCAAGCCCGACGAAAAAGACTCCATCACCGACCAGTCTCTCGCCAAAGCGGTAGAGGTCCTGGAAAACCAGGACCTGGTAGCGCAAACCCCACCCGGAAATCAGCCTCAGGAAGACTGAATCTCAAGATTGCCCAACGGAAAATGCTGTTGGCAGCCGTAGACGTCGACATCCCCGGGACCGCCGGACGAGCAAGCCCGCGGTAAAACTACTTTGATGGTTTTGATCCGCTCAAACGGTTTGATTTTGACCTGATCGGGAGAAGTCCGGTACATCGAGGCGATGGCTTCGGTATTGAAGCCGGGAGCCTTCAATACCTTGTCATAATCCCCTGCCCGCTCGAACATCAGATCGATGCTCAAGGTAAACGGACCGGCATTTTTACTGCGGCACACCAGTGCCAGATCATAAAGTTTCATTTTCAACCTAAGTATTTTTTCAGGGCCTTGACGATATTATCCATACTATCGCCCGCATGTCCTCCGAAAGGATAAATCGTCATCTCTTTCGGCGCGACAATTTTATTGTAACCGGCGTATACGCAGTCCGGAGGCGTCAGGGGATCTTTCAATCCGCAGGACATCAAGACCGGGCATTTGATCCGGTCGGCGAAGTTCATGGCGTCAAAATAACTCATGGTTCGAAAGACTTCCTCGCAGCGTTCCGGGAACATATCGATATACTTGGCAATCTCTTCGGCACAGGCGGTACGGATGAAAATCCGGCGCTCCCAGGCGCAATAACTGGGTACGGCGGGCATACAAAAAGCAATCTCCGGATTGAGCGCGGCCATAATCATCGAAGTCCCGCCGCCCTGGCTGGCCCCGACCACCGCCACCCGCGAGCCATCCACTTCCGGCAGGCTCATCAAAAATTTCACCATCAGCAACTGATCGGTAAATGCATGATAGAAATAATTATTTTCAGGTGGACTGCTTAGGTTTTCAACTGCAAACGATTTCCCGACACAGCGGCTCAGCGGAGTATTGCTGCCGGTGGTACCGCCCTGATTGCGGAACTCTGAGAGCACCACCGCGTAACCGGCCAGGACCGGCGCCACCCAGCCCAGCGGATTTTTGCCGCGATTGCCGCTGCCGCCATGGAAATGCACCATGCCGGGAACCGGATTCGCCGCCGAAGCCTCGGCCGGAAGCATCAGCCAGGCCGCCACCGGAGTGCCGTCCAGGCCGTGAACCACAGTATCGTAAATCTTGACGTGGTTCAAGGTATATTCGCGGACTTCCTTCATTTTCGGAGCCGGATCGTGAGCTTGTACCCGGCCATAAGCCTTTTCCCAGAATGCATCGAAATCGGGTTGCCGGTTGATTCGGTAATCGATTTTCTTGAGTTCTTCTATCTGCTGTTCAACAAAGTACATAATAAATTCTCCTTATCCTACTATAACGAATTGCGGTTTGAATTGCAAGCCGAGATCGGCAGCTTTGATCAGATGATACAAAGCAAATTCATAAACTTCCCCACCCTTGAAGTCGGACGGAGAAAAAGGAAACGCCAGATTGCCGGCCGTAGCCTTGCGGTTCGGAAAAGCCTGATGCAGCGCGGTCGAGCGCGCCAGGCTGATCACCGTATCCGCCTCTTCCTGGGTTGCGGCGATCGCTTCGATCAGCAGCCCCGCCGACTTCGAATCCTCGCCGTAACGGATAAAACGCAGACTGTAAGACATCGTTTTCAGGTTCGAAGCGACGGCCTCGCTGACGCTTTTTTCGATGGTTTCCAGCGAAGCAATCGCCACCGGATCATTGATCCCGGCGATGGTAATTGCCCGAAATCCGATAAATGCCGCGCCCTCGAGTTTCAATGTTTCCACCGGAGCCGGAACCAGTTC
Source organism: Victivallaceae bacterium (assembly GCA_031548025.1). Taxonomy (GTDB): domain Bacteria; phylum Verrucomicrobiota; class Lentisphaeria; order Victivallales; family Victivallaceae; genus UBA5239. Next base: position 35,286 of record JAVBRM010000054.1, on the reverse strand, counting down.
GGTGCCGGTAACGGTCACCGCCCGCTCACCGCTCTGGACGAAATCACAGCCGCGCATATCGATCATCCCCTCCGGCTCGTAAAAACACTCCGGGTCGGGCTGTTCGTACAGCGAATGCGCCGCCACTGAATCCGGGGTACAGCGCCGGATCGGATTGGCCGGTTCCACCGTAAACGAATCGTGGCGCAAAGTCACGATCAGCGAATCATTCGCGCCGACCGGACGGGCGCACAGCGCGCCGCATTCGGCGATTTTGGCGGCATGTAAGGCCAGTCCCGCCGGAAAACCATGCATGATCGGGTAAGCCGCAAACACCGCGGTATCGCAACAGCGCCCGCAGACGATGACTTCGGCGTCGCTCCGAAGCGCCTCGATCAGCGGCTCGGTGCCGACTTGCGCCACCGGATTGCAGAGTTTTGAAATCGACACGGGATCGAAATCCGGTGAACCGCCGCAGGATGTCAACTCTTTTCCCCGTAGGGCTTCCGGGTCGATATCGGTATAAATCACGGCGGCTTTGAACTGCAATTTCAACTCGGCGGCGATTTCACGCAGAATTTCCAGTACGCTTTCCACATGCGGACGCGCTCCCGAACCGCCGGAACTGCCGATAATCAAAGGAATTTTTCGTTCCAACGCCGCCGGCAGCGCCAGTTTCAGGTCGCGCTTGACCTGCAGACGCTTGACGAAATTGCGTCCGCTGCCCAGATAATACGGCCCGGGGTCGGTCGAGCCGCCGTCCACCCCGATAAAATCCAACTCCTGCGACAGAGCGTTCGCCAGGCTCTGCTCGGCATAGCCATACCCCAGCAGCCCGCACAGCGACAGATAACGAATCTCGGTTTTACTGCCCATGGGTTACCTCGGTAAATCCATAATCTTCGGGAATCCCCAGCTCCCGGCAACGCTCCGGCATAGCTGCGTCGACATCCGCCGCCAAGTCCTCGAAATAATTCCGCCCCTCGGCGTCAATCGCCACAAAGAACGGCCCGAATTCCTCGACTTCAAACACCCACGTCGCCTCAGTCTTGCCCAATTCATCCAGGAAATAAACTTCGCGAACTTTTTTCACCTGTTTCCGCAGGGAATTGCCGCTCAGGCCGATTTTGGAGAGATAAACCCCGCCAACCTCTTTCAGGGCTTCAGCAGTCCGCTTGCCCATGGTGGTTTTTCCGATCAACGTGCGCAACTTGAACTTGCGGACCACATCCGCACCGTAACGCTCGAAACGGATACTGGAAGTCGGCTCGATGCTGACGACTTCCCAGCCCTCGGCGGTCTGTTTCATGACCGGGCCCACGTGAAAAAACGCGTTGATTTTTTCGTAATCGATTTCAGGGAAAACATTGTCTTCGATCGCCCGGATATGAAAACGGCTCCGGCCGGTGAAAATCAGGCCGCTGACCGTAACCATTTCACCGAGCTTCAATTCCCGCGCATCCGCCGCCGACAAAGGTAATTTCAGATCTTTCATGCGATGTCTCCTGTATAGCTGACGGCTCCGTTATTGGCGACCACCGTTTTCCAGCGGCGTCCGACCAGGCATTGGGCGTTGAACGCCACCGGCAGCGCCGCGGTATGAGTAACGGCGCACTCCACGTTCAGAGCGATCACGGCATTGATGCCGCGCGACCCCATCGGTCCGATGCCGAGCTTGCGCGAGGCTTCCAGCAGTTCAATTTCCAGCTTTGCGGCCAGCGGATCGGGATTGTGCTCGCCGATCTTGCGCAGTACCGCCGCTTTTTTCGCCATGCCCATACAGAGATCGGCGGTTCCGCCGATGCCCACGCCCACTATCGCGGGCGGACAAACCTTTCCGGCATAACAGGAATCGACGATGCATTCCAGTACGAATTTTTTGATCCCGGTGATCCCGTCCGAAGGATACATCATCCGGTAAAATGTACCGAAGATTTCCGAACCGCCCCCCTTGGGCGCGGCAATGATTTCCAGGCAATCCCCTGTCCCGTCGAACTTGATTTCGACCTTAGGCATACCCGGCCCGATATTGTTGCCGGGATTGCTGCGGCGTAACGGATCGACCATGGTCGGGCGCAGATAACATTCGGCGGTCGCCTTCGCCACCGCCTCTTCCGCCGCCAGTTGAATCATGGCGAAACCGCCTTCCAGCTCAACCTGCGGCCCGGCCTTGATAAAAAACAGAGGGAATCCGGTATCGGCGCAAACCAATCCCTCCCCCCTCAAGGCCAGATCGGCATTTTTCAAACTTATTTCCAAATGCCGCCGCGCCATGGGGTCCGTTTCCTCGGCCAGGGCTTTTTCCAAAGCACTCCTGACATCCGGCGGCATCTCCACGGCGGCCCGGCGCATAGCCTCAAACATGGCCTCCGCCAAAATCGCTTTTGTAATCATTAACCGGCTCCTTTTAGATTAATTAAACCTGTCCGACAAGTCCGACAATTTTCTGCTAATCTAAATATAACACCGGCCATTAATATACTTACAGTCACAATAAACTTTATCCATACCAATAAAATATCAATCCAATAATTAGTCTATCGATCCAGCGTCTCTCCCCCCTCCCCCCAATTCACCAATTCACCAATTCTCCAATTCACTCCTTAAGCCAATCTTCGTCCAGCATGGTGGAGTCATCGGCTTCTTCTGGGGGCGGTTCGGTATTTTTCGGTTTGCCCAGCCAGCGCAGCGGCAGGCGGTTGGTCAGCCAGAAAATCAGGGCGCGATAATCCGGCGGGGCGGTTTTGATGGTGCGTTTGCGTTTGACCTGCCGGAATTCTCCGGATTCGGGATCGAGGATCTCCTCGATGTGTTCTTCTTCGATCTTGCCGCCTTGAATCAAATTCAGCAAGGCGTTTTCCACTTGGGCCTGATGTTCTTCTTCGTGCTCGTACAAAACTTACCTCCGGGTGTTGAGTATTTTCGTATCTATACAAAAATAGTCAACCCCGGATGATGGATACAGCTCAGCGGAGCCCGACGGCCTCGCGAACTTTGCTCATGGTTTTTTCGGCTTCCACAGCGGCGCGTTCGGCTCCCTGACGCAGAATTTGCCATACGTAATCGAGGTTGTTCGTCAATTCTTCGCGACGCTTGCGCATGGGCACGAAATAATCCTGCATCGCTTCGAACAACGCCTGCTTGGCATGGCCGTAACCGTAACCGCCGGCGCGGTATTTCGCCTTCATTTCCTCGACCTGGGCTTCCGGGGCGAAGAGCTTGTAGAGCATGACGATATTACAGGTATCGGGATCTTTCGGCTCTTCGAGTCCCTTGGAGTCGGAGACGATGGACATCACGATTTTGCGGATCGCTTTTTCGTTGCCGAAAATCGGAATGGTGTTGTTATAGCTCTTGGACATTTTCTGGCCGTCGATCCCGGGAATCACCGCCACTTCTTCCGGAATATAGGCTTCCGGAATCGTAAAAACGTCGCCGTAGCGCTCATTGAATTTGATCGCCAGGTCGCGGGTGATTTCCAGATGCTGTTTCTGGTCTTTGCCCACCGGCACCAGATTCGACTGGTAAATCAGGATGTCCGCCGCCATCAGCACCGGATACGAAAACAGTCCGTTGGTGGCTTCGAAACCCTTGGCGGTTTTGTCCTTGTAGCTGTGGGCGCGCTGCAGCAGCCCCACCGGGCAAACGTTGTTCAGCATCCAGGTCAGCTCACAGACCTGCGGCACTTCGGACTGACGGAAAAAACAGGTTTTTTCGGTGTCCAGCCCGCAGGCGAGAAAGTCAACCGCCACCTCGAGAACGCGTTCGCGCAAATCAGCCGCCGCCGGCTGGGTGGTCAATGAATGATAATCGGCGATGAAAAGATAAGTTTCGCCCCGCTTCTGGAGCTCCACCGCCTGTTTCATCATCCCGAAATAATTGCCGATGTGAAGCTTGCCCGAGGGCTGGATGCCGGAAAGAATTCTCATGATATTATGTTACCTGACAAGTTTGGAAATGGTTTTAAAAGCGCCGAACCCGGCATTGCCGAGCAGCATGAACAGAACCGATTCGGCGGAAAGCACCTGAACGCCGTTCGCCGTCAGGAACGCCAGCGCGGTCTGCCGGTCGGATTCCTTGCGCGAACTCACCGCGTCGCTGACCACGATTACCTGATAGCCGTCGTTCTTCGCGTCGATGGCGGTCTGCAATACACAGACATGCGACTCCACCCCGCTGATAATCAGGGTTTCCGCATCGAGGTTGCGGATAATTTCCGCCAGCCCGACGTCGCCGAAGCATGAAAAACTGGTTTTATCCGCTACCGGCCATTCATTGCGTTTCAGTTCAAGCAATTCAGGAATCGTGTTTCCGAGTCCCTTGGGATATTGTTCGCTGAAAACCACGGGCAATTCCAGTGCCGCGGCCCCTTCCAGCAGCAGACGGTTACGGTTGATGCAAGACTCCGCATTGTGCATGGCCGGCAGTAATTTTTCCTGCATGTCCACCACGAGCAGAACACTGTTTCCTACTTTTGGCATGTTCATATTTTATTAGCGGCTCCTTTAGTTAATTCTTTGATCTGGCCGAGGAGCTTTTCGATATCGAAATCACCGCCCTTGTGGACGACCGCCGCGCAGAACTGATCGATTTTCTTCAATTCGCCCGGAGTCGGCTCCAACCCGGTAATGGCGATGACCGGAATTTGCTTCAAATCCTCATGTTCCTGCATGAATTCGATCACTTCCCAGCCGGAACGCACCGGCATAAGCAAGTCGACCAGCACCAGCGATATTTCACCGCCGCGGCTGTCCAGGATGTTAATGCCCTCATCGCCGTCTCCGGCGCTGACCGACGGCAACCCCGCGGTTTTCAGCACCCGCTGAAAAAAACTGCGGAAAATTTCATCATCATCGCAGATCAGGATTTTCTTCAAATTTTCCATTTTCGATTTCCCCGGTTATTTCTGGACATACTTTAGCACAAAGTGCCGGTTTTTTCCAACAGCATAACAAGGAAATCGGGGAATTAACCATAACTGGACGAACCTGCTCAAAAGAACTGAGCACGAGCGGCACAACTATGACATTGCCAACTGGCAGTTCACCAGCTTTTCGACCATATCACTGGTCGTATTTTCTCTTCCGGCAAGGTTGAGCAAAATTTCCAGCTCGCGCAAGGATTTTCCAAAAGCAACGTCCAGGGCGGTTCCCAGTCCTTCACCGGCCAGATAAGCGCCAAAAGTTTCGGCAGCTTGCCGGGACAACTTCCGGAAATGTCCCGCCAATAATTCAATCTCCGGACACCGGGCCGCCGCGTTCATATCGACACAAGTCAAAGCGGCAAGAGCCAGCGTCGATCCCGGAGTGGCTTCAAGCGTCACCGCGACAATTTTCTCATACGGGCGAAGTGAAAAATACGGAAAAAGATACAATCCCTTGCGAACGCCGTTCGGGTGCAGACAATGCCATGCCACCGGACACTCGTCAAGCGGAGATATCCGCCAGAAAGAGGCGATATTCTGCTGAAAAACCAAAGGCACGATATCCTCGGAGCCTCCCCTATAATGAATCCGGTAATACCCGCAATACCCCTCCGGCGTCGGCCTGCCCTCGGCCAATGCATGGAGCAAGCAAAGCGCGTCCGCCCGTCTTCCGACCGGAATCGTTACACGCTGCGGCAAGGCCGGATCGTTGGCATAAGGCCCGGCGAAAACCAGGCTCCCATGATTTTCATCAGGCCGGATATCAAATGGAATACCGTGAAAAATCTGCCGCCCACGTCCGATCGAACCGATATCGTTTCCCGGGATATGCGTCCAACCCGGCTTCTCCGGCCGCGAACCGAAAAACGCATTGCACCAGGCTTTCAGGTCGACCGTCGCATATGCCGATTCCGGCAACAGCAGATCCCGGTGAAGCCGCCCGCGCAAAGTATCGAGCTCGCGCTCCAACAGCCGCTTCCGCAAAAGCTGTCCCGCCAGGCATTCGCCGGGGCTGCCCGGAATCCGCAAGGCGGCATTCTCCGCATCTTCCGAAATCACCACATCCGGGTCCGGCGCAAAAAGATCCTCGGATGACTCCAGAAAACGGAACAGTTCCGGCGCCATGCCGAGCGCTTGCGCGGCCCGTTCGGCAAAAGTATCCCGATGCGCCGCTTCATAATCAGGATTCCAACAAGCGGCGGCCAACATGGCGATACCCGGCAGATGCGTTTCGGATATGGCATAAGGCGGCCTCAGGGAATCCGCCGCCGCCCAGCAAGTCCCGATGACTCCGGCAAACGAACGGGCCGAGGCCTCGCGGGCATGTACCAGTATATTGTCGGGATACCAGACATTGCCCGCGCCGAACACGGCCAGGCCGCGCTCCTGGAGAAACGCCGCCCAGGGCAGCGCGTCAAACCTGCCGTCGGCTTCGGAGTACCCGGAAACGCCGTCGAAAAATCCCCGTTCGCACAACGGCATTTCCCGATATTTTTCGACAGGCATCCGCTCTTTTCCATGAATTTTCAAGTTTTCCACCCGCAGCGTCTGCGCCTGATATTCCCAGTCCGCCGGCATCGCGAAAGCACGGCATTCGCCGATAATGTCGGGATGGGACAACAGTGCATCCGCCCAAAAAACCACCTTCCGCCCGCACGACGCCAGAAAATCAAAAATCCGGTTCATATGCTCAATATAGAGTTTCCCGGCTCCGTGCTCACGAACCCAAGCCGCGCATTGCGGACAGCGTCCCAGCAAAAACGGCTCGTCGCCGCCGACATGGAAATACTCTCCCGGATGCGCGGCCATCAGTTCATCCGCCAGCTCGCAAAACAACTCCACCGCCCCTTCCTTGCACGGACAGAGCTGATTCGAAAGGATACTCGGGTCCTCGCTCAAATACTGATACTCCGGATGGCGAAATATGTATTCCAAGTGACCGATGGATTGCTGTAGCGGGATTATTTTGATGAAATTATCCCGTGCGCAACGCTCGATTTCGGCGATTTCCCGCGCCGTAAACGCATCGCAGTCCACAATGCCCATATGAGAGACAAAGGGGAATTTATCCTCGTATTCCAATAATACCGCATTGACCTTGAGTTGCGCCAACCGTTCCAATTCCCGAATTACCGCCGCGGGATTCCAGGCCAGGCGCTTGAAGTCGATATGACGGACCCGCAATTTAACTTTCGGATAATCGTGCACCGTTCCGCGCAACGGCAACTGCTCCCACTGCCGCAGCGTGGTCAGAGCCCGGAAAATTCCTTCCGCCTCCGCTGCCGCCGCCACGACTTCGTCCGGCTGGAATTCGATCCGGTATGCTTCCGGTCCTTCCGGCAACGCCTCCTTCTGAAGGCGCAATGTGCGCTCTCCGCCTGGAAGGCCCAAAGTCGTCAGGCGGGTATCACGATGGCCGTCATGCAAGACTCGCCCGATCCCCGAACCTCCGGGGACAATACCCTCCACCAATTCCGGCATTGGAAACAGCTTCATTTGACAGATTACTCCTCGAAAGGCGTGAATTCATACGTAACCGACCACTCCCAGACTTTGCCCTCCGGGATCACCGCCCCGCCCTGCCCTCCGGACAACGCATAGCCCTCGACCCTGAACAAATCCGCACCGTTATTGCGGCAGTCAAAAATGACCATGACCGACTGTTCGCCGGCGGCGGCCGCGAATACACCATTCGCCAGGGAAAATTTCACCTGCCCGATTTTGCCGGTATGAATCCCTTTGCCTTTTTCACAGGTGGCGGGAATCGAAAAAGTCGATTCTTTTTTATCGGTGGTGACCATCAGGCCGCCCCGGTCAAGCAGCGGCGGCAACAGCATATCCAGATTGTTCCAGAAAACCCGGAACCGCGACAACATGGGAACCTTGGCGGTTATTTTGTAAGCGATTTTGATCCGTTCCGGTTCAAAAACCGTGACCTGCTCATAGTCCCCGATATCCGCAAGCGTTTTGGTGGCGAGTTTTCCTTTCGTCACCACCTGATAACGGTTTCCACCGAAATTTTCCAGCGTGGAAGCGGTATCCGTCACACTGGACGGCGATACCATCTGATTTTCTTTCGCTTCCGGCAGGCGGAATTTACCGGCCAGCCCGATGGATTTAAAAATCAATTCATTTCCCATTTTGCCGTTAACGATCAACCCGGACGGCTTCATCGAAGTTTGATAAAGTGCGCTCTGATAGGAAAAATCCTTGGTCAACGCTTCCGGTTCAGCCGCTTGGAGCGCGAATGCCGCCCCTATCATCAAAAACAGAATTTTTTTCATCGCTTTGTTATCCTTATTTAAAGAGTTCATCGATCATGACGAGACGGTTTTCGCGACGGGAAATTTCCGCCGCCTGTCCTACCGCGGTGGAGAACATGCCGTGAGTGATGGTGGCCTTGTTTTCCGCCTGGCCGCCGATTACTCCGATGAAGTGCTCGAGCAGTCCGGGATCGGCGCCGCCGTGACCGCCTTTCACTTCCGGAATCTCATGGGTGATCACTTCCTTGCTCCAGCGCGGATGGACAATGATTTTGCGGTTGCGCAAGCTGACTTCCGCCTGGCCCTGCGTCCCCACTACTGTGTAGAGACGGTCGCTCTGCGAAGTCACAAAGCATTCCAGATGGCTGGCGCGGGCTCCGTTGTCATATTCCACCATCGCGATGCCGTTGTCATGGGTATCCTTATCCGAAGTATACATGCACAAATCCCGGAAATAACCGTCCTGCGCCGACGCATCCGAACTCCACAATGAATTTTCGATATCGGAAATATCAAAGCGGTCCGGGCAAATACCCCGGTAGGCGCAAGCATGGCAATAGGGACCGACTTCCGTTCCCGGTTCGACTTCAAAGGGAATATTCTGCGGATTGAGCACGTTGATCCCGGCAAATGAAGTGACCTTGACCGGCTTCGGAAATCCGAGCAGCCATTGAAACACATCGAAATCATGACTGCCCTTGTGAATCCACAGCCCGCCGCTTTTCGCATACAGGCGGTTCCAACGCGACATATAGGTGCGGCCGCCATCGTAAAACTCGCGGTTCTCGATCATGAAGATACGCCCGAGCTCACCTTTGTCAATGATCTTTTTGAGCATTTTCAGCGTCGGGTCGTGGCGGAGATTGAACCCCATCATGATAACTCTGCCGGCCTTCTCCGCCGCTTCGACAATATGGCGGCAGCCGGCCACCGTCGTCGCCAGCGGCTTATCGATCAACACATTGACCCCGGCCTCCAGGGCTTCCACCGCGTTGCTTTCGTGACAGAAATCCGGGCTGGTGATGATGACCGCGTCAAGTTTTTCCTGGCGGACCATCTCGGTTACACTGCTGTAAGTACGGGCATTCAGTTCCAGCGTTTTGATCATATTTTCCATCCGGACCGGGTTCGGATCGCAAAGCCCCACGATCTCCGCATCCGTACGTTTCGACAAATTGCGGGCAAAGGCATTTCCCCGTCCCCCCGTTCCGATAATTCCAAACTTGTATTTTTCCATAATTATAAAACCTTTTTTTGAGCCAGTTTCAAGAGTATCTTTTGAAACTGACTCCTTTATTATTTTTCGCCGACGCCGGAGATTACCGATGCCGACCGCAAACGTCCAGTAATAGCCACCACCACCGGAATGGCCTTGCCTTCCGAGATGATGTCGAGCGAGGCAATCATTTCATTCGGCCTCGGGTTGATAAATTCACTCATATACAGACTCCGGTTGCCGTCGCGGAAAACCACCTTGGCATTCCGCTTGTCCATACCCCGCCACCAATCCGGCAGGTCATAACGGGTATCGGCGGCAAATTCATGAGTCCGCCCGTCGGCGTAACGGAGCACGTAGCGCACCGCGATTTCCGGATTGCGGGCCTCGATGGCGGTATGCAGGACATAGAGCGAATTCAGCAATGCGTTGACCGGAATTCCGACCGCTTTTTCCGGGAAATACTGCCGGGATTTGCCGCGCAGAACGATACACGACTTGCCGCCGTTCGCCGCCGGGTCAAGAATCTTGAACAGGATTCCGCCTTGCAAACGCGAGGTCCCCGCCGGGATATTCCGGAAATCCGCCGCCGAGCCGTAATCGGTCCAACCGCCCTTCTGGTCTCCGGCTTGTTCATCGCTGAACGAACGGTTTACCGCTTTGCTCAAGTCAATGAACATGGCGTCTTTTTCTTCGATGTAAAGCACTTTATCCGAGGTGGCATTCGGCAGTTCCATGGAGTAAGCGGACTCCTTGGCGTCGGCGAAATACTCCAGCAGACTGCACAGATATTCACCGGCGGCGCCGCTTTCCCGAACCCGATTCGAGGCCGCAATCTGCGAAAGCAAGATCTGCCCTTTGCCGAGTTTCACGTCACACAAAACCGATTTGGCGCTGTCCGGGTCGACCGGAGCGGCCATCGGAAGAATTGCCACCATGCCGGCATCCATCGGCCCAATGCCGCACTGAGCCATCCGCCCCAGGTCGCCGGACCAGCTGTCCATATCCTCCTGACGAAGCGATTTGAAAACCGGATGCGAAGAATCAACCAGCGTCACCATGGTTCCCGGATTGCCGGAAACAACGCTATAGTTGGACAGGAACGGAATCTTGCCGCAAAGCGTCTGTTCCAGCATCAGCAGTTTACCGCCTTTTTCCACCCACTGATGAATGGCTTCACCGGCTTCGACCACTTTACCGTCGAAACTGTTGCCGCCGAGAATCAGGTGGGTATACTGTTCCAGATTGTCAAAATTATTGATCAATTCGAATTTGCCGCCGAGCTTCTTCAGAGTATCTTGGGTGGCGGGATTTTTCGAAAGCCCGCGGAACCGGACTCCGGCGCTGTCGTACAGGGCGCATTTGACCGGCAGGGCAACCCGGCGCGCCGGAAAAATCGTAACGCTATAATAATTGTCGCCAGCCCGGTTGCCGTTTTTGAAAAGGTAAAACTCCAACTTACCGCGTTCGATCGCGGCACCTTCCGGCGCCGCCCAGTTGAAAATCCGGCACTGCTGATCCATTTCTTGAATTTCACCGAATTCCATCGCCGGATAGACCGTGGTCCGGCCATCGGCCAGCCTCAACTGCGGAATCACTTTGAACGAACCGCTTTCATTCAGGTCGTTGGTCACGAACACTTCGACCGGAATCGTTTTCCCGGCATAGGGCTGCTGATTGAATACCCCCGCCGAAACCAGCGTGGGATTGTAACCGCGCACTATCTGATGATAAAGCGGCATGATCCGCCACTCGGCGATCGGAGTCGTCGGCACGTCGGCGGCTTTGTAACCGTCAGGGAAATCACGGAACAGATCCTGCCACGGAGCATTGAGGTGGCCGCCCAGGCATTTGAGTCCGGCCCGGCGGTAAATCTCGAGCGGACGCTGAACATACGGAGCGGCATATTTCCGGTAAATGGCATTCTTGTCGGCATAGTCGTCCGGCGTGGCATAATTGAGCTTGTACCGCAGAAAATTGCCAACCATGGAAACTTTGCTGCGAAGCATATTGGCATACGCTTCCTTGAATTCCGGGGTCTGCCGGGGCATTTTCAGGACATTGACGATGTTTTTCACGGTCATCTCGCCGCGATACCGCGCACAGTCGCCGGGCACTCCGTACTCGGTGTCGATCTTCGGCATGGGACGGCCATAATATGCGGCTGCGACCTCGGCATAACTGTTGATATATGCGATATTTTCCTGCCACGAACCGCAGGAAGAGCCGAGGTATTGGTGATCGTCCAACACATCGGTGCGTTCCTTCAGTTTTCCGGCCTGTATCGCGCCCAGCGTATACCGCCCGGCCGAGCCGCAGAGCGGACGCTGTTGGAGATCGAGTTCGCGGACCATGCCATACAACTTATCCAAGCTTTTCGAGTGAAAAATACCGTTATGACCTTCGTAGATTTCATTGCCGAACGATATCATCGCGATGGATGGACGGCTGTAATTGTCGCGAATGAAGTTTTCCAGTTCCGGCGCCGATTCCAGGCCGCTGTCTTTCCATTTCTTGTCATAGGCCTCAAAGGAACTTGTCCCTGTCCAGTCGAAATAAACCATCATCCCGATTTCATCGCAGATATTATACAGATTCTCCTGAGGGGTCCCGTGTTTGCTGTGGGAACGGATCATATTGACATGAAGCTTGTCCTTCATCAACCGCAAGACTCTTTCCGTGGTGTGGTTGACGTTGTTATTGATATCCGCCACCGTCCAGGTCGAAAAACCGAACATCCGCGGCTTGAATTTCTTCCGGTTCAGCATCAGCCATTCGCCCTCCGCACGGAATTCACGAAACCCGAAGCGCTCATAACCGGCCACCGCCCCGGAGGCGTCGCGGAAACGCAGCACATACAAGTGCGGATCTTCCGTAGACCACATGCGCGGTGAAGGAATGGTGATCTTATCCAGATCCAGCCAGTTGGTTCCGGACTTGATTTCAAAATTTTCGAATTTGCGGGAAACCACTGTCTTTCCGTCTTTCCAGTTAATGACTTCCGCCGTCAATCCGCGCAACGCTCCCGGAGCCACCGCCTGGAAACGGACCCCGATAGAATTGTCATCCAGATCAGGCGTGATCATGGCTCGCGATACATAGAATTTGCCGGGCACCGCCAGCAGCCGCACCGATTCATAGATGCCGCCGATATGCCGCCGGGGATAGTCCTTGTGCCCCAGATAATCATAAACCCGGACCGCGATTTCGTTCTCGCCGGTTTTGACCAGTTCAGTGATATCGTGCTGGAAACTGTCACTGCGACCGATATGCGTTTTACCGGCCGATTTTCCGTTAATCCATACATCGGCCCGATCTCCTACCCTGCGGAAATCGACGATCAACCGCCCACCCGCCAAATCCTCACGGGTCACCTGAAACGAACGGCGGTAATAGCCGATTTTACCGATGGAATTATCGCGCTTCGGAAACAAATACCAGCAGACCGGAACCGGCATGACTTCCCAGTCGCCGACCGGTGTTTCCGGCTTGAAAAATCCCTTTTCCATCCCCTGGTCATTCAACAGTTCGCGTCCCTTGACGAATGGCACCGATTTGAATTTCCAATCGCCGTCCAGGCTCTGAACCCGCCACTCCGGCGCTATGGGTTTGCAGATGCGCCCCGCCGGCAATTGCGCCGCGGGAAACGGTGGGGCAACCGTGAATGCCGGTTCATCCGGAATGGACAACGCTTCCCCGAACGCCGAAAATGACAATGCCGCCAAGCTGATTAACAGTAGTAGTCTCATTTTACCATCCTTACCTTAATGTTTATTGCCGCTGGTCCGCTTCGCTCCTGGCCCAGAGCAACTTCGACCACCTGGTGGTGGCTGGTTCATTTGCCAGCCGTTGATATTTCTCATAACCGACGTGCCCGTCGGCAAAAAGCAGATTGGAACCACGCTCATGAATCTGATCGTTACGCCTCAGGTAACCATAAGTTGGACTTTCGGAAATCACATAACTCTTGATATACCAGTCGCCCCGGATGCTCACCGTTCCCGTTTCCATCACCAGCATGGTTTGCGAGGGCTGCAGAATAAAACTCATCGTCTTGGAATTCGTACCGCCCGACGCCTCATACTCCGCACTCTCGCCGGCCCCGGGCGAATTCATGCTATAAGAAATAGGATTGACATTACCCGGGGTTAATCCCGATTTCTGTACCGGGCAATGAAAAATCGTCCCTTTTTCGTAACGATTTCCCTGTGCGCTGTAGCCGATGCGGTTATACCACAGCGGATGTCCGTTGCTGCATGTCCCCGAACCTACAACCAGCGGCAGCCCTTTCTGGAGAGTGTAAAGTACATTGGACCAATATCTGCCGCAATCCCCGCACTGATGCGTTATCGGCAGATAATTCTGATAAGAATCGACATAATCGTGCATCGCCACCCCGATCTGCTTGAGATTCGATACGCAGTGGGCTTTCCGCGCCGCCAGCCTGGCCTTGCTTAATGCCGGCAACAGCATGGCGGCAATAATTGCAATGATCGCGATTACCACCAACAATTCAATGAGTGTAAACTTCGGACATCCTGATGATTTCTTTCTTACCATAATAAATCTTCCTGTTCTTCATCCTGCTGATATTTATTTTTACGAATCGCTTTCTGGAATGCTTCGTCGGCCGCCAGATAGGCGACGGTTTGCGACGCCATGACATTGGAACATTTTCCACTCAAAACTTGAATACGCACCGGCCAGCCGGTCATTTCATAACTGCTCAACTTCCGCGCCACGACATCCACCGTACACTGCGGACAACGGGCGGTCCACTCCTCCAGCAGAATCGCTTCCGGATTCAGGATGTAGGCCAGGTTGACCGCCGCTTCGCCGACCAACTCATAACGTCTCGACATTTCCTGCTCGAGAAATTTATCTCCGAGCTCGATGCTCTGAACAATCTTTTCCATATTGATATCTTCGGGCGATTCCACGATTTCCAGAATCTTCGGATGCCCGCCATCGGCAATCATCTTTTTCAACCGTCCTACGATATTGCACTGCAAATATTTCTGGCGGAGCAAACCGCAGCGACCGTCCCTGGCCGCCTCGTCGCTCTCCGATATCTTCATATAACTGAGTTCCCCGGCATAATTATTGTTCCCCCGGAACAAACTGCCGTTCAGGAAAAATCCCGAACACAGCGAGTCATCGATCGTGATGAAATTATTCATATCCATCGCCGCGCCCCAATTCTTTTCCATCACCGGCCAAAGATGGGAGACATTGATCAGGAAACACTCCAGCCCAAAGTTCTCGCGGACAAAATCTTTCAAATTGAAATTCTTGGCTCCGCCGAATGCAAATGACGAGAAAATATCCCCTTTGTCAAAGTCTACCGACCCTGCCATGGCAATACCGACCGCGATGATCTTTTCCTGCGGCGCTATGGCCAACATTTCCGCAAACGCCCGCCTGATTTCACTGAGTGTCTGCTCATAATGAAAATGCCGGTCCGGCATTTCCAACTGCAAATCCACCGCGCAAACCACCTTCCCCGAAGCATCGATAAGCTCCGCCCGCGACTTGCGGTAAAGCGATATCCCGATCAGATAAAATAACCCGGGGTCAACATAAAGCCCGATGGTATTTCGCCCCAGGCGCGCACTGTTGTTTGTCGATGACGGCCCTTCGGTCACATAACCGTCCTCGATCAATTGCGTCATATTCTTGGTCACCGAACCCCGGCTGAGTTTGGCCGCAATTCCGATGTCGCGCCGCGAAATCCCCGGGCTCTTCCAGATCAATTCCAGCAGCTTCAAAGTTTTATTGTCCTGGCGCAATTCCAGGCACTTATCGATAATATTCTGCGGCATACTGATTTTCTTCCTTGTCATTATATCTATTATTATAACAATACATTGCCGATTTGTCAATGTGCAAATAGAAATTATATTTAATTTTATTTACTATTTAATGTCATAATTAAAACCAAAAGGAAATTAATTCACCAATTCAGTAAATGAATGCAAGTTTCCGAGAGAACGGCAAAAACGTACTTGACCTTGACGGTATCCGGTTTATATTGATCAATATCAATAACAACGGTGATTATTATGAGAAAATTATTACTTACCGCGATGCTGATGTCAATCGCGGGGGCCGTATTGGCCATCGATGGCAACATTATCTGTTCCAAAACGCGAAACATTCAGGACCAGTGGACCGGCATTCTGCCCGGCCGCCCTCCTATGATTCCGATCTGCACACAGGTGGTCAAGGCCGAGCCTTTTACCGTGAACGTGTTTTTCGTTAATCCGGTCGTGAAGGACGGCAAGGTCAAAGTATCCGGCAAACTGACCATGTACGCCCCGGACGGAAGCTCCAAATTTTCCACTTCCTTGAAAGTTCTGGAGTTTCAATGCGACAATCCCAAGCAGGTATTTCTGTTTCCGGATTTTCTCATGGTCAGCTTTGATCCTCCGGATGCGTTCGGCAGCTATTCATTCAAGGCGGAGATCAAAGATGAACTGGACAATACCGACAAAACAACGGAAGCCAAAGTTTTACTTAAAGAGCGTTGCGACTTGCCCGTGGCCCCGCAACCGCTGAAAGCCATGACCAATTACTATGCGGCGCCGGGTCCTCAGAATATAATTCCGGCATTCAAGGAATTTCTGGCGCAAGTCCCGGAATTGAAGGAGAAACAGGGCCGGAATTTCAATCCGCTTTCGATGCTGGCGCTTTTTCATTATGCGCTGGCTTACAATCCTCAGCTATGGCCGGAATTTATCGACTGCCTGAAAACCCTTGACGGTGAAAATCAGAAGATGGCAATTTTGAC
The DNA here is from genome assembly GCA_031548025.1 of Victivallaceae bacterium. Classification (GTDB taxonomy): domain Bacteria; phylum Verrucomicrobiota; class Lentisphaeria; order Victivallales; family Victivallaceae; genus UBA5239. The sequence continues at coordinate 19,114 of JAVBRM010000054.1, read as the reverse complement.
GGTCTCCTCTCTCGGCCCGGAATTCAACAAATTGCTGCCCGATGACTTTAAAAAGCAACTGGCGAAGTTCACGTTCCAGATCGAAAAACCGAGCGTACCATGGAATCTCGATGTCCTTTGGAGTGAATTCCTGGTTACCGGACAAAAAGCCCCGCTTATGAAAATAGCCGAGGCCACCATCTTGCTGAACGGCGGTCTTACCATCGAAAAATTCAAAGAAATCCAGAATCCGACCGATGCGGACCGCCAGGCGCTGATGAGCAATATCACCGGCAGAGCCGCTGCATGGTCACTCGCCAGCAATGTGAAACAACACCAGCTGGTTGCCTATTACCTGGAATGCGCGCTTGCCCGCAATGAATTCAAGGCACCTTTCGTCATGATGAGCATCGGCAAGATCCTGTCGGAAGCACCTCAACCCAACCAAGCTCCTGCCTCAAAATAAAATTTATTCCAATTAAATGTCAAATTGCTTTTTAGATTTTCGCTTATTTGCGATGCTGGATGATGCTTTGTGGAACAAGGCGCTACCGGCGTAGCGACTTTTCCGCAAGGCGACAGTCAGTTAGCAAGAAGCAAAATATAATAGCAATTTGATTTTTATTTGGAATTACCCTACTCCAAATCCGCCCGAGTCCTTTCAGGCGGATTTTCTTTTTTTCTGCAAAATAATCAAAAAAAAATTATCCGCAAACATTGAAAAATAATGTTTTTCGCGGTATTTTTATAGATAATTTATGAGGAATTACAGATCTAATGCGTGATAAACCAGAAACTATTCTAGTCCTCGATTTCGGCTCGCAATACAGCCAGTTGATCGCCCGCCGCATCCGCGAATGCAACGTCTACAGCAAAGTCATGCCCTTCTCCACTCCGCCGGATAAAATCCGCGAAGAAGCCCCCGCCGGAATTATTTTCAGCGGCGGCCCCGCCAGCGTCTATGAGCCGGGAGCACCCGCCATCGATCCGGCGATTCTCGAACTCGGCATCCCGGTTCTCGGCATCTGCTACGGCATGCAGCTCATCATCAAAACCCTGAACGGCGAAGTTTCGCCGGGTACTGCCCGCGAATATGGCCGTGCCGTCATGCAAATTTCCGATCATTCGGATTTGTTCGAAGGAGTTTCGCCGGAACTCAAAGTCTGGATGTCGCACGGCGACAAAGTCACCCGGACTCCGGAGGGCATCGAATGTATCGCGCGCACCGATAACACCGAATACGCCGCCATCCGCATCGCCGGACGGAATATTTTCGGTATTCAGTTCCATCCCGAAGTCGTCCACTCCGAGGAAGGAACTAAGATCATCAGCAATTTCTGCCGCAAAATCTGCGGCTGTGCCGGGTCCTGGACCATGGCCTCTTTCATCGAAAAATCAGTGGACGAAATTCGCGAAAGAGTCGGTTCGAACCAGGTAATCCTGGGGCTCTCCGGCGGGGTCGACTCCTCGGTCGCCGCCGCGCTGATTCACAAAGCCATCGGCCAGAAATTGACCTGTATTTTCGTCGACAACGGTCTGCTGCGCAAAAACGAGCGCCAGCGGGTCGAAGGACTTTTCGCCCGGAATTTCCAGATGAACCTGATCACCGTCGACGCCACCAACCGCTTTCTGGACAAGCTCGCCGGAGTAGACGAACCGGAGGCCAAACGCAAAATCATCGGCCATGAATTTGTTCAGGTTTTCGACGACGCGGCGGACTCGATTCCCAATGCCGTCTACCTGGCCCAGGGCACCACCTATCCCGATGTCATCGAGAGCGTTCCGATCAACGGCAATCCCTCCGCCATGATCAAAAGCCACCACAACGTCGGCGGCCTGCCCAAAGATATGAAATTCAAACTGCTCGAGCCCCTCGCCGCCCTGTTCAAAGACGAAGTGCGCGAAGTCGGCCGCCAACTCGGATTGCCCGAAGACGTGGTCATGCGCCAACCCTTCCCCGGCCCGGCCTTGGCAGTGCGGCACCTTGGGGCAGTATCGAAACGCACGCTCGACATTCTCCGCGAAGCCGATGCCGTCATGGTGGAGGAAATCAAAAAAGCCGGTTATTACTACAAAACCTGGCAGGCGTTTGCGATTTTCCTGCCGGTCCGGACGGTCGGCGTCATGGGCGATCTGCGGACCTATGATTATGTGATCGCTCTGCGCGTGGTGGAAAGCAGCGACGGCATGACCGCCGACTGGGTCAACCTCCCCGACGATCTCCTGCGGCGGATTTCCAACCGCATCATCAACGAAGTTCGCGGCGTCAACCGTGTGGTTTACGATATCACCTCCAAGCCCCCCGGTACCATCGAATGGGAGTAAGGCCATGATCGCCATCCTCGACTACGGAGCCGGTAACCTGACCAGCGTCAAACTCGCTTTCGAACGGGTCGGCGGTCCGGTCGAAATCGTCTCCGACGCCGCCCGGGCCGAAGCCGCCGATAAAATCATCTTCCCCGGCGTCGGCTCCGCCGCCAGCGGCATGAAAGGCTTGTGCGAACGCGGTTTCGACCAGGTAATCCGCAATGCGGTCGCCACCGGCAAACCGGTCCTGGTCGTCTGTCTCGGCATGCAAATGCTGTTCGAACGCAGCGAGGAAGACGGTGGAATCGCCGGACTCGGCATCCTGCCGGGAACCGTGAAATACTTCGATTTTCCGTCCGAACAACGGGTCAAAGTCCCGCATATGGGCTGGAACGGGGTCGATTTTACTCCGGGGCATCCGTTGTTGGAAGGCATCAAACCCGGCGAAGCGTTCTATTTTGTCCACTCGTATTATGTCAAACCCGGTACTCCGGATTCAACTCTCGGCCGAACCGACTACGCGGGTCGGGAATTCACTTCGATCGCCGGACGCGGCAGCGTCTTCGCCACCCAATTCCACCCGGAACGCAGCGGCCGGGCCGGGCTCCGCATCATTCAAAACTTCCTGAACTGGGACGGTAAAACATGCTCCTGAAACGCTTGATTGTCTGCCTGGACGTCCGCAACGGCCAAGTCACCAAAGGCATAAAATTCAAAGACAACATCAACGTCGGCGATCCGGTCGAAATGGCCGAACGCTACAGCGAAGACGGTGCCGACGAAATGGTCTTTTACGACATCACCGCCTCCGCCGAAAACCGCCCCATCGACATCCAAATGGTTGCCGAAGCGGCCAAAAGGGTATTTGTTCCCTTCACCGTCGGCGGCGGCTTGCGCAATCTCGACGACATGCGCTCCGCCATCCTGGCCGGTGCCGACAAAGTCTCACTCAATTCTCTGGCGGTAGACCAGCCGGAAATCATCCGCATCGGAGCCAAAGCCTTCGGCCGCCAATGCATCGTCCTGGGCATGGACGCCAAACGCGTCGGAGTTTCAGCGCGCTTTCCCTCCGGCTACGAAGTAGTGACGCGCGGTGGCCGCCTCCCTTCCGGCCTCGACGCCGTCGAATGGGCTCAAAAAGCGGTCGACCTCGGCGCCGGTGAAATCTGCCTGAACGCCATCGACACCGACGGCATGTGCACCGGCTACGAACTCGAAATCACCCGCAAGATCGCCGACACGGTAAACGTCCCCCTGATCGCCTCCGGCGGCGCTGGCACGGTCCAACACATCGCCGACGCTTTCGAAAAGGGCCACGCCGACGCCGCCCTGATCGCCTCCATGGTCCACACCGGCGACTTCACCTGCTCCAACATCAAGCGCGAGCTGGCAACCCAACACCACCTCCCCGTCCGCTGAATTCGATCCTTAAAATCAATTAATGTAAATAAAATTTGACATTATTGCAATTACATGCTATTTTTATAATACATTATATTTCTTGGAGTCTGATTATGCCTAAAAAAAGCCCGGTCATATTTCCCAAGACGCAGGAGATGCTGGAAATATTTGGCGAAAATCTTCGCCTGGCGCGGCTGCGTCGCCATGTATCTGCAAATCTGGCGGCGGAGCGGGTAGGCGTCAGCCGCCCTACCCTGGCATTAATGGAAAAAGGATCACCTTCTGTTGCCATGGGAAATTATATTCAATACCTGGTTTCTCTCGGCTTGGAGAAAGATATCTTGAATCTGGCGGAGGATGATGAACTGGGCCGCAAATTACAGGATGCGGAATTGTCGGCCCGCAAACGCGCCCCGCGCCGGAGGAAATTATGACTACAACAAAAACCGACATCCTGGTTTATAGTGATTGGCATAGTAATGCCATCCCCCAACTGATGGGAATTCTAACCGTACAACAGGTTCGCCGCAAAGAAGTATTCTCATTTGAATTTGATACAACCTGGCTGAAGGCCAATCCGACTCAGATGCTTGATCCGGACCTGACGCTCTATGGCGGACCTCAATATTCGATAAAAGCCAATTTTAACTTATTCCTTGACTCCGCCCCGGACCGCTGGGGTCGGCAACTTATGCGCCGCCGCGAAGCAATAAAAGCCAGGCGTGAGTCCCGCTCGATTCATAATTTACAGGAATCAGATTATCTGTTGGGAGTTTTTGACGAAACCCGAATGGGAGCGATCCGCTTCAAGTTATCGCCAGACGGCGATTTTATCAATAATGAACGAGATATGGCAACTCCCCCATGGGCATCCCTGAGAGAATTGGAAGCAGCCTCCCGGGAATATGAAGAGGATCAAGATAATGAAAATACCCGTTGGCTATCGTTGTTGCTGGCCCCCGGCTCATCACTCGGCGGAGCCAGGCCCAAAGCCAATGTCCTGGATACGGAAAACAATCTTTGGATTGCCAAATTTCCCAGTAAATCGGATTCCGTTGACATCGGAGCCTGGGAAATGGTCGTCCACCAATTGGCCCGGGAGGCCGAATTGAATGTCCCAGAATGTCGTATAAAATCATTCTCAAAACACGGTTCCACCTTTATTTGCAAGCGATTCGACCGCTCCGGACTTAAACGTATTCATTTTTCCTCTGCTATGACGCTCCTCGGCAAAAATGACGGAGCGGATTATCAGGATGGCAGCAGTTATCTGGATATAGCACAATTTATTATACGTTACGGGGCCAATCCGAACAAGGATCTCAATGAATTATGGCGGCGGATTGTTTTTTCAATCGCTATCAAAAATACGGACGATCATTTGCGCAACCACGGTTTCATGTTGACCCAAAGCGGCTGGCGGTTAAGTCCAGCCTACGATCTGAATCCCAATCCATCAGGAACCGGCTTATCCTTGAATATCAATGAAAATGATAATTCTCTGGACTATGATCTAACCCGTGAAGTCGCGCCTTTCTTCCGGCTTTCGACAGTACAGGCTGATTCTGAAATCAAAACCATCCGGAGAATTGTTTCACAATGGCAACCGATAGCCGCGTCATGTGGCTTAAGCAGAAATGAGCAGCAATTGATGCAACCGGCATTTTAATCCGACTGGTCCGACCAATCCAGCTAACCACGGTTTAAATACAAATTTCCCTATCGGGAAACTTGATTTTTCCGCTTCCCGATGTATTTTCCAATAGCACCGCGCCTGACGTGGAAATGGGGGCGTCATATATGATTTGGAAAATACTTTTTATCCTCTCCGTACTGATTGCCGTAATCGGCATTCCGCTTTTATTTATTCATCCGATCGGCTGGGGAATGCTTTTCGGTGGAGTCTGGCTTGCGTATATGTCCGGCGAGAAAGCCCTGCACGCCGATTCGAAAGGAGATTTACGGAAAACGGCGGAGAAATTGAAATCTTCCGGCAAGTTCACCATTACTTCCAAGCCGCTCAGCCAATTCGATCCGATTCAACGGCAACTGGAACAACTTGGCTTGCTTTTTGTTGAAGATGTCCGAATCGCGTCCGAAAAAAACGCTGCCATCCGGCTGATGCGAAATCAGGAAGGGAAAATATGGGCGGTCATCCGCCGACATTTTGCCACGAGCGGGGTGACCTTCTATGCATTTGGCGCCAATGGCAGTGTGATTTGCCTCTCAAACTCCATTTTCCCGCTCGAAATTTCCATATCGATGGGCAGAACCATCCAAGCAAAATATCCCAGAAAAAATTTGAGCGAGATCTTTCAACTCATGTCCGACCAAACCGAAAAGCTCGAATATGATTTTCCGGAAGGATTCGATATGACGGTCCTACCACTTGAAACACCAGCCGAATTCATCCAAAAGCTGGATGAGTTCAAGTTTCGTCGTCAGCTTTCGGTCACCAACTATGATCAAGCCATGCTTTCCGATTTGGCCCAACCTCTGGAAACCGCCGAATATCTGTTAAAACTGCAAGCAATCAACCGGAATGAATATTGGGATTACCTGCCGAGCTTAACGGCATTGCGTCTAGTCCCAGCCAACGGTAAGGCTGCCCGCAGCCACCTTGGCGGCCTTCCTGAACTGCCGCCCGATACGGCATGGCCGGTAACCCCCGGCGGTCAACCGATGAACTTTATCGGCCGGCTTGATTGTTCCGAATTGCCGGAGGATAAGTCACTGCCCGCAATGCCCCGGACCGGGTCGCTCGTCTTTTTCTGCACGCTCGAAGGCGATGAATTCTATTTCGGCGGTAATCCCGGCGATGAATGCGGCTGGCGGGTGCTGTTCCTCGAAAAAACCGACACTTTGAAAACCCCAAAAGCACCGGAAGGTTTGATCGTATTCAAAGAGTTCGCGGTGACGGGCGTCGCGGAGAAAACGTATCTTGGCGGCCATATCAATTCGCCGAGGCCCTGTCATCAGCTTTTCGGCTACCCGGATTACATCCAGAGCCCGACCATGACGGAAAATTGCGCCAAGGTCACCCAAACGAAATACCCCAGCAACCCGGAGGATTGGCTCCTGCTTCTTCAGGTAGATACCGATTATGCTCATTCCGACTTGCAGTTCGCCGACATGGGAACCCTCTTTTTCTGGATTCGCCAGGAAGATCTCGCCAACCGTCGCTTCGACCGCGTATGGATGATCATGGAGTGTTATTAAACAATTAGGAGTACTATCATGTTTTTCCTGAACATTATGAAAAGATTGATTTATCGGAGCAGACCGGCAATCCGGTTATTGCTGACATCGAAACGGCATATCAGTAAATTCGGACCGGTCCGACTTGTCCGACAGGTCCGACCAGTCCGATAAAAATCATCTGCAAACCCACCACGATTTACTTATTTATCCAGCAGACTGTAGCCGGCGATGCCGGGCTCGGTCATTTCGTAGGGGTCCATGATCATTTCGATCTCTTTTTCACTCAGGATTCCCGACTCCAGTAGCAATTCGCGGACCGGGCGACCGGTCTTCATGGCCTGGCGAGCTATTTCGGCCGAGGCTTCGTAGCCGATATGCGGCACTACCGCGGTAATGATCCCCACGCTATTTTCCACTTTGGCGCGCATGCCTGCTTCGTTGGCCTGCAGGTCGTTCAAGAGATACTCGCGGAATGCCCGGAAGGCGTTGCGCATAATCCCGATGCTGTGCAGCAGATTATAAACCAGAACCGGTTCCATCACGTTCAGCTCGAACTGTCCGGCTTCCGACGCCATGCAGACTACCGCATCGTTGCCGATTACCTGAAACGCCACCTGGTTCACGACTTCGGCCATCACCGGGTTGACTTTGCCGGGCATGATGGAACTGCCGGACTGGCGCGGCGGCAGGAACAGTTCCCCCAGCCCGCAGCGCGGCCCCGAGGCCATCATCCGCAGATCGTTGGCGATCTTGGACATGTTGATCATACAGATTTTCAATGCGCCGGAAACCACCGTGTAGCAATCCGTATTCTGGGTGGCGTCCACCAGATTTTCCGCCGGCACCAAGGCGAAACCCGAAATCTCCGCCAACCGCCTCACCGCATCGACGATATAGCCGGGAACCGTGTTCAATCCCGTTCCGACGGCGGTAGCGCCGAGGTTCACGGGATACATCTCACCGCGGCTCGCTTCGATCCGCGCGATGTCCCTTTTGATGACCTGGGCATAAGCGCCGAATTCCTGACCCAGACGGATCGGAACCGCATCCTGGAGATGGGTCCGGCCCATTTTGATCATTTTATCGAATCTGACGGAGCAATCGGCAAATCCCTGTTGCAGACGCCGCATTTCCGCCAGCAGAGTTTCCAGCTCCGTCAATATGGCAATATGAATGGCTGTCGGGCAAACGTCGTTGGTGGATTGCCCCATATTGACGTGGTTATTCGGCGAGATGTGCTGATAATCCCCCTTTTCGCACCCCATCAATTCCAGCGCCCGGTTGCTAATGATTTCGTTGGTGTTCATGTTCAGCGAAGTTCCGGCGCCGCCTTGGATCGGATCGACGATGAACTGGCCGTTGAATTTTCCGCTCATCACCTCTTCCGCCGCTTTGATGATATTCGCGGCCACTTCCGGCTCCAGGAGCCCGGCGTCGTAATTGGTCATTGCCGCCGCTTTTTTTACCATGCCGAGAGCGGCAATCAGGCTCGTGTGAATTTTTTCTCCGGTAATCGGAAAATTCTCCTGACCGCGTACCGCATGAATCCCGTAATAAGCCTCCGCCGGCACCTCTTTCGAACCGAGGAAATCCTTCTCCATCCGAAATCCGTTTTTTTGTTTTTTTACTTCCTCCGACGCCATTTCTCACCTCCAAATAATGATTGTATCGCTTAGCATTGTAAGCTATGGCATATTATTATAACAGCATTGTGGAAAATTTCCACTAATATTCATAAAAAACATGCCAACAACTTGTTATTTTTTATCATTCCGCTAGAAAACACTATAAAAACAATACTTTACCGTACCATAAAATTCAAATCTCATGTCCAATAATAATTTCACTAAAATAATACTTTACGGTATTGCAAAAACCAAACCCGGCTGTATAATAATAACCAAAGGTATGTATTAAACCATTGGTTAATTAAGGAGTAAAATTTATGAGCGGAAAACTCGCAGTCAACGGCGGTCCCAGGGCCGTCAACCCGGAAGACATCAGCCCGAATTTTTTGAAATGGCCGATATTTACCATGGAGGACAAGAGGGCGTTGCTGGATGTCATGGAAAACAACCAGATGAGCCAGACCGGTATTACCCAGCAATTCGAGCAGGAATATGCCGACTGGATCGGCGCCGAATTCGCCCTCGGGTACTGCAATGGTACCGCCTCGCTTCATGCGGCCATGTGGGCGTGCGGAGTCGGCGCCGGAGACGAAGTGATCTGCCCGAGCATTACTTATTGGGCCAGCTGTACCGCGGCGTTGAGTCTGGGCGCTACGGTCAATTTCGCCGACATCGATCCGGAAACTCTGTGTATCGATCCAAATGACATCGAGCACCGGATTGGTCCGGCCACTCGTGCCATCATCGTCGTTCATTATGCCGGTCATCCTTGCGATATGGACAAAATCATGGCAATCGCCGGAAAACACGGCGTCAAGGTGATTGAAGACGCTTCACATTCGCATGGCTCTCTTTATCACGGCAAACAAACCGGAACTCTGGGCGATATCGCCTGCATGAGCATGATGGCCGGCAAAGCCTTCGCCATCGGCGAGGCCGGACTAATGACCACCAATAACCGCGAACTCTACGAACGCTGTATCTCCTACGGCCACTACGAGCGCACCGGTCTGGCAACCAATATCGGCAAGGCCCAATGTTGCATAACCGACCCCGAACTGATAAAATACGCCGGGATCGCCATGGGCGGCCGCAAAGACCGCATGAATCAGTGGTGCTCCGCCGTCGGCCGGGTGCAACTGAAATACTATCCGGAGCGAATTGCCGAGATCGACCGCGCGATGAATTATCTGTCCGATGCCCTGGACCGGCTTCCCGGCCTGAAATCACACCGCCCGCCCGCAAACAGCGGTTGCACCAAAGGCGGCTGGTATTTCCCGCTCTGCCATTACGACCCGGAAACCCTCCGTGTACCGGTGGATAAATTCTGCGCGGCAGTGGTCGCGGAAGGGGTGAATAGCCTTCCCGGCGCCAACCGTCCTCTGCATCTGCATCCGCTTTTCCATGAAGCTGACCTTTTCCATATGGGCCGTCCGACTGTTTTGAGTTTCGGTCAGCGCGATGTCCGTCAGGGACCGGGCTCTTTGCCGGTCAGCGAAGCGATACAACATTGCGTATTTCGCCTTCCGCGCATAATTAAATTTGATCAGAAGGCAATTGACTGCTATATTAATGCTTACACGAAGGTAATTGAAAACCTCGATGAGGTAATATAACAATGTTTATCGATATTCATGCACATGCCCATAAATGGCCGCGGCCGGCGCTTACGGAGACCAGTTATCCGTTTCCAACCGCGGAGCAGCTGCTCGGACTATACGACCGGATCGGAGTGGAAAAAGCAGTTCTGCTGCCCCTGATCGGCCCGGAATGCCAGTTGCCGCAGAGCAATGAAGAAATTCTGGATATCGCCGAATCCCATGCCGGACGTTTTATTCCGTTCATCAACATCAGCCCGCGGGCGATCAGCAACTCGCCGAACGCCCCGCTGGGACGCTTGATGCGGTATTATAAAAATCTGGGCGCCAAAGGCCTTGGCGAAGTAACCGCCAATATGGACATCACCGATCCTTATGTCTGGAATTATTTCCGCCATGCCGAAGAATCGGAACTCCCGGTAACCATTCACCTGGCCACACAGATTGGGGGTACTTACGGACTGGTCGACGCCCCCGGTCTGCCCGGTTTGCAGAAGGTGTTGAAATCATTTCCGGGCTTGAAAATCTTTGCCCATTCCCAAGTATTCTGGGCCGAAATCAGCGTCCTGAACGACATTTCTCTGCGTTCCAGCTATCCGAAGGGCAAAGTTATCGAAGGAGCGGTTCCCCGGATGTTCCGCGAGTTCCCAAACCTGTACGGCGACCTCTCGGCGGGCAGCGGTTGCAACGCCCTGACCCGCGACCCCGAATACGCGGTCAAGTTCCTGAATGAATTTCAGGACAGACTGATGTTCGGACTGGATGTCTGCCGCCCGCCGGACGACAGTACTCCGGCCCTGGTCACATTCCTCCAGGTACTCCGTGGACAGGACACAATTTCGCAAACTATTTTCGACAAAGTAGCTCGGAAAAATGCAATCCGACTGTTAGGTATATAGTGGCAAGAACCCCGAATATAGAAATAGCCGAAACGATAAGGCGGCGGATTCTCTCCGGAGAATTCGACGCCATGTCGTTATTGCCTTCGGAGCGGATTCTCTCCGAACAACTTTCGACCGGGCGCGGAGTCGTCCGCAACGCCCTCAAGGCCCTGCAGCAGGAAGGCCTGGTTCAGTTGATCCCCGGCCGCGGCGCTTCACTCTGCCGGAGCGCGCTCAAACCGCGCTTTGAGCGCTTCATCGTCTGCTTTCCGGACCATCCGCACCTCTCCAGCCGCGCCTACGAAACCCTCGGCTTGCTGAGCGGAATCTGCGTGGCCGCGGCGGCGAATTATTCGGAAGCCGTCGTATCGTTTTCCCATGCCGAAAACCTGGCGCAAAACCTGATATCGCGCTACCGCTCCGGCGATATCCAGGGGGTTCTCTTTATCGAAAGCCCCGGCTCTCCGGAAATCATCTCCGAGTTGCTCCACGCCGGTGTCCCCTGCGTGGTCGCCAACGAGGAAAACGGCATGCCATGGACCAGCAGCCGGATGGATTTCCGCATGATCGGGCGCACCGCCGGCTTCCGCCTGGCCACAGCCGGTCATCGTACTTTCGGTGCGATCAGCGGTCCGCTCCGCCACTTCATGTTCAAAGAAATTCTCGCCGGATTTCGCGGCGCCCTGGCGGAAGAAGAATTGGCCGTATCTCCGGCTCATGTCCTCGAATTCAGTTACAAAGACGAAGATTACGCCAGACTCCTGGACCTGCTGAAATCCCCGGACCGCCCGAATGCTTTCTTCGTTATCCGTGACCATCGGGCCCAATTTTTCTATCAGGCCTGCGATGAACTCGGCCTGAAAATACCGGATGATATTTCGATCATCAGTTACGACAACATCACCTGGCCCGAGGGCCAATCCCGCGGCCTGACCACCATCGAACAACCGGTCAACGACATCGGCCTCCAAGCCGTCACCCTCCTCGAAAAATGGTACCTGGCCGGCCGCCCCCCCGAAAGCGTCGCCCTCCCCTGCCGCCTCCTCGAGCGCCACAGCGTAAAAAACATCTAAACCGGTAAATCCGTCCGACCTGTCCGATACGTCCGACTTCCGCCTCAATCTTGTAAACATCCCGGATACTTGTTTACAATAAACTATTCTTTTTAAAATTGCGCCATATTGATTTTTGCCTCCATCCATATATAATTATATTGTAAACCAGATGGAGAACCATATGCTGTCGCCCAAACGCTACAAACTTGCCGACGACCTGGAAATCATGATCCGGGAACAAGGATTTCGTCCCGGCGATCCGTTGCCGCCGCAGGAGGAACTGGCCGCGCGCTTCGGGGTGTCACGGACCTGTTTATATCGGGCATGCGCTCTGCTGGAAAACCGCGGCGTCATCGTCCGCCACCAGGGCAAAGGGGTATTTGTCAGCGACGGCAAATCACCCAAGCCGCTGAAAAACGTCGCGGTCTTGTTATGGCCGACACAGAAACTTGAGCCTAACCGTTTCGACAATTACGGCCTGAACATCTTCCTGGGTCTCGAAGCGGAGCTTCATGCCCGGAAAATCGGCTGCCAATTGATGCGCCCATCCCTGGAGCGCCCGCTCCAGAGTATTTTCGAAGATTTCGAAAACTTCAATATCGACGGCATTATCGTCTGCAAAAAATATCCCGAAGAATTCATCGGCAAACTGATGCAGTGTGAGCTGCCGATTGTTTCCGTTGAGCGCGAAATGACGCTCTGCTCCAGCGTGTCCCCGGACTTTTACCACGGCTTCAAACTTCTGCTGCGCCGGCTATACTTTCGCGAAGTTCGACGAATCTGTTTCTTTTATCCGGAAGGGGCTCCCCACTCCGGCGCCGCCCTGGCCGCCTGCGCCGAAATGCAACACGAATTGCTGGAACTGCGGCTCGAACGTCACGAATACCTGAACGGTGCGCCTTATACGGTCAACGACGACAGCTATATTCATGACGCTATAGATAACGTCGTCGCGACCAATCAACTCCCCGAGGTGTTCATCACCCTGAATGACTGGACCGCGTTTCAGATTATCCGTGAATTGCGCCGTCATAATCTCAAAGTTCCCGCCAATGTGGAGGTGACCGGAGCCTTCGGTATAGAATTGAGCCGCGAATCTTCGCCCACCATCACCACGCTGGCGCTGAACACCGCCGAGCTCGGCGCGGCGGCGGTTACGTTGCTCCACGAAGTCGCAACCTCCCGCCCGGCGATTCCGATTACCCGCAAAATACCGTTGGTCGCAGTGGAAAACCAATCCTGTCGCCTCAAACTCAAAAAACAGAAGGGCAAGCTATGAAAAAACGTCTTTTCAATCAATATTTCACACTGGTTGAACTCTTGGTCGTTATCTGTATCATTGCGATTCTTGCAGCTTTGTTATTGCCGGCACTGAACAACGCCCGCGACAAAGCCAAAGACGCCGGATGCCGCGAGCGGCTCAAACAATTCGCCCTGCTCATGACCGCTTACAATCATGATTTCAACGATTTCTATCCGCAGGGAGCCTCTCCCAGCGATACCGATAAATTACTTTGCTGGACCCGCCAACTGAGTATGCTTTATCTGGGGATCCAGTTTACCAATCATTCCAGTTACGTTACCCGCCGAACCCAGTTTTTTCATTGCCCCGGCGGCATCAATACAGGCGAATCTATCATGCCGCGAGGCTATGCCATGAACGAGGTAGTAGCCTACGACGGCGGATACCAAGGGGTTTGCTCAACCAATCGCCCATACAAAAATAACGCCGATATGATGCTGATTACCGACTCCTGGAATGCGGATACTCATCTGGAGCAAGGCGCTTTCGGCAGTAAGAGCAATGACGAATATGTTTACACAAGCTCGGGAAAACGCGTTGCCACCCGCCACGGACAGAATCAAAAATTCAATTTTCTAAAGAAAAACGGTTCTGTAGCGCAAACCAGCCGCCGCTGGGATTCTGATAATAACGTCGGTTTCGATACTATGTGGTACATCAATACGGCCGGAACGAAATACATGCAAAACGGCTATTCTATCTCATATTAAATCACGGAGGTTATTCATGTCCAAATTATTTTCCCTATTCATGCTTGCAGCTATTATCTGTAGCGGCAGTGAATTTGAGCTGAAACTTAACAAATCGTCTTTCGGAGTCTACAATCCCAAAGACAGCGGAATTACAATCAAACAAGAATTTTCATCAGTTGGAATCCGCATAACCGCCAAAACCGATAATCCCGACTCTAAAAAATTCGGACGGGCGGCTTCCACCACGGGATTTTTCAAACCGGCACAGGAATACGCCATCGCCAACAATCTGGAAATGAAAGGCCTGAATATCACCATCGAATACGACGGCGACAATCTGCCTTCGTTATACTGCTATTCTCACTCCATGAACGACCGCGGCCACTCCGCCTTTCTGAAACTGAAAAAAGGCGTTAACGAATATCAAATCAATACTTTGGCAAGATATCCGCTCGAACAACTGAAAACCCTACAATTTCGTCCGCAAAAAGACCTGGACTTCACTGTCCGCAAACTCACCATCACCATGCAGCCGACACTAAAACAGATCATCACAATTCCAGTGGAAATAACCCAGGAAAAAAAGACCGTGGAAATTACTCCGGCACATTCATCCACATTCACTGATTTTTACCGCCGCCCCGGCCTGGAACCGCTTGCCGCCCAGTCTCCGCTGACGGCATCCGCCAAATGGAACAACAATCAATTATCATTCAGCATCGATGCCGCTTTTCAGGATAAGCCGCGAGCCCAGGCAACCCGGCATGACGATCTGGGTCTCTGGCGGGATGACTGCCTGGAACTGTTTTTTTCTCCTCAGCTCGACAATGAGAAGTTCATTCACTTTGCCATCAATGCTGACGGTACGGTCATGGATTATCGCCGGGATTACTGCACGGAAGCTTGTCAGGTCCGCAGTATGTACGAATTCAACCTCGAACACCGTAAAAACATCCGGTTCGAACAAGGAATGCTCCATACCGAATTGGATTTTCCGTTGGAGCAACTCGGTGCCGATCCCGCCAAGCAGCGCCTCATGGGATTTCAAATGACTCAGAAATTCAGCGACAAAGGCGAGAAATTCCATTCTCTCTGCTGGTCGCCCACCGAACGCAATACCATTCCGGCCAACTTCGGGCTCCTCTACTTCAACCGTTCGCCGTTTGGTGCTGGAGAAATAAAAATCGACAAAATCAGCATCAGCGAACCGGCCAATGTTCTGAACATCGAATATACCGCAAGCGGATTTACCGCCCAAAAGCTCTCCATGGAACTGATTCTAACCTCCCCGGACAACTTCGTCAGGCGGGAAAAACTCCAATTCAATCCGTCCGCTAAAACTCTGGAAGTCAAGGGCATCAAAAATCTGAACGGAGTTTACACCTTGACCCTGGTGGCCAACGCCCCATCCGGCGCGATTAAACCATTTGCCGTTAATTTCGTCCACAAAAAACCGATCGAACAGCCCTTCGCTCAAAAACAGCTGTTCCCCTTCCCCAAGAAATGCGAGTATCAGGATGGAGTTTTCCCCGCGCGTCGTTTCGATCAACTGGTGATTGATCCCGCCGCCACTGCCAGGACCCGACGTACCGCCGAACTTTTCGCCGAAAAGCTGGCCGGATTCGCCGGCAAATACCGGATCGTCGAACAAGGCACCGGCATTTCCCTGAAAATCGATCCGCAGGGTTTGAAACCGGAGGGATATCATATCCGCGTTACTCCCGACAAAGTCGAGATCACCGGTGCGGATGAACCTGGCTTGTTTTACGGCACGGTCAGCTTCATTCAACTGCTCAAGCTCGATATGTTCCAGGACGACAAAGCCCCGGTCCGCTGTTGCGAAATCACCGACTGGCCGGACCTGCCGGTCCGGCTCGCCACCTTCTGGCATCCCAATATGTTGCCGAATCCGGTGAATATAGAAAAAGCCGAACCCGAATTTCTGCTGAATTACCTTGACACCTTTGTATCCGGCACCCGCATGAATACCTTGCGCATCCGTGGTTTGGAGACTCTGCTGCCGCTGGATGACATCCACCCGAATCTCAATTTCAACCCCAAGTCCCGTTACTACTCAGTGGCCGACCTGGAACGGCTCGGACAGTTCTGCCGCGACCGCTTCATTACCCTGATCATTGCAATCTCCGGCGGCAGCCATGCCGGTTGGCTGCACTATCTTAATCCGGAATTCCGCCAGAAGGGATGGCTGCATACCGGCAATGTCACACACCCGGACTACGAGAAATACTATTTCGCCGTAGCTGACAAATTCATCAAAGCCACCGGTTGCGAATACTTCTCTCCGGTCTCGGACGAATGGTGGCATAAGCGTCACCCTAAGGAGGAAGTCCCCAATGAAGACCATGCCGCCAAATTTCTGAATTTCCACCTGAACCTCCATCGCTTTCTGAAAGAACGCGGCGTGAAAATGGTAATTTGTGAAGATATGCTCAATCCTATGCATAGCGGCGTGAAATTCGATAATTACCGTAATATCGACAAACTGCCGAAAGATATCACCATCATGATCTGGGCAAATATCGGCAATGCGGCCAAATACTTTCTGGACAAGGGTTTCCCCGTATGGATATCTATGACCGGAGCCTCAGCCGCCTCCAGCGCACAACAAGGGGTTTCCGGTTATGGAAATCAGTTATACAGCTTCGGCAGAGAGCATAAATTCCGAGTTCAGGAAACATTCTCCTTCCACAGTCAATGGCTCCACGCCGCCAATACCGGTTGGAATTATTACACTGGAGAACACCTCTGGCTGCCCGACTTTATCAATTCAGGGGTCGCCACTATCGCGGAAAGCGTGATCGCCCAGCAGCCCAACCCGGCCTGGACCAGCGAATTCTCCACCATCGACCTTAGTGGTATCCTCAATGATACTCTGCCCGGCATCAAGACCGGAAAACGCGATATCCTCGATATCCCGGCCGACATTGCCGCGACTTCGCCAAACTGCCTGAAAATCGATCCGCAAAAACCGGCTCTCGTACCGATCAAACAAAAATTGTCTTCCTTGATTTTCCTCCATACCGCCATTCCCGGCGATGAGTACATCAAATCCGGATACCGCAACCGCCAGTGGCACAAGGGTTATCCCGCCGCGGACTACCGGGTGACTTACGCCGATGGTTCCTCCGCGAATATTCCCGTCCGGATCAATATGCAGATCTATTATTTCAACCATCAGCCGCAGGCGGGCGGTACGGTCTTCGGACGCTGCATGGACATTACCTACGATTCCGAATTCAAGCCCCAGATTCTCTATCAGTACGAATGGGTCAACCCGCACCCGGACAATGAGATCGCCTCAATCACCTTCGGCCATCCCCACAAACTGGATTTCCAAACGTACGTAGTCGCCGTCACCGGCCGCAGGCCGCGGCTTTGACGCGGCGGATGTAGCTGCTGGGGGTCTCCCCGGTGTATTTTTTGAAAAAACGGCAAAAATAGATGATGTCGGTGAACTCCATATATTCGGCCAGTTCACCGATATTCATATCGGAGTAGTGCAGAAATTTTTTCGCGATCCTGATTCTTTCCTCGTCAATAATCTGTTTGGTCGATTTGCCGGTTTGCTCCTTCACCAGCGCCAGCAAATGCCCGGTGGAATATCCGAGTCCGGCCGCGAGATCGGCCACGCTGACCGGTGTACCGTTGCTCCTGGACACAAATTCAGCAATCTGCCTGAACAGGAGAGTTCCGCTCTCCTCCGAATAACCGGCGGCCATGTAGCGCCGCAGAATTCCGAACAACAGATCTTCCATGATATTTACATACTCGGCATTGCCGGGAATCGGAAATTCCAACTGCCGGCGATACAGCTCCGCCGGAAAAAAAGAATGAAAGATTTTCGCGACCGCCTCAATCACTTCCCCGCGCTGCTTGCGCTTATCTTCGTCGCAAACGACCACCGGCTGCAGCTTTTGAACCGGAAAATCATTCAAGCTGAATTTAAAGGAAAAGCAACCGAAATTCTTTACCTCGTCGTAGTGAAGCCCATGCCCGGTTCCAGGCGGCAAAATGATAATATCCCCGGCTCCAACATTCAACTTATAATCATCAAGCTCCAACTCCGCCTGACCGAAATCACACAGATTCATCTGCCAAAAATTATGGACATGCTTATACTGATAGTCGATGCTATGCGCATTGACCAGACTGTAGCCGCACATTTTCAGCGCCAGCCTGGAATTACCGGAAAAATATTTTTCATTTTCTTTCAGCATGCCTATACTATATGCGATAATTACATATTATCAAGATTTATAAAACACGATTGATAAAATCATCTTGTTATGCGCAAACCCCGTCGGACTTCTCGGACCAGTCCGACATGTCCGACAAGTCCTTCGGTCTGTTTAATGCAACGGCAGGTTGGCTTTGCGCCAGGCTCCCGGCGACTGCTTGGTGTGCTGCTTGAAGAACGCGGAAAAATGATAGCGGTTGGCGAAGCCGAGCCGCTCGGCGATCTCTGGAATCGAGATTGTCGGATCGGTAAGCAGGTAAAATGCCCGCTCCATCAACTGCCCCGCCAGATAGTGTTGCGGTGTCACCCCCAATTGCTCCCGGAATAGATGGCTGAAATGACTGAGGCTCATGCCTACTTTGCGGCTGAGTTCGGCATTGTCGCACTCCGAACGGGGCAGCGTATTCATCAGCGTCATAGCCTGTTTCAGGCGCGGGTCAAGCCCGTCGGAAGCAGGCGCATCGCCATGTTCCTCGGGAATTTGCAGCAGGAGTTCATATAAGATTGCATACATCCGGATTTCGAAACGCCCGAGGTTCGTCGATTCCTCCGTTAATTGGCCGATCCAGGGTTCCGCCGAAAAAACATATTCACGCCGCGCCACCCCCGCCGGAAAATCACCGGTGGTGAAATGGATAAAAAACTGATTCACCGGCCCTTTCTCCAACCGCGCCGAAAAAAGCGTGAATGGCGGCACCAGGATGACCACGTCCGGGGTCAGCTCGACGGAACGCTCCCCCACCAGCACCTTCCCTCCCGGTGCATCATTCCAATAAAAACGCCAGAAGGGACTGAGCCGACGGTTCAGTTC
>JAVBRM010000150.1:0-9152 GCA_031548025.1 Victivallaceae bacterium | reverse complement strand
AATCGAAAAATGCGGCCTGCATCATATTTTCATGCGGAAATGCACAGTACCTGTCAAGGTAATAAGTAACCTCAGTCGTACCGTTCGACTCGGCCAGTACGCAACTTCGTGACGGGCGCTTCATCAACGTTACTTTAAACGGGGAATACATCCGCAAGCCAATGCCGAATGACACCTTGTTGGAGGCGAAAGTCTTCGGGGCAGGGCGGGCCGGACAGGCGAAACGGCTCTTGAAAACCTGTCCGTAGGCGTTCTGCCGATATCCTCCGATCACCATCTCCCGGTCCGGCAATGCCCCCGGGATATAGGGCGCAAGGATGCCTATTTGGGGATTTTCCTTGAACCAATATCTTTCACTGTCCGGATCCGGATTGTAGTCCCTGAGCGGCGGAGTGAATTCATTGTTATCACCCACGTACATCGCGAGAACTTTGCCCAACTGTGAAAAATTGCTCCGGCATGAAATCATATAAGACTTATTTCTGGCCTTTTGCAGCGCCGGCAGCAGCAGAGCCGCCAGAATGGCGATGATCGCGATGACTACCAGGAGTTCGATAAGTGTGAATAGGGGGACTGGAAGCGCTCTTTTTTTCGTTCGTTCCGAACTGTTGTCCATCTTATGCCTCCATAAGTTAGGGTTAGGTTTCGTTTGAGTTGCCGGAATTTGCTCCGGCTTGGACGCTTTCGTAAAACTTGCGGGTCAGGCGGATCAGGGTTTCCCGTTCCTCCGGCGACATCTCCGCGAATGAAGTCAATTCGACCTGTTCCAGTTTTTCCAGAACTTCGGCCGCGAATTCCTTGCCGGTCGGAGTCAGTTTGATCAATTTCCGCCGCCGGTCGGTGGCGTGGGGAAAGCGACGGATGAATTTTCGCTTTTCCAGGTCATTCAGCACGACCGTTATGGTCTGCCGCAGCATCCGGTTATTTTCCGCCAGTACGGCCGGTTCCACTCCTTCCGGATGGAGATGCAGATATTCCAGAGCCCAGGCCGCGTTCAGGGAAATATCCCATTGCTTCAACAGCTTGATATAAGCCATATCGGTCATTCGCAGCAGTTCGATAAATTGATTCAAACATTGTTTGGGCGTCAGCAATACCATTGTATCCATCCTTGTTTTCGTTGCCGGTAATATACTGTCGGAAAACGACCTTCGCAAGTTCAAAGCCCGAAATTGCATATCGCCGCCTGAATTCCACGGTGCAGGAAATCCATCATCCGGTCCACTTCCTCCCTGGTGATAATTAATGCCGGAGCGATGACCAGCATGTTCCGGTTGTTGCGCAAGATCATGCCGTTTTCCCAGCACCAGTCGCGAACAAAACGCCCCGCATCGACCGGCAGCTCCCGGCGGCTGTCCCGGTCCGCCATCATTTCAATCGCCCACAACGTGCCGATCCCCTGGATATCTCCCACGATCGGGTACTTGAACAGTTCATCGAGCCTGTTTTTGATATAGACCCCGATTTCGGCGGCGCGCTCTACAAGGTGTTCTTTTTCGAAGATCTCGAGGTTGGCCAGCGCCGCGGCGCAAGAGAGCGTGTGTCCGCCGAACGTGCTGCCGCTCCGGAATTCGGAACCCGGTCCGCGATTGAAGACCCCGGCGATTTTTTCCGTGGTGATCGCCGCGCCTAACGGCAGGTAACCGCTGGTAATCGCCTTGCTCACCGTCAGAATGTCCGGAGTTACTCCGAAATGTTCACAGGCGAACCACTTGCCGGTTTTGCCGAACCCGGTCTGGACTTCATCGAAAATCAGGATGATATCGTGCTCGTCGCACAGCCGGCGTACTCCCTGCATGTAGCCGTCGGGCGGCATCGGGTAACCGCTGTTTGAGCCCGGCAGCGGGTCCATGATGATCGCTGCGATGGTGTCCGGACCTTCCGACTTGACCAGAGTTTCCAGGCCTTTCAGGCACTGCAGTGAACAGGAGTTCCGTTCCAGGCCGAATTCGCATTTGCCACATTTCACCTGCGGAGCGAAGAGATTTCCGAACAGCAGCGGTTCCACCGGCTCGCGAAGCGCGGAAAAACCGGTCCAGGAGGTAGCCGCCAGCGTGGTCCCATGGTAAGAGCCCCGCCGCGAAATCACCTTGTAGCGGTCCTTCCGTCCGGTTTGCCAGAAATATTGGCGCGCCATTTTTACCGCGGTTTCGTTGGCTTCCGAACCGCTGTTCAGGAAGAAAGTGACCTCCAGGTCTCCGGGGGCGATCTCGGCCAGCTTGGCGGCCAACTCGATCAAGGGAACGGTAAAGCCGTCATGATAATTCGGGAAAAACTCCAGCGCCTGAATCTGCTCGTCGATGGCTTTGCGGATTTCTTCACGTCCATGCCCGCAGGCATTGGTAATCAGCGATGAAAAAGTATCGAGATACTTATTGCCGTCGATGTCATAAATATCGCAGCCTTCTCCGGCAGTGAAAATTTTGAGGGCCTTATCCAGATCTTCGTTGCTCATCCAATGCCCCAGGATATACTTGCGGGCGTCTTTTTTGAGCTGTTCTTTTTTCTCTGTTGGATATACCGGTAATTTCATATGTATAATCTTTCTTTTGTCAGAATAATTTACTTTCCATGGTGGCGATCGATTCCATTCCCCAAACCGAGAAACACGCGGCGTGGTCGACATAGATCAACAGTTCATCGGGTTCATCCTCATACTGAAAACCGCCGTTGGGCTTCTGGGTTTCGGTCACGAACCGCATGAAACGCAAGGAGGCGTCACGTGCCCGCTGATCGTCGGTGATCATATAATAGTTAGCCGCGGCCAGGGCGCTTTTGCCGCTGCCCCAGTAAGCATAAGCGTCTTCCCGGCAGCGCATGGTGAATTCGAAGAACTTTTCGGCGCTTTCCAGATAAGCCTGATTGTGGGTGATCTGGTACATCTTGCACATCAGCAGCATGGAGAAGCCGACTTCCCAATAACACTGCTTGAGCTGCGCGGTATCGATGAATCCCGCTCCCGGATCGTCTTTTTCCGTAAACAGCGAACCGTCCTGTTTCATCTGGAAATAATAACGGTCTTCCCGCGGCTGCCTGGCTTGCATTATCAAACAGCATTTGGCGCACTCGAAGGCCATTTCCATATTGCCGGCATACAGCGCCGAAACCCCGGTCCAGGCGGTTCCGATTGCCCGGATAACCTTGTCCCCTTTGAAATGCGGGAAACCGCCATTGGAATACTGGCAGCCGGCGAGAAAGTTCATCACCGGATACGACACGTCAAACCGGCCGAGCCGTTGCGCGCCTTGCATGAGCCACGCGTGTTTGTAGACGTCGCCGTTGTAATCCGCCAGCTGACCGTCCACCTGGAGTTTATTCTTGACGATCCAGTCCAGGAGCTTGTGAGATTCCCGGATATGACCGGTCATCATCCACGAATAAGCTTGCTTATGATAAGCGTCTTTGGCATAACCGTCCCAGATGTAACCGCCGTCCGGACGCTGATAACTGGTCTGAAAATCCACCGCTTTTTCGATAGCCTTACGGCAATCCTCCACGATTTTCCTGAAATTCGACATTTGTTTTTCCTTTATATTTTTTGCCTCTCCGGCATTGTTATTCTATTTTTTTAAGTTTAAATAAATAGTAAGTTGTATTTATGATACATTCAATTTATTATTTTGTCAATAGGGTTTTGGGAAAATAGTAAACATAATTTATTATAATCGAAAATTATTATATTGCGGAATCTTGTTTTTGTCGGAATCCGGGCTATATTAAGTGATATGGAAAAAAAGACAAGAAAAACTGTATTCTGGAAGATCGCCGTCAGAGTGGTTCTGTACAGTTTGGCATTTTTCGTCATTTTGCCGGGCTGTGTGGCCGACAAAGCCATCTTTCAGCCGCCGAAGAGTCGTTTCAACGACCAGAAGTTGTTGCGTTTGGAAGTCGAACCCGGTGTATGGGTTTCGTTGCTGTATCTGCCGCCTCCCGTAGCCGATGCCCCGGTACTTCTGTACAGCCATGGCAATGCCGAGGATCTTTCGTGGTTGGGCCCATACTTGGCCGAATATACGGAGCGCGGTTACGGCATCGTGGCTTATGATTACGAGGGGTATGGGCAGAGCTCCGGCAAGCCCTCCGAGAAAAATTGTTATCGCGATATTGACCGGGTATACCGTTTTCTGATCGAAGAAGCCAAAATCCTCCCGGAAAAAATCATCATTTATGGAGTATCGGTCGGCAGCGGGCCATCCTGTTATCTGGCGGAAAAAAGTCGGGCCGCCGCTTTGGTGCTGGAAGCGCCTTTGACCAGCGCTTTTGCGGTGGTGAATATGGGCTGGATGCCGTTCGACCGTTTTCCCAATCTCAAGCGGATCGGAAATATCCGGATGCCGCTGCTGATTATTCACGGCGACCGGGATACAGTGATTAACCAGTCGCACGGCCGAAAACTTTTTGAAGCGGGCAACGAGCCCAAACAATTTTATTCGGTGACTGGAGCCGGGCATAACGATATTCATTCGGTTGCCGGTGATAATTACTGGAATATTTTAAATGCTTTCATCGAAGAAAAAGTTTTGCGGAAAAATTGAAAAATAACCGGTTCACAAACTTGCACTTTGAGAAAAATATGGTAAATTATCATTTTCGATAAGAAATAAATATTCAGATATTACAATATAACAGCAGGAGCAGAAGTTATGTACGCAATTATCAATGCAGGCGGCAAGCAGTTTAAAGTCAAGCCCGAAGAATTTGTCGATATGAACCGTTTGTGCGGTGAAATCGGCGGCAAAATCACTTTCGACAAAGTGGCCGCGGTTGGTGAAGAAGGCGGTTCTCTGAACGTCGGCAAGCCGATCCTCGAAGGCGCCGCGGTGGAAGCTGAAATCGTCGAACATTTTCGCGGCAAGAAGTTGATCGCGTTCAAAATGAAACGTCGTAAAGGCTATCGCCACACTGTCGGCCATCGCCAGGAACTGACCAAGGTCAAGATCACTGCGATCAAGGCATAAGACCAGCCAAAAATCGATCAGAATCCAGATGGTTCCGGCATTGTGCCGCGAACCATTTTTTATTTTAAGGGGAATTATTTATGAAATATGACAATAATGGAGCCATGTTGGCCAGTGAAATTCCGGAATTGCCGATGATCAATCGCGGGAAAGTGCGCGATATTTACGACTTGGGCGATTCTCTCTTGTTTATTGCTTCCGACCGTCTGAGTGCGTTTGACGTGGTCATGCCGGAAGGTATCCCCGGCAAGGGCAAAGTCCTGACCCAGATCTCCTTGTTCTGGTTTGAACTGATGGACTGGCTCCCCAATCACCTTATCTCCGCCGATGTCACCACCCGCCCGGACCTGGTCAAATACGCCGGCGACCTGCAGGGCCGTGCCATGATCGTCAAAAAAGCCAAGACCCTGCCGGTGGAGTGCATCGTCCGCGGTTATCTGGTCGGCAGCGGCTGGAAAGATTATTGTGCCAACGGCATCGTCTCCGGACATAAATTGCGCGCCGGTTACCAACAGGCCGAAAAACTCGACAAGCCGTTGTTCACTCCTTCGACCAAGGCCGAAATCGGCGATCATGACGAAGCGATCTCTTTCGAACAGGTCGTCGAGCTGATCGGCGCCGAACAAGCCGCCAAAATCCGTGATCTTTCGCTCAAGGTCTACCAGACCGCCGCGGATTACGCCATTACCAAAGACATCATCGTTGCCGATACCAAATTCGAATTCGGCGTGTACAACGGCGAAGTCATCCTGATCGACGAAGTTCTGACTCCGGATTCAAGCCGCTTCTGGCCTGCGGAACAATACCGCGTCGGTTGTAGCCCGCCGAGCTTGGACAAACAGTTCGTCCGTGACTATCTGGAAACCCTGGATTGGAACAAGACCGCTCCCGGTCCGCATCTGCCCCAGGAAATTATCGAAAAGACCGCGGCCAAATACCGCGAAGCCTGCAAGGTTCTGACCGGCAAAAGCCTCTGAAAACCATAGCAGAATAAAAAAAGGCGCAGTTTAAACCCTGCGCCTTTTTTATTGAAAAAGAATGCAAAAAGTGATAATATTACTTGATTTTTGTGAATAAAAGTGATATTCTATATCAAGAGCAAAAGGAGAAAATTTTGTGTGGACGGTGAAAATCAAGAGGAAGCTGGAGCGAAAAATAGCCGCATTACCGGATGTTGTACAAAATCTTTTTGCCGATTTGAAACTGGATTTGGAACATGGCGGCCCGGAGCAGCCATCCTGGCCGAATTATTCAAAATTAGGCGGCGAGAAATATCATTGTCATTTGAACTATCGCTATGTGGCATGTTGGGAATTGGATGATGATAAGAATTTGATATTGGAGGTATATTATGTTGGAAGTCGTGAGAGTGCGCCATACTGAAATCGTCTTGAGCGGAATTGACACTGCGGAAATTATTGAGTGCTTGCGTTCTCGTTTTCCGGTCGAGGTGTTGAGGACTGCGGAGCCGGTGGATGATGAACTTATTGATATCAATGAAACGGATTGGTGGAAAAATAATAAGCACCGGGTATTGGCCGGAGCCCGTTTGAAAGCGGGGTTAACGCAGAAAAAGCTTGCAGAAGTGGTTGGCATTCGGCAGACAGTTTTGAGTGAGTATGAAAACGGTAAACGGAAAGTTACGCCGAAAATGGCAGAGAAATTTGCCGTGGCACTGAATACCTATCCGGAAAAATTTATAACTCCATAAGTCTTTTTATTCTTTAAGTCTACAAAGAAGGCGCAGTGTAAAACCTGCGCCTTTTTTGCGTTATTATACGATCAGCGTGAAATCGTCAGCTGTACCGGGTTTTTGTCCGGGAAGTTGATTTTCTCAATCGTGATGAGCCCATTGGCGGGGACCGTCAATCGACGGGTTTCGCCGTTCACCTGGACTTGCAAAGTCTCACCTGCTACCGGGCGGAACTGCTGGCGCCGCCGGAGAGTTACGTCGGCAGTCACCGGGTACTGGATTTCCGGATGAAAAGCCGTTAAGGAAATCTCGTAGCGATCCGCTTGGTCAATCACTTTCTCGTTCCAATCCATTCCGCGGTTCAACCAGCCGGTGGCGTCGCCGTTGGTCGGATCGCCGTTGCCGAAGTCACGATTGTCGGAAACATTGCTGAATGCGGGGAAACTGGAATTCAACCGGTAGCGGAGCAATCCCCGGTTCGAAGCTTCTTTCATATCGGCCGGAAGCTGGTTGGACATCCCGTGACCGCCATCGTTCCAATAGACGGTCAATGCCTGTCGCGCCGTATTTGCGGCTTGGTAGAACGGCGGATTGTTCACCCACGGTATTGATTTATCATTGCGCCCATTGGTGGCGAAAATCGGCGGCATATCGATTTCCGGCCGGGCAATGTTGCGGGCGCCGTCGCCATATTCCAGGATATCGCGCCCATCCGGCATTCTTGCCGGGTTCTTTTCCGTAAAGGGACCGCCCGAGCAAACGAGCCGACCGGCCGACGCTGCGATGCCCTCGCATTTTTTCCAGGTGTATGAATAAACCGGGACCAGCGCATGGGCCGCGGCGAATACTTCCGGAAAATGAGTCACCAACTGAATTGCACCGGTACCGCCCATGGAACCCCCGGTCACATAGGTGCGGTTCGGATCGGTCCCCAGATATTCCTGAGCCCAGCGGATCACTTGCAGAATGAAGCGCTCCGTATAGTTGTCAAACTTGAATTCCGGCCCGAGATTGCTGACCGCGATATTGGGATTGTACCCGAGCCAGAAAGTCGCAATCGCCGGGACGTAGTCACGGGCGTCGCTGGACTCCTTTTTAGTCAGCGGACGGCCGATCCATACCCGGTCGAAAAGAACGATCTGCACCTGATTGCGCCCGGCCGATACCGCAAATTTGAACGGAATTCCTTCCCGCCAGGCAACACTGCGATCGGCAAACCAGAGATGAGTTCCCTGTGGGTTCCCCTTGGTATCCACTCCAACCCCGCCGCCGCGGCCATGCAGGGAAATCGTCAGCGGCTTGCCGGAGGCGCTGCCGCGTTCAAGCACCGGTCCTTTGACCGTAATCGGCCGGATCGGACCACTCTTTACCTCGACCGGCTGTTCCAGGGCCAGCACCTGGCGGACCGGACCTTTCAAATCCGATTGCCACGCCACTGCAAAATAACGCATTCCACTTTGTTCCGGAGTCGGAGTATGAACATGCAACCCCGAAGCCGGGTCCAGCGGCGCCGCGCCATCCGCGATC
Source organism: Victivallaceae bacterium (assembly GCA_031548025.1). Classification (GTDB taxonomy): domain Bacteria; phylum Verrucomicrobiota; class Lentisphaeria; order Victivallales; family Victivallaceae; genus UBA5239. Next base: position 974 of record JAVBRM010000150.1, on the reverse strand, counting down.
ACAAATCCGGCCGTTTGGGCAGTCGCGGAAGCTGCGGAAGAATCCCCGCCGGCAAAAATCTCCTCACTCTTGCGAGTATTGCCGCGCGGGACGAGAAACGACGCCTGGTCCAACCACCAATCGCGGGCGCTGCCGGTGTTCAGCAACTTTGCCACACATTCGGAGTCTTCCAGCCGTTCGGAAGAAATCGGCCGGTCCGAACTCCAGACCGCCAGCCGGGCATCGGCGGGCAACCCCGCTTCTTTCCAGCGCAGAAAAACCTGGCCATTACGACACTCCGCCGTCAAGTCGGACAACTCCGCGGCGCCAACTACCGGCGAGAATACCGATACAGCCATCACCGCCTGAAATATTTGTTTCCAATTCATAAACTTATTCATTCCCCTTGTTGAGTTTGCAATTGACTGGAAATATTCCAGTAATATACCCCCAAGCATGATATTATCAATATTTATACTCAATTATGGTGAAAATTTGAAATTGACGAGGGGCTTGAATAGCGCTTTTTTAAATTTTCACCATGATTGAGTATATCTTTTACGGAGTTGGAAATTTTTCATATTTCGTGAATCTTTATGTCCATGCTTTCGGCGGTCAGCTTTATCGCATCGTAGCGACTGTCGAATGCCGGAACAAAGATTTTGCGGATATTCCGGGTCAGATTCAAGTATTCGGACGGATTGTAAAGTAGGATTTCGCTGTCGGGAAAACGGGCGGCAAAATCTCCGCATTCGCCGATCAGCAACACCTGGGCGACTTGATGCTTCGGAATATCATCCCGAAACTGCCAGTGTTCCAGGGGGATAAGCGCGCTGACCTCCGGACAGTGCTTTTCCAGCAGCTTCCTGACCGCGCGCAAGTCGTGTGAACGGTCGTACAAGACCAGCATGGACGGATTTTCTCCGGGTGATGCAACGAATTTTCCGTCGATGATTTTCGGAGCCTCGGGGACCGGCCAGAACGCCGTGCTCAGG
>JAVBRM010000249.1:0-8394 GCA_031548025.1 Victivallaceae bacterium | reverse complement strand
AATTGCATGAACTCCGAAATATATCTTCAAATCCGGATGTTTCTCCAGCAATCTGGCCGATATTCGGTTAACCATATTGCAGCAGAGTTGAGTATTGCGGGCGGCAACTTCATTGTCTTCCGCCGGGAATTCGGTCAGAGTCTGGAAATAAATGGCGGATAAATTGAAGTGGGCATATTTTTTCTCGTAATGTTCGAGAACGTATTGTTCCAACCTGTCCACGGCGGCGACATCGCTCAAATCCAGTGTTTTTCCCCAGCCCCAGTGAAATCCGGCAATGATCCGTATTCCCCGGGTGGCCGCATAATCGATAACCTCCTGGAAGTTGATCGGAGGATGATCATTCCAGATGGTCAGCGTGTTCATCCGCATTCGGGCCATGTTGTCGATGAAATTGCGATAATCATAAATCGTATAGCCCCATGTCCAAATACCCCGTTCCTGAATTGCCGGTGATTCGGAGAGGGAACGATCGGGCAACGACTGCAACATAGTTCTGAGGTCTTTCTCCAAATCGCAGATCGCTTCATAACCGATGATTTCACTGTTGAAATATTCGATTCCATTCAGTACGCCTTTGGCTGAATTTGCTCCGATCGCGATATAGCGCAGGGCGGAATCTTCCCAAGTGCCGATACGGACGGCATATCCTTCCGGATTTTCCGGAATATTCAGCTTATCCGTTTCCGCCAACTTGCGAATCAGCTGATTATCGGCAGGAGTGCCGACAATGATCAGGTGGTCTTCGAGAAGTTCCTTGTCATATTCCTCGGCTTTAACGATTTCAATGACATATGACAGGCAAATTCCCAAGGCGGCATTCAGCTCGGACAAGGCAAAACTGTTGATCCCGTCAGTATCGCCGCACCAGATCTTCCAGCGCGGCCGCGGATTTTTGTCTTTATAATAAGATTCAAAGTCGTTTTTCATGGATTTAACTAAAATGTTTTTATTGTTTATTATTAGTATAATAGAAAAAATTATTTTGTCAACCCTGTCGATCAAAATAATTCATAAAAATACAACTTCTGCCGATAATAAAGATATTGCCGGCAGAAGTTGAAATATTGATTGTGGGGTTAAGCCATTTCCGGTTGACAGGCTGATAGGAGCGGGGTGATACCGCTGGCGCGTATCGGTAGTCCCTCCAGGGGATTGATGTCCAGTTCGCGGCAGCCGAAGCCCGCCGGGCGGATTCCCATGATCGAGGCGAAATAATGGTACAATACGTGCGAACTCCAGGCGTGGCAGTCGGAGCGCGGATTGTTGAATTCCTCGGGGAGAGTTTTCAAACCCTGTTTTTCCAGTTTGAACCATTCGCTGAAACGGTTGTAAAACAGATCCGGCAGCCGATGGCGGTAACAGGCTTCCAGATAGTAGAAGGAAAAATAGATTCCGGCTTTCGGCAGGTCTTTTTCGCGGCGCAGGCCGTCGATCAATTGGGGATATGAGCCCGACAGCAGCGCCAGTATCTGGGAGTGTTCCGAGTAATGCTGCTGCTCGAAGTCATTAGCAAGTAACCCGCGTTGCGGATTGTAGTAGGTTTTCCAGATGGCTTCTTCGAGTTCTTGGGCGAAGCGGGCATCGGCGGTTGCCCGTGCGGCGCTGCCGAAATGTTTTTCCAGCGCGCTCATCTGTTGAAGCGCCAGGACTGCCTGATAATTCAGCGGCGAGCTGGTACCGGTTTCGGCGCTGCCGGGCGGCTCGCCGTGAGTCCACTCCTGCACCCAGTCGATGAAACGCCATTCCGGCAGATACAGTAGGCCGTTCCGGTAGTGCGATCCGAGGTAATCGACGATGCCGCGCGCCGTGGGCAGGAGTTCCGTGATGAATTCGGGATCGTCCTGCCACAGGGCGTAATCATGCAATGCCATGATATAGATCATGCAGAAGGGAGGAATCAACTGCCTGACCCGCCCCGGATAGCGCGATAAAATCGAGCCGTCCGGCTGTCGCGAGCGTGCCAGTTGGCGCAGGGCTTTTTTGACCAACCGGGTATCGGAAGTGACGGCGTATGTGCTGAGAGCTTCCAGCCGGGCGTCGCCGATGTACATCAGTTGTTCGTAATACGGGCAATCCATGTAAGTCTCATGCGAACACGCCTCCAAAGTCCGGTAAGCCATTTCCAACACCCGGTTCAGGGCAGGGGATGAGGAGTCGGCTTGCCATTCGCGACGGTACGGATAACCGGTCCGGTGAAAGGTGACTTTCTCCAGTATCGGACCGTCGCATTCGATTTCCAGATGTCGCCCGGCCTGCCACCAGTAATCCACCCAGCGGATGGTGCCGCCGGGGAGTTTCAAGGTATTACCGGAACTGATCAGATAAGGACCGTTGCGACGTCCCTTGACCCCTTTGAGGTTGTGGACGTTGATTTCCGGTTCGTCGTAAGTGCTTTCTCCCCAGCGGATCGTGACGGTTCCTTCTCCCGAGAAAACATATTCCGGCCAGACGCAGACGTAATCATCGAAAATGATCCGGTTGCCCTCCCGCCGGTAAGCGGTCTCCGGCTCATAGAGCATCGGCGGCAACTCGGGAGCGTGGAGTTCGCGGTCATCCTCGAAATATGCGACCGGACGCCATTCGCCACCGCGCCCGGCGAGGATGTCCCAGTTCGCCGGTTCGGCCTCGAAACGCGGAAACGTCCCCCAGTCCGGGAAAGGCTTGCGGTAATTGAAACCCTCAGCAATCTGCCATTCCCATTGACCCGGCATCCCGTCAACCCACAACCCGTGCCGGATCGACATCTGGGCATGGCCTGTCAAGTCCTTGCCGAAACACAACACCCGGGCAGTCAGACAGTGCTTGCCGGGATTCAGCGATACCTTGAAATTCTGGTAGTACCAGTATCCCGGATCGCCGCGCTCCGGACCATCGCTGACCCGCTCGCCATCCAGGAAAAGCTGACAGCGCTCATCCGCGCTGTAGCGAAACTTCAACACTTCCGCCTGCTTCAATTCGAAACAGTTCCGATACACAGCCACAAAGGGCGGCTCCACCGGCAAATCCGGCCGCATCCACAAAGTCATATTGATAATCCTTATATTGTTTAGGATATTGTTGAAATCTCAGTAATTATTTTGCGTGCGGCGAGAAAAACAAGGCGATCATATCCGGTACCCGCTTTTGGGGGATCTCCCTGTATCGGTTGAGATATTTTTCCTCTCCGGTGTAAAAGTACATTTGAAGCAGAAGCGGAGTGAGCAGGTCGTTTCGCAGCCCCGTAATCTCCTGGTGTGGCCACTTCTCCGGCGTGTCGATGAAGGAGCACAGATAGTCCAGCGCAGCACGTATTTTCCGTCCGCTCAGACGGTTACTATCCAACAGATCGATATGATAGTCGGCCGCTGCGCCAACACCGTAAAAAATCAGCGATAACGTATAAATTGAATAACTCCAGCCTTTGGTTCGCCGTACTTCTGCCGGCTGTACTCCATCGTCAAGAATCGTTTCCGTGATTCGTTGTTCCAAGATTCTCAGGTGCTCGAGGGCCAAGGCGTCGTCTCCGGCGAATTTCAGATAGGATGCGATCTGGATATGATAACTGATGCCATGGTTTTGCCGGACCTCCCAATCTTTTCGTGCCATCGGGTCAGTACGCATCCAGCCGGCATAATCGGCAAACCATTTTTGCAGTCCGGTGTAAGTTGCCGAGGTCATTACGGTCGAATCCTTCAACAGGCCGATGGCATTAACTACATCTATGAGGGAGAAGGTATCGATCATTCCCGCCGGTCGGCCGGAGACCTTTCCGGGAATTCCCTGACCGTATTTCAGGTTGGGATTCATCCTGGTGGCTTCATCGAGAAAAAATACCTGCAGCTGTTTCACTGCGTGGTCGGCAGCGCCTTCATCCTTGAGAAAATAGTAGAGCAACGAGGCTGAAACCACGACATCACACATATTCCACATCTTCCGATTGTCGTAATTCCGGGAATTCGGGTTAACGATGCCGTCCTTTTCCAGGTATGGCAGCCCGTCTGCTTTGTCCGGATTGGGCCAGAAGTAAGGACCCACACTGACGTAATCATGCGGATTCCCTCCGGGGGCAACTAGTTTTTTCTCTGAAACAACGTTAAAGAAAGGAGATGCCAGGAGCTTATCCCTGTTCCCGGATAACTGTTTCAGAGTGGTGGTGAATGCGGGATTATCGCTGTTGACGACGGCCATCGCATTACGAGGAATGGTTGCCGGGGCGGAAATGCCTTCCGACAAGACAGAGTGCAAGAATAAGGATATGATGATGTAATAATGCTTTGTTTTCATTTTTATTGCGTATTGAGTTTAATGTTCGGGAACAAGGTTGAGGACTGACTTGCTTCGGATGCTTCCGACATGGCCGTCTCCATAGGCGATATTGGCATTGCCCGTGTGTACGCCATAACCGCCGATGGAGAGATAGGCGGTGTCGAAAAAAGTTCTCTGCGCCATTTCGATAACGCCGCTATCCAACTGTTCGTATGCCCCCCAATTATCCCCCATGACCGGCAATCCGGCTGGAGACTTGTAAATTGACATCTTTGGGACCCTTTTTCCGTAATCGTATTCGCTTTTATTAGTAAGTTTGGCGGTACCGTCTGAATGATTCCACAGGGTATTTGAGGCGGTGTGATTGATCATGACATTATAGCCATAGGAGAGAAAAGCCGGGAAAAGTGCATAGAAATTATACCAGCTTTGAGTCGTGGAATCATAGATGCGCTTGCCGGAGCGGTTCGAGGGACAGAGAAAGAGCTTGCCGGGGTTTTTCAGGGTTCCTCCCTTATTCTGATGCGGAGCCCGACCGGGGCCGTTATTGGCAGTAGCCGGAAGCGTACCGGGAAAAATGTTGCTTGTATGGAGCAACATCGTTTCGAACCATCTGGTGTTGCCGGAGATATATCCTCCGCCCAGATTATAAGATGGAACAATCGACGAGATTGCAAAATCATTGAAGTTATCGGCATAGAAAGATGAATATATGCTCAACTGCTTCAGTTGATTCATACACGCCGCGCTTCTGCCCATTTCGCGGGCTCGGCTTAGAGTTGGAAGCAATAAAGCGGCGAGGATGGCGATGATCGCGATCACCACGAGGAGTTCAATGAGCGTGAATCTGCTTACTTGTTTCATTTCGGGCTCCAGTCTGTTGTTGAAAGATATTATAGCGCATGATTTGAGAAAAAACCTTGATTTTTGAGCCATTTTATGGTATTATAGTGCCAAATGAGGTTTTTTTATGGATATTGATTATCATGCGTCGATAAAACGATATGTCGATTTCGGGCAGTTGCCGCTGTGGGTGGCTGGGGTGAAACAAGGAAGGCATCCGGAGCGAAAATTTCATGACCATGAGTTTATCGAGGTGGTGATCGTCAGCAATGGAAGCGCGCGACATTTGACCGGGAGCAGTTCGACACATTTGAAAACCGGTGATGTCGTGGTGATTCATCCGGGGACGGTTCACGCCTATGATCAGACCGATGATTTTGAATTGGTCAATATCCTTTATGACCATACGAAACTGCCGATGCCGATGTTGGACGGGAATGCGTTGCCGTTATTCAAGGCATTTTTCCCCGAGCGCGTTACTCCTGGGCTGGCGGAGGTGGTCATTAATCTCAAGCCGGACGATCTGGAAGAAATAGTCGCCAGGGTTTTCAAGCTGGAAGATGAACTGAAAAGTATGCGGCCGGGCAATTTATTTGCCGGTATGGCTTTGTTTATGGAGATCATGGTGCGGTTAACCCGGCTCGGCAGTTACGAGATCCCCGAGCAGCGCAAGCGTTTCCTGATCGGAGACGCGGTCAGTTATCTGAATAAGTATTATGCGCGTAAAATCAGTGTGGACGAACTGGCGAAAGTCGCCAATATGTCCCGGCGTAATTTTTTCCGTTCCTTTCGGCTGATGACCGGGAGCGGTCCGGTGGAGTATCTGATGAAAATCCGTATTCAGCACGCGTCGAATATGCTGATTAACACTGATTTGAGCATCGGTGAAATTGCTGAAAATTGTGGATTTTACGACAGTAATTTTTTCTGCCGCAAATTCCGTGAGCATGTCGGTTGTTCGCCGCGCAGTTTCCGCTTGACAGGAAAATCAAGAATATAATTTTCCGGCGGGGGGCGAGGTGCTTGACATCTGTTTAATGCATGCTAATTTAGGAATGATTTTTTAAGATGAATCGCTTTCAGGCGGAGGTGGATATGGTTACGGCGATACGGAAGGATGAGAATGTCTCGATCGGATTGCAGCGCTTGATGGTCGGAGTCGGCTGGACCGGGGACGATAAGCCGGGGGAGTTCGACCTGGATATAACCGCGTGCATGCTGAATGATAAAGATAAGTTGCCGTCGGATGAGTATTTTGTCTTTTATAACAATTTGCATTCGCCCGATATGGCTTGCCGGCTTTCCGAAGATTGCCAGTCCATGGGGAGTATTTCCGGCGACGATTTGGAGGAGATCATCATCGACTTGACCCAGATTGACCCGCAAATTGCGGCGATTGTTTTTTCGGTTTCGATTTATGATGAGGAAGGGAAACAGACTTTCGGTCAGATCAAGCAGGCGCATGTCCGGATTTACGACCTGGACACCGAGGAGGAACTTTACCGTTATGAGCTCAATGAGGATTTTTCCGGCGAGTCGGCGGTGGAATTCGGCAGGTTGTATTTGAAAGATCATAAATGGAATTTCAAAGCCCTCGGAACCCCGCATGCAAAGGGGTTGGAGGGAATCGTGGATAAGTACTGTACTCATGAGTGAATCGCTGACCATCGCACGGAGGAAAGAATCATGCGCGGTCCTGGGACCGGGCAAGCGGGCGGTGATCTGGTTTCACGGGTGCTCGCGAGGGTGTCCGGGATGCATCGCCAAAGAGATGAACGAGTCCGCGCGTTTTACAGAGTTGTCGCCGGAGGAGCTCTACGCCTGGTTGGCCGCGATCCCGGAAATCGAAGGAGTTACGCTCAGCGGTGGTGAGCCGTTGGAACAGGATCATAAGGCATTGCTGGAATTGCTCCATTTGATCAAAGACGGGCCGCGAAAATTGACGGTTATGTGTTACAGTGGTTGGCGGCTCGAAAAAATCAAGGAATCTTTTCCGGATTTTCTTTCTTGTATTGACATTCTGATCGATGGCGAATATATTCAGGAACAGGACGACGGTATGGCGCTGAGAGGCTCGGCCAATCAGCGGATTCATCTTCTTTCGGCGGCTTATACGGCGGAGGAAATGAAAGAGATCATGCGGCAGGAGCGCGGGATCGAGATTGAGCTCGGATTGGAAGGACAGGTTATGATCAGCGGTATTCCCCGGCCGGGGTTTGCCGATAAGTTCCGGGCGAGCCTTCGGGCGAAAGGTTTGAACTATAAAACGGAATAGGGGTAACGGCAATGAGTGGCTTAGTGGTTGGATTTTTTGTTATTGGAGGGCTCATAGAAGAGGGCGCTAATCTCATAGATGCCGCCGCTGCCAGGCGTGAAGCGGTGCGGCAGCGCCATCAAAAATATCTGACGGAACTGGCCGATAGCGGAGTCCGCAAGGCTGTTCACAATGCCAATAGTCAGTATGCCAGGTTGAATATTCCGCAAAATGAGGGAATCGCCGAGTTTGCCGAAAAAGAATTGAAGGATTGTGAGAACCGGAAAAAGCAAATCCGGGCCGAGTTGGATTCCATCATCGAGAAGACAGTTCAAATCAATCGCCTGACGAGCGAAGCCGGCGCTTTGAGTTCATTGGAGGCGGCTAATGATAAGCTCTCGCAGGCTTTGGAAATCGGGGCGCAGGTGGAGGCGAAGTGTACGACTTTGGAATATAGAATCGCCGCTCTGGGCCGCGATATCGATCAATTGCGGGTTACTGCCGAACGACGCAGGAAAAAATCCTCGAATATTTTGTCGGAACTAAAATCCTTGAGTGAACAGGCGGAAAGTTTGAACCATGAAAAATTCAGTCCGGGAGCCTTGGCGGATTTGAAAAATGAGATCGCTGCTTTGAATCCGGAAAACCATGCAGAGCTCAATTCTAAAGGGCCGAAACTGGTGGCACGGTTCGGAAAGTTGGTTGCCCAGGTCAAACAGGCCGAACTGGATTTCATGGAAGTGCGCAACAACGCGACGAGTCTGTTGGACCAGGCCAATAAAGAGTTTGGCGACGTGAAGCCCGATGAATTGGGACTTTGGGCTCAGTCGCCGGAAGAAGCGGAAGCCGCTGTGGCGCAGTTGGTCCGGGCCGCGGAATTGATCGAACACGACGAATTTGCGGAGGCCGTGGCGTTGACGGCTCAGGCTGCCGGTACTTTGCGGAAGCTACAGGCGGTGGCTACGGAAAATCAGAATAAGGTGGCGGACCGCAACGACATCGCCGAAGCGGTGATGAATGCGCTTTATGAGCAGGGCTACGACGCGCCG
>JAVBRM010000031.1:0-28946 GCA_031548025.1 Victivallaceae bacterium | reverse complement strand
TCAAATCGCTTTTTAGATTTTAGCTTATTTGCGATGCTGAATGACGTTTTGTGGAACAAGGCGCTACTGAAGTAGCGACTTTTCCGCAAGGCGACAGTCAGTTCGCAAGAAGCAAAATATAATAACAATTTGATTTTTATTTGGAATTATTCTGATTTCAGATACGGGCGGATTTTTTCCGCCAGATTGAAGCCCATTACCGCGTGTCCATATACCCGGGGATGGAGGAAATCGGCGGAAAGCCCGTTCAGATCATCGAGAATTTCGTCGCCCTCGATCAAATGAAGGTTCCCCTGCCCCGCGTACTTCTGATAAAGCTCACGGAGGATTTTGCAGAATGCCGCCTCGCGGTCTTCGCCTTCCGGGGACTTCTGAAACACCGCGCGCGATACGGAGGGATAAATCGTGATCAGGAAAATCGGCTTTTTCGGATTTTTGGTAACAAAAGAGTCCAGGAGATAATCGACCCGTTTCTGGAATTCTTCCGGCGTGTAGCCGCCGATCATATTGATTCCCAGCTCAAGGGTCGCCAGATCCCAGTCATCTCGGGAAGCCATCCAGTCGGCCAGATTCGTCTCGCAAGCACAAGCGCCGCTGAGCCCGATGTTGATGATGTCGATACCGAGGCGTTTCCCCAAGACCGTGGGGTAGCCTTCAAAAGTGGAATTGGTGATCGAAGATCCGTAGCAGAGACAGGTCAATGCCGGTTTTTCTTCTGGCTTGGGCGGGCGGATTTCGTGTCCGAAAGTGTCGATTCCGCAATAAATCGCCCCGCCGCGGTTCGGCACCAAACGCCAGACATTCGGCGCGAAACCGGTCTTGCCGTCTTTGCGCAGAAATTCGTCCTTTACCCGGGTCAACGCCGCCGGAGGATTCAACATGGCCGACCGGACTTCGCCGGGATTTACCAGCAGTATCTGGGACTCGAAATTGCCGTATAAAACCTTGACTTCCAGAAAATCATTACCAAACTCCGGCTTGAGCGCCGAGAGATATATCCGGACATTCGGGGCGTCGGTGACAAAGCGCATCTCGGTAGCCACCGAATCAGCCACCACGTGGCGGGCCCGTTCGTTCAAAGTATTGCCGATTTCCGCCGGCACTCTGGTCAACAATACCCCGTCAATACCCGGCACCGGCCGCAACTCGGCGGCATGAAATTCTATTCCGTCTTTGATAATCATTTTCAGGTAAATCCTTATTGTTTGAAATTGTCGGATTAATTTACCTTCTGTTCATGGTTTTGCAACCGTGATGTCCGCACAAAATGTTTTTAATTTTCATGCAACTTTTACCGGTTTTCCGTATAAACGGTGAAAGTAATATCGCTGTCTCGATTATCTTCCTGATACCAGTCGCGGCCGTTCTGATCGGCTTTAGCCTTCCCCTCCGAGTACACTTGAAAGCCTTTGATCTCCATTTCTTCCCACTTCGGCAGATAATAGTATAATGGGTTATACGTTTTATCTTCCCAGAAAAAACCAGCGAATTCGAATTGATAGAAGGCCGGGCCTCCGTGGACTTTTTTCCAGATCGGATCGCAAGTTTCAAAATCCTCGGCCTCTTTTTTATTCAGTTCATCGATTTTCGCCTGGTCCGGATAGTGAATTTTTCGGGCGTCGTACACCTTGACCTTGAGTACGCCGTACCGATAACCGAGCGGTTTCCCGTCGAAGGGATCGGGCGGCCAATCTTTAATCAAAGCGACGGATTCGGGAACATGCCCTGTCCGACGCCGATACAGTTCAACTTCCATGGCGCTCCGGGCCAGCAATTGGTTTGCCGCCGCCAAAAACATGCGTCGCTGTACAGCCGGTCCCCAGTCATCGGGAGCCAATATTTTATACAGATAAGACGAGGATTTGTACGGATATAACCGTGGAATCGGTTCTATCTCCCGCCAGGCCAGATTTCCCTGCCGGTCGAAAAATACCATTTCCCGGCAATTCCTTACCGCAATATCCAATACTTCCGCCCGCATATTCAGAAGTTGAGAATAAAACGGCGCATACAAGATCCGCAGCGAAAATATTTCCGCTGCCCGCCGCCGGCCGGCTTTCGGCATTCTTTCGGTGAAGTCGTCATCATACCGCCTCGGCAACATCATACAGGGCACCAGCAGCGGCGAAATCAAACGTTCGTTTCTGTGGATATATTCGCTGGTGTAATAATAAATGGTCTCTTTTGCCCGATTACTCCATTTCGGCAAATCCATTTTGATTTCCTCGATTTGCTCTCCAAGGTCTTCATTGGTCAAAATTCCCGCCGACAGGAGATTACGCAACAAATTCAGCCGAATACTTTCCAGGCCGCCAACGGAAAACTGATCATTTTCCGAGCAACGCGCTGCGGCATAGTCGCGAATCCGGGAACAATTCTTCAAGGCCCGAACGGCGCCGTCGCAATTTTTGTCATGGCAAGCCAGATTTCCCCGCAAGGCGTTGACTTTGGACCAGATATGGAAAAGATACTTCCGATTTTCATTCAGCGTTTCATTCTGCATCAAGGTATCGATGGAGGCGATATATTCACGCTGAGAGTCCAGCCATTCGCGTGCCAAGCGGCATTCCCGATCCGTCAGGTTCCGGTAATAGCAAGCCACGGGTTCGACATCCTGACTATAATGCCGGAATTCCTTGTCGATCCCCAGCGGGTAATCCATTTTTTCCAACGACAATCCCCGTCCGAATGTGTCCGTGAATTTTTCCATCCGCTCCCGAACCCGGCAGTCAACCGCGAAGGTAGCGCAGAATTGCGCCAGCCAGATTGCCAGAGGCAAGGCGATCATACTTCCGACCGTCCACCGGAAAGCGGATGGTATTTTCTCGCCCGCCGCGTATTTTATCGCCAAAAACAGGCAAACATAATCCGCCAGATAAAAGAACAACGCCAGGACCGGGAGATAAGCAAATTCCCGCCAATAATCCGCCAAGTATAACGAACCCAGAAAACCAATCCACATGAAAAATGAGACGAAACTGTAACGGCGGACCGATTTTCCCCGCAAACGGGCAAAACAATACAAAGTTCCATGAATGAAAAACAACAATGTGGGATATAAGAAAACAGGAATTTTATTTTTATCCTGTAGATGATGTTCAGAAACATATATGTCAATGAAGCCAACCAACAGACCATTCAACAATATATAGGACGCCAGATATATCCCCAGAAAAAATATCACACCCCAGAGTCCCACCAGGTTATAAATCGGGTTCAGCAACAGCCAGAACATAACCGGCAGGAAATAATGAACTGTCAGCATCGCAAGCATCCCGCCAATCCGGACTTTGCATTTGATTTCCGTGTTCAAATCGATTTTCATAAGCCCTCCGGTATATTGATTATAATTTACGCCATGTGCAAGTTTTTCGGTGACCCTCCCGAGGTAGGGCGGTCTGTCCCCAGGCCGCCGTTCACTTGGGCTTGTCTACCATGTTACCCGAAGGCGACAGGAGATTCAATTCGAGGTGAACGGCGCTCTGGGGACAGAGCGCCCTACCAGCTCAATCTATCGCCAAGATAAACTTGCACACGGCGTTAATTTATCAACAAATACCGGTAAATCAAGTCTTATCGATCAGGTTTATCGGGGCATCGGGGGAACATAGGCGGCGATGCCGCCATGTTTTTTGAAGTTGCGGTATACTTTGAACATCAACAGCAGTGAGCTTAAAGTAATAAATCCGCCGAATATGAACAAATAACGGTAGTTATGTTCAAGGCAGTCAAGCGTCCAGCCGAGTACCGGCGCCAGTACCAGAGAGAAGACCGCGGTCACCAGGCCGCAGGCCGAGCCGAACTGTGCAAACAGCGGACGCGGCAGCAGCCGAGCCGGCAGTGACGCCGTCAGGGTCATGTAGCAGCCGGATATGATGCCGTGCAACACGAAAATAGTACCGAAATATTCCGGTTTTCCCATCAGTTTCCAGCTGACCAGCATCAGGACCATATAAACGGCCAATACGGTTATTCCGCAACGCAGCGGGTGAAAACGATCTGCAAAGGCTCCCAGAAAAAAACTCAGTCCGAAAGAAACCACATACGTAATAACCAGATAATACCCATAGGTGGCAGTACTAAGCCCGAGCTTCTGCGTGTATTGAATGGCGAAATAGTTGATTGGCGCAAACGACAATGCCGCCAGAGTAACCGCCAGCATGTACCAGCGATAATACGGCAGCGAAAAACTCTGCCGGAAATAGTTGGCTGCCGAATGCATTACCCGGATGAAAACAGTACCTTCCACACCATCAGCCGGAACGGGTTCCTCGGGCGGCGGAGCGTATTTGCCTTCTTTGACCTTGATGCAGAGCAGAAGCAGTCCGAGGCCGTACAGGGTACCAATACCTAAAAATATCGCCATGGTATGAGTAGCCACTTTGTCTATCAGCCATTTATTGAAAACGATACCCGCGCCCAGGCTGACCATGCGGAACAGCGAAAAGAAGCGTCCCATGACTTCCGTAGGCACCACGTCATTGGCCAAAGCGTTGAAGAGGGAACCGGACAGGGTGGTTCCGAAATCAAGCAACACCCAGGCGATACAGAAAATAATCAACATGCCGATTTGTTCCGATATGGCCGGTATCAACTTATTCAGTCCAGCCCCCAACAGCGGGGTAAACCCCAGCAAATAAAGGCCAATCACAATAAACGGCGTACTGAATATCAGGAATGGAATGCGCCGTCCGAAGCGTCCCCGGTGGCGGTCCGATATATAACTGATGACCGGGGCCAGAAAAATATTGGTGAAGTTCGGAAATGAGATGATAATCAACCCGAAAATGAACTCGGAAACTCCGATCTGCTTGATCAACAGTGTGGCGGAAGGCGTAACGGCGCGATCCTTGAGCGCCCACGGAAAATCCCCGCCTATGAGCCAGATGCCCAGCAGCACCAGTCCCGCGGTAGTATAGGTCAGAGTACCGGCCCGCCAAAGTTTTTTGGACGGCACAGTGGGGAGAGATTTATTTTCATTCATCGGCAGGCTTCAGGTAGAGATAGGCAAGGTTCTGGAGGGTGCCGTTGGTATTTTCCAGAGTAATGGTATTGCGTCCGGCCTGAAGTTGCAGAACCGGGGCAAACGTATAGGAGTGCCAATCGCTTGCTTCCATACCATTGCCACCCGAGGCGGAGAGCGTGAATTTACCCAAGGGGGTGCCGTTGACCGTCAAACTGCGTTCGGCATCGCCGCCCGAAGCCCGGGAAATCTGGAGCCGGTAATTGCCGCTTTTCGGAACGTTCAAGGTCCAGCTGATACGATGACCGGGGTTGTCCCAGTAGCTCAGGCAGCCCTCCGGGGCGCCGGGACGGCCCTCGATGACCCGGCTCTGGCCGCCAGTCTCACTGGTGATTTTCGCCGCCGGGAAACGAAGAGTACCGGGAGCCAACTGCGGAATTTTGAATTCCCGGAGCAATACCTGCCCGGCCCGGATGCGATCGCCGATAGTCAGAGTTGCTTTTACCGGCATGTCGCCCGATATGGTTCCCTGTATGGTGATGATTTTAACCGATATTTCTCCGGGTTTCAGGTTTACGGACCATTCAGGTTGAGCCGTTTTCAGACCGGCAGGGAGCTGAATTTTTACCATGCCGGAGACTCCGGCATTTTGCGGGGCCGATACTGTCACCTGAATCTGCGGAACATCCCCGTCCTGCTTGGCAATCAGACTGAAGTTAACCGAACGGGCCGGCGGAAAATAAGGAAGTTGCGCTTCGGAATAATACCCCTGGGAATTCCCCAGAACCGACCAGCGGTAACTGGACTCTTGCATCAGGCATACGCGACGGTCCATCGCGGGAATCGTCGTGGCATAGATACGCATTTCACCGGGCAGCGTAACGACGACTTCTTCGCGCCAGTCGCCCAGGATATCAGCATTCATGATCCAGCGTCCGGGAAATTTGAAACCGACCGGACCGCCATTGAAATCGGCAATCTCATTGATGCAGACCTCTTTTTCCAGATCGGCATCCCAGTAGATACCGCGCCGCATCTGGCCCACTTCGATACCGTAATTGAGCAGTTTGCCATCACCGGAATAGCGCCAGCGGCGAGGAGAGAGATTGCCGCCGTCGCGATCAATACCGACGACTTCCATCCCCGGCACGGTCGGATCGGTGTCGATGCAATAGCCGTAGTGGACATGCTTGGTCGGGTCGGGAACTTCCCAAATGCTTTTGCCGGTAGCGGCGTCGACCACGCAGACTCCGCCTTTGGGCTGGGGGATTTCCAGGATATAAGCGATTTCCAATCCCGGACGATCCGGAATGATATCGCTTAAATAAACATAATCGGGATGCCCCTTGCCGGTACTCCAGAGAACATCGCCGTTATCGTCGAGAACCATGCTGCCGAGAATGACTTCGTCACGCCCATCGCCATCGACATCGGCGCTGACCGTGGCGTGGGCTCCCTGCCCGCGAAATTTCCGGGGCATATCTTTGTTATCGAATTTCCAGAGATTTTCCAATTTGCCGGCGTTCAATTGCCACGCTTCGACTTTCATCCGTCCGTAGGTTCCGCGCAATGCCAGGATCGCCGGGGTTTTGCCGTCAAGGTAAGCCGCCGCGAGCTGATTGCGGCTGGCGAGGTTGTAATTTTCAAAACCTTCGCGGTCCGGCCAGGGAGCACGTGCGATCTCCTTGCCGGTAAGACCGTCCAGAACCACCAGATATTCCGGCCCCGAGGTTACCTTGCCGTCAGCATCGCGCGGATCGCCTTCGCCCTGCTTCAGAACCACTTCCGCGCGGCCGTCGCCATCGAAATCAAAGACAATAAAGGGCGAATACCAGACCCCTTGCTCAATCGCCCAACCCAAATCGCGCGTCCAAAGCGGAGTACCGTCGGACCGGAAAGCCTCAAGCTGATAAGTTCCTGGAGAGCGCTTCCAGTAGCGCTCATAGGGGTCGATATTTGCGTTCGGGGTTTTGACGACATAATCGTAAGTACCGTCGCCATCAAGGTCCCCAATGCCTGGACACATGGCCTGAGCCCGGGGGTTTTGGTATTTGAAAGATAAATGCGGCAAACCGTTTTCATCGATCTGCCAGACCGGGGATTCACCAGAGACACCAGAAGCGTTACCGGCTGGACGGACAATATAGACATCGCCTTTCAAACCGGTTGGATCAAGATAATCGGTGGTATGGATAACCGGCCCGGCGTTCAGTTTTTCCGTTTGTCCGGTGCGGCTCCTGAAAACGTCGAAGCCGATATTTTCCGGGTCGGTAGAGAGCAGCCGCCAACTGACGTAAACCCCGCCTTCTTTGAACGGCAAAGCAATAACTCCGCGATTCAACTTTTCCACGACACGGGTAGAGGCGAAGCCCTTCACTTTCGGCTTGGGCGGAGGAACCGGCCGCAGTTCGAAATAATCGAGATAAGGAGCCCCCTGCGATCCGGGATTGTTTTCGGCAAACATATTGGCTATCCGGAATTCCCAAAAACCGTCCGGCGCAGTAATTTTTTCTGCGATTACTTCCCCGGAAGCACAACGTTTGAAATTCTTTCCGTCAAGAGATACGCCGAATGTCCGGCCACCGACGGCGACGATGTCGTATACTCCGGTCCGAGGTACGGGAATCCGGAAATGAAGTACAGCCGACTTGACATCATCCGCCGAACGATCATGCCTGATCCCCATCCCGCGAAGTACTTTTCCGCCGGACCAGCGCTCCGCATGGGAGTCCGAAGTCCAAATATCCCATTTTCCCTCCATGGGACGGTTGCTCAGTATCTCGCGATTTAAAACGTAATCTTCGGCTTCCAACCGGACCGGGCTTTCCGCCGCATAGACAATATGGAGTACCGCCAAAAACGCGCTGATGATAAAAAATTTCATTTTTCTACTCGAATCCCAATCATTTTACATATCATGCCAGGCCCATTTCACTTTCTGGCTGGCACTGCTGTTCACACTGGACCCGTCTCCCAGCCGCTCACCCTCGAAATATTGGAATATGGAAACATGCCCATCGGCAAACGCGATATTAACCGCATTATTGTGGCGATAAGAGAACTGGTTGATTCGGGCCAACTGGTTGGCACGGGTACCCGACCAGGAGGCGCCGCGACCATATTCAACATCCGCCATCAATATTCGGATACTGGGGTGTTTGACTTTCCAGAATGTGTGCCAACGGGCGACGTTGGAAGTTCCGACGGGGCTGGCGAGAAAAGTATTTACGCTATAACTGTTGTTCGGAGCGGCAACGTTGGAGCCTGCACAATTTTGGACAGTGTCATTTGGAGTGGTGTCGGTCTGGATGCTTTTGTCGCGACGCCCGGTAGGGCATATTGCCAGTTTCGGCATTGGCGCTTCATTGTGCCTGGCGTCAGCGGCATAAACTCCCTCGGCCAGTTGCCCGGAGAAGAACGGAACCAGGGTCTTATCCGCATGCTTGGGATGGATGGGACCGAAAATATAGGGCGGAATGCTTTTGTAGGCGGCACTGCTGCTGGTTGCCGGTCCCCAGCCTTCATAAACCTCCGCATATCCCTGGAACGCCATGGCCAGTTGTTTGAGGTTGTTGACGCATTTGATTCTCTGGGCGGTCCCCTTGGCCTTGCTGAGCGTCGGCAACAACAAAGCCGCGAGGATTGCGATGATCGCGATCACCACGAGGAGTTCAATGAGCGTAAAAATACATTTTTTTTTCATTTTGCTTCCCTTATCAATAAAATAATGCCTAAATTTCATTTTCACAGTATAATTTTGTTAAAATATCGTGTATAATATATCATACTTGCAGCCAGAGCGCCTTAACTTGTTGAGTTAAAATTAGCACTATTTGCAAAAAACGATGAGAGATGCCCCATTATGAGCGAATTCAGGAAATATCGATGCTGGCAGAACCTTGATTGCTGTGTGAGCTTTGCCATTCACAATACCGCGATTGAATTTCATAGTTTCCATCAGCACATGGATTTTTTTGAATTGGTGTTTGTGCGTTCAGGCAAAGGAATTCATGAATTGGGCGATGAACAACTTCCGATCGAAGCCGGCAATGTTTTTCTGGTTCACCCCGGCCAGAAACACCGTTATACCAACGCCAGCGGCATGGAAATATATAACATCCTCTTTGCCAAGAGCTTCCTGAACAACTTCACAGAGGACTTCCAAGGGCTGCCGAATTATCAATTGCTGTTCAACCTCGATCTTCAGCCAGGCGACACCTTGAGTGGACGGCTGATGCTGCTGGACAGTCAGTTTTTTCCGGACGTTCTGAAAGTGCTTGACGATGTAATTGCCGAACAGAATGCCCGGGAACCGGGCGGCCGGGTTGCCGCCCTTTCGGATCTGCTCCGCTTTTTTCTGATTCTTTTGCGCCATCTCCGTCCAATGCCCGGCCGTGGCGATATTCATGCTTCCCATGCCTGCCGGGTCAGTTTGCTGATGGCCGCGCTCGACCGCCGTTATGAAGAACCCTGGAATCTCGATAAAATGGCCGCTCTCGCCAAAATGGCATCCGGTAATTTCCGGCTTGAGTTCAAACGCCTGACCGGTCTTTCGCCGATTCGCTATCTGTTGAAGGTCCGGCTCTTGAAGGCAAAACAAATGCTGGAGGTATCCGATCTGACCATCGGCGAGGTAGCCATGAAGTGCGGATTCAATGACAGCAATTATTTCACCCGTCAATTCCATGCCCAGTTTCAGATGACGCCGCGCCAACTCCGATTGAGCAATGATGAATTCAAACGCGCCTGGGGAATGATGCGTTACCAAATGTGGCTGGACTCCAAAATCCCCCCAGCTCCGTAATTTCGCCCGCTTTGGATATCCGCAGCTAAAAATGAAAAATCATAATTTTCTTATGCAAACACTTGCATTGCGATAAAAAAGCATTATAATAAATATTGAACCATGCAGAAGGAACGATATGGCTGCGAAAACCACCATCAATGAAATTGCCAGGCTGGCCGGAGTGAATCCGTCGACGGTATCGCGTGTTTTGAACAGCGCCACCGCCGGAATGATCAGCACGGAACAGCGGAAGAAAATCGAAGCGATTTGCGATAAATTGAACTACCGTCCCCAGATTTCCGCCCGTTCATTCGTCACCGGCAAAACTTATAAAATCGGCCTGATTTCCGGTTATCTGGAAATAGATCTGACCCAGCCCCTGTTTGCCCTTTATGTCAAGGGATTATGCAATCAGCTTCAAGCCAACAATTATACGGTGACTCTGATCAGTGTCAATACCGAGGAAAAGAAACGAGAAGACGAAATCCTCAGTCTGCTTCGTTCGAAAATCGCCGACGGCTATGTTCTCGGCGCAATTCTGTTGACGGAAAAGATTAAACAGGTCTTACATCAAAGCAAAACACCGATTATCAGCTTAAATTTCCATGCGCCCTATGATGCGGAAGGTTTTTCAACCGTGATCATCGACGATATCCAAGCCTACCGTGATATCTGGTATCGGATTCCTCCTGGCATGAAAATTGCTTATGTCGGCCCCGATAGCAGAAATACGAAAAGCAAATTGGCCAGAGTAAAAGAAGCCGCCTGCTTGAATCATATAGATACTTCAAGTATTGACGAAATTTTTTTCCCGGTCAAAGCCACCAGCTTTCTGGCCGGTAGAACGAATGCCTTTGAATTCGCCGTTAAAAATATAAAGAAACTTCGGGGATATGACCTGTTGTGGTGCCCGAGTGATTTTACGGCGCTGGGCATAGCCGATGCCCTGAAATTCGCCGGACTCAAGCCTGGTAAAGATATCTTTCTGATCGGCGAGAATAATATCGAAACCTTTCCGGGGTTCACGCCGAATCCCTGGTTGTCGACCGTATTTCCGCAACTGGAAAAAGCCGGGGAAGTAACTGCCCGGCTGATGCTAGAGCAAATCGCTTCCGGCGATGCCAGTGAACAGCGAATTCAAGTTGAATCCGTTTATATACCGCGGCAAAGCTTCCCGAAAACAATTAAACCCAGGACAAAAATATGAAAAATCGCATCGGTGGAAAAATTTTTACACTTATCGAACTGCTCGTAGTCATTGCGGTAATTACCATACTTGCGGCATTATTGCTGCCGGCATTGCAACAGGCGCAAAGAAAAGGATATGCGATAAAATGCCTCGGGCAATTGAAGCAGGTGGCCGGTATTTATATCATGTATTCCAATGACTACAACGGCTATGTCCACAATCGCCGGGCCGGCAACGACTGGCACCCTGTTTATGAAGAATTGAACTATGCGCCGCAAACTAAGACCGGTATCTACGGATGGCATATTTGCCCCGATCCCCGTATGAAGCCGGAAAAAGGCAATTCGTATTCCATGCTGTACAACAATACCGCCGCCGGCCGTCCATATCCGCCCGGATGGCTTGAAAGCATTACTTATACGACCTCCGGCGGCAATACCACCACCATATATGTCCGAATGCGGGATATCAAATCGCCGTCCTTGGGGTGGATGGCCCTGGACGGGGCAAACATTCCGGCCGGCACCCAAACAATCGCCTATCAACCCAGAGTGGTCAGCCTTCAAGGCGGCTCCAGTGTAATAGAGCGATTGCATATGCGGCATAACGGCCGGGTCAACGTGGCTTATGCCGATGGACACGCGGCGGCGGCCGATGCCAAACGTTTGTGGGAATCACTTGTGTATATGAGAAAAGAGGGCGCAACTTCGGCTACCGCCATCGGTACATTCAATGAGAAAAATATGCCCGTTGATATAACCTCGGCGCCATAAGGAGTACGAATATGTTTTATTACCTGACTCTGATTTTGTTGGTAACCGCCTTTACCCTGAGCGGAGCGCCGGACCGGGTATTCATGCATGTGGCGCCGGAAGTCGAGTCACCGCCGGTCATCGATGGCAAGCTCGATGACCCCTGCTGGAGCACTGCCCCGGTATTTACCCTGCGGACTCCGCCGAATTCAAAAATCATGATCCACAATACCGCCGAAACTCAGACTACCATTCGGATGGTACACGACCGGAATGGAATTTACACCGGAATTATTTGCAAACAGGAAAACCTGGACTCACTCAAAGCCACAGTAAAAAGCCGGGACGGCGGCAAGGTCTGGGAAGATGATTCCGTCGAGTTGTTTTTCTCGCCTCTGCTGTCAAAAATCAATTATTACAAGTTCGACATCAACAGCCTTGGCGTTTTCTCCGATTTTTACCGTTACGATGCGGTGTTGACTTATAACGACTGGAACGCCCTGAACGTCAAGGTCGTGTCCGGACGCTTGCCGGATGCCTGGATGCTGGAATTTTTCGTCAGTTGGCAGGATCTGGCGACAACGCAGAAAACCGGCGATTTCATCGGTTTTCAGATGACCCGTTTCATGTGGAAAGGAGCCGAATTGCATGTCAATGGCAGTACCGGCGGCAATTATGGCCGCCCCAACATGGCGTATGTCTACCTGTCGCCCAGGAAAATACCGCCTCTTTCTGAAATTGCCCCAAAAATGAATCAGCTGATTCCAACTGAATGGTACAATCTGGATAACGATGATTTATGGATTTATTCGGACAAGAAAAAAATATTCATCGAACCACCGCCGGCCATGGAAAAAAGATTCCGCTCGGAGTTGAATTCGAAAGACGAAAAAGAGATTTCGGCTCTGGACCGGATTACCGACAGTCGACAGCGCTTCGAACAATTGCTGATGCTTCATACGAAGGCTCGCAAAGCACAGGAACTGGATGAACTCGAAAAATTATTGAACTGAGAACAGGAGAAAATACACGATGAGAAAATTTTTATGTTTTTGTTTTTTGGCCGTATTTATTGCCATCGAAATACCAGCCTTTGAATCCGGTGACTGGATAAATACGGTAACCCGGGAAGTTAAAACACCCCACCTGAAATGGGCGGAACCGCTGGCCGGAGGTCCATTGCGGGTACTGTTTATCACCGATGCCGGTTCCCCCTTCAGCGGCAAGGGAACGCTGGCGGCGCGCATGGTCGCGGAATGGGCTCAGCGCATGGAATTGGATTATGAAGTAATCACCGCCGACTGCAAATTATCCACCGATAAAAAAAATCCATATCTTGCGGTTTTTGATGACAATCATGGCCGCGCCGCCAACATGTATACCGGCACTCAGAGCCATGCCAAATCACAGGAACTGGAAGAAAAACTGCAAAAGTCTTATGAGCTTTATGTCTTCAACCGGATCGCCTTCTCGGCTTTGCCGGTAACCGCGAAAAAAATCATAATCGGCCGTGTCTTGGACGGGGCCGGGCTGATCCTGATCAATGAGCTCAATACCGGGTTGCCGAACCTGACCAAATACCCTTCGGAAGAGCTCTTCAAACAAATTGCGGATTTGTGTTCTTTCGAAGGTTCTCCCGAAACCTTTTCCCAAATGGCTGCCGCCGGAAATGTTGTTCATCGGGAAAATCTGGAATATTCGGTATTTACCCAGAAAAAAGGCCGGATTGCCCAAGTGGCGATTACTCCCGAACCCGATATCGGTCTGAACGGCCAGAATTCGATTTATTACATCCCCGAGTGGAGTCCCATGTTTGCGGTCCTGAAAGGAAAAAGACCTGCCGAACAAAAGCTTCGCAACGAAGCCCCGGTCCCCTTGTGGTGGGGAGAATTCGAAACTCTCAACGCTGATTTCCTGCGCTTGTTTCACCGGATAGCCGGACGCGAACCGCTGGCCTCATTGAGCTGCCCGGTTTTGAAAAATAACCCGGTACTGGAAAGCCGGGAAGCCCTGCTCCCGCTTGTCATCAAAAATCCGGCGAACCGGCAAGGCTTCATTACCGCCAGAATCCGTAGCGACGAAAATAAAATCATCAGTGAAAACCGTCAGGAATTTACCGGCAATAGTTCCGACTGCCAAATACCGTTTCTGCCCGCCGGTAAATATTTTCTGGACCTGATCCTTCAGATTGATGGAAAAACCGAGGACTTCGGCGTACTCTCGTTTCAGGTGAAAAGTCCGCAAAAAATACAATTGATTATCGCCGACGACCGGATTTACGACGGTAAAGACATTACCTTCAAGGCAATACTCGCTTCCCCTGCCCCGGACGGCAAATTCCGGGTAACCCTCGCCGACTCTCCATATGACCGCATCTGGTATAGCCAGGAGTTCAAAATCGAACAGGAACTGAAACTGCGCGACTGGTATATTCCGAATGCGGCCGCCCTCCTCAGAGTCGAACTGCTTGAAAACGGCAAAACGGTGGCTTATGCTCGAAAAATGCTGTTCAGGCCGGAAGGCAACCGGCTTCCCGGCTGGATGGATTTTATCTGGGGCGGTTCGCTTACCCCGATTCACGGCCTGATGAATTTCAGCGAGCAAGGCTGGAACGGAGTTACCCAGTCGCTCAGCCGCCGCCGGGGCAATATCCCGAATCATATGATCATGGGGGAAATACCCATGCCATGGGGGCCCCTGAACAGCTGGTTCATGACCAATCAGAGAAACAAATGTTCCAGCGGTTACCGGATCGATCCCAAAACCGGCGAAACCGTTCCCGACTGGAATTTCAATAACGGCGCATCTTCCTGGGAGGCCACCGCCGAGGAACAGAAAAAACTCAATCAGATGTCGCCGGATATGATCGAGCGTCCCGCTGCGGTCCGGGAAGTATTTCGCATCTTCTCCCGCGCCACCCGGATTTCCGATTACGGAGTTTCCGTGATCAATCTCGGCGACGAAACCGCCCCCGGTTATGATACCTATACCGGAAAATATATCACGGAAGAATTTCACAAATTTCTGCAGCGTCGATTTGACACGATCGGAGAGTTGAACAAAGCCTGGGGGCGTTCTTACGCCGGATTCAACGAAATCCCCCTGCTGACCACCGGAGAAGCCACCGCGCAACGGAAACTGCCGGAAGGAGCCGCCGCCCGGCTTTTCGCGGAAAACAATTATTTTGATGTCCACCGCACGATCGGCACGGAAATTCAACGGACTGTCCCCGGCGCCTATTACGGCCCGAACAGCACCGCCCATCCGGGAGAGCTGGATTACCCGGAGATCAACGCTTCATTTGACCATCCGCGCGATATCGCGTCCCTGACTCTGCGTTATTCACTGCGCCCGGATAATCTGTATATTCCCCTGTTCGGCTACGGCCAGAAAGCCGCCGCCTGGCCGAACCGTAATTACTGGGCTTGCGCCATTTCGGGAGCCGCCCGCGGCCATATGTATTTCGCCGGCAACGTAACTTTTGACGGCGGCACCCTCTGCGCTGATTTCAGAGATAAACAGCCCAACGTCACCGAGGCCCGGCTGATGATGCACAAAGGAGTCGGCTCGTTGATCCGCTCCTTGAAGATCGGCAAATCCCCGTTGGCTATGATTACTTCCTACCCATCATGGAAGGCGAATATTCTTGCCGCCGACTATACCTGTTCACCGATTATGTCGGTCAATCCGTTGCTGACCTATGCCAATGAACACGGCTATAATTTCGACTATCTGACGGTAAACGACCTGCAAGGCAGACTCGGGCAATATCAAGTCCTGTTTCTGGCCGGGCTGTCCGCATTGTCGGAAAGCGAAGCCGCGGAGATCGTCAATTATGCCCGGAACGGCGGAACCGTAATTGCCGACCTGAATCCGGGAATTTATAACGAACACCTGGGGATGCCGGAACGCAATCCCCTCGCAGAACTGTTTGGCAACCTGAAACCGGCCCCGATCAATGCGGCACTTGCTTATCAAGGCATTCCGGTAAAAGGCGTAGAAGGCCTCCCCCCCATGCAAGAGCGAAAAATCGGCAAGGGTCGGGCCATACTTCTGAACTTCACTCTGGCCGACCTTATGTCCAATATGGGTTCAACGGATAAATACAACCGGTTCGTTGCCGATTTTCTCTCATCCTTGAACCTGAAGCCCTTATTGAAAAGTGAAGGCTTACCGCCCGGCAGTTTCATTCGACTGAGCCATGGCGACGGTTTCTCCATGATCGCCTTTGCCAATGACGCCATGTCCGCCGACGGCCGGGGCGGCGGCAAGGTATCGGTCACCTTCCCAAAACCGGGTTTCATCTATGAAGCTATGAAAGGATATCTCACCCAAGGGCAAACAGCAACCGTTTCCTTCGACCCACCATTCCGTTTTATAACCTGCTTCAAAGAACGTCAGGTACCGCCGGCACTTAATTTTTCCAGCTCCATTGCCACACCGGGACAAGCCTTATTGCTCGATCTTACCGGCCTGACGGTCAACCGCGTATACAATCTGGAAATTTACGACCCGCAAAATAAATTCGCAGTACCGCGCAATGAGATCGGCTCCCGACTGATAATCACCCCGGACGGTAAATCCAGAACATTTCCGCTGCACTTCGCGTATTCGGACCTCAAAGGAGTGTATAAAATTGTTCTGACCGATGTGGCTACCGGTCTAAGCAGCAACTCCAATATCACTTTACAATAAAGGACAAATCATGAATATCAATTCACATCAATGGTTTCGGAATGCGAAATTCGGTATGTTCATTCACTGGGGCCTCTATTCCCTGCTTGGCCATGGCGAATGGGTCATGGTTCGCGACGGTATTCCCGTCGATGAATATCACCAGTTGACGCAATCATTCAACCCTTGCTCATTTCCGGCGGAACAATGGTGCCGCGCCGCGGTAAATGCCGGCATGAAATATGCGGTATTCACCACTGTCCATCACGACGGTTTTGCCATGTATGACTCGCAAGCCGACGCATTCAACAGCATGAATACTCCGGCCCGGCAGGATTTTGTCGCCGAGTTTGTCAAGGTCTGCCGCAAATATGGCCTGGGCATAGGACTTTATTACTCGCTCAACGACTGGCGCTACAGCCGCTCCGGGCGGGCTCCGGAAGATTACGGGCCGCCGATGCGGGAATTGGCTCACGCCCAAGTCCGGGAACTGCTGAGCAACTACGGAAAAATCGATATTCTCTGGTACGACGGCTCCGCCTGCCCGGGGAAAACTCCGCGTACGGCGGAAGACGTCGCCGAATTCTGGCAATCGGAAAAACTGAACGCCATGGCCAGAAAACTCCAGCCCGGTATCCTGATCAACAACCGCTCGGGGAGCAAAGAGGACTTCCGGGATATCGAGGGACAGAATATCATCCGTCCGCCTACAGGCTACGATTTATGGGAAGCCTGTTTTACCCTGGGGGACGACGATTTCAGTTATTGGGGTTATTCCCGCAGCGCCAATTTCCGGAAAACTCCGGCCCAGGCCTTACTCCTCCTGCTCCATGTCCTCGAACATGGCGGCAATTGCCTGCTGAATGTCAGCCCGGATGCCGACGGCATAATCCCGCAATGGCAACTCGATATTCTGAGCACTGTCGGTTCATGGGTCAAAACAAACGCCGAAGCGGTTTATCAAATCGAAAAAACCGAAGTCGCCAGAGACAATCCCATTGCGTTGCAGGGAAACAGTTGCGGCTTTTTTACCGCGGCGGGCAATGTCCTGTATTTTTATCTTTATGAATGGCCGGGCCGGGAGACCCGAATTCCATATCTGCGCAAAAAAATCCGCTCAATATCGTATTTGACCAGCGGTGAAACCATCGATTTTGAACAATATGCCAACGGCGCCCTGATCATTAAGGGCCTTCCCGAATGCCAGCCCGATTATTTATGTACTGTACTTCGCCTGGAAACAGATGGTGATTTATGAAAACGACAATAATTTTCTCGTTATTTATCCTGGGCACGCTCCTGACCGGCCAGGAGTACCTCCGCCCGGTGCTTTATGATACCAACGGCGAGGTTCCTCTGAAGGGAAGCCGCCTGGGACAGATCATGACGGAACAGAATTTCCGCTTCAATATCGGCGAATTCGTCTACCGCCGGGTCTACCGTCAACAAGATGGCGGATTGAAATTTACAACTTCGTCCCGCCTGGGGTTTCGAGCCGCCGGACATGCCGGCAGCATCGTTCTCTCCTACCCAAAGGCTCGAGAATGGCCGCCGCTTGAAGGATACTGGCTTACCACTGGCGAAAAAAACTCAACCGTAGCCCAACTGACCGCGCCGGTCACGATCGACGGCAAACGTGCCGGCTTTTACTCATTCCGCCTGGCACAATCTCCAGAACATCCGGAATGGCTGTTCATTCGGCTTACCCTGGGTGACGTTTTTCCGGGATCATTGTCATGGAATTTCGACGGTGGGTGGACCGAATTTGACAAAAAATATCAGAAAAATGCCGCCGCCACCCGCTGGCTTTATAGCAATGGCAAAGCCTGCGGCGGCCTCTCCGATACCGCCCTGGAAGCCCTGTCGGACAAAAACTTTTCTTTCGGCTTATACGCCCAAAACACAGCCAAATTCGATCAAACGGCAACCATTCTGATTGCCCATTTGCCGCCCGGCGTAAAGTCCGTTTTACGTTTTCGCGGACAAAGCCAGTCCCTGCGGCTCCGCCTGACCGGTTTGCAAGCCGGTCAGGAATTGTATTTTGCTCTCGGCAATCTGCGCCAGAACAACAGCCGGAAAACTGTCGAAGAATTTTATCGTATAGACCGGATAAAACAAATAAACGGACTGCTGAACTCCATAAATTGGGAACCCATTTTCGCATCCACCGAAATCGAAACTTTACCTCCCGCCGAACAGCAGAAATTGAAAGAACTTTTCGCACAAAAAAGATACGATGAATATTACCGAACCGTCAAGTCCGGAACCCGCGCCTCCGAAAAAAGCACTATGACCGAGCTGGAATCCATGCTCGACTAACCTCCTCTCTGTCCCTCACCCCAGAAGCCCAAGAGACAAAAGGGCAAACTGTCCTTTTGTCCTTCGATTCGACTTTTGCCGGTTTGGCTTCCTCCGGACGAGTCCGTCAAAAGTCGAGGGAAATGACGTAAATGACGTAAATGACAGTTGAATTTTGGGCTAAAAGCCGTCCTTTCTGTCATTTTAGTCTTTTCCATCCTTTGCCTTTTGGCGGCCTTGCTTTCTCCGCTCCAATAATAAAAATTTCATGTTTTCAGAGAACCGGTATTGACTTTTAGTGTTTGCGAGTTTATAATAAGGCAAACAGTTTATTCAAAAACAATATTGCTGTGATAAAAAACAAAACGGAGGGCCAAGATGACCGGAAAAAAATTTTTCACATTGATCGAGCTCCTGGTAGTGATTGCAATTATCGCCATTCTTGCGGCGATGCTGTTGCCGGCCTTGAATATTGCCCGGGAAAAGGGGCGCAGCGCGGCCTGCGTGAGCAATCTCAAGCAGATGGGGGTGGGATTGCAGTTTTACGCAGATGATTATGAGGGGTGGAGTGTACCCGGTTGCGGCCTGTTGGCGACCAATCGCAACGCGCGACTGACCCTCAATAATTTTTGGCTGACCGGAGCCAATACCCAGTATTATCAATGGTACCATGTCCTGATGCAGTTTCATTATCTGCCGCGCCCGAGCGAAAAGATCGCCATGACGAGTTCGGGGGTGAACACGATTGACAAGCCCAGCGGTATCAGCAATGCGCCGGTCAAATCCCTGATGACCTGTCCTGCTGATTTTGAGGTTATGAACCATGCGAATCTATTTGGGTATGGCTTGAATGCGTTTGTGAGCGGATGTACGGAGGGAACTGCCGCCACCGATGACCGCAAGTGGCGAGCGGCAAGGCTGATCAAGGTACCGTCGAAGGTATTCATGGTTACCGACCGTTATCATAGCAAAGATGATGGAACCTATAATCCGTATGCCTACCTGGCCGGAACGACTGACGGCCGTTATCCGCGATTTCGGCATACCAACAATGCCAATATGCTTTATGCCGACGGTCATGTGGGAGTAATCCGTCTCAACGCTTCCAACCGGAACGGAGCCCGATGGAAGAATTATATCTGGGATATCTCCACCGCCGTTAACGCGGCCGATGTCAACTAATTACAGAAAAGGACCTTGTATTATGATTCGCTTACTTGTTTTTTGTTGTTGCCTGCCGTTGCTGGCCGGGGCGTATTCGTTGACGGAAAAGAATTCGGCCATTATCATTCCCGATCGCCCCAATTCGGTGGAACGCATGGCCGCCACCGAATTGCAGTACCATTTGCGCAAGGCGTCCGGGGTTACCCTCCCGATCGTCGGTGAGGGCCATCGGGGGGCGGCGGTGACCGGCGGTTTCGTGCTGGGGCGCAATCCGGTCGTGGCGCTGCCGGAAACGGAGATACTGGATACTTACGAGTTGCGTTTCCGCGATAATTTCCTGTACATCACCGGGCGCGATGGCGGGGGAAAGGAAGAAGACCCCAACACTGCGGCCGGAACATTATCCGGGGTTTATCTCTATTTGAGCCGCGAGCTGGGCGTACGCTGGTTGTGGCCGGGCGAGTCCGGCGAAGTCATTTCCACGCGAAAGACGGTGGAACTGAATGACAAACAGGACGGCGTCTACCGCCCGAAACTGTTGTTCGCCCGGGCCACCAGCCTGGCCAAAGACCCTGAGAAATTCCGCTGGAGCCGGCGGGTCATGCATCAGTCTTCGGTCCGGTTGCCGGTTCACGCCGTAACCGGCGGCCACGCGTTTGAGAAGTGGGCGGCCAAATACGGCGCGGAGCATCCGGATTGGTTTGCGCTGAGGCCCGACGGCGAGCGCCATACGCGTCCGAACGGCGGCATGTGCGTCAGCAACGCGGGGTTTCAGGACGAGATCGTCCGGCTCTGGCATGAGGCGCAGCGGAAGAATCCGCAAGTCAAACGTTTTATCAACGTCAAGGAGAATGACACTCAAAGCCGTTGCAACTGCGATAACTGCCGGAGCTGGGACGGTGACGATCTTCGCGGACCGACCGGTCGCTATGCGCTGTATCGCAACGTGGGTGAGCGTTATGGACGATTCTACCGGAGCGTATTGGACCGGGCGGTCAAGTTCGATCCCGATGCCAAAGTATCTTTTTTAGCTTACCAGAGTTATTTTTACGCGCCGCGGAAGACCGTGCTCGGGCCGGGGTGCTGGGTGGGACTGGTGCCGGATATCCCGTTTCCGCGCCGCTCGGAATACGACCGCTGGCTGAGGGACGAATACCGCGCCTGGCAAGCTTCCGGCGCGGTGATGTACTTGCGTCCTAATTATTTCCTCAGCGGTTACTGTATGCCGGAGGTCTGGTACGACCAGTACGCGGATGAATTCAAGTTTCTGCGCGAACTCGGTTGCGTAGGATTGAACATTGACGGCCCCAGCAATATGTGGGCGACCCGCGGGCTGGATTATTATGTAATGGGGCGACTGTGCACGGACCCGGAGGCGGATCCGGAGGCGCTGGCCGGAGAATATTATACTGGTTTCGGGGCGGCGTCGGAAGATGTGAAAACGTATTTCGAGTTTTACCGGGATTATCTGAAAACCAATACATTGCGCATCAATAAGATTTACGAAAAATCGGCCAACAAGTGGTATTTTCACGGTTTCAATTATGCCGTTTACGCCCATAAAACCTTTCCGCCGGCCACGTTGGAACAGGGGCGGAGATTCCTGGACGCGGCGGCGAAAAAAGTCGCGGACGATCCGGCGGCGTCGGTCAAGGTGGATTTTCTGCGGCAGGGACTCGAATACGCAATCGCGTCGGTTCGTTGCGCGGAGCTTTTCGATACCCCGGATGTGACGGCCGAAGCGCGCAAGCAGGCTTGGGATGATCTATATCGCCGCCGTGAAACCTTGCCGCCACACGCGGTGAATCCGGTTTATCTGGACCGGATCGAGAAAAGAGTCTGGCAGGTGGTGACGCTGAACCGGAAGGATGCCCAGGCGCTGCCGGAATACTGGCAAATCAAGGCGGATCCGAAAGACACGGGCAAGCGCGACGGTTATATGAAGCCGGGCTTCGATACTTCATCCTGGGAGCGGGCTTCGACCTGGAAACATCTGGAACACCAGGGAATATCGGATTACCGCAATATGTGGTACCGGACTACGACACACATGGCCGAAAAAAGTTCGGAGCGGGTGATTTTGCAATTGGGCGGCGTGGACGAGAGCTGCGAAGTCTGGGTGAACGGCCAAGCAGCCGGATCGTTCCGTTACGACGCCAAAAAGGACCCTGAAAGCTGGAAAAAACCGTTGGAATTCGATATCACGTCGCTGATCAAGTTTGGTTCCGACAATTTGCTGTGCGTCAAGGTGGAGAATCTTTCCGGCAACGGCGGTTTGTGGAAGCCGTCCTGTCTGATTTTTCGCGGAAAGGAAAAATAAATGAGTGAACGTATTGACTTTTGAGTTTGACGCTTTACTATAAAGACATTGGAAAAATCATGCCAAACACAAATCTAAAACAATTGAAATACAATCAGGTGCGCCTGGCGCTCCTCAATCTGGCGGCGGAACTGCAAATCGGTCCCGGTGGCCGCTTGCCGCCGGAGCGCCAGTTGGCGGAAAAACTGGAATGCAGTTCCACCACCATCCGTTACACCCTGGCCCAGCTTGAGAATGAAGGCGTCGTCACGAAACGGCACGGATTGGGTAATTTCTTGAATTGCGACCTCAACCTGACGCATTCCAATGGACAAATCCTGTATATATCGGTGACCCGCAAAGATATGGATTCACCGGGGGTTCCGGTGGAACGAATGCGGCGTTTCCTGGCGGAACGCGGAATCCGGCTGGCTCATCTCGTGGTCAGCGCATACAGTCGCGAGATCATCGAAATCAGCCGGAACTGCATCGGAATTATCCTGCAAGGGTGGCTGACCGACGAGTTTCTGGAACAGGTCAAGTTGCTGAAGCTGCCGATGGTGATCGCCGGAAATTCCGGGGCCCGAACCGATATACCGATAATTTCACTGGATTTCGAAGATATCGCCTATCGCTTGACCCGGCTTCATATTGAAGCCGGATTGAAGAAAATTTGTCTGATCCCTGGCGAACAGGACTATTATCCAGGGCAGCAATACCGACAGGGATACCAAAAGGCGATGCGGGAAGCCGGATTGCCGTTTGAGGACTTAATCTGCAATAACTGGCAGCCTTTCCGGGTTTATTATATGATCGACGAATTCATGAAGCAGCATGGTCTGGTGGACGCATTGCTGATGGAGCACTATGTGTTGCGTTCGTTTTTCAGCTGGTGTTGGGAAAATAATTATTCATACCGGCCCCGGATCGGCATTTTCGCCGCTTCGAGTGATTATCACAGTTACCACCAGAGCCCAGGAATTGTCTGGGGACATTTCCCGGGCTTCCGCTCCCTGCCCGCCCGATTGCTGCTGGAATCAATCCTGACCGGACGTCCGGTCAATTCGCAAGCCTGCAAAGGGGTTATCCACGGCATCGACGATGATCAGACGGACTTCATCAGTTGAACGCAAGTATTTGCCTTACTAAAATTCGGGGCGTTCGTAGAGGTTGTTCCCGCGGCAGTCGATGGCTACAATCAGCGGCAGATCTTTTATTTCCAGGCGATGAATCGCCTCCGCTCCGAGGTCCTCATAGCAGACGACTTCACAGGCCGTAATGCACCGGGCAATCAAGGCCGCGGCTCCGCCGGTCGCCGCGAAGTAAACGCATTTGTATTGCTTCATCGCCTCGATCACCGCCACTGAGCGGTTGCCTTTGCCGATCATGGCTTTCAAACCGGCATGGGCAATCAGCGTCGGCGAATAGGCATCCATCCGGTAGCTGGTCGTCGGTCCGGCGCTGCCGATCACCCTCCCCGGCTTGGCCGGAGTCGGACCGACAAAATAAAGCGCCGATCCCTGCAGATTCACCGGCAGCGGTTCACCTTTTTTGATCAATTCGCAGAGCCGCTTATGGGCGGCGTCGCGGGCGGTATAGATGATTCCCGACAACAACACCTGAGTACCGGCGGTCAGGGACTCGACGGCGGCGTTATCCAAAGGCATATTGATTTTCAACGGTTCATTCATAGCGGCCTCACAATTCGATTTCCGCGTGACGCGCGGCATGGCAGTTCAAGTTCACCGCCACCGGCATCGAGGCGATGTGGCAGGGGAAATACTCGATATGCACCGCCAGTGAAGTGACGCTGCCGCCCAGTCCCTGCGGACCGGTTCCGGAATTGTTGATCTGTTCCAGAAGATAACGCTCGAGCTCCGCGTAACGCGGATCCGGATGCGGTTGCCCCACCGGACGCAGCAAAGCTTTCTTCGCCAGGTAAGTCACTTTTTCAAAAGTACCGCCGACCCCGACTCCGACAATCGTCGGCGGACAGGGATTGCCGCCGGCTTTGATCACGGTATCGACGACAAATTCCACCAGACCGTCACGCCCGGCGGACGGCGGGAACATTTTCAAAGCACTCATATTTTCGGAACCGCCGCCCTTAGGAGCCAGGGTTATGGACATTTTATCACCGGGGACCAGTTCCACATGAACTACCGCCGGGGTGTTATCGCGGGTATTTTTCCGGTCGAACACCGGATCGGTAACGATGGATTTGCGCAAATAACCTTCCCGATAACCGCGGGCGGTACCGGCATCGATCGCCTCGTACAGACTTCCTCCGGTAATCGCCACTTCCTGGCCGAGCCGGATAAAATAAACCGCGAAACCGGTATCCTGGCAAATCGGCAGTTGTTCGCCGGTAGCGATTTCGGCATTTTCGACGCACTGCCGCAGAAAAGCGCGCCCGCGCTCACTGCATTCGACGTCCACGGCTTTTTTCAGACTTGCGAACACATCGCCAGGCAGATCGTATGCGGCCTTCAGGCAAAGCGCAGCGACGGCATTTTCAATGGTTTTACAATCAATCTGTTTCATATCCA
The DNA here is from genome assembly GCA_031548025.1 of Victivallaceae bacterium. Taxonomy (GTDB): domain Bacteria; phylum Verrucomicrobiota; class Lentisphaeria; order Victivallales; family Victivallaceae; genus UBA5239. Next base: position 4,272 of record JAVBRM010000031.1, on the reverse strand, counting down.
ATACTTTATTTGCTGTGTACCCGGTCAAGCATCAGCTTGATCCCGGAAACAAAATTTTCTTCGGAAAGATAACGCTCGACCCACTGGCGCCCTTCATCGCCCAGGCGCCCGGCATAACCGGGATCGCTGATCAGAATGTCGAGTGCATTGGCAAATCCCCGGATATCCTTCGGCGGCACCAGCAGGCCGTTGCGCTCATTGCGCAGCCATTCCGACACCCCACCCGAGTCGAACCCGACCACCGGCAGGCTCCAGGCGTTAGCCTGAACCCCGGCAAGGCCGAATGGCTCCTGCCAGAGCGGCGGAAACACCGCGATATCCGATTTTTCATAATACTCCGGCAGGTTGTTGACCCAACCGGTAAATATCACATCTTCGGCCAGGTTCAAGCTTCGAGTCAACCGGTGCAACCGTTTTTCCTCCGGCCCTGAACCGATGATATAAGCTTTGAACTGGTAACTGACCATGGAAAGCGCTTCCAACAATTCCTGAACTCCGCGATGGCGGATCAGTTGACCAACAAAAATCAGGTTCGGTACCGCCTCGCTGCTCCGGACATTTTCCCGGCGCGACGCGGTCTTGCAGACCGGATAAATCTTAATAATCTTAGCCACATCGAAGTTATTGAACAGCAGCTCACTGCGCATGAAAGTAGATGATATGACCTGGGCATTGCAGTTCCGAACTTCGGCCAGCAGGTCCAGCCGCTTCCCCATGTTGGCACAACGCGCCATTCCGGCGCCGCGGTCAACCATGGCCGAACAGATTCCGCAGACAACCGGCTGGAAAGCCCGATTGCAATTTTTCCGGATGAACGGATAACGTTTATAGCGCCGGAGGCAATAGTAGTCATGGTCGTGGAACATGACGGCGGTTTTGAATTTAGTCCGCAGCTCCCGGATCAGTTGAGGGCTCTCCACCTTGTGAATAAATACCAGGTCGTACTGCCCTGCCCGCAGCTGTCCGAGCTCCGATGTCTCGTAAATTTTTTCGAATGCCCGCCCGAATTCTTCATGGTTATGGGCTTTGTCCGCAAACATTCCGTCAACGGCAAACCCGCCATGGCTCAATGCCACAGCCGCGTCATAGATATAATTCTCGATCCCCCCAAAAAATCCGTACTGGGTGGAAACGAACAATATTCGAGCTTTATTTCCCGCAGCCATAACCAACCTTTGTTTAAATTCATCATTATATAATAAAGGTTTATAGGTAAAATGCAATCTTCTTTCAAAATTTTGTTTAAGGAAATTTTTATTTTTTCATCAATCTCGACTGTAATTTTGATTTTAGCATGATATATTGATTGAATGTTTGTTAATACTTAAGTTACAATTAAAAACCATTAACCAAGGGAGTCTAAGACTGTGAGTTACACCGTTATCGTGTTCGTGAAACAGGTTCCGGATACCCAAAACATCACCGGCGAAGCGATGACCCCGGAGGGAACGGTTAACCGTGCAGCCCTGCCGGCGATCTTCAACCCGGAAGACTTGAATGCTTTGGAACTGGCACTGCAACTCAAAGACCGCTATAAAGCTAAAGTTGTTGTCGGGACCATGGGACCGCCGAATGCCGCCGATGTATTGCGTAATGCATTATACCGCGGAGCCGATGAAGCTTTCCTGCTGACCGACCGGGCATTTGCCGGGGCCGATACCCTGGCCACCAGCTATGCTTTGAGCTGTGCCGCCAAGAAGTATGGGAAATTCGACCTGATCCTTTGCGGCCGCCAGGCAATTGACGGCGATACCGCGCAAGTCGGTCCCCAGTTGGCGGAAAAACTCGCTCTGCCCCAAATCTGCTACGTGGAAGACGTGGTTGAGCTGAATGCCAAGAAAATTGTGGCCAAGCGCGCCATCGAAGGCGGCTACGAAGTACTCGAAGCCCCGACCCCCTGCCTGCTTACGGTGATTGATTCCAATACACCCCGTCCGCAGAACGCCATGCGCATTATGAAATACAAAAAAGCCAAGACCAAATCCGAACTGGCCAAGGGTGATTCCGAATATACCGATGCGGAAATGCTCGCCGTCGAGGAAAAACGTCTGGCGGATAAAGGATTGTTGATCCACGAGTGGTCCGCTGAGAACGTCAGCGCCGACAAGGGCCGTATCGGCTTCGCCGGTTCCCCGACCAAGGTGAAAGAGGTCATGAGCGTAGTGCTCACCGCCACCGACTCCAAACAGATCGAAGCTACGGAAAAAGGTGTTTCCCAGCTTATCCATGAACTTATTTCAGACCACACTTTAGGATAATCAACGATGACTAAACTTGGAAATGTCTGGGTATTTATCGAGCAGGAAGGCGGCGTCATCGCCGATGTCAGTCTTGAACTGTTGTGCAAAGGGCGCGAACTGGCCGCCGAGCTCGGCGTCAAGACCGAAGCCCTTCTGATTGGCGATAAACTCGAAAAATGCGTCAAATCTTTATATGAATACGGCGCCGACAAGGTCTTCCTGGTGGAAGATTCCCGTCTGGAGCCCTTTACCGTACAGCCTTTTGCCAAAGTCATCATGGACCTGATCCATGAGCACAAACCCAATATTCTGCTGTTCGGTGCCACCCTCAAAGGCCGTGAACTCGCTCCGCGCGTCGCTTCCGAAAAGCTCGCCGGGCTGACCGCCGACTGCACCAGTCTGCGTATCGACAACTTCGACGACAAAGTCAACAAGAAGTCGTACACCAATAAGCTGATGCAGATCCGTCCCGCCTTTGGCGGCAACATCATCGCCACCATCGTCAACACCTGGGACGATCCCCAGATGGTGACCGTGCGCGAAGGCGTGATGAAGATGGATGAACCGGTCAAAGGCCGTACCGGCGAACTGGTCAAAGTCAAACCCGCGATCACCGATGCCGAAACCTTGATCAAGGTTATCGAGCGCGTCCGTGAAGACAAAGATGTGGACCTGAAAGGCGCCCAGATCATTGTCGCCGGCGGTTATGGCGTAGGCAGCAAAGATAACTTCAAGCTGATCTATCAGCTCGCCGAAGCCCTCGGCGGTGAAGTCGGCGCTTCCCGCGCGGCGGTTGACGCCGGTTGGATCAATCATGACCACCAGGTCGGCCAGACCGGGGTTACGGTCCGTCCGAAGCTCTATATCGCCTGCGGTATCAGCGGTTCGATCCAGCATCGCGCCGGGATGACCGAAAGCAAGAAAATCATCGCCATTAATACCGATCCCGATGCTCCGATCTTCTCGGTAGCGCATTACAGCATCGTCGGCGATCTGAACACCGTCATCCCGCAGATGATCAAGGCCTTCAAGGCCAAGCAATAAGGGGAAAAAGCAATATGGAAAACTATTTTCTCGACAATAAAGACCTGCTCTTCACCCTGAATCACCTCGATCTGGAAGAAGCGGTAACCCTGCGTGAACATGATTTCAAATTCGCCAAAGAATACGATCATGCTCCGACCAGCTTCGCGGATGCGCTGGACAGCTATCGCCGCGTTGTTTCGGTGATCGGCGAAATCTGCGGCGAAAATATCGAATCCCGTTCTCGTGAAGTAGACGAAAACGGACCGCATTTCGAAAACAACAAAGTCACTTATTATCCGCTGACCCAGCAGAACCTCGAAGACCTGAGCAAGGCCGGGGTAATGGGCGTCATGCTTCCTTATCAATACGGCGGTTTGAACTATCCCGTATCGATTTACACCATGATGACCGAAATGGTCTCCCGCTCCGATGCTTCGCTGCAGAACCTTTTCGGTCTGCAGGACATTGCGGAAACCATCTCCGAGTTCGGCACCGATGAGCAGAAAGCAGCTTACCTGCCCGGATTCGCCACCGGCGAATTCGACGGTTCGATGGACTTGACTGAGCCCGATTCAGGCTCCGACCTCCAGTCCGTCCGCCTGCGCGCCCATCAGGACCCGAAAACCGGGCAGTGGTACCTCAATGGTATGAAGCGTTTCATCACCAACGGTTGCTCCAAGATCCACCTGGTACTGGCCCGTTCGGAAGAAGGCACCAGCGACGGCCGCGGTCTTTCGATGTTCATCTGCGAAGCCTGCCCGGAACTGGTTGTGCGCCGTATCGAAGACAAGCTCGGTATCCATGGCGTGGCCACTTGCGAGCTCCAGTACAACAACGTCCCGGCACAGCTCTGCGGACAGCGCCGCCGCGGTTTGACCCGCTACGTGATGTCGCTGATGAACGGCGCCCGTATCGCGATCAGCGCCCAGGCGCTGGGTATCGCCGAAGCGTCCTTCCGTCTGGCCCGCAAATATGCCTGCGAACGCGAACAGTTCAAGAAAACCAT
>JAVBRM010000128.1:0-35302 GCA_031548025.1 Victivallaceae bacterium | reverse complement strand
TACCGGAGCGGGCTCCACGACTATTTCCGAAATTAGAGATAACCGTATTTGCGGAGATTTCGTCAATGGGACGATAGAATCCAAATATAATGGTTACATCGGTTCGAATGGGAGAGTCAGCTCTGCCACGATCAATGGCGGAGGAAGCATGTCTGTGGAAAATGGCGGTTCGGCGCTTTCCACCCAGGTCAAATCCGCGGGTTCCATGTTTGTTGAAAGCGGCGGCTCGGCTTTGCAGACTCAGGTCAGCAGCGGTGGAGTACTGACGGTGTCGAGATACGGTGCCGTGGATGGAACAATTGTTTCTTCGGGTGGTACTTTAAAAGGAGCACCTTATGGCGGAGTGATGGCCAATACCACGGTTCAGTCCGGCGGCAGTATGGTTCTGACAAATGGTACGTCGCTTTCCGGTACGGCTCGAGTGGGAGGAACCATGATTGTTTCATCTGGTGTCAATGTTCAGGATAGCTATATTTATATGAACGTTTCTGAACGGAAAACTACGGATGGGGTGATTATCAACAATATCGGTTTGATCAGCAGTGCGAATTTCTGCATTACGGTTTCCGCTGCCCAGACGGCCGGAAGTTATCAGTTGGCGGCCGGGGCTGCCAGTTTCTCGAAGAGTATCAGTGTTTACAACAGCAACAATACTTTGCTTGGAACATTTACGAGCAGCAATCTGAGCTTCAACAGCGGCGGCAGAACCTATACCCTGAGCAACAGTTCCGGGACTCTCTCCTTTAGCGTGGCCGGTACTCCAACCCCGACCCCGACGACGGATGTCCGGACGAACCTGCTGTCAAACGGTTATTCGCAGATCGTGGCTTGGGATTCGGCGGAGGGGAAGGTGGGCTATGTGGCCACCAACGGGCAGACCGCGCCGGCATGGACGGGGATTTGGGAATGGGGCGGCAGCGAGGCCGCGATGTGGAAGGTAGTCGCCGTCGGGCATTTCTCGAATGACGTCAAGAAGGACGGAGTTCTGTTGTACAACGGTATCGGCAATACTTTTGCCGCATGGACCGACCTGGGACGCGGGGATTACGGCTATGTCTCGCTGTGCCATGTGGACGGCAACTTCCAGACTCTGACTCTGGCGGACTTCGATGGCAACGGTCTGGATGACGTCATTATTTATGACGAGAAAGGTTCGTTCGGGATCGTGTCGGACGCGGCCGCTTATCATGACGTTTGGCACGTGGATAATGCAGCGACCAATGTCCAGCAGGTGATCGGAGCCGGGTACTTCGGCAATGCCGACGGCAGGAGCGATATTCTGGTCAAGAAGACCGATGAGAACGCTTATTTCCTGTGGCATAACCAGGATCCGATGTTTGCGACTTGGAATTGGAGCCAGACCTACCTCGGCACACTGGACAATGACTGGAGCGTGGCGGCGATCGGCGACTTCCAGGGCGACGGCATCGACGACATCATCATGTGGCAGAAGTCGACCGGCGACATGTATGCCTGGGAAGACGGCAAAGCCGCCACTCAGCGCTGGGTAGGCAGGCTCGATTCCGCCGACTGGGAAGTGGCCGCGGTGGGCGACTACAACGGCGACGGCAAGGAAGACCTGCTGTTGCGTGAGCTGGTGAGCGGCTGGGGCGGAGTAGGTTACTGGGCCGGTGCGAATGCGTCGAACTGGACCGACCTCAATGCCCGTATCGAAACCGATATGGAAAGTAAATTCGCGGTAGTCGCGTAACAAAAATAAGGGGTGACACGATGAATACACAATTGATTCAATCCGGCGGGGTACAGGCAGTTGCTCAACCGCAAATCGTTTATCTGGATTTCGACGGCGAGGTAACCCGTTACAATGGCGAGTTACTGACCATTGACCAGGTAACGGTCGAAGACTCCGGCCTGACGGCCGAGCGAATCTCCAACATCGTGTCACTCCTGAACGCCTCATACGCGGAACGGAATGTAATCTTCGTAACCGAGCGCCCCGCAGGGGGCGTCTTCTCAACGGTTTACGTCGGAAAAACTTCCGCCTTCGACGAATACGGCAATTTCGCCGGCCTGGCGGAAACCATCGACAGCGGAAATCATAATCCAAGCGACAACGCCTTCGTCAACCTCGACGCCACCGTTTCAGACCATGAAATCATCAAAACCATCTCCCACGAAGTCGACCACATCGTCTTCGGCTCATCCCACCAAGGCGAGGGCCTGGGGCAGTATGCTTATACACAAGCTTACTTCTACAATCAGACCTATACCGGTGTTATAAATACGACTAGTCATGTGATAACTCTTCAACATTATAATAGTAGTGATCATTCGAGCCAAGTAGGCAGCTACTCGGATCCGGTTTACACCAGCACCTACTATAATAAAGCGCAAAATGTTATGATCACGCTAGGCTCCATGGCGGTTTGTAGTGGTGGAGTAGCAAATAACACTATTGTAACTGAGGCCGGCCGTATGGTTGTTTACAGTGGTGGCGTAGCGAATGATACCATCATTAGTTACACCAGTAGTTTAAGTGGTTTATATTTTTATGGCACTCAAAGAGTTTCCAGTGGCGGCGTGGTAAATAGCACAACCATCAACAGCGGCTATCAGTATGTTGACTTTGGTGGCGTGGCAAATAGTACTACTATCAACGGCTGCTATCAGTTTGTTGACTTTGGTGGCGTGGCAAATAATACCGTCGTCAATTCCGGCGGAACACAGTATTGTAGCAATGGAGGAGTAGCGAAAGGCACTACGATAAACTACGGGGGGGCGTGTGGAATATTTACATATTTGGGTGAATCTGCCGTTTTGATTGAAAAGATATCGGGTGGAGCTATTGTTTGCAATGTCTCCGGATTGGTGATTACCGGAACTATGTCAATTGGCTCTGGAGGTATAGCAAATGTCACGACGCTTCTTCACAACGGTCGTGAACGCATTTTCAGTGGAGGAGTGGCGAATAGCACTACCATCATCGGTGGTGTTCAATATGCTTCCAGTGGAGGAGTAGCGAATGCTACCACCGTCAATAGCGGCCATATGGTTGTTGATAGTGGAGGAGTAGCACATGCTACTATTATTAATAGCGGCTACCAAGTGATTTCTAGTGGAGGAGTAGCGCATGCTACTATTGTTAATAGCGGCCACCAAGTGATTTCCAGTGGAGGAGTGGCGAACAGTACCGTGGTGAATTCTGGCGGTACCCAGACTGTTTCTCGGGGCGAAGCGAACGACACCGTCATTAATTCCGGCGGTAGGCAGTTATTTTCCAAGGGTGGAGTCGCGAATAATACCATCATCAATTCCGGTGGCTACCAGTCGATTTCCAGTGGAGGAATGGCGGCCAGTACCACTATTTCCGGCGGTTGGCAGTATGTTGACAATGAGGGAACAGTGACCAGCAGTTCTATCGGTGGAATTCAGAATGTTTCCAGTGGAGGAACAGCAACTGACACTACCATCAATTTTAACGGTCTCCAGACGATTTACTCTAGCGGAATGGTGATTGGCACCACCATCAACTCCGGCGGAATTCAAAATGTTTCCAGTAGAGGGGCAGCGACCAGTACCACCATCTATACTGGCGGAATTCAGAATGTTTCCAGTGGAGGGGCAGCGACCAGTACCATCATCAACTCCGGCGGAATTCAGAATGTTTTCAGTAGAGGGACGGCGACCAGTACCACCATTTTCGGTGGTTGGCAGTCTGCTATCAGTGAAGGGACGGTAACCAGCAGCGCTGTCGGCGGTTGGCAATATGTTTCCAGTGGAGGGATGGCTTCCAAAACGGAGGTCCATTTGAACGGTACCCAAACCATATGCGCGTGGGGAAGCGCTTACAGCACTAAGGTTTCCTATGGCGGTATCTTACAAGTTACCAGCACTGGAACTATGGATTATGCCACGGTTCATTCGGGCGGTTCGATGATTGCTGATTTCGGATCGGTTCTTCGCGGGAAAATTGTTCTTGGCGGAACGTTGTTGACCTCCGGAACGGATGGGAGGGATGCGCACATTGTGTTCATGGTGCGTGAACGAAAAACTACGGATTCGTATATCATCGATGATATTGCCAGGATTAGCGGAGCGAGTTATTCGATCATAGTAGGCCTTAGTAACGAGTCAGGAACATATATATTGGCGGAAGGCGCTGCATACTTCAAACTAACGATTACTGTTGGAGACGGCATGTTAGACTATGGGACGCTGACCGCAAACGGCAAGGAAGTGAATTACGATGGCCGCAGTTATCAATTGGTGAATTCAAACGGGATATTGTCATTGGATATCGGAAACGCTTCCAGCGGCGGCGGAGGCGGCGGGGGTAATACTTCCAGCGGCGGGAGTGGGGGGACGGATCCTGTGGATGTGCGGACGAATCTTTTGTCGAATGGGCATTCGCAAATTGTGGCTTGGGACTCGGCGGGGGGGAAGGTTGGGTATGTGGCTACTAATGGCGAAGTCGCGCCGCCTTGGATGGGGATTTGGGAATGGGGCGCGGAGGAAGCGGCGATGTGGAAGGTGGTCGCTGCGGGACGGTTCTCGGCAAATGTTGAGCATGATGGGATTTTGCTTTACAATGGGATAGGTAATACCTTTGCGGCTTGGACGGATTTGGGACAGGGGGATTATGGGTATGTCTCGCTGTGTCATGTAGATGGGAATTTTCAGACTTTAGGGTTGGCGAATTTTGACAACAACGGTTTGGACGACGTGATCATCTATGATGAGAACGGATCGTTCGGGATTGTGTCGGATGCGGCGGCTTATCATGACGTTTGGCATGTGGAGGATGCCGCGACGAATGTCCAGCAGGTGATCGGAGCCGGGTACTTCGGCAACGCCGACGGCAGGAGCGATATTCTGGTCAAGAAGACTGACGAGAATGCTTATTTCCTGTGGCATAATGAGGATCCGACGTTCAATACCTGGAATTGGAGCCAGACCTATATCGGTTCGTTGGATGACGACTGGAGCGTGGCGGCTATCGGCGATTTCCAGGGTGACGGAGTCGAGGACATCATCATGTGGCAGAAATCGACCGGGTACATGTACGCCTGGGAGGACGGCAAAGCCTCAAGCCAGCGCTGGGTGGGGCAGCTCAACGCTTCGCAATGGGAAGTGGCCGCAGTGGGCGACTACAACGGCGACGGCAAGGAAGATTTGCTGTTGCGCGAGCTGGTTAGTGGTTGGGGAGGAGTAGGTTACTGGGCTAGCGCGGATGCGTCGAACTGGACCGACCTCAATGCCCGTATCGAAACCGATATGGAAAGCAAATTCGCGGTGGTCGCGTAGAAAATAAAGGAGTGTTGAAAATGAGATTGAATCTTTTTATGGTTGGCGGTTTGACGGCGGTTTCCCTGTTGGCGGGGGGATGCGCGACTCAGTCCGGGTATGTCGATGCCAGTGATACAACCACCGCGGTGAAAAATAAAAACCGGATGAGTTCTTCCGATTGGGTAATCATCAGTCAGGAGGCGGGCAACGCGTTGCTGAACTCACCGTTGTTCGAAGAGTATCTAGCCGCTTATAAGGTTGACGCGGACAAGAAAATGAAAGAGACGGATGCCGCTGGGGAAGAGCTTTCTACCCGTGAAAAGCTTACCGCGATGAAGCCGCTTCTGATGTTGTCCACCATCCAGAACAATACATCCGAGCACATTGACTCCAAACTGATGACGGAACGTCTGCGAGAGGTGCTTTTTAACAGCGGCAAGGTACGTTTCACCACTTATGCGGCCGGGGCGGGGCAAAGTATCGATTCCGCGACTTCCGATGCACGCCAGTTGAAGAGTGACTCCAACGTCCGAAAGAGCACGGTCATGAAAAAAGGAAAAGTCAATGCTTATGACCTTTCCCTGGCGGGGACGATTATCAAGCAAACGGCTCAGGACGGCCGCGCCAATGAGCTTTCCTATACGTTCAGCCTGACCCTGACCGACAGCAATACCGGCGAAGGGGTCTGGACTTATACCAAGGAAATCAAGCGCCAGCATCTGCAGGGCGGTCTCGGCTGGTAAATTTTAATTGAGAAGAGAAAAGAGAAAAGAGAAAAGAGAAAAAACGGCACATGATGTCTGATAAAATAAAGGATAAGAAAATGAAAAGAATGATGTTGGGTTTGGTTGTGGCCGCGGCAATGTTGGGACTTTGCGGTTGCGGGAAAAGCAGCGGTGAGGGGGCGGCTACTCCTGAACAAATTGCGGAGAATTTAGTAAAGGCAGTGCAGAAAAAAGATTATGAAAAAGTTGGGATGATGTTTATAACGAATAAAGAGGAGTTGGAGAAATACCAGACAAGAACAGACGAGGAGAAGAAGATGGACAAAGAATTTCTTGAGGAGCTGTTCAAGCACGTGCACACCGAGAAAATCGAGATCAAAGTCATAAGTCTGGAAAATGACAAGGGGATGGTACAACTGTATGAACGTTTCAATGTGCCGATCCGGAAAGTCGATGGGAAGTGGTATCTGAAACTGTCGTTTGGAAATTAATTATTTAAAAATCAAATCGCATCCGAAACAAAATAACTAAGGAAAGAATTATGAAAAAATCGTTTATCGCTGTCGTCGTCGCTTTGGGAATCGCCGCCGTGTTGGGAAGTGGATGTAGCTCCAATTCCGTGGTTACCAATCGTTTCGGGGAGCAGATTGACCTGAAGGTGGCTCCGGTGACCTTTGCTCCGGAGATTACCTTTGGCGAGGCTCCGGTGACAGGAACGTCTACTTGTACCGTTTATTGGGGACTTTTCAAGAGCGGGGATCTCTCGAAACAGGCGACCGGAATCCACTTTGAGTCCGGGAAATCCATGTGGGGTACTTCCGGCGATGTCTATCAGAGAGCCGCTGTGTATGACGCATGCGTCAAGGCCAATGCCGATATTCTGGTGGTGCCGCAGCATACAACGACAACCACCGGAAGCTTTTTTGAAAAGACTGTTACTTGTACCGTCAAAGGATTTCCCGGGTACTTGAAGGCGGTTAAGGTAGTGCCGTCCAAATAACAAGAATTTTTCAGGGTCTCCAAATGATCTGCCGGGGTTCGTTTTCCCACCCTTTCTCCGGGCTTCGGCAGATCGGAGTCCTGAATTAATTTCAAATAATATAGGTGATCCCAATTAAAAATCAAATTGAGCTATATTTTGCTTCTTGCGAACTGACTGCCGCCTTGCGAAAAAGTCGCTACGCCAGTAGCGCCTTCTTTCACAAAACAGCATTCAGCATCGCAATAAGCGAAAATATTAAAGCTCAATTTGACATTTAACAGGAATAAGAATATGGAATTTTTGACTCCAGGAGATGTATTTGAGAAATACCGGATTGGAAAACTCCTCGGGCGGGGTGGCATGGGGGCGGTCTATCTGGTACATCATAAAATCCTGGAGTCATCTTTTGCTTTGAAGGTTTTGTTCCCGGATGTAGCGGCGAAAAACAAACAGTTTGTCGACCGCTTCATCCGGGAGGCAAAACTGGCTTGCAAGATTAAGCATCCCAATCTGATCGCGGTATACGACGCCGGCAAGAATTCCGTCAACGGCATGTATTATCTGGTGATGGAGTATGTCGAGGGAATCAGTCTCCGGGAATTGTTGGAGCGGAATGGAACGGTGGCTCCGGCGAGGGCGGTGGAGATTGTCACCCAGGTGGCATCGGCCCTGGAAACGGCGTGGAAATATAATATGGTTCACCGGGATATCAAACCGGACAATATCATGTTCGCGGCTGACGGGACGGTGAAATTGGCGGATTTGGGGATTGCCAAGTCAAGCAATGAACAGGATACCAGGCTGACGCTGGAAGCGTCGGTTTTCGGTACTCCCGCGTATATGTCACCGGAACAGGCAATGGATTCACGGCAAGTCGATTGCCGCGCTGATATCTACAGTCTGGGGATTGTTTTCTTTGAAATGCTGACCGGGGAGCGTCCGTATCAGGGGGAGAGCATAGTTGGAATTCTTTCGCAGGTGGTTCAGAACGAGAATATTCCCGATATCCGGGCGGTTCAGCCCACAATGCCGGCAGACTTGGCGGAATTGGTTGCCGCCATGACCGATAAAAATCTCAAGCGAAGAATCAAGTCTCCAAGCGATTTATTGAAACGCCTTGCAAATATAGCTCCGCAGTCGGAAAAACTAAATGCCAAGACCTCTTCCAGAGTTGTGTCGCAAGTTTCAGCGGACGTCACCCTGCCGACATTGGCGGATAAGCCGATGGCGGATCCCGATATGACCATGCCGACTCTGGTAAAAGATATGACAGCCGTCAGGGCACCGGCAAGGTCGGAAGAAAAGGGGGAAGTGGTAGGTCCAAAATTCGTTTGGAGGCGTTCGGTTATTCTGGCGGCGGCCGGGTTTTTATGCTGTATCGTCCTTATTGCCGCAGGCTTGATCGTTCTATTTCGGGCGAATCAAGCGGACGCCACCAGCATTCCAGGCGCTTCGGTTCAGCAGGAACGGCCTGTGAGAAGGGCGGCTAAACCGGTTATGGAACAGGCACCGGCGCCTGAGAAACTGGTTGAAAACGCGATTGTGGTTCTTGGTTCAGGCTCCGAGGCTTTGAAGCAGTTGCTTGCCGCCAAAGCCGGGAAGAATCCGGTCATGTTTCTGGAAGCGGAAGTATTTTCACAATACCGGAATCAGTTGAAAGAGATTGTAAAAAGTAAGCCGTTTTTGGTAATTCTGGCATTGGCGTCAAGATACGCCGAGTTGGATATGTCGAGATCGAACTTTGAAATGTTGATTCGCAGCGAAGCCAATTTATTGAAAGACGCCGGTGTCCCGTTTATTTTTGTAACGGCAAGCTCTCCTGCGGACTCGCCGAAAGTGGAAGCGTTTGAGACGTCAGTTCGGGAATTATGCAAACTGCAGAGTTATCATTTGATTGATTTGAATGCGCAAGATATCGACAGTCAGTTTGACCAGTTTTCACCCTAATTGAGTATGAAAATTAATGGGCGACCGGGGGCATGGCCGGGGCTTCGATTTTTTTGCCGAAATCACGGGAAGTTGGGGATAAATGGGTTAACGGGTCATTGAGCTCGGCATCGCGTTTGTAGCCCCAATCGAGAAGCTTCTGGACGGTCTGGTTGCGTTTGACGCTGGAGGGGGAGCCCATGACCACCGCGACCATGCGTTTGCCGCCGCGCAGACAGGTCACGGTGACGCAGAAACCGGATTCTTTGATATAACCGGTCTTGAGTCCGTCGACGCCCTGACACCGGCCGATCAGGCCGTTGGTATTGGTCAGCTGCAGGTAACCGCGCGAGCCGGGCTCGCGGAATCCGGCAAGGCGGGTGGAGGTCATTTCCATGATCTTGGGATATTCAAGGATTCTTTCGGCCAGCAATGCCATGCCTTCGGGGCTGGAAATGGAATTTTGGCCGTCGTCGGATTTCAGGCCGTAGGGATTGACGAAAGTGGTACTGGGCATCTTGAGCTGGCGCGCCCGATGGTTCATGATGCCGACGAATCCGGCGATATCGCCGCCGTTGATGAATTCGGCGGCCAGATAAGCGGCGTCGTTGGCGCTTTTGATGGCGATGGCTTTGAGAAGTTCACCGAAGGGGATGGTTTCGCGGGGGTCGAGCCAGACCTGGCTGCCGCCGATTTTGCTGGAGGCCAGGGAGACTTTGACCGGCGTTTCGGCAGTCAGCTTGGGGTTGCGCTCCATGGCTTCGGCGATCAGGAACAGCGTCATCATTTTGGTCATGGAAGCGATGGGGAAACCATCGCGGGGATTCTTGGACCAGAGGACCTGGCGGGTATTGAGATTGACCAGGATACCGGCCCGGGTTTCGGCGGTCTCGGGGATGGCCGGGTGATCGTCGTGAACGGCCAGGCGGTAACTGAGGTGAGTCCCGAACATCGGGTCGCGTTTTGGGGTATCCGGTTCCGGGACAGGCAATTGTGCCTCGGCCGCGGCGGGAGCTTTGGGCTCCGCACCGGCCGGAGGTGTGGTTTCAACAGAGGACTTCTTGCCTTTCAGGTAAAAAACTCCAAATGCAATGACATGAATTGCCAGGATAATGAACAGTATTAATCCAATCATCCGTGAAGTTTTCATCGACGGGCAGCCTCCAGTTATAATTATTTGATATTCATATTGACGGCACGGTTCAGGGCGCTGAAAACAGCTCCGATCGCGGCGCGGTTGATATTGGAATGTTCGCCGGCGGCGTAAACCACCCGTTCACCGAATTTCAGTCCGACAAAGGCGAGGGCGGTGGCTTCGGCACCGGAGCCGCGCGATTTTTCCGAATAATCGGTCAGGCTGAAGTCCGGGACTTCCGGACATTTTTTGATCGCCGCCACGACCGCCGAGATGGGGCCGTTGCCTTCGGCTTCCAGCTTGTAAGGCTTGCCGGAGGCTTCGATCTCGATGGTGGCATGAATGCGGGTACCGGAGTCGTCCAGATCATCACGCGAATACTTTTTCAGGACGAATGGTCCGGCCACATTGACGAAGTTTTCGATGAAGACGTTTTTGATTTCTTCGGTGCTGATTTCGCCGCCGCGGGTGTCGGCAACTTTCTGGATAACCTTGCCGATATCGGGGTGCATTTCGCGCGGCGGGAAGATGTTGAATTCATTTTCCAGAATAAACGCGATGCCGCCCTTGCCGGACTGGCTGTTGATACGGATCAGTTTCTCGTATTGACGACCGACGTCGGCCGGGTCGATGTGCAGATACGGTACGCGCCAGCCCTGTTCGAAATAATCGCTGGATTTGTTGCGGGTGTCTTCTTCCATGCCCTTGCGGATGGCGTCCTGGTGTGAGCCGGAGAAGGCGGTGAACACCAGAGAACCGGCATAGGGATGGCGCGGATGCACGTCAATGCCGGAGGCGTCTTCCACCAGTGCGACGATTTCCGGCATATTGGTGAAGTCCAGCCCGGTATCGATGCCGCGCGACTGCAGATTCAGCGCCAGTACCGAAATATCCAGGTTTCCGGTCCTTTCGCCGTGGCCGAAGATGGTTCCTTCGACGCGTTCGGCGCCGGCCAGCAGGGCCATTTCGGTGGCAGCTACGGCACAGCCCTGGTCGTTGTGGGCGTGCAGACTGACGATGGTTTCATCCATATAAGGATATTTTTTGACGAAATTTTCGATCAGGTCGGCATACTGATAGGGGGGGCGGCGTTCGACGGTGGCGGGCAGGTTCAGAACGAAATCGCCCTTGCGGCACGGGCCCCAGGTTTCCTTGACCGCCTGGCAGACTTCCAGAGCGAAATCCGCGTCGGTATCGGTAAATTCTTCCGGGGAGAATTCATAACCGATTTCCTTGCCGAAGCCATTGGCTTTCAGCGCATCGATCACCATTTGGGTGCCTTCGACCGCCATCTTTTTGACCTGTTCGCGGTCGCGGTTGAAAACAAAACGTCCATGCAGATCCGAGGTCGCCACATACAGATGAACCACCGCCTGTTTGGCCCCTTTCAGGGATTCGACGGTGCGGTCGATCAGGTGTTTGCGGGCCTGGGTCAGGACGGAAATCCGGACGTCGTCCGGGATCAGGTTTTCTTCGATCAGACGGCGGACCAGGTCGAAATCGTCCTGCGAGGCGGATGGGAAACTGACTTCGATTTCCTTGAAGCCGATATCGCACAGCATTTGGAAATAACGAATCTTGCAGTCCGGGCCCATCGGCACCGGCAGCGACTGGTTGCCGTCGCGCAGGTCCACCGATACCCAGATCGGGGATTTCTCGATGATCCGGTCCGGCCATTGGCGATTTTCGATTTTAATTGGTTCAGGATACTTATACTTTGGTCTGTCAGCCATTTTAAATACTCTCCTGTCGGTACAATCCGACTATAAAAATTTTAATATTGATTAGGAAATATATACCGGTTTGCAGTAAAACTCTAATCCGTAACCGAAAAAAACGGAAAAAAGGCGGAGCGCACACTGTGCGTTGAAGTTATTTGGACTTGCTTTTAATAATTCTGACTGCCGCACACCCGGCCCCGAAGCCGTTGTCGATATTGACCACGGTGACTCCGGAGGCGCAACTGTTGAGCATGCCGAGCAAAGCCGAAAAGCCGTTCAACGCCGCTCCATAGCCGACGCTGGTGGGAACTGCGATTACCGGACATTTGACCAAGCCGCCCACCACACTGGGGAGGGCTCCTTCCATGCCGGCGATCACGATCACCGCGTCGGCGCTTCTAAGTCGCTCCGCTTCGGCAATGATCCGGTGAAGACACGCTACTCCGGCGTCGTTGAGGATTTCAGCAGCAATACCGCAAACGTCCAGCACGGCGGCGGCCTCGCGGGCGACCGGCAGGTCGGAAGTTCCGGCGGTAACAATCACGACTTTGCCTTCTTTGGCAATATCCTGTTCGGAGCGGACAATCATGGTCCGGGCTCCGGCATCGTATTCGGCACGGCGGAATTCGCGAATGACGGCTTCGGCCGCTTCCGGCTTGATCCGGGTAACCAGGGCCGGTTGGCCCGATTTCAGGATTTCGCCAATGATCAGGACGATCTGTTCCGGGGTTTTGTTTTCCCCGTAAATGAATTCCGGGAATCCGCAGCGTTCATTGCGGGCATGATCAACCCGCGCCACTCCGATATCGGCAAAGCCGTTACCTTTGGACGCTTCGGCCATGGCTGTCAGCAGGTCGATTTCGCCGTTGGACAGCCGCTTGATTATTTCCGCGGCATCTTTCATAATATCTCTAATATACTACCGAAAAAGTAAAAAACAAATGGAGAACGCGGAGGAATTTAATACGGGAGGTATTGACAGCAAGCTAGACCACCCATATAATGTATAACATGAGACAATCAACTTGAGGAAGATCAATGGCGTTTCCTTCGAAACAGAAAGATATTTATGCGCGGCTGCTGGACGATATCGAGCGTTACCGGCCCGGGGCGAAGCTCCCCCCGGAGCGTGAGTATTGCCGGCATTTGAAAATCGCCCGGGAAACCTTGCGCCATGCCTTGCTCCGGCTGGAGAAGGAGGGGCGGATTATCCGTTCTCAGGCCGGAACTTTTATCGCCGCTCCGAAAACCGGCGGCAAGAAATACGGGATGGTAGCGTTGGTTGGGAGCAAGGGTGGGTATCAGCATGACCAGGTGTTGGATGAGCTGAATCTCATGGCCAAAGCCAGGGGATACCAGGTTATCGGCATTACCTTCGAGGAGGAGTTGTTCAGAAGCAAACCGGGGGTGCTGCTGAATTTTCCGGTGGACGGTTTTTTGTTTCGGGTATCTTCACTGCGCGAAGAACAGATCGATATTATGCAGCAGAACCATATCCCGCTGGTTGCATTGAATCGGATGGATACACAAATCCAACAAAACCATCAGTTTCGGCTGGACTGGGCGGAATGCGCTATTGTCGCCGGGTACGGTTTACTATTGGATCAACTGATCGCTTGCGGCCATCGCCGGATCGCGTTTTTTGATTTCAACCGGACACCTGAATACCGTTATTTTCACCGGGACCTCTGGAATTTGTTCCAGGAGAAATTGGGGAAACATTTCGATAAGGAGCTCTTCTATATCGGAGGGAGTTCCGCTGACTGGTGGCGGAAATACGGCGAAGAATATACGAACCGTTATGCGCGACAGGCGGCGGATAAATTGTTCAATCTGGCGGAACCGCCTACCGCAGTTGCCGCCGCGTATCCGTTGGTGGCGGCGTTGAAGACACATTTGACTGCAAGAGGCTTGCAAGTTCCGCTGGATGTGTCGCTGATGTTTGCACAGACCACTGGAATGAGTAGAAATTTTGGGGATTTTTCCGGAATCTGGTTCAATGAACTGGTGAAATTGCGCTGGGGGCTGGATCGACTGCTGTTGCACATCGAAAATCCGAAACTGGAACCGGCGACTTTCCTCCAGGAACCGCTATTTATCGAAGGAACTTCCGTGGGCGAAGGGCCTTTTTCCCATAAACAAGAAATATTGAAAGGAATTGTGAGTAATGGCGCATAGCGACAAATACCGGATGGTCAGTTGGTGGATTTACCTGGACGATATCATGGGCTGGCCCCGTCCTGAATTGGAAGAAAAAATCCGGCGGCGGGCCGAACTGATGGCCCGGAACAACGTTAATGCGGCGATTATTTTCGGCGCGCATTTCCGTTGGGATTTCATGCCGTTCTGGGGTCAGCTTCATGATATGCTGCAATTTGTCGCGCAGGAATTGCACCGGCATAACATCCGGTTTTTCGATCACCACTCCGCGACGCTGGTTCGGCGTTTCCCGTCGGTGGATGCGCGCCGTGAGCTGGGGCGGGTCAATAATTATCAACTCGCGCCGGACCCGGAAATCGCCGCCGAATGGACCTTTCGCGGGCATCGGTTGAATGATTGGCGGATGATCAGCACGGTGGATGGGAAACAGCCCAATCCGGGGTACGTTGCCGAGGAATTCTGCATCAGCAATCCTGAATTCATCGAGTGTTACTGTGAATATGTGCGGAAACTGACCTCGGAGGTAGAGCTGGATGGGCTCTCTTGTGACGATGCATTTTTCTATCCCCGGTTTTATGCTTGTGCCTGCCGTTATTGCTTGGGGAATTTCGGGCATGCGCTGCCGCCGGCGAGCGATTTGAATTTCTGGGGCAATTGGTCGAATCCGCTGTTCCGGGAATGGATTCAGATGCGTTATCGCCAGGTGGCGGTGTTTAATCGCAAGGTGAGAGAAGTTCTGCCGGCGCATATGGACCTGACCAATTGCTGTTCCGGCAGTATCAGCAGTTCCAGTAATGAAACTTGCTGTACTTATGAGGAATTTTGTCATAGTGCGAGCGTGGTGGAGCTGGAAATGTGCGGCGATTCGATCCAGCAAGACGGTTCGCTGCGGCATCTCGCCAGTCAGTTGCACCACCTGGCGGTGGCGGAACAATTCGCGTTGCCGGTGTTTGGGCTGGGCTATGCTTATACGGTGCCGGGGGCCAATCATGTCTGGGCTTTGAATAAATTTCTCGGGGCCGGAACCTGGCTGTCGTCGCAATGGTCCCGGCTGGGTTTGCTGGACCGGGAGCTGGCCAAATTGTCGGAAGACGCGGTTCTGGCGGAACAGATTTTTACCGCCGAAAAAACTTTTTCCGACTGGTTCGAGGGCGAGCGGATGAGCGATGTCGCGGTGTTGTTTTCGCGGGATACCCGTGACAATTACGGCGGCTACATGGCGGATTACGGGCACGATTACAACCGGGCTTGCGAGTGGCTTTTTGAGCATGGATATGATTTTGACACGGTGTTGCGCATTCCCGCGCCGGAATCCCGGTTCAAAGTACTGGTCATTCCTTCGGCGGCCTGGCTGGTGGGGACGGAGCGCGAGGCTCTGCGGCGCTGGCTGGCCGCCGGTAAATCCGTGGTGGCTTGCGGGCCGTTGGGGATTTTCGATGAACAGGGTGCGCGGAACCCGATGTTCCCGGAGATTCGTCTGCCGGAATTACAGCGGACTCCGAAGTTCCCGAACGACACCTGGGAACCGGTCGAGCCCGCCCGCTGCGAAAACGAGGAGCGCTGGCACGAACTCGCTCCGAATCTGCTCTGGCATCCGCGTCGGATACAGGATGGGCTTGAGCTCCAAATGCCGTTCGCCCCGGCGGAAAACCCGGAGGGCTGGTTGATCCGGAAATATCGTGACCGTGACGGGCGTCTGCTGATTCATGGCCTGGCCGCCAATTATGATTTCAAGCTGGACGAAGAGCTGGAGGCCAAGCGGACTTTCCGCAAGAAAAACGGCAGCAACAATATCATTGCCGAAATCATGCCGAAAGGCCAGGCGACTCGGCTGGATTTCAGTTCGAGAGCGGGAAAATTTGAGTTGTTGTACCCTTTGCACGAACCGCAGTTGACCGTACCGGCGGACAAAGTCTTTACGGTTCCGCCGGAAGTATATTATTTCATCCTGAGAATTAACGAATAGGAGGTAAGTATGGATTCGAACAAAAAATTTACACTCATTGAACTCCTCGTTGTGATCGCGATCATCGCGATTCTGGCGGCAATGCTGTTGCCGGCGCTGAACAGTGCCCGCAGCAAGGCTCATGCCATCAAGTGCACCGCCAACATGAAACAACTGGGCACGGCTTATTCCATGTATAACGACGACTACAAGGAACCGGTTCCAAACGCGGTTATTGTTCTTTCCAACGGTACCAGCAAACGCGGCTGGAATTGGTACGTCATGGCTTATTTGTATCCGAATCTGAATTATAACGAAAGCAGTGGACTCAATACTTATATTCAGGCCAATACCACGGTGTACTCGTGCCCGGCCGTCAAACCGGCATTTACGGTTAATCCTTCACCCCCCGGAAGATGCCCGACCTATCTGTATAATAAGCATAATTTTACCAGGTTGCGTCATGACGGTAACGGTAGCGGCATAATCTATCCGAACCGGTCCAGTACCCTGATTTTTATGGATGGCGACAACCAGAATGCAAACACTTGGCGCTGGACCCGGACTTGGAGCGACTCCGGTTACGAGCACGGCGGCGGCCCTCATGGCGGGTTCAACAACATCACTTGTTGGGACGGTCATGTCGAAGCGGTCAAGGTGGAGCCGTTGACCAGCGGTGGTATCTATGCCATGGTGGGTTCGCGGCCGCAATATGATAAATATTGGAACTGAATAAATGGAGAAAACTATGAGATTTTTAATGTTGTTGCTCTTTGCCGTCGCCATGACGGTATCCGGGGCCGAATATCCCGTTGCCAAATTGCGGGTCTATCCGCTTGAATTTCAGGATCAGTACAAGGATCTGATTTTGACTAAGGCGGAGAAAAGCCTGACCATTTACGGCAGTGTCGTCATTCCCCCCGGCACCGGGGCGCTGCGAGTTCGGTTGGCCTATCGGAATACTGCCGGAACCCAATTGAAGCTGGGGTTGGTGTACCGTACCGCGGAGGGCGGTAACGGCAGCGCGGGACGGGTCGCATATTCGTTGCCGGAACAGTTGGAGGGAGGAATTTTTGAAACCATCGCCGAGGTTCCGACCAGTGCGGTTGGGGTTCAGATTACGATCAATATAAACGGTGGGCCGGGGCAGTTGGAATTGAAAAAACTGGAATATGACCGGATTACCGACCGGGCGGCGATTCCGCAAGTGGCTGTCTCGGGTAAGCCCTCCGGCTGGAAAAAAGCGGCGGAGCTGCAGAATTTCTATATCTCCTCCGGCGGCGGCGCGGCCAAGGTTCAGACCCGGGCCCGACTGGCTTACGACGCACGCAATCTCTATGTCGGCTATATCGCCGAAGAGCCGCAAATGGAGCACCTGAAAAGTATCATCACCGTGGGCGATGGTCCGCTTTGGCAGGACGATGTACTGGAGCTCTTTCTCTATGACCCGGCTGCCGAACGCGGCTGGCAGTTTATCGTCAATTCCGCCAATGTCCGTTTCGACGCCATGTTGAAACAGGCTCAGGCCGGAGATCCTTTCAAGTCGGATAAATCGTGGAACGGCGTCTGGCAATCGGAGGTGTTCAAAAATGCCGATTCCTGGGAAGCCGCGCTGGTTATTCCCTGGTCAACTCTGGGCTTCAACGCTCCGCCGCCCCGGCTCGATATGAACTTTGCCCGCGAGCGCAAAGGGGGTAATGAAAACAGCCATTGGAACGCATTCAGCGGCAATTTCAACGACGTTCTCAAGTTTGCCGAAGCCACTTTCGACTCAACCGCCGAAATCCGCCGCTATCGGGAACAGGAAACGCAGAAATATATTCCCGAGCGTGCCCAGACCCGCGGCAATGAGTTGCTTTCCTCCGAACCGGGCGGCTATATTGTCGGCGCCTGGGCTCACGGTAGTTACCAAAACGACTATCCGGAAGCCGTCCGCAAGGATTTCACCCCGGAGCGCCAGCAGGCATTTCTGAAAGCACGGGCTGACGCCGGAATGTTCGGCCCGCTGTTGCCCTGGGCGGCGATGGAACGCAATATCCCCGGCGGGATTACCGAACTACGGCGGCAGCACCGCGAGTGGGGCAGCGCGTTTCCGTACGCGGTTTTCAGCTCTGCTATTCATCTGGACGCGGTGAGAAAATACAATGCTCCGATATATCTGGAAAAACGCACCGACCCGGCTTCCGCTGAATATCTCCGGGCTACTCTCGATGTATTCGACAAACTCGGTGCGTTTCTGAAAGAACCGGACAACCGGGGATTGGTGGCCCTGATCCATGGTATCGACGAGCCGACCAACAATGTTTATAACCTCTACAGCCGCAGCCGGAATGCGAAAATCTCCGCGGCTCTCGACCGGGTCGACACCGAAATCAAAGAATCGACCGGCTTCGGTAAATTCGGCCTCCATGACGCTTTTGCCAAGGCCGATGCCGATACGCCGTTCCGCAGAATCGCCTTCTGGCGTTATTGGAACCGGAATTTCGCCGGTTATCTCCGGGCCACCACGGCCAAGTCCCGCGAAGTCGCTCCCGGAATACCGTATCTGGCGATCAACCGCAATACCTGTTCGGGCATGTGCGAACTCGACTTGGCGGCTTTGTCGCCCCACGCCGAGTGGTTCAGCTGCGATCCGTATCCGACCAGTACCCGGTCGTTTTTCGGGATGGCGCGGGCGCTGTACCACACCGGTTTTTCGGTCAGGATGGTACATGATCTGGCTAACCGCAGCCGGACCGGAGTCATGCCGCAGGGGTTCATCTATCACGGCGGCCGTCCCACTCCCGATGACATGCGCGAATGGGCTTCGCAAGCGCTGAAAAACGGTGCGGAGCTATTCGACTGGTACACCAGTGGTCCCGCCGCACTCAACATGCCCGACGGTTACGCCGCCATGCTCACCATCAATAAACAGCTCAAAAATATGAATAAACTGGTGGTACCACGGACGACGCAAAGTGCAATTCTGTTCAGCGATTACGACCGCTGGGGATTGGACGACAGAGCGGGGCATGCTGTCTACACGGTTTACGCGTTGCTCGGTGAACACGTCAAGGCCAATTTCCGTTTTATCAGTCCTACCGGATTGGCGTTGGGCGATCATTCGCTGGAGGGGATTAATACCGTCTACATTCCGCGGATGCGCTTTACCGATCCCGACACCACGAAACGGCTGCTGGATTTCGCGAAAAACGGCGGAACACTGGTCGTTTTCGATCCGGCATTCTGGAGTTATAATATTGACGGCAGTTCCGTCCCGGAACGCAGTGAACTGACCGGCGGTATGGCGCCGCGCGGCAGCAATGCCGGGCCGCTCCAATACGGACGCGCCATGTTGCCGGTTTCGCCGGTCGCCCACCTCAAAGAAGAACCTGCGGGAATTCAGGCATTCGACTTCGCCGATGCAACAGGCAAAGTACTGGCCGCCTATCCCGACGGCAAGCCCGCGGCGCTGGAGAAAACTCTCGGCAAGGGACGGATGGTGATTTTCGCGGTACAGCCGTTCGGCAACTCCGCCGCCGCTCTCAAGCCGGAGGGCTGGACCGGATTTTTCACCGACTTCTGCCGCCAGGCCAAAGAGGAAACCGGTCTCCCGGTTTGGGACTACGTCTTACCGGACGAGCCCATCAAAACTCGCTAACCTCCCGCTATTTGATTTTCATCAGTTTTTCGATCAGGGCGGCGATTTTTTCCCGTCCGGAGCTGAGGCGGGTATAGTCGCCGCCCCAGTTCCATTGATCCGGGACTACTGAGGTGATGATTTCGTCCAGTTGGCGCTGGGCGGCAACGGCTTCCGGATGATTACCCAAGCGGGCGATTTCCTGTTGCAGCAGCATGAAATAATCATAATCCGCGACCCCGGCGGCGAAGTTTACCAAGCGGGCCGAGCGCAAGGGGGACTTTTGATTCTGTATGGGCGGATAGTAGATGACGCCGCTGGAATCGTAGTTGCCTTTCTGCAAATCAAAGTCTTTGGGCCAGGAATGACTGCCCCAGTGATGGTAACCCTTGATGCCATAGCGATAGGCGCGCCACATGATACCCCGGACCATGGAAGACGGAAAGGAGGCCACCATGTAGCCGTTATCATACTGCCAGAGTTCTTTTTTCGACAGGTCGAAGCGGTCTTTAATGCAGTTGAAGTAGATTTCCGAATGAAAGGCGATGATGTCGCAGTTCTCAACCAATTCCATTATTGCCGGACTCCAGCCGTTGATGGTGGTGAAAACCGGAAGGGCAGGGGCTACTTTCTTGGTCAGTTTGACATAATAAATCTGCTCGCGCAGACGTTTTTCGTTGTGGGTTTCGTCGCCATGCTGCCAGAGCAGTTTGTCGATGACGCCGGCTTCTTTGAGGTTTTTCTCGGCAACCTGGGCAAACTGGCTCATGGCGGCATCCATTTCGGGCGACAACGGTTCGAGTTTTGGAAATTTACGCTGACGGAATGCGCCGAAAACACGATAAGCGGTATCGTGTTCTTTGAGAACGGCATTGCGAATGGCTTTGATGGAATTTTGACCGGTTATATTGCCCTCGGCGTCATAGAGAAGCGTGGTGGAGAACCCGGGGGAAATCCGCAATGACCGCAGATCTTTGTCATACGCGGTCCGGGGAAGGCGATTTGCTTCGGTCGTATATTTGTCTCCCCCGCTCAGGAAATCGGCACGGAAAGCCGGGTAATCCGGAAGGCGGAAGTCATGAATTTTGACCTGTAGCGGCAGGGATTCACGGTATTGAGCGTTGGAGAGAGTGACGGTGGTATGGTAGAGGCCCGGCTTGGTATCGGCTGGGATTCGGAGGCTGATCATATAAGCGTAGTTTTTGTCGGCGTTCAGACTCGAATGCGGCAGCGAATCCAGGAGATCCGGACATTCTCCGCTGATGCTGTAGGCGGTGCCTTGCATTCCGTAGACGGGAACGGCTTTCGGGTAACGGCAAGTGAAGTTACGGGCCGGAATAACTTCTCCGGATTGATTTTTCAGTTCACTGAAGGTTATTTTGAGTTGATTCAGTTCCTGTCTCGGGCGGACGAGCAATTGTTCGTGGATGGTTTCGTTGGCGGCTCCGGCCATGTTCCAGGTATCGACGGTGGATTTGGGCAATTCAGAGTCGGACGGTACTTGTTCGATGTCGGCGCGCCAGATGGCTGTCTGGTCATTGCGTTGGATGATTTGGCCGGAAAGTGGTTTCGCCTGGTTTGTCCATTGATGCGGCGGATTGCCCTGGGGGCCGAATATCCGTTTTTCCGCATTTTCCGCGATTTGCACCGGATCGGCATTGTTGAATGGGACAATATAGAGGATGGCGGTGAATTTTTCTCCCTGCTTGATCAGACGGTAACGGTTTCCCGGAAATGAGATGCCGCCGGCCTTGAACGACGGACCGCGCGATAATCCCCGATAGGGAGCGTTATCAATGATGAGGATGGCGCCGTTACGGCCGGAGGCGTCGGTTCTGCCAAGCCAACTGACGAAGGGAATATTGTTTTGCCTTTTCGCTTCGTATTCCAGGCGTTTGCCGTCGTGAATATATACGAGATTGGGAAATTCTTTTTCGAAAGTTGCATGGATGTCGAAATGCTGGACATAGACATCGCTGTTGGCGGTCCATTCAACATTCATCCTGATAATCGGTTCATCGGGGATCATGGCGAAAGTCCGTTTGCACTCGAAATGCGCATTGGATATCGTATTGGTGAGTTCCCGGATCTTGCCGTCCGCGTCTTTGACGGTTTTGAAGTCGACCAGTCGGTTGAAGCCCGGCGGTTCCTGATCCTCGATCAGTTTGGTTTTCCGCAACTGAAAAAGATTCCAGGTGCCGTAACCGAAATAGGTCGGGAAAAGGCTGGCGATGCAATGTTTGGAGCTGCCGGAGGCGGTAACATTTTTCAGGCGCAGAGACAATTGTTTGCAGTCGATATAGGCCTGGACTTTGCCGTTGTCCAGAACCTGATTTTCCGTCGGCAGTTCGGTGGCGGACAATAGTATGGCGCAGAAAGAAACGATCAGGGCTAAGACGATTTTGTACATGGTATGATTCCTTTATATTTAGAAAATTTATTGCCAGTTTTTCTTGCCGACCTGCCAGCGTGTAGCTGTGACTTCGTCCGGTCCGATGGCGAAAGACACGCTCTGTGCGTGTCCGTCCAGAAAGAGGTAATTGCCCCGGTTGCCGTGGTTGAAGGTCAGCTTGGCTTTGTCCGCGGTCGAGACAATGTAACGGGCGGTCTCCGCTACGTATGGGATGTTGGAGATGTTGCCGCTGATGCGGTTCAATTTCGTATTGTCGATGAAACCGTTCAGGCCGTAGCCGTAGTAAGGCGTACCGAGCGCGCTGTCGTAACCGCGTCCGGACCCGGCATTGAAATTCGTCGGGCAGTGCAAAGTATAATTTTTGACCATGATATTGTACATGACGGCGGTGGTAACGGTTCCGCCAGGCACATAGGGTATGTAACCGCGACGGCCCAGCCAAACTCCCCAATAGCCTAATTTCCAATTTACAGTGTTCTGACGCGCATCAGCATCATAATTCTTAATGATGAACATATCGCTGTCATCGCTGTAGTTGGATAAATAGTGAAAGAGCTGTTTCTGAGAATTCAGGCAGGAAATGCCGCGGGCTGATTCGCGGGCTTTGTTCAGTGCCGGCAGCAGCATGGCGGCAAGTATCGCGATGATCGCGATAACGACGAGGAGCTCAATGAGCGTAAAATTTTTTCGCATATTTAAACCTTCTGTTTACGGGGTTGGGTACTGTCTCCGATGATAAGCTCCGGGCGCACCATAACGGTTATTTTTTCCATTGTGCCGGGAGCATCGATTTGCTCGAGCAGCAGCTTGGCGGCCATTGCGTAAAGTTCTTCGCTGCGGACGAATAAACTGGTGAAATTGCAATTGCGGGCCTTTGGGGATGTACAACTGCCGATCAGACTGACGTCCTCTGGAACTTTGATATTCATTTTTTCCAGGGCCAGTTTGACACAATAAGCCCGCCAGTCGTCAATACAAGCCAGCGCGTCCGGCGGATCGGGAGCCCGGAAAGCATCGTACAGATATTTCCGGTAGTCCGGAACACTATGTTCATGGGCTAATTCGCCGTTGATCCGCGGTCTCTGCCAGAGGAAAAGATGTTGGGGATTGATGTTCAGATTCAGATCATGCATCGCTTTCAGGAAGCCTTCGAATCTCTCCTTGGGTACCGGTTCTTCGGATTCGTTGGAAACAAATCCGATTCGGCGGTGCCCCAAATCTTTCAGGTGAGCGACCATTTGATAGGCGAGGCTGAAATTATCATTTTTGACCCAGGAGCAGTCAAAAGCCGGGTTTACATGATTGATTCCAATACAGGGTCGATGACACAGATATTTCCGGTAAAATTCTATTGAAGGGCGTCCGTGAAAGATAGTTCCGCCAATATCGGGGTCTTCCATGTTTATCACCGGCTGCTCATCAACTCCGGCATGCGAGAAAAGTAAACTGTAGCCTTTCGGCTGAAAAATCCGCGTAAAACCATTGAAGATGCTTTGATACATGTCGTTGGTGGCGAAAGTCGTTTCGGAAAACGACGAGGAAAAAGAGAGGAAAAGGATTTGTTTGCCCTTGATATCTGCCGGCGGTTTGAATTGGCGGCGGTCCTTGACCGGAGCCACAAAAGTACCGCTGCCGCGGACCTTGCGCAGCAATCCTTCGCGTTCGAGATTGGCCAGCGCGGTTCGCACACTACTGCGGCTGATCCGGTAATTCCGTGCCAACTGCGTTTCCGAGTAGAGGCTCTGGCCGTCCCGCAGAGCTCCGGACAGGATCTTGCGGCGCAGTTCCGATTCCAGCGCGGTGTAAACATTATTTCCGGCTTTGTATGATAATATGCTCATCACATCCTGTCTGGTTGTTTGATTATATTATACAAGTTTTTGGGACGCTGTCAATATTTCCCCGCTGAAAATGTGGGTTTTAAGTTGTATGAAAGTTGTATGCCGGACGGATCTGCCCCGATTTTTTTTATTGAATTTGTTGACAAACGGTTTTTTGAGAATTATATTAGCGGAGAATTATAGATCAGGTCATAAGACCGGGCCTTTTGGGGCAGCGGAAGTTGGAGCTTTCGTGGGACTAATTACGAATATTAAAATATCCGCAATCCCAGGGAAAGGAAGAAATTATGGCCAAGATCAATGGATTCACCGGCGATTATACCGGGCTTACCGACGCAGAAGCAAGCGAATTATTACTCAAATTCGGCACGAACGAACTCAAGTCGGAAAAAAGATTCAGCTTTTTTATCTGTCTTATCGCTACTTTCAAAGAACCGATGTTTTTGTTACTCTTCGGCGCGGCCGCGTGCTATTTCTTTCTCGGGGAGCCCGCCGATGGGGTGGTCATGCTGGTATTCGTCGTTTTTGTGGCGGGGATCAGTTTTTTTCAGGAATACAGGACGGACAAAACGCTTCAAGCGTTGAGGAAGCTCACGGCCCCTCATGCCGATGTTGTACGCAACGGCGAGCTCAAGCGGATCGACAGTCGCGAGCTCGTGCCGGGCGATCTGGTGGTGGTGAACGAAGGTGAAAAAATCTCGGCCGACGGCAGGATAATCGAGCTGTTTGACCTCGGAATCGATGAATCCATCCTGACCGGAGAATCCGAAACCGTTTGGAAAAAAATCAATGCGGCCGATCCCGGCAATCACTGGCGGCTCGACTGTATTTATGCCGGAACCACGGTCATTTACGGAACCGCTATCGTGGAAGTGACCGCCACCGCGTTTGAGACGGAATACGGTAAAATAAGCCGTTCCGTGGGAGAGGTTGAAGCTCCGAAAACACCGCTTGAAAAAGATATCGGAAGACTCGTCAAATACTGCGCGCTGGCCGGGCTCAGCGGTTGTCTGTTGTGTTTTGTGATATTCTACATATCCCGGGGAGAACTGATCGGCGCGATCATCGCCAGTGTCACTCTGGCCATGTCGGTTATTCCGGAGGAGTTGCCGGTCATCCTCACGGTATTTATGGCGATCGGGGCGTGGAAGCTGGCGCGGGCCAATGCGCTTATGAGGCGCATCCCCGCCGTCGAAACACTTGGCTCGGTTTCGGTTCTCTGTTCCGACAAGACCGGAACGCTTACCGAAAACAGAATGAGTCTCGAGCACGTCCGCCCCACTTCCGGACAAACCGAAAACGAACTTCTGGAGCTCAGTGTGCTTGCCAGTGAGAGTGTTCCGAGCGATCCCATGGAGCAGGCCGTACAGAAATATGCCGCCGAGGCCGGGATTGATATCAACGGATTGCTTGGACATGAGCTTCGGCACGAGTATCCATTCAGCAGTGAAACGAAGATGATGGGGCATGTTTGGAGTATTGACGGCGAGTTGTGGCGCTGTATCAAAGGTTCGCCGGAAAGCATCCTGCCACTGTGCGGTCAGGCCGAAGACGCTCAGCAAGAGCTGATGCGACAGGGGTGCCGTGTCATCGCGGTGGCGGTTTGCAAGGGCGGGGATGTCATAGAAGACGATATGAAAAACCATACGTATGTGTTGGCCGGGCTGCTTGGATTTGTCGACCCGCCGCGCCGGGAGACGCCCGATGCGATTCGTTCCGCGACCGAAGCCGGAATTCGGGTGGTGATTATCACCGGCGATCATGCGTTGACAGCGCGAGCCATTGCCGACAGGATTGGCGTAACGAAGGGCGATACTTTGACCGGGGAAGAACTCGATAATTTATCTGACGACCAAATCCGGCATGCGGCCATTTTCGCCAGGGTTATGCCCAGGCATAAATTGCGCATTGTCCAGGCTCTTCAAGCCAGCGGCGAGATTGTGGCAATGACCGGAGACGGCGTAAATGACGCTCCGGCACTCAAGGCCGCCGATATCGGTATCGCCATGGGCAAACGCGGAACTGAAGTCGCTCGCGAAGCGGCCGACATGATTCTGCTTGACGATAATTTCAGTACTATTATCAGCTCGGTCAAGGATGGGCGGCGCATCTATGACAACATCCGCAAAGCGATCGGTTATGTTCTGGTCATCCATATTCCGATTGCGCTTCTGGCTTTGATGAATCCGCTGGTATTTTCCGGGGGGCTTCTGCTTTTGCCGATTCACGTGGTTTTGCTGGAACTGGTCATTGATCCGACATGTTCGATCATCTTTGAGCGGCTGCCGCCGGAACCCGGCATCATGACGCGCCCGCCGCGCAAACGGGGAGATTCGATTTTAAACTATGGAACGCTTTGCAAGTCGCTGATTCAGGGGTTGGTGATTTTCGCATTCGCCGCGGTTGGAATTTTTTATCTGAAATACACCGGTACTAAAGCTGCCGAGATACGCTCGTTCATGCTTTTTTATCTCGTTTGTGCAAATTTTTTCCTGGTGTATGTCAATGCATCCGAGTTCAAATCGTGCTTTCGGATCATCTGGGAATGGCGCGACAAAGTGGTATGGACCATCAATATCCTGGTGATTGCGTTGCCGCTTTCCCTGATCTTTCTTCCTATCGGTAACAAGCTTGCCAGAACGGCGCCGTTTTGCCACAGGCATTTTCTCTTTGCACTGGGACTGGCCGTTGTGGCTTCCCTGTGGTATGAGGTATTCAAGTTCAATTCCGGGAATAGTTCCCGTAGAGGATTTGTTTGTCGCGGTCGTAAATCAGTCGCCAGCCGCCGTTATTGAGATAGCGGTAAGTGTAAATGTAATATGAGGTTGGCTGTTCTTTTAACATTCTCAGGGCACTGACCGGTTCTTTGTTGGTTTCGGGATTGGCGTTGTAATACGGATCGTTAAGCCGCAGTTTATAGTTGTTCAGAGCGGCGAAGTTCAGGAAGGCATTTTCGTCGACCGAGCATTGCCAGGAGGGCGACGAGCTGTAGCCGGTGATCGTGATATCCGTCGCCTGCGGTGGTATCATCCGCTTGACGAAACCGCGTTCCAGGGCGAAATAACGCCATGGCGTACAGGTTTTGCTGGAATAATTGATCTGCCGCGGCAGCGAGTAGAAACCGAACAGCGCAACAACCAGCAGAAAAAGAGCGCAGATGATCCCGATATTGATGAACAAACTGAGAATTTTGGACGCGCGCTCCTGCGGTTTGTATATGCCCCAGGCCAGGCCCGCCAACGGCAGGATACTCATCAGCGCCAGGACGAATACCGAGGCGGCAAAGTCACTGAGCAGCAGCCACAGCAGTCCGAAAATTACCAAATCTGTCGCCAGGCCGAGCAGAAAATATTTTCTGCCGGAATAAAATCTGCCGACGAATATTTCTTCGGATTGTTCCAGTTCGACCGGAGTTTCAAAAAGGGTGCTGTACAATTTGCCGCCCAGGAAGAGGACGAAGAACACGTTTACCGCCAGGATCACCGCCATGGTGCCGAAAGTGCCGAGGTAATTCCGCCCGGCGAAGGCCCCGGGGATCAGGGCGAAATTGATGATGACGATATAAAACAACAGATTCAAGATCCAGACAATCGATTTGACGACAATATTCAGCATGTTCCACCACGGTTGATTTTTCCAATAAGTTAGCCCGTGGTAGAGATCATGCAAACCAGGTTTGAGATTTCTCGCGATTTTCGGCTCATATTTTATTGGCGATATTTAGAACTCTTAACCTGTTCACGGCCGCCCGCAACGCCAGTTGTTGGATGAGGAACCGGAGCCAAGGGTCAGATAAGGATTGGCAATATTGACGGTTTTGCTTTCGGCATGGCCGTCGACATACAGTATGTTTAAACTCCGGTTGTGCCGGGCGTCGGGAAAACCGTTGGTGGTTGGAGCCGAAGAAAGAACATCGGTTACCCGGAAAAGCCCGATATTGGTTCCGAATCCCTGGTTGCAGTCCATCACCAGATATCCGATCGAGGGATACCGCAGTTCGCTGAGCTTCGCCACTTGCGCATTGCTGCTGCTCAATCCCATATACGAACCAAGGTAACGGAAATTATAGCCGTATCCAGTATAAGTCATACCGCTGGGCGTGTGATTGGTCTGTGTTTTTTCCGGTGATTTCAGGCCGGGACAGGCAAATATAGTACGTGTAACATAAGTCTCGGCCAATAGATCCGACCAGACCCGGCGGTTGCCGTCCGGATAGGGAGCCGTCTGATAGATCATGAAAAATTCACGGTTGTCCTCCAGATAGGCGGTGACTCCGAGGCCAATCTGCTTTTCATTGGATATGCATTTGATGGTTTGTGCCCGTTCGCGCGCTTTATTCAAGGCGGGCAGGAGCATGGCCGCCAGGATGGCGATGATCGCGATCACTACCAGGAGCTCGATAAGTGTGAAAAAGTTTTTGTTCTTCATCTCTGTTTTTCCTTGATTTCAGTTAGTGTAATATATGTGGGCAACTCGCTGATCCAGACTTTGTCGGCCTCGATTTCTGCAGGGGCTCCGACCAGATCGACAGCACAAACGGCACCCGGCACAGCAATGGAGCGGGTTCCCGAATCCGTCCAGGCGACCAGTACTTTGCGCTCTTTTCCACCGAAGATGTAACCGGTCACGCCATCGGGAGCGTTATTCCAGTTTTCGCTGAATTTCAGGTGTTTCAGTTGTGAAATCAACGCATGATAGGCTACAAGCGCGGTTTTCGGCGAAAAGTCAAAGTTGATGAGTCCGTAGTTCATCTCATTGTCTTTCGGATCGACGCCTTTATTACGGAAATTGTACCAGTAGACATTGCCGGTATTCTTCAAGGTCAGGGCCGTCACTGTGGAGACGACCAGGAAACGGGCCTGGTCGAGTTCACTTCGCCCCTGGTCGGCACGAACGGATGATGAATACTCCGTCAAGTGGATCTTCTTATCCTGGCCGGCGGCATCGTCGACCTCTTTGATGGCGTCGGTAAACTCAGAGGCAATGCGGGTGTTGAATTTCGGCCAACCCACATACGGATGAAATGCGATCGAGTCGAATTTCGCTCCCGCTTTGAGCAACTCCTTCAAATAGACTCCGGCTAGAACCCTGCCCGGAGCTTTGACGTGGACCGAGGAGAGGCCGCCGATGAGGATTTCGCATTCCGGTGCGACTTCCTTGGCGGTGGCGTAAGCGGGGTTCAAAATGGCACAGTATTCCATGGGAGTCAATTTGTTATGGTTGGGCTCGTTGGCGATCTCCCAGGCAGGGATTTTATCCCGATAACGGGATACGACCGTCCGGACAAATGCCGTCCAGTCTCCCGCCTGCGGAATTTCCATGCGTTTGTTCTGCGATTTTTTCGTTTCCGCCCATGGGGGAACCCCAGAGAGCGTCGGCAGGACCGTGATTCCATATTTGGCCGCTTCGTTCACAATCAGATCCGTTCGGGCGAAATCCAGGCTACCCCGGCTGGGTTCCAACTCACCCCAGATGAAACCGAGACGGACGCTGCCGATTCCGGCCCGCGCCATTACATTCAGCGATTTCACTACCGCAGCCTCTTCCCACCAATTGAGGTGTGCCGCCGTGCCGAAGCGGTGATCGGAATCTGCCGCCGTAGTGATTTCAGGCAGAATGGCGATCTTGATACTGCTCGGATTTGTCAGTTTGCCGTTTTCGATAACACCGCTTTCGATGGCGTAAATACCGTTCAGGGGAAGCTCAAGCGTTTTTTCCAGTTCCACTTCTTTTCCGCCTTCGACGGCGATGGTGTCGCTGAATTTCTTTATTACCGTCCCCCGGTAATCGCGAACGATACTTTCAATCACAATTTTCCGGGCTTCGCTCCAGCGATTGAAGCAGACAATCCGGTAGGAAAATTTTTCACCGGGGGCATAATAAAAGCCTTTCGCCGACATTCGGTGTGAAATTCGAAAAGCATCTCCATACTCGATTTCGCGCAGTGAAACCGGCTTGATAATTCCGCCTCCGGCAGCTTCCTCACCGGCAAAAACCCGAATAGCGATCACGTTTTCGTCCTTCACCAGTTCCGGGGCGATGTCGTATGTGCGCCTCACGTACTTGTGATTGGAAAATTTATCCCCGAAATCACCGGTGCGGCCGACCAGTTGACCATTAAAATAAGTTTCATCGCATCGGGAAATCCCTCCGATGGTCAACTCCAGCGGCTTTCCGGCGCCCTCCGGCAAGGTGAATTTACAGCGATACCAACCAAGCTTATCGATACCGGTGAATCCGGCGCGTTTCCAGTAAGCCGGGACTTTGATCGGACGCCAGGCGCCGTCATCGAGATCGGCCTTCGCGTAGTTCATATCGTCGCCGGGAGTGAAACGCCAGCCCGCATCAAGCTTGATTTCATTGGCCCCGGCCGCTGCCGTCAATAATACGGTCAATACTGCAGTCAATGCTTTCATCGTGAATTCCTCAGTTGTCAAAAATTTCTTTCAGGAGGCTGTGATCATGGACTTTGCTGCTTTCGCGAATGACGAGCCGGGTCGGAATCAGCGCCGTTTCCTGCGGTGCGTCGAAATTCTCGAGACGTTTTTGCAGCAATTCCGCAGCGCGCTCGGCTATCTGGTCCAACGGCTGCGTAATCGTCGAAAGCGAGGTCGGCAAATAAGCGCTGAAAGGCAAATCGTCAAAGCCGACCATCATGATGTTATGCAAAGAATCCGTACTGCATCCGGAAATGGCGCGCTGTACCCCGAGCGCGGCCAAATCGTTGAATGTAAAAAAAGCGTCGATATAACGGCTGTTCAACAGCTTTGAAGCCATTTCGAAGCCAAGCGCCGAATCATTCCGGTACGGTTCGAAAAGTACGCAAAATTCATCCTTGAACTCTTTGCCCAGATCCCGGTATGCGCGCCGGATGCCGGAGAGGCGGCCATGTCCTTTTTCATCGAGTTCTTCCGGATGGGCGAAATAGACCGGATGAGTACAGCCGGCCAGGATGAACATTTTGGTCATCTGGCATGTTCCCGAAGCGCGGTCGACGACAATATTGTCATGTCCGGCGATGCGCGAATCCACCGACAGCACAGCAACCTGTTGTGCCCGGCATGCTCCGGTTATATCCTGATTCTGATTCCAGACGCTGCTGATAATCAATGCCCGCGGCTTTTCCGCCAGCGCCATTTTAACATATGTCTCCAGGTTGTCACCGGAGTCGAAAGTCAGGCTCAAGGCCGCCCCGAACAGCGGGCGCAGTTTGTTCAAGAGCATTTCATCGCGCCATCGCGCCACTTCCGGCCGGTTCAGGGGGGCGATCAGGATGATCCCAGACCCCTTGCCGGTCCGTAGCGCTTTGGCGGCGGAGTTGACGGAAAACATATGCTTATCGGCATAAGAAACGATTTTGTTCCGAACTTCTTCCGAAACTCCGTTCTTGCCGGAGAGCGCCCGCGACACCGTGCTTGGCGAAACTTTCAACTTCAATGCTATGTCTTTTAATGCCACACTCATGAGACAACGTTTCCATAAATAAGGTATATATGTTTTATATTTCTATAATTATTATAACGCAAACGTTGTCGTAAATCAATAGCTCATGTCAAAATATTTCTTATTTTTTTCGTCTGCAAGGCCTCAAAAAGTCAAGTCAAAAGACTTAAAAGACTCAAAAGACTCAAATGACAGTTGAGTTTTGAGACTATTGACGAGACCGCCAAAAATCCAAAGGGTGGACATTGTCGGTTTATAAACTTGGATCCTCACGCTCAAAACCGTCCGATGTGTCCGACAAATCCGACATGTCCGATCTGTCTGACTTCTTTTTGGCGGACTCGTCCCTCCGCATTGGTTTATTCATAAATTCATGTGAAGGGTCAACTTTTGATTGGATTTTTGGGAAAATAAGGATATAATATGCAAAATGCAAAATTGTTTGGAGACTGTCAATGCGCAAAGTAAAAGTCGGGGTTGTTGGTGTCGGGGTGTTGGGGCGTCATCATGCCAGATTATATAAGGCCAGCGAAAACGCTGATATTGTGGGAATTTATGATGTTTCGGAAGAGACTGCCGCCAAGGTGGCTGAAGAATTCGGTTTGAAAGTATTTCCCACGCCGGAGGCCCTGGCCGAAGAATGCGAAGCTTTGAGCATTGCCGTGCCCGCTCATCTCCATCACGACATTGGAATGCCGCTCTTGAGAATGAACAAGCATATCCTGATGGAAAAACCGCTTTGCGTTACCGTGGAAGAGGGGATGGATATCGTCAACGAGGCCAAAGAGCGCAATCTGGTATTGGCCGTAGGGCATGTCGAGCGTTTCAATCCCGCCATGGATTATCTGGAAAAACAACATGCCAAAACCCGTTTTATCGAAGCGCACCGCCTGAGTACTTATCCGCCGGCGCGGCCGGGGATGCACCGGCGCGGCACCGAAGTCAGCGTGGTGCTTGACCTGATGATTCACGACCTCGATCTGATTTTGACCATGATCAACAGCGACATCGAGCGCGTCGACGCTATCGGTATTCCGATCCTCAGCAAAACCGAGGACCTGGTCAGCGTTCGGATCAAATTCGTCAACGGCAGCGCCGCCAATATCACCGCCAGCCGGGTCAGTAATGAGCCGATGCGGCGTTTCAGGGTGTTCCAGGACGACGCTTATATCTCCATGGATTACGGCAAACACTCCGGCATGGTTTTCAAGAAAAACCGGGTCGGACTCGCCCAGAAAGAGATCAGTCTCAACGAAAAGAACGCTCTGGCCGACGAGCTGGAAGATTTCCTCGCCGCCGTCCGCGCCACAATTGATTCCGGGGTGTTTACTCCGCCCAAAGTCACCGGTGAGCAGGGTTTGCGGGCGCTGCAACTGGCTGTCGACATAACCAACCAGATTCATGACTACAATAACAAATACGGCTTCAAGTTCAGTTGAGGCGGCTCCGGCCAAAATCAATCTGCGGCTGAAGGTTACCGCGCGCCGAGTCGACGGTTATCATGAGCTGGAAACGGTGTTTCTGCCGTTATCCGAACCGGCCGATCTGGTGGAACTGACGATTGTTCCCGGGGGATTGTCATTCAGTTGTTCCGAGCCCAGTTTGGGCGGGGATGACAATCTCTGTTGCAAAGCGGCGAAACTTTACAGCGCCGCCTCCGGCATCGCTCCGGAATGGCGGTTTCACCTGACTAAAAATATTCCGGTGGCGGCCGGTTTGGGGGGAGGGAGCAGCGACGCCGCCGCGGTGTTGCGCTTGCTGAACCGGCGTTATCAGGCTCTTTCGGGAGAAGAGTTGGCGGCAATGGCTTTGCGGCTTGGCGCCGATGTGCCGTTTTTTCTCGATCCTCGCCTGGCGTTGGCTACCGGCGTCGGCGAAAAACTGACGCCGCTCAAGATGGAAATTCCGAATATGTCATTACTACTGGTCAATCCCGGATTCCCGGTCAGCGCGGCCTGGGCATACCGCCATCTTGATCCCGCGACCATCGGTCCGGCTCCTGAGGCGGGTGAAAACCTGCTTGCTGATATTTACAATGACTTGGAGCCGGCGGTGTTGGCTAAATTCCCGATCCTGGTCCATTTGAAAGAATTGCTGTTGGAATGCGGAGCCACTACCGCGTGTATGAGCGGCAGTGGCCCTACCTTTTTTGCACTTTTTGCGGATTCCGGTTCGCGGCAGAAGGCTTTTGATTTCTTCGCCGGCAAGTTTCCGGAATTCCGCTGCATCAAAGCACAGACGCTTCGGTAATCACCAGCGGATAATCGGTCAGCGGCAAGCCCCTGAAAGTTACGCCGAGAGTGTTGACTTCCCAATCGGTGATATCGTAGATATTGCCGGTCAGCGGATCGAGCATTACCGGGTGGGTGAGCTTCTTCGGGGCATCGTTCAGGGCGTATAGTGTAACCGAATTAACGGGCGGCCATTCGCGCTGCAGATCCTCGGGATAATAATAGGCGTACAGCGGGAAACCCTTGCGGACGAATTTGTAAGTCTTGATCGCCATTTCCTGAATCACCCCGTTGTGACGCAGAGAGTAGCCGTCGATCCGGGCGTTGAACAT
The DNA here is from genome assembly GCA_031548025.1 of Victivallaceae bacterium. Taxonomy (GTDB): domain Bacteria; phylum Verrucomicrobiota; class Lentisphaeria; order Victivallales; family Victivallaceae; genus UBA5239. Next base: position 1,582 of record JAVBRM010000128.1, on the reverse strand, counting down.
GAGATCCTCGGCGGTGGTGTCGCTGTCGAAAATCGCCGCCATCGACTGAAACGCCTGGAACGATTTCTTTTTGGTGTATTTCAGGCCGTGGAGCAAACCGAGCATGACCGGCGGACGGACGGTGCCGTCGGCCTGGCGATACGGTTTTTCCATCAGGTCTGCGATATGAAAATAGGAAATCAATCCGGAGTTGAACTGGCCGTCGAGGAAAAAGCGGCGGATCAGAAATTTTGCCTGATTGGTTTCGTTGGTGTTGTATAATTCCATCCACTGATCGTGATGACCGTAGGTTTGCGAGGGATAACCGCATTCGCCCTGCCAGATTTGCACATGCGGAGCGTACTGTTTGAAAAGGTGTTGGATCGCCCGGTAGTTGCTTTCGAAATTCCATTCCGGGTAGGGCTGGTAGGGGTGCAGCGACCAGATATCCAGGTGATCGCCGATGCCGTTCTGCAGCGCTTCCTGGATGAAATAAAGCACATAGGCTCCCTTCTTGAAATCGCCGCCGGAGGAACATCCCATGGTCAGCGCCTCGGCATCGGCGGCGCGGATTACCGGAGCGGTTTTTGCAACCAGATCCGCATAATTTTTCCCGGAAGCCTGGCTGGGCCGCCAGAAACAGTCGATATCCGGCTCGTTCCAGATTTCATAATGGTTAACCCGTCCTTTGAAGTGTTTCACCAGCGCGGTAACGAAATTTTTCCACGCTTCCAGGCACTCGGGGCCGTATTCGGTGGGGACACAGCCGACGGCGGCGGGCGGGACGCCGGGCATATAGAGCGGATTGCCGAACCCGAGGTTGAACCAGGGCTGAATTGAGCGGCTCAGAAGTTCATTGACCACTTCGTCGAGCCAGGCGAAGTCATAGACGCCTTTGGTTTTTTCGCAACGGACCCAGCCAGTCTGGCAGCGGGCCCATTTGACCCCGGCTTCCGCCATCAGGTCATAGCATTTTTCCGGCTTGAAAAGCTCGCGGTCGAGACATTCAAAACCGATTGAAAGCGGTGAAGCCTTGATTTCGGAGCTCTTGCGGGGCTTGAGCGAACCGTTCAACTTCAATTTCAGAGTGGGATCTTCGAAAATGTTCATCTTTGTAAATCCTTATATTTTACCAGTCGCAAACCGCGCCGTCGGGACGGAACAACCGGGGAGTTCCGGCCAGAATGCGGGGGTGATTGCGTACCATATCCATATCGAGTTCAATGCCCCAGCCTGGCTTATTTGACAGGTGAATGTAGCCATCGACCACCTGCAGCGGTTCGGTGATGACTTCGTTGCGCCAGTCGTTGAGGAAGAGTCTTTCCTGAATCAGGAAGTTCGGGGCAATGGCATCCAGGTGCAGGCTGATGGCGGTAATCACCGGGCTCATCGGGCAGTGGGGAGCGACAAAACCGTTGAAAGCTTCCGCTAAGTGCGCCACCTTGACCCCTTCGTTGAACCCGTGGCAATGCGCCAGGTCGGGCTGGGCAATGGCGATGGCGCGCTTCTCAAAAAGCCGCTTGAACTCCTGCAAACGGGTCAGGCGCTCACCGGCGGCAATCGGGATATTGACTTTGTCCGCCACTCGCGCCATGCCTTCTTC
>JAVBRM010000091.1:0-17801 GCA_031548025.1 Victivallaceae bacterium | reverse complement strand
AGTTAATTGCCGGCAAACCCAATGGGCAAGTTTATCTAATGATTTTTTCAAGTGAAGCCTCCTTTTTTGTTTGTTTTTGCAGAATAACAAAAATGCTTCACTTGAAACTTTTTATCCAGTCTTTTTTGAAAAATTTTCAGGAAAAAGTGATCTTTTGAGCTTTTTCCTTAACAATAAAGTAGTTAAATGTATGTTAATGTATAAATTTTTGACACAACCTAATTTGACCAAAGGAGAAAGCGTATGCAAGAATATTATGAAAACAAAGTCGCCCTGGTTACGGGAGCGGCCTCGGGTATCGGGCTTGCCCTCTGCGAGGCCTTGCTTGCCATGAACGCCAAAGCTGTCGTGATGGCTGACCTCAATCAAGAAAAACTTGCCGCCGAATGTGACCGTCTGAATCATGAACAGCCTGGGCGAGTACATGGGATAGCCGCAGATGTCACCAGCAAAGAAAGTGTCGACGAAATGATCCGCCGGGGAGCGGAATTCGGCGGCGGACGCCTCGATTTCCTGTTCAACAATGCCGGACTCGGCTTAACCAAAGCATTCGATGAAACAACCGGCACAGACTGGGAATTCGCTTTTCGCATTAATTTTTACGGAGCGCTCCACGCCATCCAGGCAGCGCTACCGATCATGCGGGCGCAAGGTGGCGGACACATCGCTAACACCGCCTCCGGCATCGGCTACATCCCCATGGCTTATCAGACCATGTACAGCGCCACCAAAGCCGCGCTGATCGGACTGACCGGCTCGCTGCGTTATGAACTGTGGGACGAAAATATCCGGTTTTCAGCCATTATTCCCGGGACGGTGGCGACGCCGATCTGGCAAGGCAACGCCCCGAAAGACGCGATCACTCCAATGCAATCCGCCGTGGGCATACTCAAAGGAGTAGCCGCCAATGAACGGCTCGTCATCGTCACCGATACCGACCGTGCGATAGCTCGGAATATTTACCACTCCGAGGCCGCGCCGGAGATCGATGAACTGCTGCTGGACATCGCCCGTAGAAGACGGGCCGGCGATCCCAACGCGCTTTGAGTATAATATGGAAAAAATCCATCGCAAATTTCTGGCCACGCAGTTTCTCTACTCCGGCGTCAGCAACGCCATATTGAATGGCGTGGCACTCTACCTCAGCAACCGAACCATGCAACCACTATCGTGGATTGACGCCGCCATCGACGCCTTTATCACCTGTGGCTTCGTCAGCTTGCTCGTAACCCTGCCGACCGCTTATTTCACCCGAAAAGCGGTTCAGGCAGGCATGCCCACAATGAACACGCCCGGCTGGTTATCGCGGAATAAATGGCTGCTATGGCTCGAACTATGGTTTCTCGCCGTCATCGTCATGGAAACGGTTTTCGCCGGAATCTACGGTCTGACCGGCCTGAAAACCATATCCTTTACAATGATGCTGATTTTCCGGTTCTGCTGGTGCGGCCTCCTCGGAGGAACCCTCGGCGCATTAGTCGGAGCAAGATTCCTGACCCGATAAAGTACATTGTCACAATCCTTTCCGGATTTTTTCTTTTAAATTTTTGCCCCATCTGCCTTGACCGGCGGGGGCGGCAATTCCTGCTTTTTCCCAACCCGAAATATCTTGGATTCCAATTTTGGTACCATCCTCTCCGCCAGTCGCAAACCAGGAGTTGTCGGTGTTTATAATGATTTCTTTGTCGGCAGCGGTGTGAACCGTCAGCTCCGCAATCACTCCGCAGGGGAGTTTGCCGGTGTCTCTGGCTTCAATGACAATCAGGTTTTCACCGGGACGCAAAAAAGAGCCGCATTCGTGATATTCCATCGTGTCCCAGGTGTTGCTTTGCCCGAGTTCCCGGCCATTGATTATGACCGTACAGCAGTCATCAGCGGCGAATTTCATTGCGGCGTCCTTTACCACGGCATCCAAGTGAAATGATTTTGCCAGCAGTACTTTGGAATTCGGGGTATTCATGAGCTTGGCATCCCATATCCAGTTGGCTTTGCCTTCGTAGGATTTCATGGAGTTCAACACTTCCGCCCGGGTATGGAAAAATTTTGTTTTTTCAGCTTTTTCATCAAAAGCAGGGGCTCGGTAGAGTGGCTGCGGCAATTTTCCTGCAGCGTAAACATGCACGTCGTAAGGCGCAAATTCATCTTTGAATATACCATTGACAGCATCAACTTTGCGCTTTTCCCGGATCACCTCAAGTTGACCCGAAAAACCGGGTATTGCGAGTTCTCCGGTAATAGCTTCTCCGGTAACATTCATGACAATCAGACATTTTCCAGAAGCGTGTTCAAACATAGTACATTTCAAACCTGAGTTCGCCGAATATTTTCCCGGAATTTTCTTACCGGCGGCCAGGACTCCGGACATTTCGCGTAATTCTGAAGTCGCCTGAAAAAGTGTGTCGAAAAATTCTGGAGTCTTAACATGCTGGACTCCCCACCAGCCAACCGAATTCGCCTGGTTGAGCAGAGCATCATAGGCCATAAAGCGGGTTTCGCGCAGAGTCGGGTGTGCAAAACACGGACCGGAATTTCCCGGGTCTTCTCCCCAGGCAAATCCCTGAAGCGCCAACCAAATTGCTTTGCGTTTTTCGGTAATATTCCAAGATCGTTCCGCATATTTGCCGACGCTGGTAATGCCTTTGTCATCAAGTCCCGAGTGTTGATTCGGATATGGAACCGGATAAATATCCACCCCGTAAATATCGCAGGCCCGGCTGTATTCGCGCTGCTCCTCAATGGTTCCACGCGGTGCTGCATTGATCCAAACCGGGCGATAGGGGTCCAGCTGTTTGTACTTGGCATAACTGGCAAGCAATGATTTCAGGGGGACGCCCAGCCAGGAAGATTCGTCGACCAGGAAATACCCGAATAAGGCCGGATGTGAGAGCACTTTTGGCGTGAGTATGTTTTCCAAATTGTGAGCCCAATTGCGGAACTGTTCGCCGTCCGGATCCTTGGCATAGCGGAGGTTGAAAATCAACTTCATTCCCAGCATTCCAGCAGTATCGAGCGATTTCAGGGCATCTGCTTCACTGCTTGGACGGCGCATGCAAAGATTGATGCCGTTTGCCGCCGCCTGATATATGGCGTGTTCCTCCGGAGGAATATTCCAAAAGATCACCGGGAAAAAGAATTCGCCGTTAATATAAAAATTACGGTCGGCCCCCTGTACGACTTCAATCGGAGCGGGGGCCATTTTTTCGATAATTGTTTTTTTCTCGATGGTCTGAGCGGCATGAATCGTGATGGTCAGCGTATACTTGCCGACGGCGAGCCCTGCCGCCTTGAAGGAGAATGCCGCTCGCCCATCCTTGTTTTCCATTTGAGCCGACGCGATAAGTTTTTCTCCTGAATATAAAGAAGCGGCAACGCTTTTTACCGTATTGTCGACCGGAACGTACCCGGAGATATGGTCTACCGGCAGGCTCGAAAATATCATGTTGCGGTACGGGGGGGATTCCAGTATGAGCGGAAATTGGTCCGCAGGCAGGGGAATGGTTTGGGTCAGCTTGAAATCGTAAAACCCGACGCGGCCTTTTCCCATCACCGAAAAAAGGAAATCGGCTTTCGCGTTTTTCAGCGTTTCCGGGGCCTTGAAACTGAGTTTTTTGAGCTGTCCGCTTTGAACCCAGGTATCTTCCCAAGAGGACAGTCCGACAGAGTCCCCGTTCAGAAGCACGTTGACCCGGAAGCGATGGTATCCAGTGATATCACCAGAGTCTCCGAAGCCGCGTGCGGTGTATGAAAACTCATAAGTTTCCCCCGGTTCCAGCGACACTTCACGCAGAGCCGCGCCGTGTGCGCGGGAACCGCCTTTTACCATCGCCATTTCCTTGAAATCAATCTGCTCCATGCCGCTTCCGGACCTGAATTTCCAGACCCCGCCAAATTCCTTACGATCCGATTCATCCAGCGGGACCAGGTTCAGTTCCTTCAATTCCAGAGTACCCGCCTCCCGCATGTTGATGACCGCATAGGCGGGTTCGAATCTTTCCGGATAAGTGAAACGGAAGGAGACTTTCCGCCATTCCGGCGAAGCGGTGACGAATTTTCCGCCGCTGCTTTTGTATTCACGCTCACCGGCGGCATTCTTCCTGACCCATTCGCAATAAATTCGGTAAGGGCTGGATTGTTCGCTACGAACGGAGTACGAAAATTCGTATTTCCGGCCGGGAACCAATGGTAGATTGCGTTGCTGTATCACCAGTTTCCTTGATCCTTCATTTTTCAGCGTCAGAACTCCATCCTTCAGCGAGCACCCGGCGGGATCACTGAACTTCCATTCCCGCGGCAGTGCGGCCGAAGTGGCTTCGCGGAACGAGCCATTTTTCAAGAGTTCATCGCCATAAGCGCAGAATAGTGCCGCTAATACCAGTAATAGCATCAATTTTTTCATATATTCATCCTTAATTGTTTTTAATAACCGATGTTGTCAAGGAGTGGGCCGCCGTCGTTAAGGGAGACACTGGACCAGAGACTTCGACGCTGCAGAGGTGTACGGGCAAGAAGTTGAGTACCAAGCTTACCGGCGTGTCCATCGATATAATGGAGGGTGTTCTGGTAGCCATGACGCACCCCGCCGGCAACATGGTAATATCTGCCGGAAGTTTTTGCCCCGGGCGCCAGGCTGAAGGCGGCCATATGGGCGCTTCCGAGAGGAGTAAAACGTTGAGCCGCGCTCCCGGCGCCGGTCCATCCGTAACGCTCCGGATCGGCTGTATCCGTCATAACGCAGGTCAGACTGGGTTTCTTGTGGGAAAACAACTTCGGGGACAAGATAAGATTGCCCGCATCAACTTCCGCCGTGGTTTCCGATACATTGGCGGTGATGGTTTTGGCATAGAGCATGTGATTGAGACCATAGCTGGTGGCAATGGCGGTTATCGAATAAGTATTGGGATAATCGTAGGGGGCGTCGTCGGCCGGACATATGAAGACAGGAACTCGTGTATTGGTGAGCGTGGGGGTGGGCTGGATCAGGCCGGAAGCGAGCAAGCCCCCCACCGGGAAAGAGGATATGTCATTCCAAGTGCGAAGAGTCGAGGCGGAAATCCTTCTCAAAAAGGGATGGATGACATCGTTATAATCATCGGCGTACAGATGCAGATAATGCCCCAACTGTTTCTGGTTGGACAGGCACGAGGCCAGTCGCGCGGATTGCCGGGCTTTACTCAGCGCGGGCAACAACAGGGCGGCAAGAATTGCGATGATCGCGATCACTACCAGGAGTTCAATGAGGGTGAAATTCTTTACTTTCAACATGCGTCCTCCTTCGTTAGAAAAATATGCTGAAAAAACTATCGTCGGTTAATATTTCATTACCGGCCGAGGCGTAGTCGCAGACGGGCGTCCGGAGGGATTCGCTTTGCAACTCCGCAGTCAAGAGCATGCCACTCGAAGAAGCCTTCGGCAACAGTGTAAAATTCGTTTCCTTGTCCGTCAGCGTTGGCGCGGTAAACATCTCGGCTTCGGTGTTGCCGAGGTATTTACTCCGCGCCAACAGCAGAGGGCCCCAGGTCAGGGTCAGGCGCGGACCGCTGAATAATTGTTCAGGCTGGACCGCGGAGGCGGGTTGGTCGGAACAGATGCGCCGCAGGTGCCAGGGGGTGGCTTCGGTTATTTCGCCGGTTTCGCGTCGTTCGTGAACTTGCACGGTGAGATGAAAATCCAGTTCAACATTGGAGCGGCCCGCCGGAATTGCGATGGCGGCGTATTGACTGCCGGTGAATTCCCGGCTTTGCCCGTTGAGCGTCAGAGTGGTGCGCGGGCTCCACGGCGGGATTCGGAAATATACCGTAAACGCTGTTGGCGATTCCAGCTGAATCCGGGCAGAACTGAAGTAGTCCCAGCGGACCGACAGTTTGACTTCGCCGGTATAGTCGTAATCGCAATAGAGGTTGAGATAGATGGAATTGTTGCCGGTCATGACACAGGTTTCGGCCATATTCAGGAAACCGCGCGGAACATTGTTGACGCAGCAATGGTTGCGGGTGAATTTCGCCTGCTCGAGGGCAGTCAGGTGGCGTCCGGCGGAACGGACTCCACGCGCCCCCCATTTGCCGTCCCGGTAAACTCCGGCCAGGAATGCGTTGAAAAAGGTATATTCTAATGAATCCATATAGCGGATTTCGCCGGTCAGTTTGAAGAGTTCGTGGCAGATCCGCATCCAGTGAATGGCATCGCAGGGCTCGCTGATGCCGTTCAGAAATGCCGCGGCGTGGCGGAACTGGTCGTTGTAGCCGACACTGCCGACGCAGTTGCTTTCGTGTTCCTTGAGCAGGTCATAGAATGATTGGGTGGCTTTCAGGTATTTTTCCGTGCCGGTGATGCGGTAAAGCTCCAGCAGGCCGTCGAAACACGACATCATTTCATAAGCCTTGGCCCAGGACGGTTCATGCGAATACCAACGATGGACGGGCTTGCCGGAGAGCGCATTGGCGATCAGGTTCGGCGGTGCGTTGTCCGGACGTTCCCAGTCGTTGACGATTTCGCGGGCGAACTCCAGGTATCCAGTCTTGCCGGTGAGGCGGTAGAGGACCAGGATCGGTTTCATGATCGAACCGGAGGCTACCCCGAAGAAAGTGCCGGTGTCGCGAACAGCGATATGGTGGTCATGGAGCATGGCAATCAACTGATCGGCAAAGCGTTCGCAAGCTTGGAGAATAGCCGGATCATCAAGGAGCATGGCAGCTTCGACCATGGCCCAGAGGGTGTATTTGCGGCACCAGATATTCCAGTTCCAGTCACACGTCCGGCCTATTGCCTGAACCGTTTTTTCCGGTTCGGCAGCGTGTAGAAAAAGCGGATCGCGGTAGGTTCCCAGATAGCCGTCCGGGCGCTGAAGGGTCAATAATTCTGCGACGCCCTCCCGGATGAATTCGCGCAATTTCACATCTCCGGAATAACGGCAAAACCGAATGGCCCCAAGCATCCATTTGCCCCAGAATTCGCCCTGCCAGATGCCGATGACCCCGGCTTCGTCGTCAACCTGCCGGTGAAAAGCGTCGGCCGCTTCGCGGTAGACTTCGTTCCGGGCCTCCTCCGAAAGAATGCGTTGTTCGAAAAATTGCGCCATTTTTTCGGCCACCGGACCGGCAAGGGCGATATGTGAAAGCTCTGCGGATGTGATTTTATCTTTTACCGTATATGGAATCTTAAAACTCAAATTCATTTGAAAAATCCTTTCTTATAGGCTATAATTATACAGTATAAACCTTAAAACGGCAATGCCTGAAATTCTAAAAAAGATGTGATATTCTATGAAAAATCCATTAATCCATGAAGACGCCGATTTCGCCTGCGGCATTGAAGCCAGAAATACGGTGGCCAGTTGGCGACGACGGTTGAGTTCGTGGGGATTGCTGCTTTCCGAAGGGGGCACAGGGACGCTCGAGCTGGACAGCGGGGAATCCTATACCGCGGGCGCCGGGGAAATCCTGATTTATAAACCGGGTTTTTCCTTCCGTTTTGAAATCGAAGAATCCTGGGGATATACCTGGTTTCACTTTGCACTACGGGAACACATGACCGCGGTTTGTGATTTTCCGGAGGTCATTCCGGGACTGGGGGTTTTTAAGCCCGCGCGGCGGGACTATCGCCGGATTCGGGTGGCCATGGCCGAAGCCCGCGAACTCGAGCGGCTCCGCCCGCCCGGCTGGTATCCGCTGGCGATGCTGCTGATTGAGAATATTCTCCAGCGCGCCTGTAATTCCGTGGCTTGCCGGAGCTCCCGCAATCGCGAGCGGGTCGAAAAAGCCATCGACTGCCTGACCTCCAGGCATGGCATGAGCATTGATGAGGTGGCGCGGCAATGCGGAATATCCGAACCGCTGCTGTATGAGATTTTCCGGCGCGAAACCGGACTGTCGCCGCGCAAATACCAGGAGTTGCATCAATTACGCCGCGCCCAGGTATTGCTCCTGAACTCCTCGCTGTCGATGACGGAAATCGCGGCGGAATTAGGTATGTGCGACCAGTATTATTTTTCGAACCGCTTCAAGAAAAATTTCGGCCTCTCTCCAACCGCATTCCGCCGGCAAGCTCAGAATAAACTTTAGGAAGATGGAAAATGCCGAATTAGCAATTTCCAGCTTCCTTAGTCTTTAAACAGGTGACGGAAAAAGCCGATACGACACCGAAAAAAATTTGATCTTTTCCTTTTTACCCTATTGACAATATTACCACGTGGTATTATAATTAGGTAATAAAAGATACCAACAGGATATATCATGTCGGAAGAAAAGGCAAAATATCAGATTTTAGCGAACAGCATATTTGAGAAAGTCCGTTCGGGAGAATTGGCGCGCGGAGCGTTTTTGCCTTGCGAGCGGGATTTAGCCAATATTTACGGTTTCAGCCGCATAACGGTTCGCTCCGGTTTGAAGAAGCTGGTCGAGGAGAACGTGATTGAATCGGTGGAAAGAAAAGGCTACCGGGTCATCGAGATTCCTTATCAGCCGATGGCCAGAACCCATAATATCGGGGGACTCTGGTGCTCGGGAGTACATTCGGAGCACACCTATAATCTTTTCGCGGCGGCGGAAGAAATCGCCGCAAAACGCAAATACGCGTTGTTTCTGAATGATTCCGGCGATGATGATTTAAACCAGGCCATCAAGATCAGCGCCATGCTCGAGCATAACACCGACGGCTTGATGATCGTGCCCACTTACTCCTCGGCGAACGATCTGATGACGCTGGGCAATCATAAACTGATTCTGGCGCTGCGCCGTTCCGGAATACCGCTGGTGATGATTGACCGTCCATTCCCGGAAACCGATCTGCCGTGCGTGGTCAACGACGATGAGGCCGGCGGCAGACTGGCTGCAGATTATTTTATCGGCGGCAAACACAAAAAAGTGATGATTCTGGGTGCTGACCATCATTATTATATTCCGCATTTGCGATTGGGAGCGTTTTCGAGGCGGTGCGAAGAATCCGGGGTGAAAGTGTTTCCCTTTTTCTGGCCTTACAAAGATGCCGATAATAAAATCAATAATTTCCATGCCCAATATAAAAAATACCGCGAGGAAATAATTCGGCAGATTACCCGCCATAAAATTACCGCCGTCATGATTTGCCTGGGCGAGGTCGGACGCCAAATAATAGCCGATCTGGAACATTTGAATTTGAGTTTTGCACTTTATGATTGCACCGGGGCCTATGTATCGGCCAAATGCCCGGCGGCGGTTATTATCCGCCCGATCCGGACAATTGCCTCCCGGGCCATGGAATTGCTGATGGCTGAAATCGAAACCGGAGCCAAACAGGAACCGGCTCAAATAAAAATCGCTCCGGAACTGCATGAAATTCCAGTATTACAACTATAGATAACAGAGGTGTACCATGAAAAGAAAATTTTTTACACTCATTGAATTGCTGGTGGTAATCGCGATTATAGCAATTCTAGCGGCCATGCTGTTACCGGCATTGAACAACGCGCTTGAATCGGGACGAAAAACTTCATGCATCAACAAAATGAAGCAGATTTACCCGGCGACAGTAATGTATTCCGATGATTATGATGGCTATATACCCGCTTACAGCAAGGATGGATGGTATTTCCAATACCGGATACTGTATTACATGGGGTACAGCAGTCATACGGCTGAGGCAATAAACAAGCAATTGATCTGTCCGTCATATAGAATGGAACAAACCATTGGCGGAAACAAGTGTGTATCCTGGTGGACTTACGGACTCACATACCCCTATGTCAGCTATACCACGCCGGAAAAATCTCCGGGAGGGATGTATGGCTGGGCCTCGGCGAACAACAATCATACCTGGGCCAAGAAATTGGTCCATATAGTCAATGGGTCCATAATCTTGTCTGAAATCAGACCCACCGGTACCCAGGCTTCATTTGGAGCATATATAGGGATACCGGTTTCCGGCGTCAACTCCCTCGCTTCACAATCTCCGAGCTGGACTCCCACTACAGGAACAGGAGCGCCGTTCTGGCATAGAAATATCGGAATATTTCTGCACAGCGGTGGCGATGTACGCCCTTGGAAATTCGGAACCCGGTTCGTCACCACCACGGCGACCGCCATGAGCACAAACTGGAATCCCGTAAATACTCAATAACAAGAAGGATAATCATACAATGAAAAGTCAGATCTTAGCCATTCTACTTGCCGCGGCTTGTATCCAGGCGGCACCGATATTGACCACACCTCCGGCGCCGTTCACCGAAATCGCCACCGATACGTCCGGAGAAGTCATAGCGCCGAAATTCAATGCCGATGAAATGATCTTTGATTTCGGCTCAAAAAAGGTCGAGGTCCGGAAAAACGGTACTTTTCGTATTTTATCGGATACCCGGATCGTAGCGAACGTCAATTGGATATTCCGTACTTCGTATCAACCCAATTCAGTCGGCAATGCCGGATTGAAGGAACCGGTCAAATATAACGGAGGCGGCATGTGTGTGACCGATTGCATTGCCGACTCCGCCGCCCAAAGCATCACGGTCAGGGGAATTCTGCCGTATCACGCGAAAAACACTTCCCCGGCGATTACCGGCACCTGGACCCAAACTCTGAAACTCCTGCCGGACGGCAAGCTCGATTACGTGTTGGAAACCTCCGATCCCGAAGGCCACCATCCGGCGGACCGTGGTATTTTCATCTCTTTGCCGAACGCGGACGGCTATGTATTGGAATCGACCGGAGAATTGTTGTTCAGCGGCAAACAGCCAAACACCAATCCCGGCAAATATATGGTTACCAAATCCTTCAATCCACTTGACGATATCAGGATTGATATTGTCTCGCCGAACATGATTTATTCGCATATGTCGCAGCAGAAAGTATTTCGCATCAACCAGCATCCCTCGGTCAAAGAGACCCGGGTGCACCTGATATTCGACCTGATGAAGCGGACCGTCGAGGCCCCCCGGTCAACCGGTGGCGTGGATCTGAAAAAAGTCGATGACCTGGACATGTCCTCGACCGGAACCAATATGCTGCCGAACCCCTACTTTGCACAGGGCCTGATGTATATCAACAGCAACGCCGGAAGTCCGGGTGATTTCGTTCTTAAAGACAATGGCGGCAAATTCGGTAAATATTATGTGGAGATCAGCGAAAACCGCCATTGGTTTTATCCGGCAGCGGTACCCGCTGACAAAGGGACCTATACTTTCAGCTTTTATTCCAAAGGCAAAGGCCATGTTAATGTCATTACCAAAAGCCATGCAAACCGCTGGGATCTGAGCCCGAAAGCAATTATCATCGATGCCGCTGACTGGACCCGGTACAGCTATACCTTTCAAACGGAATCGGACGGGGTTATTTCGCTGTGGCTCGGTTTCAGTAATATCGCAGCCGGCAACTCCATCTACCTTGACGGACTTCAACTCGAACGCGGAGGCGCGGCAACCGATTTCGCGGCGCCGGTCATTACGGCCCGCATGATCACCAATCCGCCGGACGGCTTCCTGGAGAGCGGCAAACCGATGTCCGCCAAGCTTGAGTTATCCACGCTCACGGACGCGATTAAGGGCAAAGCGGAGGTAACGATCCGTAATTTTTTCCGTGAAGAAATTCTGTCTCATCAGTTCTCTTTTGATTTCGGCAAAGATACCAATCCAGCATTCGAACTGCCGATTGCCGGAAAACTTCAGGACGGTATCCACACGGTTGAAGTGAAATACCATACCGGAAGCGAATCGAGGGAATATTTCCGCCTCGGAGTCATGCCGTGGCTCGAAAACCGCCATGCCATCCATAAATTGTTCGCTAAAAAATATAATGGTGAAGTATACAAAGCGGTTTGGTGCAATCCCAGCGTGGAAAAAGAGCTTGCCCGTGACATGGCAATCGGAGTCGGCAGCATCGGCGATGCCCCACACCATACCCCGGAGTTGGACGCCCTGTATAAAAAATACCGGATGACGATTACCAGCAGCAGTGTCGTTCTCCGCCGTACCGCCGAATCCATGAAACAGATATTTCCGGAAACCGACCCGAAACCCGGCCATATCTATTTCTATATTCATGATCCGGACGGCGGGCTTTACAGCAATATCAAGGGCTTGCTCCCCGACTACCGGCTTTGCGGCGGCTGGACTCCGGAATATCGCGAAAAATTTGTAACGATCGTCAAAAAATTGATCAGCCGTTTTCCTGAGCGTGAATATTACAGTTTCGCCACGGAGTGGCCCGCCGAGATCAAGCGGGATCCGAATTATCCGGATATTTTTCTCGCCTACGCGGAAACGGTCAGAAGCGTCTATCCGAATGCAAAGATTTATGAACGCGGCGACACCAATATGGAGCCCCGCGAGGGAACTGCAGCCGTCGGCCATTTCCTTTCCCAGATCAAAGGTCGCTGGCAACCCGACCTTGCCGGCACCCATGTCTATACACGCCCGCTCACCAATCTTTACCCGAATTTCCGCGAGTTTGTCAAGACCGTCGACAACAGCGGTTTTCCGGGCCTGCCGTTGGTATTTCCCGAAGGCGGACATTTTTACCCGTATGCGATACCGCAGTGGAATATCCCCCTGATCGCGTGGTGGAGCGGTCACGGCGCCGTCTGGGGGGCCGGAACGCTTTCGTATGACCTGGGCTGGAGCGAACGCTTGAGTGCGGCATATTATGCTCGGTTTTACCTGGTATTCCTGACCGAGTTTCAGCGGGTGCTGTCGGCGAACAGTTCGGCCGGCAACACCGGAAATTACGCGCTGGATATAAATCTGGTTCCCCGGGCGTTTCAGAAAATCCCCAATACACTTGGAACTCTGCTGGGCAATCCCAAGCGCTATATCGGTGATTTCACCTTTGCCCCCGAAACCAAATGCTTTATCTGGGAGGACGAACAGGGCCGTCCGCTGGCCGCGGTATGGAACGAAAACAGCGCGGTCGACACTGGAATGCGGAAATCGCCTTCTGCCAAATACAATTACCAAGGCGCGGAATACATCGACCTGATGGGAGTTGCCAGAACCCCGGCCGAAGATGGAGTTTTCCCGGTTTCGCCATTCCCGCTGTTCATTCGCGGCAAGGCCGGCGACAGCGAAGCCTTTGTCCGGGCAATTTCCCATGCAGTAATCGGCGAAGCGACGGCCCTGCCGTTCAGAATTGCCGACCGTTTCAGCTCGCTTGACACCATCGAACTGACCTTTACCAACGACCTGGCCCGCACGATTAGTGGCAAAATCAAAATTCAGGGCAGAGAATATGACCTGAATATACCCGGCAACGCGGCGCAGTCGCTGTCATTCAAGCTGGATACCCCCGCCAAACCGGACCGGATCACGAAGCTGAATATCCCGTATGAATGCGTCGTCGACGGACAGACCTTCCGATCCTCCTTCAAAACCGACGTCCTCAGCGCCGTCAAATTCACCGGTTCCTGGGACAAAGTTCCCTCCATTGAGATGACCAACCGGATCGATTCCGGCAACGGCAAGGATGACTTCAGCGCGTCTTTTCAGACGGCCTGGGATAAATCCGGGCTTTACCTGCGGGTAACGGTTATCGACGACATGCTGACCGCCTCAGAAGGCGCCATGAACCGTTGGAACTGGGACGTCCTGCAGGTTTATTTCGATGCCCGCTGCTCGGCGCGGAAAAACGGCACGAAGCATTACGATGACGACGATTACGATTATTCGATCATGCCGGTCAAACGGACCGGCAAAGCCGAAGTCTGGCGCGCGGTTTCCGCGGATCCGCAGCTCGGACTTGGTACCGCCGCTCCCGCCAACAATACGTTCGCCCACGAAATACCGTGTAAATTCACCATCGCCCCCAATGGCTATATCTATGAAGTTTTCTTCCCGGTAAATTACCTGCTGCCGGCCAGAATGGAACAGAACTATAACCTCGGATTCGGCTTGTATGCGGCGGATCGCGACGAAGGTTCCAAAGCCAAGCAGGGCTTGTCACTGGCCTCCGAACCCGGCCAGGGATGCTACAACCGCCCGGACCTCTGGCCCATTTTAATTCTGGAGTAATACCATGTACGAGAAAATAGAAAAATTCGCGATCGAAAAACTGATGGAACCCAACGGAATAATGCGTTCCTCATTGACCCCGGACGGACAGAAATTCCCGCCCGGTTATTTTACTCCGGAAAAAAATCATTTGACCGTACCCGGCTATGAAGATTTGGATTATTCCGATTTCACGAACTACGAAAACAGCGGAATGACGATGGGAGCATTCCTGGGCGCAATGTCATGCAAATACCGCGTCACGGGAGCGCGCGCCGATCTCGAAAGCGCCAGAAAAGTATTTAACGGAATAACCACGATATACGAGATGTCGCAAAAAATCGCTCCGGGATTTTTCTGTAAACCCTGGGGGGGGCGGCTGACGGATGAAACTTCCAGCGATCAGTATATTTACATAATGACTGGATTGGATGTATTTTATGATATTGCCGACTCCGGCGAACGCGTCTTGATCACCGAAATGATCGAAAAAATGGTCCTCTTCTGGTATGACCATGATTTCCAATACAAATACTACGGCGCCCCTCTTTCCTGGCAGAAATCGCGATTCCCTTCATTTTTCGCCCTGGCCTGGAAATATACTGGGAAAACTTTTTTCCGCGACATGATGCAAAAATTGCTTGACGATCGGGAAATCATGGCGGATATCCCTTTCAACGCGGTATTGAAACCTGAAAAAAAACTTCAGCCCCTGAATTCTGAAAATGCGGCCAGTTGCATTCTCTCCGTCATCCACGCCGCCGGTCACAGCCCGCTGATCGAAAAAATCATCCGCTCGACGGTTGAATACGGCATAGCCGGAATCGAATCGGACGGTTTCGGGCGGGCATTCGCGGTTTACGAACAGGGAAAACTCATGCCTCTTTCGCCGGAAAATGCGGTTTACAGAGAAGGAAAAT
Organism: Victivallaceae bacterium; assembly: GCA_031548025.1. Taxonomy (GTDB): domain Bacteria; phylum Verrucomicrobiota; class Lentisphaeria; order Victivallales; family Victivallaceae; genus UBA5239. The sequence goes on along the minus strand of JAVBRM010000091.1, from coordinate 2,936 downwards.
ATCTCGGCTGGAGTTTCTTCTCCATAACCGCGCCATACCATCGTGGCGGCGTGGCGGTACTGACGTTTTTACGCGCCTGGCAAGATGCCGCCAAAGTGATACCGGATATCACCCGCGACATGAATTTCGATGAAATGCTGGTCAAAACCACAAACCACCTGACCTGGTTCGAAGACCCCTTGAATGTACTGCCTGACGAACTGAAATGGATGGATGGCGTAATCAGCGGCGACGCCGTAACCCACTGGCTATGGCTATACTGGCAAAACAAACTCAAATAGACGACGGGGGGAAGCCGAATACTTTTTTGAATACCCGCGAGAAGTAGAAGGGGCTGGAAAACCCCAGGGTTTCGGCGGTCTCTTTGATGCTCAGTTGTTCGTCGTGGAGCAGATGGTAGGCGCGAACCGCCAGTTCACGGTGTACATAATCACCCGGCGACAGTTGCATCTCCTCATGGAAAATCGCGTTGACCCGTTGCGGGGAGAGATGGAATTGCTGCGACAAATCGAGTCGCGTGGGATGGGCGGTCAGGTTGGCGTCGAGATAATCCAGCATCGCCTGAAAGCGAATGCTGTTCTGGGAATTGTCCGGCGATTCGAAAAGGTACAGCCAGACCGTTTTCAGCAGACAGCGGATTTGTTCGTTTGAATAACGGGTCGGCCGTTCGAACAGGTGATGAATCCGGCGGAAAAGTTCAAAAATCGCGTGTTCCGGCGTGAATGAAACCACTCGCGGCGGTAAGTCCGTGTCGCACTCCTCTTGACCCGGCTCCAGGTGAATGCAACTGAAAAATGCCGGTCCGGCGATATTTTTCCGGTAAGTATGCAGTTCGCCGGGAACAATCGTCAGCACCTCTCCCGGATGCTGCAACACCGTTTCGCCGTTCTCATGGTTAACGAATTCAAAGGAACCGCGAATACACAGAATAATCTCGAAATCCTGGAGGCGACGCGGCCCCCAGGATGGTTTTTCGCTTGGCACATCCCGGTAATTGACCACATGCAGCCGGGGCTCCAAATCGGTTGGACTCAAATATTTTTTCATATTACGATCGTGCATGCAAATGATATTTTTGTGTATGGATAATTATTATTTCGATGATATAATAATGCTGTATTCAAAAAATTTCAACCATTTAAGGGATTAATTTATGTCGATCAAACCTATTATGCCGCCATGGCCCGGCCGGATGACTGGACGGGAACGTTTCAATCGCCAAATGCACTTTCAGAGTGTTGACCGGTCGTTCAATATGGAGTTCGGTTACTGGGAAGAAAACTTCACCGAATGGCCGCTTTTCGTCAAAAATGGTATTACCAATAATCGCGACGCGGATATCTTTTTTAACTTCGACCGCATCGCGACCATCGGCGGCAAATTGTGGATGTCGCCGCCCTTCGAGAAAAAAATCGTCGAGCGCCGCGAACACACCAACATCATAATCAACAGCGACGGTCTGCTGGCGGAAGTCCCGGCGGACGGGCACGACACCATTCCGCATTACCTCAAGTCCAGCATCGAGACTCCCGATGACTGGAAGCGCTGCAAGAAAGAACGTTTCCAACGCAACGCGCCCGAGCGCAAAATCGACATCGAAGTCCTGAAAGCAAAACATCCGGCCGACCGGAACTATCCGCTGGGAGTCAACTGCGGTTCCATGATCGGCAAAATCCGCGACATGTTGACCTTCGAAGGGCTGGCCTATGCGGTTTATGACTATCCGGACATGGTGGAGGACATGGTGGAAACCTGTTGTCTGCTGGTGGAAGATTCGTTGGACCAACTGCTGCCGCATTTCGAATTTGATTTTGCCTCCGGTTGGGAGGATATCTGTTTCAAGAACGGCCCGATCGTGTCGGTCGACTTTTTCCGCGACGTGGTCATGCCGCGCTATAAGCGGATCCGCCGCAAACTCGACGCCTACGGCATCGACCTCTGGTATACGGACTGCGACGGTGACGTCCGTCCCATTCTGCCATACCTCCTGGAAGGCGGCATCAACTGCCTGTTCCCGTTTGAAGTAATGGGTTGCGCCCACCCGGGCGAACTGCTGGACCGCTATCCGGGACAGCTGCGGATCATGGGCGGCGTGGACAAAATCCAGCTCGGCGCGGGCCCGGCGGCGATCAAGCGTTATTTGGAAACATTGGCGCCCTACGTGGAACGCGGCGGCTATATTCCGTTCTGCGACCATCGCTGCCCCCCCAACGTCAAGCCGGAAGATTATCTCTATTATCTGGACCTGAAAAAAAGCATGTTCGGCCTGAAAGACTCCTGACGGAGTCCTTTACGGTTCAATTTCACTGATGGTCACATCGTCCAGGTCTAATTTGCTCGGGCCGACGGAGATTGCCAATTTTTTTAGGTCGGCGACGGGGAGATCGGTTTCGAACCGGAAATTCTGCCAGTCTTCGGAATTGATTTTCTGGTCGCCGAAGGGAACGCTTTTCAGAAATTTACGTTTGCCGTTGGCTTCTTCGTAGCAATACCAATAGAGGTAGAGTCGGCTGTTGCCGCGAGCCCGGAAAGAAACCCGGACTTTGGAAGCTTTGCCATGGTATTCGTTGATAATCGTGCCGCGGAAACTTATGTAACGGTTTTCCGGGTTGTCCGGCATCGATTCCAGGGCGATTTCTCCCGTGCGGCCGGCACTGGTCCAACTGGCGGGCATGACGTTGTCCTTGATGGACCAATTCGGGTTGGGGGACGCGGGCTTTTTGGCGACTTCATTGAACGATCCGTTTTTCCAGATCCGGGGATCGATTTCCGCGCGCGCCGCTTCGGATACCGTGCGTTTGGCGCAGAAATTAACCGGATGGAACAGGTCTGTGCTATGACCATTACCGGAACTCCAGGTCGAAGTTTCGGTGGGGTTGCCGGAATGATCGAGCTGCCCCTCAATTTTGCGGGAACGCAGCACGTTTACTTTCCAA
>JAVBRM010000046.1:0-66864 GCA_031548025.1 Victivallaceae bacterium | reverse complement strand
TTGGTTGAACGTTTTTTCCGGGATGTCCATATGGACGTTGTCAAGCATGGAAGCTTCACTCATTTGAGCGAACTCAATGATGCCCTTCAAGCTTATATGGAAGAAAGAAACTCATCGCCGAAGCGTTACGTATGGAAAGCTGATGGGCATAAGATTCTTGAAAAAATCAATCGCGCCAAGCAGGTTTTAAAGGCAAAGCAATAAATGATATTATTAAAGAGACACTACACTAGCAGAAGAGCATATTCAGTCCGTGATTGAGTTCATCAAACGCAATTGCCCTATTTCGTGAGCGCAAATTTTCTCGCTTTTTTCCCGTCTATGCTTTTTTCCGGAGAAATTGGAGATATAGTATTCAGAATAGAAGTTAGTTGCATAAAAATCCAGTATTCAGGTATCGTAAGTGCATGAACATAATTGTCCACAACATAAGAAATGATATTCATGGCTATTCTGAAATAGCAAGTATCGCCAAATCAGCCAAAGATCTTTTCTTTGATGAGCTGATCTTGGATTTTTCGCCATGTTCATTTTTTGAAGCCAATATGTCTGCGCCCCTTTATTCGGTAATTGCACAGGTTCAATCAAGGGTCAATGTAGTTGAACCGATAAATATGAAGCCCGAAGTTCAGACGATTTTAGCTAAGAACCATTTCCTGAAACAATGGAAGAATGGCGAGGTATTCGACAGCAATGCTACGACTTTGCCGTTCAAACGTTTTAAGTTATCAGTCAATGAACAGTTCTTTGATTATTTGGATTCCCACATGAGAGGCCATGGACTGCCCCAAATGTCTAATTTGTTACGAAAAAGATTCTTGGAAAGCCTTCTGGAAATCTTTCAAAATTCATCCGAACATTCAGCGTCGGAAGAGGGTATTTTCGTTTGCGGACAGTTTTTTCCCAGCAAGAAGCGGCTTGATTTCAGTATCGCTGACGCTGGAATTGGGTTCAGAGACAAAGTAAGAAGTTTTTTCCCAGACAAGAGTATCAATTCTATTGGAGCGTTGCGCTGGGCATTAAAAGAAGGTTCAACCACAAAAGGAATAGTTGGCGGGTTGGGCTTGAAATTGCTGAAAGACTTTATTCGTTTGAACAAAGGGAAATTACAGATTGTCTCTCGCTATGCGTATTATGAGTATGCAGACAAGAAAGAGGACTTTCAGAAAATGAAACATGACTTCCCTGGAACCTGCGTGAATTTGGAAATAAATACGGATGATGCCAGTTCATATCGCTTGCGTTCAGAGGGAAATTAACACCATAGAGGAGGATCAATTATGGATGATAAATTTATTATAAAGGTTGCTGATGTCATCGGAAGCGATTTATGTATTACCCCGGATGATGGGCAAAAAATCTACGACATCATTATGCGCATTTTGAAAGAACCCAAACAAATTGAGATATCATTTGAGCGGGTACAAATGCTTACCTCTATCTTCCTGAATAGAGCGATTGGTCAATTATATAAAGACCACCAGGATGATGAGCTCAAAAAGATTGTCTATGTCGGCCTTTCGCAAGATGATCGGGATGTTGTCTCTCGTGTTGTGGAAAATGCTAAGAGGTATTATTCTTCCCCACAGGAATATGAGGCCGCCTGGAGCAAGGAGGATGCTCATGACGAAGAATAATATTTATGATGCGCACAGCTATTCTTTTTCCGACACAGATCAAATTGTAATTGATGCAAACATTTGGATATATTTATTTTCTCCTCCAAGTAATCCCTCTGGCGGGTGGGCTGTCAATAATTATTCATCTGTATTCAAAACGCTTTATTCGAGTGGGGCAAAAATCATCCTTGACCAGATGATCCTCAGTGAGTATCTAAACCGTTATTCTAGAATAGAGTACAGTGCCAATTACACAACTGCATACCCCTCATATAAGCAATTTCGCCAAAGTCCGGATTTTAAGACAATCGCCTCCGGTGCCGCGGCCTTTGCAAAAAAGATCATCTCGGTGTGCAATTTGCATGGAACGCAAACTGATGCGTTGGATTTCGTTCAGGCTGTCAATGAATTTGAAGCGGGGGCTCTTGATTTTAATGATGCGATTATCGTTAATATTTGTAAGCTCAATAACTACAAAATACTGACGAACGACTATGACTTTTATGATGCCGCTATTGAAATCATCACTTGCAATAACAAGTTGTTAAGATAGTGAGTAGAAGGAACCGCCGGGCAAACCGGCAGTTCCTTGGTTCGATTTTTTATTCTTCGCTTTCTCCCACCTCAAAGCCCTGATTGCGCAGATCGCAATCCCGGATGTTATGCATTTTTCGGAACTCGCACACCGTGGTTTTCGAGGTGCTGTGATTGACGGCAATCTGGATGTTGGTCAAACCCTGCAACCTTTGTTTTTTGACGGATTCGATCCGTTCGTCATCGGATAACCATTCCCAGGCCGTCAGGCCGTATTTGGTCTTGGCTACTTTGCCGGAAGGTACGTTCCCGTCGTCGTCTTCCGTTTCTTCTCCTATGAGCTCCAAATCGTCCGGGTTGAGATCGACGATCTCCCAGCCGGTGCCTTTGGCTTCGACATCGAGCATGGCTTTAAAGGTGGTAAACTCGGAGTTCTTTCCCGAGCGAATCTTTTCGTTTTTGATGATGACGCCGATTTTGTCTCCGTCATTGGCTTTGAAAAGATGCAGTTTTTGATCCATGACATCGCTGATTTTACGAGCACCCCGGATTTCTCCTTTCTGGTTTTCGTGATGAATCAGGATGACCACAATACCCCGCTTTTTCAGCGATTTCAAGGAAAACTCGATCCTGCCGAAGTTTGCTGGATTCTCGCCTTCAGCCGACAAAGTGGTAAGGTTATCGAGAATTACCAATTTTACTGGTTGGCCTGGAGTGCCGCATTTTTGTTCTGCTTCATTTACCAGTTGATGTAATTTTTCCAAGCCATCCGGGCTGGCTAGATCAAGCTGGCAGGCTGAATGCAGGATAAAATTCTTTTTATGCGCCTCGTCTGTCCCATAATACTGGATAAGACGCTTTACGCGTTCACCATATTCCCCGGAACTCATTTCGCCCGCAATGGTCAGGCATTTGACCCCGTCAGGATTCATGGCATTCCAGCGGTCAGGAAATATGGCTTTCCCATTCGCGGCGGCAAGCACTATGGAAATTGCCAGCCAGGACTTGGCTGTGCCTGGGCCTCCGTAAATCGCAATTCCGGTTCCCTCGCGGGCAATGGGGGAAATCAGAAACGGCGGGCGTGTCAGCTTTTCCAGCGCGTCCCCCTCGATAACGCAGGATTCTTCCTCACGTAGTTCCTCCGGCACATAAACGCCTTTAATCAGCGCATTCTGAACCATTTCATCTTGCGACAGGAGTTTGACTCCTTGTGTTGTTCCGGTCAGCAAACTCGAAAAGTCCCTGTTCTCCGTCCACGTCACCCCGGTAAAATCCGCAAATTCCACGTGGCAATTGCGTCCATAGAGTTGCTGGGCGATTTTTATCGCAGTAATATACTTGTCGCGTTCATTCTTGGATTCCGGCCTGTCCAGCATCAGCCAGGTAATGCGCCGTCCTTGAAGGGGACCGAAATCAAGGTGCGGGATTGCTTCATCGCCGCCGTAGTATGAACAGTGAACCCAATCTGCTCGTTGAGGTTCGCAGGTGGCAATTCCCAATTCGTCCGTGAAAATAACGGTCGCTCCAGGGGTCGCTGCCACCTTATCGCTGTTAAATAAAGTGAAAGGCGGTTTCGGCGGAATATAAAGCCGCAGGGGAGCCGGAAAATCGCGATATTGATAGAAGCTTACTGGCAGTAGTAATGAACCATTTTCCAATTGAACCAGCTCAAGCATAAAAGCCAGGCTGCCGTCTGTTTCCCGAAATGGGATAATATTAGCATCCCAACTATACTCCCCTGCGGGGTCAATAAAGACGCGTTGCCATTGGGTGCATCCTTCAAATTGCGCTTGCTCAGACAGAGCATTACTGATATTAAATTGCTTGCTCAAGTAATTTACCGAACTTGAATCGTATAGTAACAGACGTTGCCCGAGGGAAATTCCTGAATGATCATGATTTCGAATAATCTCATCCCTGTCCCGCTGCATAGGACGGTCCAAACCGTAAAATCTAATCATAAGAAAGGGTGTTTGTAATTCATTGCTTCCATTGTATTTAGCACATACCCTACCATCTTCTGGCGACCAATAATGTTGGGTGATTCCGGGTTCACTTCCGGGCTGGGCTTCTAAAAATTCTTGCGGGATTACAGGAACAATATCATCTGGATATTCGGCCCCATGGACTGAACTGTAACGATAAGGTATTCTGTCCTGCGGAACTTTCAATTCAAGAGTTAATCCCGAGTGGCAGCGGAAATTGTCGCCGTCCTGGAAACCGTTAAGCCAGGATTGCATGCGTGGGGTTCCCCAGGTATTTCGCAGAAAAAGCTCAAGCCGGGAGGCCTTAATCGTGAATTTTTCCAAGGTGAAATCGCGCTTAAAAGCGCACAGCGGGAATTGAGAAAAATCGTTCTTCATTTTCTATTTATCCTTTATTTTGAAAAATGATTTTGGATAGGGGTTTTCGATAATTGACAACTTGTTCCAAGCGGCGAAACCATACCACTTTTTCTTTGTCCACGAGTCCATCGGAGCTCGATTGAGAACAATTCAAGATTGGGTGGTTGGCGGAGCCCTTATACGGAAGGCTGGTCTCGCTGTTACCTGCTTATAATCAGGGTGAATTGCATTCGGCGCAACTGCCGTCGGCGTTAGCCGAACAAGCTTCATGAGGTTTACGCAAGTCATAATTATTGCTCCGTCTTCAATGCTGCAACATGTACCCGCCCGGCATCCGTCAACCGGTATTTCTGTTTCGGACTATTGGGATTGGTCTCAGTTTTTTCGACAAACCCATTATCCAATGCGGGAGTCAGGAAATCTTTAGCAAAGCTTTTCCGGTTTTTTTCGCCGGTCTTCTCCATAAGTTCCTTGCAAGAATACTGCTGACCACCAGCCAGATGCCGTAACCAATCAAATTTACTTTCGATATGTTCTGCCGTTTCGCTACTGTCCATTGTTGGGGCAGGAAGTAGCAAATGCATTTTGTCGTGTATTTTGTTGGGCGTGTCATAGCTTCTCTTGGTCAGTCTGAAAAATAAAGCCAGATCGGAGTGAGTAAGTTCAGGAAACCGCAGCAGACATTCTTTAAATGATAAAAGTAATGCGGCAGTAATTATAGCACTGTTATATCGATAACTATCAGCAACTCTATATGATTTAATAAAAGGAGCTGGTCTATTTCCATAAGAGTACATTAACGATTGGCATTGTTGCCAAATCCGCTCCTCTGCGTCAAAACTATAAGTCCTATTAAGTTCCGGTGAAAATTCCAGTGTCAACTGCACAAAGTCTTCCAGCGTAATGTATGATGCTCTGTGGTTTTCGATTTCGACAACAATGCGATCATAGGCACGGATAATGTTTTGAACCAACGCGCCATTTGTCGAATGGGTCAAGCACGGAACTCGTTTCAGGCATAATTGTTTGACCTCCTCCCGACAGATAGGCGGATAAAAACCATCCGTAATTTCCCAGAGATTCCGAATCCGATTTTCATCTTTTTCACTTACCATCGCAAAATTATTTTCCGTATACATTGGGCGTATATTATTCATGCTCCACCTCGGTCTCTAACAGCAACAGTGTCTTTTGGAAACTTAGCAATGCAGTTTACCACAAATGTTTGTGCATGTTTCTGATTCATATGATTCAACCGTTGTTGAAATCCTTCCACGATCTCTTCTATTACTGGATGGTCTTTATCTGCTCTTATTGATTGTCCATTGTAGTGAGGTTCTGTGATTAAATGCTGTCTTCCCATGTTAGATTACTCCTTTCATTATGATGCTCTGTTTTCTTATTTCGTGGTTTCGTGAGGTTCCGTAGGGACTCCACCTCTCGAACTCTCATGCTGCGCATTGTTTGTATATTACTTACGTACAAGCTTATACGTTTAGCTAATATTATATACAGCTTAATTTTATGTAATGATTGAGCCGAATCAATGCTTTACAGTTAGTACCATAATATGGTGATCAACATAGTAAGTTTTTACCGAAGTCGTATTTTGAGCATGAAGCAGGAGATTCCTGTGTAGTGGGAATATAGCATTTGAGCTTAATGGATTTTACGTAAAAATTACGTAATTTTTTTCTTGTGGAGCGCAAAAAAGCAGGTTTTAGCGGGTTGTTGCAAAACTTCCGCAAGGGAATTTGTTTGAGGGGGATTTGAGTGCAAAAAAATGGGGTGAATGAGGGGACTCGAACCCCCGACCTCCTGGGCCACAACCAGGCGCTCTAACCAACTGAGCTACAATCACCATTTACAATAGGATTATTAATATGCCACATTTATTGAAAATTGCAATCAAGGATTTGATTTTTTTTCGAATTTCATGTGATTTTTTATTTGAGCAGCCAGTTTCAGCCCTATTCGGCCAATTCGTTTGACAATCATTCGGCAAACCGTCTTGCTGTTTTGGCGGGGTAGCGAATAAAAAAGTGTTAGGATTTAATAAAAGCGCTTGCAAATTAGCTATTTGAGAAGTATATTCGTCCGTTTATGGAATTGACGGGAATATACAATGGTGGATTATTTTATAAGTCCCACATATATTTTGTTCGATCTGCTTGATCAAGTTAAGGAATCGGTTAACGAAATCAGAAAGCAGTTCGATCCCATGCGTTCTACCCTGGATGCCGAGATATCCATTACCGGCTCTTCGGGGGTGGGAACCTTGGCGCCCGGACAATCTCCGCAGCAGGTTTTCGACGAAGTCCGCCGTATTGCCGATACCCTTACGGCTTTCGAAAGCAGCTTCCAGGGTATCAGTTCATTTCCCGGTACCGGCATATTTTTCTTTACAGTGGCTGAAGAAGAAATTTTTATACGTATTCACAAACTTTTCCGCGACGCCAATATTTATTATCATCCGTCGGTTTTTGCTTACAAACCACACTGTACGTTAACTTTGCATGAGGCCCCGCTGCCGCAAGCCATGGAGGAAGAAATCATGAATCAGCCGATTCCGCGTAGCCCGTTTCTCGTCAACAACATCTCAGTCTACAATCTGGGTGAGGATGGATTGACGCCCCAACTGCTTTACCGGGTTGAATTAAAACGTTAATTGAAACATTAATATTAATATAAAATGGTACTTAATTATGAGTAAAATGACAGCAAGCAGGAAATTAACGCCGGCAGATGAAGGCCAGTGGCCGCTTTACAACCTTCTTCGCCAGACCGGAGTCAAGGAATTGCCCAAGGTTAGCCGCGGAGCCAAAATCAGTGAAATCGATTTTCGCGACGGAGTCAGTATCCGGATGGAGTTTCCCGATTCCGAGGGATTGCTGGACAATGCTATCGCCGATTTGAAGAAGTTCTTCAAATTGACCCATGTCAAAATCGCCAAAAAAGATGGCGTTCCGCTGATTTGCCGTTTCGGCCGCACCTCAGCTCCCGAATCCTACCGGGTAGCGGTTACCGCCAATGAATGTGTTCTTGAATCGCTCGACATTCAGGGGATTCGTCGCGGCATTTATTATCTGATGAACGAAATGCTGATCGCCGAAGGGCCGTTTCTCAAGCTCGGCGAGCTGGAACGCGGCGCGATTATCGGGCGCCGCTTTGCTCGCCCGTGGCCGATCGACTTTTACAACGACGAGCTGGAAGATGACTCTACCGTCTACCCGCCGGAATATCTGAGCACCCTGGCCCGGGAAACGGTCAACTCGACCATTATCAAAGTTGACCTGAAAAAATTCCGTCGCAATTTCCGGAACCGGATTGCCCGGCTCGACGAAATCGTTTCGCTCTACCGCCGTTACGGCATCAAGGTTTATTTGCTGTGCACGGAGCCGGTCTCATTCGATGAAAACAGCTCGGTTTACAAGGATTGCCCGGAGCTCTTCCCGGATGGCGCTTACAGTTCACAGGAGGTCAGAGATCAGCTGGCTTCGAATGTCGGCAAAATTTTCAAAGCGATTCCCGAGCTCGGCGGCCTGATCATCCGCAGTGTTGAAGATGGCTGCCGGTTGGCCACTTGCGTCAAAACCGGCTCCAACTCCTGGCGTACCGCCGCCGCCACGCTTGACCAGATCAACAAATCGATCGGCACGGCCGATCTGATTTTCTGGCCATATCAGGAAATTTTCTGGCGCGGTCTCGAGAATATGATCAAGGGAGCCTCGCAGCTCCCGGCAGGGGTCATTCAACTGCAAATGTTGGAGGCTTTCGGCGTCAAGCAGCAGATGGGGACCAAGCGTACAGTGGCCGACAATTGGCTGTCTTATGCCGGGCCGAGCATGTTTTTCAAAGCCTGTACCAAGAAAAGCCGTCTCCATGGAGCGCAAACCTGGGCTATGCTCCCCAGCGGCATATCCGGCGAAGTGCCTACAGTGCAAAGCATTCCGGTACCGTCCAGCCTGTACCGCAAATACCGTGCCATGCGCAGTTTGGATGTCAGCGGTACTCTGCAGTGCTGGGAATACGGTTCATATCCCACTCAAATGACCCACGCGGCCGGGCTCTTGACTTTTGAGCCATTCCCGCCGACCGAGGATATTTTTCTGACCCGCCTGGCCCGTATTTACTGGGCCGATGAATTCGCCGACGATGTGGTCAAAGCCTGGAAACACTTTTCGCAGGCGTTCAACCATTTTCCGCTCTGCCATGAATTCAGGGACTCCGGTTTGATGCAGGACAGCGTAGTCTGGCCGCTCAACCTGATTCCGAGCAGCGACAATGACCTCGGTGAACGCCTCGAAAGCCTCCTGAGTGATTGCGAATTCGATATGGAAGAAACCATTAAGCTGACCACCAAGTTGGCTCGCCGCTGGCACATGGGGGTTAAAATCATGCTCCGGCTGAAGAAAAACTTCCGTCGCTCACCAACCCGTACAGCAGAAATCGCCCGCATGGAAGCCCTTGGAATATTGTTCAATGCCGGGAACGACCTGTTCAAATTCTATGAATTGCGTTGCCGGATTTTCAACAGCGAATCCCCCGAGCGTCTGATGATGCTCAAATCGTTGCGGAAAATGGCGCGTTGCCAGATCGAATACTCCAAAAGGATGATTGCATTGATCGACAAAGATCCGTTGCTCGGATTCCATTTCGGCGAAGGTGTGTTCAAGTTTGACCAAGCCTCTTTGCAGACACGTATCGAATCCATTAAGAGAATGCTGGCCAAAGAGTTTCCGGTCATCGAAAAGCGCTTGAAAGCCGGCCTCCCCGCCATAGAAGAATAATATAAACGGGACAACCGAACAAATCCGGCTGTCCCGCTTTCTTCTTAATTACGGAATTAGCCAGCCATAGTCGTCCGGGTTGTGACCACCCAGTACAAAGATGTAACGCAACGGCTTCGGGCGTACCCAGGCGATGGTGGTTCTCTGCCCGTTTTCTTCGCAGGTTCTCTCCACATTAATGCGGAGCGGTCGGGGAAATCCCGTCGTCAAGGACTACCGCCGGCATGTTTCCACTGTCCGATGCAGTTTCGCCAGGCAGCGCTGACGCTGCTGCTGATCCCTTTTTACGAAAGCATGATTAATGCGGATGCCTCCAGCTCAAAAGTCAACGAACGATTTTTCAAGCTTTTGTACCATGTAGAAACGCATTTATCCGGGCCGTTGAACCTGAAAAAGCTGGCTGCCGAGGTCCATTTGAATCCGACATACCTTTCCAATCTGTTCGCCGAAAAAATGGGTATACCGCTGATCCGGTATTGCAACAACCGCCGCATAGCGCGCGCCATCAATTTGTTGCGCAATACCGATTATTCGATTGAAGACATCGCCCTACGGCAAGGCGCTGAGAGTACCGCGGCTTTTTCGCGCCTCTTCAAGCGCCACACCGGGTTATCCCTGCGCGCTTACCGCTCAAAGAAAACGCAGTCGGAGTCTTTACTGCCGGGAACATAGGCGGGGCCAGTGAACTTGAGCGATATATAAAATCCGACTGGCTTGTCCGCCGTAACCTTGGCAAAGGTGGGCCCGATAAGTCGGAATTTTTTTACTCGGCCCCGCCGCGCGGCAATCCCGGTGGAGGACCGAGGCGGTAAGAGCAAAGCCCTTGACACGAGAAAAATCGAACCGAAATATTTATTCTTCCGGCTCGACTTCTTCTTCTTCTGCTGCTCAGAATTGAATATTGCCGAATGTGAGATTCTCCGTATTCGGCGACCAGAGATAGTCCTTTTTTCCGCTGCTGCGTCCGAGATTGAAAGGGAGGCTTTTTTCTTTTTCCGGCGTAAACTGAATCGTCGAAAATGGAATCGTCAAACGGGCCGTCCAGAACTTTCCGGAAGGATCAACGGAGAAGGAACGCTTCCACGAACTTTCCCAATTTGTGTCGAGCACATTATATTCGGGGTCAGCCCCGAAACGGCCGATGCGCATTCGCGCGTCCAAATAGGTATCCCTGACCGGCGAAATGATATACTGATAGAAATGGCAAGGGGACCGCTACCCTCCTTCGAGGCGGTGAAGTCGATCGTTTCGTCCTTTTTCAGTTCACGCGAAAATAGAAATTCCTTCCTATCTTTTCCCATGCGTTCCTTTTCCACAGCTTTGTCGCCAACATAGATCACGAAATCGCGCGTTCCCCGCGGAGCGGAAAGCAAGACATGAATAAAGTATATTCCATCCTCCGGGACGATCCAGCGCCGGACTACTTCAAACGCATTTTTTCCGCTCGCCCAACAGATTTCGCCGCGCATAACCGCGCCCGTGGTAAAATTACCGTCTCCATAATGCGTAGTCCGCTTGTCTGTTTTCGGCGGAAATGCTTTGAAGGAGGATGGAGTTCCCCTGACCGGATAATAGCCGAAAAACCAGGAGTTCGCCCCCTGAAGACTGATCTTGAGTCCAGCCTCGGCCGCCGATTTATCCCAGTCCACAACGGAATCTGCGACGACTCTTCCGGGTGCGGACTGCGCGAAACATGTAACGCCGGAGAACAGCAGAAACAAACAACACAATATTCTTCTCATTGAAAAATCCTTCTTTTTTGATATTTTGCTAAGAGAGTCAGTCATTCCACGGTTGAATATTTTTTTGCCGCTCAACTCGTTGGTCATGGCGATATGCCCATCGGCAAAGAGAACGTTCGCACCGCCGGAATGAGCCTTGAGCCCTTTGATCGAAGCCCGGGTGGGGTCACTTTCGATGATCAGCAGCGCGTCAGAAGAATTTTCAATGTATACACGCCTCCAGGAATCGGCTAGGACAAGGATTTCCGATGGAGCGCCGCGTCGCCATTGCGAGAGCTTTCTCAGGATCGTCTTCGCTTCCCTTGCCGGCTGAAAGTATGCGTTGTATCCAAAGCTGGGAGAAAGAGGAACATTATTGTAAACGATATAACCGGATAGCCTGTATTTGGCCGACTCCTGAATCCTTGCTATCGCCGTCGGACAGGTCAGATATTTCGCCGCGCCGCAAGTGAGGTTCCAAAACGTCAGACGCTCGCTGGCGCCAGGCTTCATCAGATGGGAATACGGACTGTCGGGCGTTCCCCGGACGCCCGGAATGCCGATGACGCCTCCCCCTCGGAATGCATCAGCATTTCATACCAGGATCCTGCAACATAACTCCTGGTGGTAGAGAAATACGGGTCCGAAGATGGCAAAAGAAACTCATTGAAATAATCCTGATACACTTGCCACCAATACCCCTATTGTTTCAGGGTATTCGCGCATTGAACCGAGCGTGCTTTCTCCCGAGCGCTGTTCAATACGGGCAGCAGCATGGCCGCCAGGATTGCGATGATCGCGATCACAACCAGGAGTTCAATCAGTGTAAATTTGTGCTGTTTCATCATGTTTTCCTTTGGGTTGACTGAATTTAAAGAGTGCCGTATCGGGAGTGCTGAAATCATATATGAAATTTTGGGCGGTTATCGGATAAGATTTTTCAGTAAAAAGTTCAGTCGCCAGAGTATAACCGGGTAAAGTCGAGATCTTTTTTGTACCTCCACTCTCCGTATGTATTGCCAGCAAGTCCCCCTCCGCATAGACCGGCAGTTCTTCTTCCGTATATAAGTGAATCATAGCCTTACCGGCGATACACCTCAGAATTTCCGGTGTAACAGCGGCATAGTCATGAATATAGTACGATATCCAATCTCCCATATCCTTTGACTCAACTCCTACCGTTGCATAAGGTATTCCCGTAAGTTTTTCACAGTTTTCCCATGCAAATACGCCGTCCCGGATTACCCCCGGCGCGTAGAGCCATAAAACTGAACGGTTACTCTTAAAAGCAAAACGCTCAAGCATTGCAAGCTTTTCCGGAGTTAGCTCAAAAGTTGAATTAAAAATAAGCAGTTTGTACTGATTCAAATCAGCGATCAGGGGAATATCATTAAAAGAGTATACCTCAAATGGAGCCCCCAGCCGGTTCATCGTATTGCGAAGCCGCAGGTGAACTTGAGTTGCCCGCGGATGATTCTCTCCAATATAATAAGTACTTTGCGGATCGACAATCAGAGCAATTTCGCTGCGATTCCGGCAGGAAATCCCGCCAAATTGGTCCCATAACTTGCGGATTTGCGCAAGAGTATTCATAACGGCTTCCCCCTGATAGAAATCGCCCCACATGTCAAACCACCACAGATTGGTGCGGTTTATCAACCCCAATGCCGCTTCTCGTTTCAAGCCCGCAACAGTCGACTTCTCATCCGGCCACGCCGAAGGGGTCCGCAACGTAATGTCCGCCGAGAGGTACGGATTGTAAGTATGGGTGCGCTGATCACATTCGTGAAGGAGACGCTTCCTGTGCACACTGGCGGTACCATGGGGAATTAAGAAGCCACTTCCACCGCCAATCTGGCGATCGGTATAAGTACCGGGGCTGATCAGAAAATCAATATCAGGTGAAGCCAATACTTTCTCATATTCCAAATGCCCGCATGAAACCAATGTCCGTATGGCTTTCTCCAGAATGTAGCCGTAAAAGCATCCGATCTGTGTTTCCGGACGAATTCGACTCCTGGTGACAGCGGCGAAATCGAGAATGGTTTCTGCAATGGATTCGTTACAGAATTTCCAATAATCAATGGCGTTTTTATCATATTCAGGATCTCGAAGAAAATCATCATGAGATAAGTGGGTGCGAATGGACTCCGGCGGTATGTCGACAGGATCCGGAAGATTCCTGGCACTGCGCCAGCGCCGCCAGGCGGCACGGCGATGTGAATCGTCGGTGCCATTGGAATAATCATACCACTCGTCGGTAGCTCCGCAAGCCAGGATATAGGCTTTTATTCTATCGCCGTATCGACTTTCGGTATAATCAAGAAAAGCAGTCAGAAATTTTTCTGTCGGCTCGCGCCAATCGGGATTATGAACGGCTTTGCCCAGATTATTGAAAGAATCACAGCAGGAATAATATTTTATGTGTTCAAGCCATATCGGTGCATTCAAATCGATCATGCAAAGATACGAAGCATCCGGCATGGCTTTTCCAACATCGTCAAATATCCGATCAAGTACGGAAAAATCCAACTGATCGTACCAGGTCCAGACCGGAGGATACTGTGAATATGGCGTTCCTCGCGAATTGACGGTATGAGCTGGAAAAATGCAGATCGTATCATAACCGGTCTTGCTGAATTTTTCAATCGTATTCAGCTGAGTATAAAATGAGCGGTATGCAATAAATGGTTTGTGCGGACCGCACTGTTTTTTCGACATCGTCAACTCCTTTATATAGATAAAACTATCCTTCGATTTTCATATTGAGAAACAACTTGCGTGGAACGGAATGCCGATTCCTGATCTGATGGTTCAATACTTCGACGGCGGCGTGCCCCAGTTCATTGCTTTGAATTGCCGCAGTGAGCAGATTGCCATTCTCCAGCTTGGTCCCCTCCAAATGAAAGGTACCATAAAGCATTACATTCAGTTTCTGTTGACCAGCCATCCTCCGAGCTATGCCTAATTGGGTTGATGTCCCACAGATAATGCCATCCGGCTTGTGTTTTTGTAAAAATTTACCGATTAATTTATCTGTATCCTGAACATCTTGATACGACAAAACCATTTCCGGATAAAGTTTTTTTCCGGCTTCGTCACAGGCTTTTTGATACCCTTCATATCTGGAGGCCATAGTCTGTAAATTCATGTGATCAGCAATAAATGCCACCCGTTCACAGCCCCTGGCAAAAAGCAAGGCGGTCAATTCTCTGCCCGCATGGAAATTGTTGTTTGCCACAATATTGCAATCAATATCCTCAAAATATAAACAAAACAACAAAAACGGATAAGAACCTTTTTTCAAATCTTGAATCAACTCAAAATCATTGCCCATGGCGTTCGGATATAGGATTAGTCCGGAACAATGCCGCCTGGCACGCATGATTGCAGCCTTCTCTTCCTCTAGGTTGTGCCAGTCATAAAAATAAATATCGAGGAAACTACCTTGCCTCTGGCATTCGTCGCGCATGGCATGAATAACTTCCCTCCAAATGTTTGATTCAATATTTCCACTGGGAAATACCAGTCCGATTGCATAGTTATTAACTTGCGGGTCCCGCGGGTTTTGGTTTGCTGTAAGAATTGTTCCGCGATGCTTGATCCGGCAGATCAGATTTTCATCGACCAACATACGCAGGGCCTGTCGAACAGTATTATGCCCCACCTCAAATATTCCAGCTAACTCATTGGTAGACGGTAACAGTTCCACATTTCTTGCATCCGGAGAGAGTATATACTCCCTGATGGTTTCATACACCTGCAAATAAAGTGGTTTTCTATTGTTGCGATCAATTTTAGCCGACAGCATTTTCATATTGAATTTCCTCAAATTCCAGTTAAATTATAACTGCGAATAAGAAAAAAATCAATAAGTAATATCGGGCAAAACGAGATTTTGATTAGTACTTAATAGGACAATATTCCCTGCGTGCTTGCCATAAAATGCCGGCAAGCGAACAGGGTTGACTGAAACCGGAATTATTTATTGCCGGCGGCAAGACCGTTTTCGGTCATGTATTTATAGCTCATTTCGATGGCTTTGAACATATCTATTTCGCAGTAGTCCAGTTCCACCACCACGCTATGGACCCGTTCCGGAGTTACTGCAATGATCTGGGGGATCGGCAGTTTGCCGGAGCCGAGCGGCAGCAACTCAATCTTGCGGTCATAAAATTCGAGGCCCTCGATGGTGGCTTCGGCGGCTTTCTGCTTGGGATTGCCGTCTTTCAGGTGGAGGCCGACTACTCTCGGGGCGAAAATCTTCATCATTTCCACCGCATCTTCTGCGCCGAAATTGGTGGACCAGAAGGAGTCCATCTGGAATTTGATGTTCGGGCAGAGTTCGGCGTAAATTTCATATTTCAAACGACCGTCGAGGCGTTCGAATTCCCAGTTGTGGTTGTGTTGGAACAGCAACAGCCCGGCGGCGGCGAATTTTTCCTGCATGGCGGAAACTTCGTCAGCGGTCTTCTTGATGGCGTCGAGGTCGGCGAAATCATTCGGGCCGTAGCCGCAAACCACGGAATCAAGTCCCAGTTCACCGGCCATATCGATCGATTCCTGGACATTGGCGGCATTGCACCACGGGGTGTGCGATGAATACATGGACAAACCGAGGTCGGTGAGAATCTTTTTGAATTCCTTCGGGGCCAAGCCCCACAAGCCGGCAGGTTCCACCGCTTTGTAGCCGATGTCGGCCACTCTTTTCAAAACTCCGACGAAATCCTTTTCCGCTTCTTCCCTCAACGAATACAACTGTACGGCAATCGGTCTGATCATGTTTATGCTCCTTGTTTGTTAGATAATAAACTACCATAACCGCCGAAACGGGTAATGTCAACCGGATATAAAACCGGAAAAGAACTTACATCAATAGAAGATAATTTACATCAAAAACTATCTTTTCCATTCGGAATACGGCGACACCGCCAGCGAACCGCTTGAATAACGGCGATCGGCGCTGACCTCTTCGCCCAGCCAGTCGGGCATGGGGAAGTTCTCGGTTTCCGAGCTCAACTCAAGCTCAGCCACGATCAATCCTTCATTGCGCCCTTCGAATACGTCGATTTCCCAGAGGTACCCTTTGTTCATGACGATATAGCGGATTTTGGAAATAATCGCGGTATCACAAAGGCGGTCGATCATCTCCCGCGCTTCGTCCACCGGAATGGGATATTCAAACTCGTCGCGGCTGATGCCGCTGGAGGGACCTTTAAATGTCAGCCAAGCCTGGTCGCCGGCCATGCGCACACGAATGGTTGCCCGGCCGGAGGCAGTCCGGATATAAGCCTGGCTCATGTAAATACTACTCTCGATCTCTTCCCGCCAGCGATCACTTTTTACCAGGAACTTACGTTCGATTTCTTTTGGCATACCTCACCTCAGTCAAAAGTTTATAAATGGGAAAAACGGCAGGAATCCTGCTGAATTAAAATTTAAAAGTCCGAATTGAAAACCGGCATCGTCCGCGACATTCACCAATCCGACCTGAAATCCGCGGGCGGTATTGTTGACCAACCCCAATTGAAAAGCATGCGATCTGGTCTGCGCCACATTCACAAACGCCATTTGAAAACCGCTCATGTTCCGGCATACATTCACCGGCGACAATTGCATTCCGTTGACCTGGCGGGTACAAGCGGCAAATGCCGCGAGTTCCAGTCCATAGACCTGGGCATCGCCCTTGCTGGCCGAGATGGGCAAGCCCAACTTGATGCCGCCGATACTTTTCCGGGTATGGCTATTCGGGAAGCCGAACCAACCGGTCCAGCCCAACAAGCCCCAACGCTGGCGATCGACCTGTTTGACTCCAACTGACGACGGCGGCGGCGGCAGGTCCTCGCGGGCCGTTTCCTGTGCCGCTCCCATCAGTGGAATCAGAAAAGCCAGTAGCACCGCCGTAAATGTCAGTCTGTTCATAATCCGTTCCTTAAATTACATGAATTTCTTTAATAATTCTTCCCGGCCGCAGGGACTGAAATAGGCCACCGGAATATCGAGAATAGTAAACGCACCTTTCCGCCCTTCGGCTTTCAGGCGCATGGCGGCGCGGGCGTGTGCCACCAGCACACTGGCGGTCGCCGCCGGATTGCTGCCCCAATCGCAGGTGTATTCCACCCGGGCCAGACTGCCGTCCGGAGCCTGGCCGGCGGTAATCACACAGCCACCGTGCGGAAACCCGCCGAAACGTTCGTTGAGCTCTTCCTGGCTGATAAAATTGACCACCGTGCGGTAGGGTTCGAAATAATTCGGCATGGTTTTAATCGCTTTTTCGACCGCCGCGGCATCGGCGCCCGCTTCCAGCACCACGTAACACTCACGCCAGTGCATTTCACCGGCTTTCAACGCCGGGTTGGCGCCCGACCGGACTTTTTCCACCGCCGCCGGTTCGGCATGGGTGTACTGACGGCCGTCCTTCACGCCCGGAATACGACGGATGGCATCAGAGTGCCCCATACTCAAGCCGCCGGACTCGCCGAGCCCATAAAATCCGTAAGCCCTGAGCCCCGGCAGAAAAGAGGCTCCCAAAACCCGTTCCAACGAAAAAATCCCGGGATCCCAGCCAGTCGAAATCACCGATACCGTACCGGCATCCTGGGCGGCTTTGTCCATTTTGCCGAAATAATTCGCGATTTCCCCGTGGTTGTCGAAACTGTCCACCGTAGAAAGCAAAGCGGCGAATTCCGGCCCCTGTTTCGGTAAATCGGTGCTGGAACCGCCGCAAAGAATCGCGATATCCGGTTTCAGTTCGCTCATCCAGGCATTGCTGTCGGCGACGTCCATTACTTTGATGTCCCTGCCCGCCAACTCTTTTTTCACCCGCTCAGGGGTTCGGCTGACGATCCCGGCCAGCTCCATATCTTCATTCACTTTCAAGGCCGCCATCACACCGCGGCCGACGTTTCCGAACCCGACAATTACGACTCGAGTCTTACTCATTGATTTCTCCATATTCGAAAAAATTATTTATCCGTTAATTTAACATCATATTTTTAAAATAGCAAACAATTTTTTTGAGCTTGCAACCGAAAAAAACGCAACTGAATTTGGAATTTTCCCCTAATCGTGTTATTGTATTATAGAAAGAAGGAGAATAATTATGAACAAATATCTGACAATTTTATGTGCAGCCTTTGCCCTGATCGGTACTGGTTGTCAGAATTCCGCCGAAACCAAAGGAAAAAGCGAAACCATGAAAGACGAAAAAGCCGAAACAGCTTCCGCCCAGGAAATCTGCCGTTATGACGGACGCCTCTCCAACCACATTCCCGAATGGAAGTTCAAATCTTCCGAAAAAGGCGAAATGGTTTTTGTACCGTTCGAAGGATATTATGAATCCAAAGGCGGCCGCATCCAGTCGCCGATCATCAAATTGGAAGGGGCACGCGGCGTAACCGGTTTCTATGAGCTTACCTTCAAGGCAAAAACCCAAGAACAGTGTTACTGGTGGGTTGACTTCTTCGATGCAGACGGCAAGCCGCTGCCGGACTGCAACAGCGCCGTCTATCCCGGCGAAAGCCGCGAATACCGCGAAGTATTCAATACTCCTCCGCAGACTGCTTCCATCCAACTGGCTTTTCTCTCCAAGGCCGGGGTTGAAGTCAGCGATGTCGTAGTCCGCAAGATTACCCCGGAAGCCGCCGCCGAATGGTGCGATGAACTCTATGCCGAACTGGGCAAACCCGAGTTCAAGGTACCGGCCAATGCCATCGAACTGGCTCCGAAAACCGTCGAAGCCCTCCGCACCGGCAAACCCTGGACCGTGGTAATGTTGGGCGACAGTATCGTCAACGATACTTACACCTCGATTTTCCAGGCTCTGGTCAAGCGTGATTTCCCGCGTTCCAACGTCAAATTCATCCTCTCGGTACGCGGCTCCACCGGCTGTTCTTTTTACCAGGATGCCAAAAATTTCCATGAGTATGTCGCAGCCTACGAGCCGGATCTGGTCATGATCGGCGGTATTTCCAACGGCGTAGGCCCGGAGAACATTGCCGCCATCGGCAAGGTCATCGATATGAGCAAAGCCCTGAAAGCGGAAGTCATCCTGATGAGCCCTCCTTATTCGATCGATTGGCGTACCAGTCCCGAAAAAGGTCAGAAATGGGATGAAAATCTCGGTATTTCCAGCGGTGTCCGGTCATTGCTGTATACTCATCAGCGCGACCTGGCCGAACAGAAGAATATTCCGTTCTTCAACATCACCGTGCCGACCAACGATTATATCGCCGATTCCGGCAAGCCGTTGAATTATTTCAACCGCGACCGTGTCCACAGCAACGACCGCGGCAAGCAGATCATCGGCAGAGTATTGGCCGCCTACCTGGCCACCGCCAAAGAATCCGATTAATTACTCGATTACGCTGTCCACGATTTCCCGATCAAAGAAATTCGTGGACATGCCCGCATCCACGATAATCGTCTGCGCATTGATGCCCGACGAGCTCGGGCTCAGTAGAAATGCCGCCGTATTGGCGACTTCCACGGTTTTCAGGGCTTCTTTGCGCAGAGTGGCTTTTTCCGCATAGAGATATGGCTTCAGGTAGCCGGGAATTCCGGCGGAGGCCGAAGTTTTCAGTAGCGACGCCCCGACCGCGTTGACCCGAACCCGGGAATTGGCGCTGAGGGATTTGGCCAGGAAACAGACACTGGAATCCAGGGCGGCTTTGACCGGAGCCATATATCCGTAGCTCTCCGCCGCCATTTTGGTAGTGGAAATCGAAATCGCCAGCATGGAACCGTTCGGGTCCATATAAGGCAGGAGCAACCCCGCCAGCCGGATAAATGAATAGCAGGAAATATCCATCGCCTCGAGGAAGTCCCGGCGCACCGTTTCGTGGAACGCCTTGATTCCTTCGGAATAATTGGCAAATGCCACCGAATGGACCAGCCCATAAACCTGTTGATGCTTTTCACCGATGCTTTTCACAGTTTGGCGCATGACTTCGTCGTCCGCAAAATCACATGGATAGATGTCGCTGCCGGGAAAGAATTTCTCGATCACCGCCGCCGCTTCCGGTTTCTGCACCGAAAATATCAGTTCCGCGCCGGCTTCGGCCAATACCGAAGCAATGTGAAACGCCACGCTCTTACGGTTGGCCACCCCGAATATAACTATCTTTTTACCGGCCAGTTGCAAAAAATCCATCGAATCAGTCCTTTCATTTACCGCTGTGGTTGACGCTGTCCCAGGCATCACCGTATTTGTGAATATCAAACCCCTCCTGCCCTTCGGCGGAACGGATCATAACCAGGAATTGCGTATCCGGCAGTTCCCGGTACAGTTTATCCGCCATCGGCAGTCCGCCGGCAAAGATCGAAGTCGACAATAAATCCGCATCCACCGCGCGGGAAGTCAAAACCGTTACCGAAAGCATATCCTCCACCGGCATTCCGGTTTTCGGGTTGACGATATGCGTATAATTCCTGCCGCCGAAAGTGACATAACGCTCATAGTTGCCGCTGGTCGCCACTGATTTGTTCAAAATCCGGATCACTCCGCAGCTCTTTTCCTTGTCCAGCGGATTGCGGATGCTGACCGCATAAAATTTCCGATTCACCGGCGGCGTCGGAAAACAATAAATATTGCCGCCCAGATTGATGATTCCTGACTTGATATTGAGCTTGCGGACATTTTCCGCGGCCATGTCCACCGCGTAGCCCTTGGCGATGCCGCCGAGGTCCAGCCCCAGGCCTTCCACTTGAAACTTGACCGTCCGTTCTTCATCGTTGAAAACCACCTTATCCAGTCCTACTCGTTTCATGGCTTCGGCGATTTCCGGTGCGGGGGGCAGTTCCTCGCGCTTGCGGTAAAATCCCCAGACCTCCATCAGCGGGCGAACCGTCGGGTCGAATGCCCCGTCGGAAATCTTGTATGCCTCGCGGCATTTCAACAGTACCTGCCACAGCATTTCCGAACACTTGACCGGCTGCTTGAAAGCCTCCTGGTTCAGTTTATAAAGTTCGCTCTCCGGCAGGAACGTGCTGCAGGTACTTTCCACCAGGCGAAAAACTTCCTGGGCCAGGTTCGCGGCTTTTTCCACGTCGTGCGGCTTGCCGTAAAACTTGACTTGCGCCACCGTCCCCATGACGGTAAACACCCGGTCCTGAACATCCTCTTCCACGCCCTTTCCGGCACTGCCGGTGCGCTGGTTGACAAAGGCGACAGCCGTGGCTATCACCCCAATGACCAAGAGGATCATCCAATATTGTTTCTTCGATATTTTGGTCTGTTGCTCATCCATAATTAACCTCGGGGGTGGAATTGACGGTGGATATTTAAAAGAGTTTTCTGGTTGACGTGCGTGTAAATCTGGGTGGTGCTGATGTCGGCATGCCCCAACATTTCCTGAATCACCCTCAAGTCGGCGTTGTTCTCCAACAAATGACTGGCAAACGAGTGCCGCAAAGTATGAGGATGGATATTTTTATAGATACCGGCGATTTTGGCGGCTTCCTTGACCACCCGCCAGATCCATTCCCGATCCAGCCGTTTGCCGCTTTTCGAGAGAAACAAGGTGGTTTCGGACTCACTTCGCAGCAATTGCGGTCTGATATCGCTCAAGTAGCGCCGCAACAGATTCCCGGCGGGACGGCCAAAAGGCACGATCCGCTCTTTGTTGCCCTTGCCGACTACCCGGATGATTTCTTCGTCGAAATGAATGGAACTGACCTTGAGATTGGCCGCCTCCGACACCCGCAGCCCGCAGGAATACAATACTTCCAGTATTACCTTGTTGCGAAAAAGCAGCGGATCCTTGCCGGCGGGAAACGCCGCCAGCAGCGCATCGACTTCCTGGGCGGAAAGGAAATCCGGCAGAATCTTCCAGAGCTTGGGCGAGTCCATCACTTCGGTGATGTTGTTTTCGATCAGCCTTTCCTGAAAGAGATAACGGAACAACACCTTGATCGCCACCAACCGCCGCGCCAAGGTCGTTGGCTCCAGGCCCTCGTCTTTTTTGACGCCCAGATAATCGATAATCTGCCAGCGCTGAACCTCGTTGAAGCCGCCGGTTCCGGATTTTTTCAGGAAATCGACAAAATCCAGCAGGTCGGTGCGATACGCCGCCACCGTATTGGGGCTCAAACCGCGTTCAACGGTCAGATAGCCGCAAAAATGTTCAAGTATGTATTCCAGAGTAAACCCGCCTTGTTGCGGGCTAAATATACATTGCGCTTTGCTTCATTGCAAATAATTTTCCTGTTCAAGCCAGCACTGATTTTCCAGACACCAGGCGATTTCGGCGGCAAACGGAAATTCGGGATCATGGGCCAACCGCTCGGCTTTTTTCAATTTCGCCGCTTTCAGCGGGATACATCGCTCCTTATGCCGGGCCAACGTATTCCGGTCGCAACGGAAAAGCCGCAACGGATGCACCCGATGAAGGATCGCGGCGATTTCCAGCCCTTCCGGATCGCTGTCGCCCCAGTGCTGCAACACCGTATGCTTCGGCAATTCCTTGACCATACGCATGACCGATTTGCCCGGAAATCCCGCCGTATAAATCAGGGCATAGCCCAGCGGATCCGCCTTCATCCGGTTGAACGAACTCTCGTTCTCCACCGTCAAAACCGGCAGATCGACCTCGAGGTTGCTCATTCCACGCACATTGTCATAATTCATAACCGCGCTCTGCCCCAGCTCCCACAAATCCTTGATCCAGGTAAAACGCCGTCCGCCGCATTCATACACGAACGGCCCGAAAACCGTCACCAGCGACGCGGTCGGATTGCCGGTCAGGCCGTATTTGCTCAACACATCCTTGTTTTCGACGCTGTCGCCAATACCGCCGCGCTGCTTCAACAGTCGCGCGGCCCAACTCGAAATTGCGGAATTACGCAACCGCTTGCTGTCGCCATAAAGCCGCGCGCCCAACTCGGCGGCGGGCAAGTTTTCATCGACCTGTCCAAGGTAATCCGCCGCCGCGACCGCATCCTGAAGCATACTTTTCAGACTCTGCCCGTAGATGTTGAAATCACGTTTCAGCTCGGTTTTGAAATCGCTCCAATCGGTCAACGCCAAAGCATACCCCAGAGAAGTATAGAATTCCTCAAACTCATTGCCCTGCCCGGCGGCCTGATAATCCGAGCACTTCTTCAATGTCGCCAGCCACAGCATGAAATCTTCGTTCAAACACTCTTTCAGAGCGCCGATATTGATAATCACCCGGTCATTGTGCCGGGCACAGTTATTGAGGAATAAATTATTGAGGTCCGGAAGGTTATCACTTTTCAGGATCATAGTCCGGGCCTGCGGATTTTTATCGAATCTGGTGATAAACTGGTGTGCGATCTTCACCAGCTCCGGCGTCTTGTCAAATATATACTTCTGGCCTTGTTCAAACTGCTGCTCACGATCCGGCATATCGATATCCTCTCATTTATTAATAAAATATCTTGAACCCGGATTTTTGCAAATTGGACTCCCGGAAAGCCCCGAAAAATTTGCAATTTGAAGTCGGCATTACTACTTTTACCCCCTGTCTCCTGCTCACCGGCCAAAAACCATATACTTTTTGATGCAAAAACTTAACTTTCTGCCTCAAATGGCATTCGGCAGATCATGTGTCACAAATTTATACTTTTCGCAATTTCCATACTTGACATTGCTTCAATAAGTAGTATAATAATAGGCAATAACTTTTCGGATTAACTAAAAACAACTAACAAAATAGGATGCTAAAAACGACATAATTATACTCCGTAGGAATTTGCCGCTTATTTTTCCTATCCGCTGCCCGGCATATGGCTGGGGTCGCGCATAGGCGATGGTGTTCTCTGGATTCACTTGAAATGGGCGGGAATCAGAACCAGAAAAAAATTTACAACACCAATCAAAGCAAAAAGTTGGAATAAAAACATATGATGAAAAAATTGGCATTCCTTGCCGCGATTGCGGCTTTCTGCGGTATATCAAACGCCGCCACGATGGTCACCTACGACAAGCCTATGATTGCGGCGAATGAGTATTTGATGTCATCGCAGCTCAGCTGGCTCACACACGCCATACCCGAAACCTGGAGCACTTCTAAAATCAATTTCAGCAACGTGTTCGGCGTGAATTTTGATGCCAGTGCTTATGATGTAAAGGTTATGTTGCTCGGTTCGAATTTCGGCATGTCCGGCAACACGAACCTCAATAGATATAACGCATACGGCGTTGAGGGCAGCATGAATCAGGTCCATAGCGGTGTTTCGTATTACACGGGTATGGAGTCCTACATAACCTATGATGCCGGCGAAGCTTTGAGCTTGATTGCGTTCTCGCATGTGTTCCAGGAGAGCTACGATATATTCAATTATAACACTCCCTCGTTCACCTGGACCACTACGGAGCTTGAAACTCAGTATTACACGAACAGAAACGGTCAGCAGGTTCTGGTTACCGATATGGTGACAACTCTGCTTGTCGGTTTTGATGATAGCCCCGGTATCTGGGATAATGACTTTAACGACCTCATCCTCGGGATACAGCTTATTCCTAAAAATGATGCGTCTGCAGCCCCCTCGGGTCAGCCTCTGCCGGGCGTAGTGGCGGCTCTCGCATTAGGTTTCGTGGGCTTGAGCGCACGTGCTAAAAAATTGAAAGCCAAAAGAAGCAAGATGTAATTCAGACTTGCTTTGGCAGATAAGGCGCTCTTTTCACAGAGCGCCTTTTTTTGTTTTAGAGGGATTACCTTAAAAACATGGAGTGTCCGCATGCCAGTGGATTTCTTTTTGCGAGAGGTACCAGGTCTTGCCGTTGTCGTTGTTGCCCTGAAAAAACAGATACTGCCGACCGTTGTGGTCGGTAAAAACAAACGGATGCCCGGATTCGCTGTGATTCCATTCGCCTGGCTTGCCGTTGGGAAGTAACGGTTGGTCCGAAATCCGCCGGAAATGTATTCCGTCATTACTGACCGCACAGCCGATCTGCTGCGGACAATTATTGTAAGCTCCGGCATAAAACAGGAAAATTTTGCCGTTATGAAGACAAGTAGCCGGGGCCTCAATGCATTTCTGTTCCCAGTCCAACTCAGGTTTCAAGATCGATTCGCCGGGGAACTGAGTCCAGTTGTCACGGGAGAAATCGCTTGCCAGAGGCGCATAAGCCCCGGTCAGCATCTGAATCTCCTGCTTTGGGTCGCGGGTGGCGGCGTACAGGAATAATCGATCGTTGAAAATGATGACATCGGCATCGATGGCCCTACCGGATGACCAGTCGCCTTCGGCGGAAAAGATCGGATTGGTTGGATTTGCGGTAAAGTTGAAGCCGTCATCACTGACCGCGTGGCAGATCGCGTCGTTGGCACCGTTGCCGTAGGTTTGGTAGAACAGGTGCACCTGATCCCGGATCACCAGCGCGCCGGGCGCGCAAAATCCATTTTTTTCCAAGGCACTCAACCGGAGGATTTCCCCTTTCCGTTGCCAGTTCAACAAATCAGGACTAACGGCATAAGCGATCCCCCAGCCGTCATGCGAACGCCCATCGCCAAAGGGCGGCACGGAGTAATACATAATGTATTGTCCGCTAAAATAAACCACAGCGGGGTCCTTGGCGTAATTTTTATTGCGGGTAGTGTCGGCAAACAACATCATGTTTTTTCCTTTCAATGATTTTTGATACTTTGGCATTTGATGAATATGGCCGGGACTTTGATGATATGCCGCCGGTCGTCGTTTTCCTGGATTATTTTGATCAGCAGGTCCACCGCTTCCGGATAAATCCGGGCGGCATTCAGGTTGATGTCGGTAAAAAAACAGGATTTATCATCCGAGTGGATAATGGATTCGACATTGTCGAAACTCAACAGGTCGGGAAGTGGCAGTTCCAGCGTGTGAAAGGCCTCCCGCATTCCCAGCGAAAAAAATCCGTTCAGCGAGATATACAAGCCTTTCGAAGGTAATTCCTGATTTTTCATAAACCAGGAATATGCCGCCATTTCGGCGCTGCGGGTCCGGCTGTAGGAGATTTTCCGCAATTCAATCTGCCGTTCGTCGACTCCATGATTTCGAAGAAATTTCACGACTTCACGTTCGACGGCGACGGTATTCCGCACCTCGCTGCCGAGGATCAGGAACTTCCCGTAATGCTCGAGCCCGAATTGCTTCCGAAACATTTCCAGTGCGTCCGTAAAATCCGGCAGCACTTGGGAACAGGGCAGGGTTTCGTTAATGCAAGTATTCTCGACCATCACGATTTTTCCCTTAAAATTCCGCAGGACCGGCAATGTGTGTTCATCAACGAAATCGCTGGACAGCAACAGACCGTTCAGCAGTTCCAGTTTTTTTTCGATAGAGCCATCCAGTAATTCCTGATAGTTGATGATGACATGCTCGCAATTCTTTTCAGTCAGCCGCTGCAGCGCGTCGATGGAATGAATCCGGAACGGGTCGGCGGTTTCCGGATTCTTCAACGTACAGGCGAAGCCGATTCGAGGCAGTACCGGCGGATCGTGTTTGATAAACGTGCCGCGCTGCCTGACCCGCAGCAGAATATTTTCTTCAGCCAGGATTTTGAGGATTTTATCGGCGGTGACCGTGGAGATATTGTACTTGGCGGCAAGCTCGCGAACCGATTCCACCGGGGTCCCGGCCTTCAGCCGCCTCTGCAATAATTCATCATGGTATTGCCGGGCAAGTTTATAGCATTTGCTGTTCTGTTCCACTACTGGCATAATTGTTTCGCATCTCCGTTATACTGTATCACTTTGATAATATTATAACGAATAATCATCGAAAAATCAACAGCCAGAAATGCATTTCCCCAAAAATATTAATACAAATATCCCTTATCTGTATCAAAACAGATACTACAGATCATTTAATCACAACCTGTATTTCTAAAGGGCGTCGGCGGCGCCTTCGTCGATCCGGATCAACTGGATATTATCCAGGTAAGCGGGGCCACCGGGGCCGGTAATCGCGTAAATGGTGAGATTGTCCACCCCCGCCGGAACGTTGAATTCACGCGCGACCGTTTGCCATTGGTCGTCCTTGCGTTTTTCGACCAGATTCAACAGGGTTTGTTTGCCGCCGACAATCCGGAAACGCATGAATTCGGCTTTATCCTGGAGGCGAATCTCGGCAGAGAGTTTATAGCGGCCCGGGGTCACCTTGGTGCTCAGGCTGGCGCCGATCTCATTGTTTTCCTTGGCGATGAATTCCAGACAGTAGCCGCCTTCGGCACGGGGTGCGATCTGTTTGAAAGCAGGGCGTTTTTTCCAACCGTTCAACTGATTGTTGTCGAAATTATGGCTGAATACCAGATTGGGGTCAACCTTGGTCGGTGCCGGTTCGGTTTTCAGGACTTCCTGGCGGTACCAGTCGACCAGAGGCCAGAGATTGCCTTCGCTACGACCGTGAGTAAACAGCGACGGCCAGTTCCAGCCGATCAGGTCGCGGTTCTGTTCACGGTAGGAGACCAGCTCGCGGGAGATGGTTTCCAACTGATTGGGCTTGTTTTCTTTTTTCAGATTGATCGCGTTGACGAAACGCCAGGTCAGACAGGAATGTTGGTCGATGACGATCAGTTCGTCCAGAAGACTTTTGGCCCGGGGCGAGAGCTGTTTTTTCGCTCCCCCCTGGAGGATGGCGGCGCCTTTGGCGAATTCCTCCTCGCCAATAAAATAGCCGATGTTTCGCTTCAAGACCATGGCGATTTGCCCGGAGTCATTAAGGCGCTGATTTTCCTTTTTGAGGTACGCGTCGACTTTGTCCAGTGACACTTCGCCTACCTTTCGCCAGAAACGGTAGTATTCGCGGACGTCATCAGCGGCAGCACCGTAGGCCGAACAGTATTCGTTTTCCAGTTCCTCGAACGTTTTATTCTGGTCGTGCATCATGCGGGCGGCGATGTAATATTCCATATCGATATTGCGATTACCGCAAGTACCATCGTAGTCGGTACCGAAGATTTTGAACCGGGTACTGGCCTTGAATTTATCGTAAATGCGTTTTTCCAAACCACGGTTGAGCGGCATTCCGGCGGTGAGGTCATTGGGGCGCAGGAAGACGTTTTTGGCGCCGACCTTTTCCCAAGCCGAAAAGAAAGCGTTGTTGTCCTCAAACATCGCCGGCACCATGCCCAGCAACATATTGTCGGGATATTCGATTTTTTCCCGCCGCGGCGGATGGCGGTAATATGAATAGACATAGGTAGCCAGCTTGACGTCCGGGCGCAATTTGACGGCGCGGGCGGCGACTTTGTTCCAGAACCAGACGTAACGGTCGGTCAGGTGGGCCAGGAAATCCTCGCCGGGCAGCCGGGTGTCCAGCGCCATGCAGTTGTCGCAGCGGCAGAAACCGGGGGTACCGTCGTTCGGGCAGATATTGAGGTATTCGGGTTTGCCATTTTCCTCCCATTCGCGAATGATCACATCGATGACTTCCGGGTTGGTCAGGCAAAGTTTTTCGCGGCCGCGAAGCCTTTCAGACAAACCGCGCTTGCCGTTGACGTCCAGCCCGAAATATTCCGGATGATCCTTGCCGTATTTATTCCACCAGCCGACAAAGGCGTGACCGTAAGGAAACGCAACCCGCTTGCCATGGCGCATCCGGCGGAACCACAGGTGGTCTTCCGCCTGGCGGGCGTCGACTTCCACCTCTGTCATGCGGAGTTTCTCCGGCGTGGCCGCGTTGTGCGGCTGAATCAGGCGGTTACGCCACCAATAGACACGCACACCGGTCATTTCCAGCGGCATAACCCACTGGTAATCCTTGTTTTCCGGCAAACTCAGGGTACTGCGGTTGTCATAAACAATACCCCGGTCGGTGGGGCGGATCCAGCGGACCCCCAATTCATTTTCCAGGAACGCGTAAACCGCGAAGAGCGTGCCGCAGCGGGTATTGTTGCCGACGATCGACTCGACGAAATGGTCATCGCCCCAGAAATAGACGGTATTGCCGCGAACCGCATAGCGGGTTTCGGTTCTTTCCAACCTCCCCTCCTGCCCCGGCGCGGGGCGGCCGATGATGAACTTGAATTGCTTGCCGGGTTTCCGTTCACCGGCAATCAACCGGAGATGCTTTACCATCTCCTCGCGGGCGAGTTTCTGAATCGTGTCATTAGGCTTGGCGGCCTCGACGGTGACTTCGGCCAGCGGCCACTCCAACGCCGACAGAGAAAGCATCCCTGCCAGTACGAACGCAATAAACGATATTTTCATGGTCTTTCCTCCTTTAATAACTATTATTCTCGATATACCACCAGCCGGCTTTGATCGGAATATCACGATTAACCGGGAACAATTGGTCGGCATGGCCATCCAGATACAGCATGGTGCCTGATTTGTTTTCACTATGCCACGGATAGAATCCGTTTACCGAAGTTTGGGTCGGGTTGTATGCCTTGGATATTCTCCAACTATCGCCCTGGTGCATGACATATCCGGAATAAGAATCGCCGATCACATATTTCCGGCTGGGTTGCTTGGCTTTGATGGCTTTCGAATTGTTCACCCCTGCTTCCCCCAAGCGCCAGTTATAGCAAATACTGCCGCCTGCCGTCGGTGTGGCCGCCGCAGGATTGATGGCTCCGGTACAACCGAGGTATTGATCGATGCGGGCCGACTTGAATAATTTCGCATCATAAATCGACCGGTACCAGCGCTCGGTGGCAGTCGCGCCGCCCCAGCGCCCCAGAGGCAGATATTCGTCGTGCTGCTCAAGGTACATCGTCATGATGGTGCCGATCTGCTTGCGGTTGTTGACACAGCCGATGGTCCGGGCTTTTTCGCGGGCTTTGTTCAGGGCCGGCAGCAGCATGGCCGCCAGAATAGCGATGATCGCGATCACTACGAGGAGTTCAATGAGGGTAAATTTCTTCTCTAAATGTTTTTTCATCAGCATTTGTGCTCCTTTTTAAGATTATCCGGTGCTGCCGCAGTGCAAAACCGCGGGCAGATATTCACGAAACGGCGGCATCGGGCCGCCGAGATACTCCAGCAGACGGTCCACGCAAACCTGCGCGGCCTCGCGGCGGGGGAGGATAACCCGGCTCATATCTTCGCTGTTATCAAACTCGTCGTAAGCGATGATCGAGGTTTCCTCAGGGACGGCAACGCCGTTCCGGCGCAGATGTTCGAGCAACAGAACCCCCTGATTGGTGCCGGTACAAATATAGGCGTCGAACAACTTATTGGTTTTCAGGCGCTTGCTGATATCCCGCGCCACATCAAAAAAACGATTGGAAGGGAATTCCCAGAGAAAATCCGGCCCGATCGGCAACCCGGCATCACGCATGGCCTGAACATACCCGGCCAACTTACGCTGCGGAGAGATTTTTTCCAATTCTATACTTAACAGGGCAATGCGTTTTTTCCCCTTGGCAATCAATTCGGAAGTAACCCGGTAAAGGGTTTCCCGGCTGTTGCAACTAATTTGCGCCAGCGGAGCTTCGGTTGAGCCCATATAGAGGATAACCGGAATGGCAGCCTGAAAAAGTGGCCAGCCCCCCGGAAGATTTTCCTCGCAGACAATCAACCCATCGTATTCCTTGAGCGCTTTCTTAATAGCAGGTGCCTGAGAGATAGCAGGCGAATAGTCGATTTCGATTTTTTCCAGGGCGGCGCCATGACCGATGGCCTGTTCCGAGGCAGCGTCGAGGGCTTCGTTACGGTAAAACATATGGGAACGCTCTGTTACTTTTTCGACATTGGCGAAAAATCCAAGCCGGATGCCGGAGTAGTTCGGACGCCGGACCAGGGTCCCTTTGCCCCGGCAGGACTCGGCCAGCCCCTGTTCTGTCAATTCCCGGTAAATCCGGTTGACAGTCTGGTAATGAATGCCGCAATCCCGTGCCAGCGTGCGGGCGCCGGGCAACTTACTGCCAGGCGGCAAAGCCCCGCTCAAAAGCAGCGAACGAAGACGCTTCCGCAACCCGGCGGTATCCGAAATTCCTTCGAAATCATTCATCTACACAGTACCTCATTCAGTTTCATAGTTATTATATAAGAGCAGAACTCAAAAGCAATACCCCTCCCGGATTTTCTGAAAAATCGTTATAATTCTGCATCGCAAGTGATATCATTTGAAAAATTAATATATATCACTACAGTAAAAAAGCCATTCCTCTATTGAGCATAATTGCCGCCGCAAAAATTACCGGGCTAACCCCAATGCCCTGCCAGGAAAAATTGAAGAAATTTTATTTTGGGCTCTTGTGGATTCCCTGAATGGTATTATAATAAATACCAAAACAAGGAAAATCATTGATGGCTTATCACAGAACATCTCCGGCGACGGAGCCGGTGCGCCGTTATCTTTTGCAGATGATCGCGAAGAGCGGCCCTGAACCGGAGCGGCTGATCTCAGAGCGTGACTTGGCGGAGAAACTGCGTCTGAGCCGTGTTACAGTCCGGCGCGCCATCGAGGAACTGGAGGAGATACAGTACATCATCCGCCTTCCCGGGCGCAAGGGAGCGTTTACGAATCCCGCGATGTCGTCAATGGTAGACCACTGCATCGGGCTTGTCGTATCGCAGAATTATATCGGGCAGATTTTTTCCCAGTTCATCGGCGGTATCACCAATGAGCTGTATGCGCAGCGCTACGCGTACAATTTCAGCTTGTTCAATTATCGCAGGAACGCGCCGGAAGATGTTGCCTTCGAACTGGAAAACAGCGGCTACGACTGCCTGGTGTGGCACACGCAGGCGCCGGAGGACCTCGAAGTGATCGAACTCCTCCTGGAGCATGATTTTCCTGTGTTGACAATCTGCAATCCGAA
This sequence comes from Victivallaceae bacterium, assembly GCA_031548025.1. Taxonomy (GTDB): domain Bacteria; phylum Verrucomicrobiota; class Lentisphaeria; order Victivallales; family Victivallaceae; genus UBA5239. The sequence continues at coordinate 35,145 of JAVBRM010000046.1, read as the reverse complement.
TTATCCCGAGTGGGGTCATCCGTCGCGCGGTTGGTATGGGCTCGACAACGACTTCGCGGGACGCACGCTGGCCTCTTACTTTATCAGGGAACAGTGCGGAAACATCGTTTATTGCAGCGACAATACTGTGTTCCTGTCATCATTCCGCGATGAACTGGCAAAACATGGCATCCTGTTGCCGGATAACAATATCCTGCAGGATGAGAATGACCTCCCGACGCTTCTGGCTTCCGGCACGGACGGCCTTTGCTGCTTGCAGAGCCAATCTCAGACAAAAATCCTACTTGATCTTATTTCCCGACAGGAACACGGAAACAAGTTGAAGATTCTTTTGCCGCCCTCCATGAATTCCGAACGTCACCGAAAAGAATATCCCAATTTGCATATTATCCTACCCGATACCGATTATTACCAACGGCAATGCCTCGCTCTCGGAGAGGAAGTCGCGCGTGGAATCATCGGAGTTCTGAACGGCAAACAGAGTGCCCCGGAAGGGGTATTGCTGAAAAGTTATTTTTAAGGAAAGTATTTGATGATGGAAAAGAAAACACTTGTTCATTTTGTGGAATGGCGGAAAATCGGGGATGAGGAGCTCGAAAGGACTCTGAATGAAGTTCGTTCGTGGGGGGTGACGGATATCGTGGCCCATCCCGTGTGGGGATTAGCAGATCAGCTGAAAAAGGGACGCCTCAAAGAGATCGCGCAAATGATCGCATCCGCAGATTTACGGACTCCCGCGTGTCATGCGTTCTGGGGGCCGCGGTTCGATCTCGGGTGTCCAGACGAAACACGCCGGAGCGAGGCGATGAAGGAACACCGTGATTTTTTGTACGGACTCGCTCCGATGGGGGTAAAAACCTATACATTGCATCTCGGTATGGCTGAGGGTGGAGACTGGGGACAGATTCGGAAAAGCGTGGAGGAACTCCTCCCCGCCGCCGAGGAGACATCCATTATACTCGCACTCGAAAACGGGAGTGAACCCGTCGAAGAACTCCGGCGCCTGGCGGCGTTCGCGAGGAAATACAATCACCCGCAGATCGGTTTTTGTTTCGATACGGGCCATGCGAACTGCTATTCCACGCTCGGGCTCTTTCCCACGCTGGAACTGATGAAACCCGACATCGTAACCTGTCATATGCACGACAATTACGGATCATTTGACGACCACAATCCGCCCGGCGGCGGAAACACGGACTGGGAAAAACTGATTCCCGAATTGAAATCGTGTCCACGATTGCTTCACGCCGAAACCGAGTCCGGTGATTGGAGTCAATCCTCCTGGAAACAATTCCTCAGGGTAATGCCGCCAGGAGGTCGCTGACGGTGCGGTTGCTGTCGGGGAATTTCCAGTCGGGGGCGATTTCGGCGAGGGGCTCCAGGACGAATCGACGAATTGCGGCACGAGGGTGCGGCAGGGTCAATTCCTCGTCGCGGTAAATCAGGTCGCCGTACAGAATAAGGTCGATGTCCAGCGGGCGCGGCGTATTGAAACCATGTTCGGCCGGACGGCCGGCGGTTTGTTCGATGCTCTGACAGAGGTGCAACAGTTCCAGCGGCGCCAGCGGGCAAAGCGCGGTCAGGGCGGCATTCAGAAAATCCGGCGAGCCGGGAGGGCAATTTACCGGGGCGGTCCGATAGTAACCGGAAATCCGGATATTGGTCAGGCCACTTGGGGCCAAGGCGGCAACCGCCATGGCAAAGTTGTCGTCAACCTGCCCGACATTGCCGCCAAATGCCAAAGCGACAGGTACAAAATATGGCTGTTTCATGGTTTTTTCTCTAAGTCAATTCGAATTTTACTACTTGAGGTATTATATTACTCCGATTCGAATTATTTTCAAAGCGGAAAAAGATGACAGAACAGAACAAAATCAGATTATATTTTCTCGGCTCCGGCGAAATTGCCGTTCCGGTATTGAAAGCGGTGTCTGCCTCCGGCAAAATCGATCTAGTCGGGATCGGCACCCAGAAGGACCAGCCGGCCGGCCGGCACATGTTGCTGCAAGAGACTCCGGTAGCGCGTTTTGCGCCGGAAACCGGAGCTCCGCTTGATAAGATCGAATCCTTGAAAACCCCGGAAACCATCGCCTATCTGTCCAGTCTGGACCTCGACTTGATTCTGGTGGTGTCTTTCGGGCAAATCCTGCGGCAGGAGGTGTTGGAAATGCCGCGTTTCGGCTGTATGAATATCCATTCTTCGCTATTGCCGCGCTATCGCGGCGCTTCCCCGATCACCAGTGCGCTGCTGCACCGCGATCCGGTAAGTGGGGTAACTTTTATGAAGATGGACAAAGGGCTTGACACCGGCGGTATCTATTGTTCGTTCCGTTATCCCCTGCTCGGGAACGAATATAGTGACAAGTTGGAAAAAGCGCTTGGGGATTTCGCCGCCGAACATGTGGTCGAAGTAATCGACCGGGTTGCCGGCGGCAAACTTAAACCGGTAGTGCAAAATGAGAATGAGGCGGTCATCACCCGTAAAATCAAAAAAACGGATGGAATCATCGACTGGAATCTTAGCGCCGCCGAAATCGAAGCCAGGGTACGTGCTTATTATCCCTGGCCCGGGGCATGTTTTACCGCCGTCCGCGGCGAACGCTGTACAGCCATCAAGATTACCGCGGCCAGGGTTCTGCCGGAAATCACCGGCCGACCCGGACAAATTATCAAAGCAGATCGTAAAGGGTGGATCATCGCCTGCCAGACCGGCGGGTTGGAGTTGATCCGTGTCGTACCGCAGGGGCGCAAAGAAATGGGATCACTGGATTTCCTCAACGGCTTTCAACTGGAGGCGGGCACGATGATCGATGGAAGCCCGCAGTCATGATCCCGGCCAAACATTTAACAATTTAAGTCCTATGGAAAAAGTCAAAAAACAAATTATTTTCAATACCGAACAACTGGAAACCAGTTGTGCGCTGTTGAGCGACGGCAAGCTGGAAGAATACCATATCGAGCGCTCTTATGAAGGAGCTACCGTGGGTTCGGTTTACCTCGGCAAAATCGTCAATCTGGAACCGTCGCTGCAAGCGGCTTTCGTCGATATCGGCGTCGGCAAAAATGCTTTTCTGCATTACTGGGATATGATCCCGGCCACTTACGACCTGGATGCCGATGAAATGAGTCCGATAGCGGACGAAGCCATTGCCGACGACGGCAAGAAAAAGCGCAATTCATTTTCCGATCGCCTCCGGGCCTTGATCCGCAACAGCGCCAAGCGTTCCAAGCAGTTGCGGGAGAATGAAAAGCACCGCCGCAAGCGCAAAATCACCGTCAAAGAAATTCCGGAAATCTTCAAACCCGGCATGGAATTGCTGGTTCAAGTGGTCAAGGGGCCGATCGGCACCAAAGGCGCCAGAGTCTCCACCAACCTGTCGATACCGGGGCGTTATCTGGTGCTGTTGCCTTATTCCGACCATATCGGGCTCTCCACCAAAATCGAAAGCAACGGCGAGCGCAACCGTCTCCGCAAAATCCTGAAAGGACTCGACGTGCCCGAGGGCATGGGACTGATCTGCCGGACCGTGGGCGAAGGGAGCAAAGCCGTCTATTTCCAGAACGACCTCGATCTGCTGCTGGATACCTGGCACAAAGTGGAAGAGGCCCTCGAAAAGCCGCAGGTTCCCGCCGTGGTCTACTCGGAACCGACGCTGATGGAGCGTTCGATTCGCGATATCATGACCGAGGACATCGACGAAATCGTCGTCAATTCCCCGGAATCCTACGCCGAAATCACCGAGTCGTTGAAGAAATTCGGCGGCAAGCGCCTGGCCAGCAAAGTCAAGCTCTACAAAAAAGCCAGTCCGATTTTCGAAGCTTACAACGTCCAGTCCCAGATTGAAGACATTTTCAAACGGGTGGTTCCGCTGCCGGGCGGCGGTTATATCTGTATCGACGAAACCGAGGCTCTGATTGCCATCGACGTCAACACCGGCAAGGGCGGTTCCAAGCGGACCGGCGACCAACCGGAAGTCATTCTCCATACCAATCTGGAAGCGGCCCAGGCGGTAGCCCGCCAACTCCGTTTGCGCAATATCGGCGGCCAGGTAGTGATCGACTTTATCGACATGCGCTCGGCTCAGGACCGCGAAACGGTTTATAAAACGATGAAAAAGCTGGTCAAAAGCGACCGCGCCAAGACTCATCTGCTGCCTTTGAGCCGTCTCGGCCTGATGGAGATGACCCGCCAGCGCGAGCACGAAAGCCTGAAAGACACGATCTATATTCCCTGTCCCTACTGCCATGGCTCAGGGCATATCAAATCCGAATTGACTATGAGCGTAGAGATCCAACGACGTCTGAATACCGTTTTGCGCTCCAACAAAGGCAAGGAAGTCAGGGTCATCATGCACCCGGAAATCCTGAACCGCTTGAGAACGGAAGACGCTTCACTGATGACCGAGCTGGAAAAACGCTATGGCAAGGCCCTCAGTTTCAGGGCCGACGATTCGGTCCATCACGAAGAATTCAAGCTGGTCAACCCAGTCAATGGTGCTGAATATTAATTGTTGATTATCCGGCAGGGGCGTTATGGCTGCAAATATGATCCGGAGAAGTCAGTTTTACCTGATCTTCTCCTTTATTGCACTGATCGTGCTGGGAGCGGTGTCGCTGAAACTTCCGTTTGTCAAGCACGCCGGCGGACTCGACTGGATTGATGCCATATTCACCTCGGCATCAGCGGTCTGCGTCATCGGCCTGGCCTCGGTTCCGACCGGTGAATTCAACCTGGCCGGGCAAATCGTAATCCTTCTCCTGGTCCAGGTCGGCGGGCTGGGGATCATGACCCTGACCGCCGCGGTGGTTTTCTTTCTCGGCCGGGATTTCAGCTGGGGCGGCAAAAAAGTTCTCGCCGCCATCAGCGATGACTTTCCCATCAATGACATCGGTTCTCTGATCAAGACCATCGTCGGCTATACCATGACCATCGAACTGGTGGGTTTCATCTTGCTGATTCCCGGATTCCTCTATCAGGGGCACCCGTTTTTCGAAGCGGTGTTTTACAGTTTGTTTCATACCATAGCTTCATTTTGCAACGCCGGGTTCAGTCCTTATCCCAACAGTTTGATAAATCACAACTTATATGTCAAAGCAATCATCTGCCTCCTGATTATCAGCGGGGGATTCGGATTTTATGTAATCTACGATACTTTTCACCGCAAAGGCAGCGGCCGTTTTCAGATCAATACCAAAATCGTGCTGATAACCTCCGTTGTCCTGGTTATCGGCGGCGCATTGTGCATCAAGGGGTTGGAATGGCTCGGCGGCAACACCGCGCTTCCCTGGGGCGATGCTTTTTTCCAATCGATAACCACCCGCAGCGCCGGTTTCAATACCGTCGACATACTGGACCTCCAGTCTTCAACCCTGTTCATCATGACCAGTCTGATGTTCATCGGGGCTTCGCCGAACTCAACCGGCGGCGGTATGAAAACCACCACTTTTGCAGTGGTCATGCTGTCCATCTGGAGCATAGTCCGGGGCCGCAATAAGGTCGTCCTTTTCAAACGCGAAATTTCACCGGACTACCAGATGAAGGCATTTGCCATCATGATTATTTACATTCTCATCATTATCTGCGCCACGGTGTTTGTCTGTGGCACCACCAGTTCTTCGTATCCGCTGAAGAAGGTCGGATTTGAAGTCGTCTCCGCCTTGACCACCACCGGTTTGTCTCTCGGCTATGCTGAAGCCGCCGAACCTTACGGCAAAATCGCGCTGATCTGCTGCATGTTTTTGGGCCGGCTCGGACCGTTTTCCATATTTATGTTCCTGATGGGAAAAAACAAGGAAAGTCAGCTTTCTTATCCGGAAGAAACTATCATTCTGGCTTGAAAATTTTTTGTCCCCGTATAGATTATACAGGTTATTCGTGTTAATTTTTACAATTTGGGGACTCTGATGAGTTTGAAACTCTTTACCAAACGACGCTTTTTGCCGTTGTTTATTACTCAGTTTTTCGGGGCATTCAATGATAACTGCCTGAAGTATGCGATGCTGGTAATGGTTACTTACCGCCTTGCCGCCACTCAAAGTGAAATCACCATCTACTCCAATCTGGCTACGGCTATTTTTATTGTTCCCTATTTTTTCTTTTCCGCTTTCGCCGGGCAGATTGCCGACAAATACGACCGCGCCAAACTGGTCCGGCTGGTCAAGCTCTGGGAAATTATCTTGATGACGCTGGCCATTCCCCTGCTGTACTGGGAAAACCGGACCGCACTGCTGATCCTGTTGTTTCTGATGGGAACCCAATCGACGTTTTTCAGCCCCATGAAATACTCGCTCCTTCCCCAGCAACTCCATAAGGATGAATTGGTTCCGGGAAATGCCTATATCGAAGCGGGGACTTATCTGGCGATCCTGCTCGGAACTATCGCCGGCGGCATGTTGATTCTGCTCCAAGCGAAAGGCAACTGGATCGGTTGGCTCCCGACCGGGGCCATTCTTTTCCTGTTGTCAATCGTCGGTTATATCGCCAGCCGCGGCATTCCGGCAGCCCCACCAGTGGCCCCGGAGCTCAAAATCAATCGCAATATCTTCTTCGAAACTTTTGTTATCCTCAAGATGATCCGGCGTCAGAAAATAGTATGGCGCTGTATCCTCGGGATTTCCGCGTTCTGGCTGGTGGGGGCTCTGTACCTGTCGCAGCTCGGCGGCTTCTGCAAAGAGGTTCTCTATGCCGACGAACAGGTCGTCATTTTCTTCCTGATGGTGTTTTCGCTGGGAATCGCGGCCGGTTCGTTGTTGTGCAATCGGCTGCTCCGGGGCGTGATGCAGACCACTTATGTCCCACTGGGCGCTTTGGGAATGGCGATTTTCACCTTCAGCTTATTCCTCAGTTCATACGGCATCAAAGCCGAAAACACCGGCGCGCTTCATTCGCTCAAGTATTTCTGGGGCAACTGGTTGTTCTGGAAACTCTCTTTCGACATGTTCATGGTGGCGGCGTTCGGCGGTATTTTCACGGTTCCTTTGTATGCGCTGATGCAGACCCGGGGAGAGCCCCGGGAAATGGCGCGTATCATCGCCGGCAACAACATCGTCAATGCGTCCTTCATGACTGCCGGTGCCATATTGGTGGCATTTTTCGCCTTTTTGTTCGATGCCAGCACCCCGACGATTTTCCTCTGGATCGCTCTTTTCAACGTCTATGTGGCTATTTATATCTGCCGGCTGCTGCCGGATGCACTGATCCGGGCTCTTTTCCGTTTCGTGCTGGTGGTCCTCTACCGGGTCAAAGTCACCGGTCTCGAAAATTATGAGAAAGCCGGCAAGCGCGTCATGATTATCGCCAACCATACGTCGCTGTTGGACGGCGTCCTGATCGGGGCATTCATGCCGGAGAAAATCACTTTCGCCATCAATACCCACATGGCGGCCAAGTGGTGGATGAAACCGATGCTTGCCCTGGTCAACGCCCACCGCATCGACCCCACCAACCCCATGGCCTCACGCGCATTGATCAACGAAATGCGCCGCAATATCAAGGTCATGATCTTCCCGGAAGGCCGTATCTCCGTAACCGGTTCGCTGATGAAGATTTACGAGGGCACCGGCATGATCGCGGAAAAATCCGGCGCCATGCTCCTGCCGATTCGAATCAACGGCTCCCAGTATTCGCCGTTTTCCTATCTGAAACACCTGGTCCGGACCCGCTGGTTTCCCCGGATTACCCTGACCATCCTGCCGCCCCGCCGCTTCGAATTGCCCGAGGTGTCCGGCCGTAAACACCGCCAGATCGTTTCCGACAAGATTTACGACATCATGGTCGATATGCTGTATCAGAGCACCAATATCAATGTCCATTTGTTTCGTTCCCTGCTGAATTCGGCGCATATCAACGGCGGCGGCATGTTGATCGCCGAAGATATCGAACGCCACCCGATATCCATCCGCGGGCTGATTATCAAAAGTTACGTCCTCGGGAACCTGATCCGCCGCTCGACCGGCGACGAAAAAAGCGTCGGGATCATGTTGCCGAATTCACTGGCCGCCCTCGCATCGTTTTTCGGCATGCAAGCTTACGACATGGTTCCGGCCATGATCAACTTCACCGTCGGCTCGTCGCTGGTGGCCAAAAGCTGCGAGACCGCTCAGGTCAACAGCATCATCACCTCGCGTACCTTTATCGAACAGGCAGAACTCCACGTATTGGAAAAGACCCTGCTCGAAGCCGGAATCAAGCTGATTTACCTGGAAGATATCGCCGGAACCGCGACCTCCGTCGATAAATTCTTCGGAGTCATGCGTTATATCTTCAAGGTCAAGCCCAAAGCCAAGGCCGAAGAACCCGCCGCCATTCTTTTCACCTCCGGCTCGGAAGGTACCCCCAAGGCGGTAGTCCTGAGCCACCGCAACCTCCAGGCCAACCGCGCCCAATGCCTGAGCCTGATGCCGATTACCAGCGCCGACCGGCTGTTCAACAGCCTGCCGATGTTCCATTCATTCGGCCTCGGCGTCGGTACACTGCTGCCGGTGTTGTCCGGAGTCCGGGCGTTTCTGTACCCCTCGCCACTCCATTACCGAATCGTGGCCGAACTCTGCTACGATACCAACGCATCGATTATTTTCGGTACCGACACCTTTATGAACGGCTATGCCCGTGCCGCCCATCCTTATGACTTTTTCAACTTGCGTATCGCGCTGATCGGAGCGGAAAAGATCCGCCAGCAAACCCGCGAAATGTGGATCGAAAAATTCGGCATCCGCCTCTACAGCGGCTACGGTACCACCGAGGCCGCCCCGGTGGTCTGTCTGGATACTCCCATGTATAACCGGATCAATTCCGTCGGCCGCAAAGTACCGGGCCTGGAAACCCGCCTCGAGCCCGTCTCCGGCGTAGCGGAAGGCGGCCGACTGTTCATCAAGGGGGATAACGTCATGCTCGGCTATTATCTGGCCGACAATCCGGGCGTCCTGGTGCCGCCCCCCGATGGTTGGTACGATACCGGCGATATCGTCAAAATCGATGTTGACGGCTTCATTTCTATTATCGGCAGAGCCAAACGTTTTGCTAAAATCAGCGGCGAAATGGTTTCGCTGGGCGCGGTCGAAGAAGCCGTCAACAATCTCTGGCCGGAAGCCCGGCAGGGTGTGGTTTCCGTCGACTCCGACAGCAAAGGCGAACAGATCGTCCTGATCACCGAACAGCAGAACGCGACCAGTGCCGACCTTCTGAAGTACTTCCGGGAAAACGGGTTCAGCGAACTGTGGGTCCCGAAAAAGATTATCGTCGTCAAAGAGGCTCCCATTCTGGGCAGCGGCAAGTTCAATTATGCCGTCGCCAAGGAAATGGCCGAAGCTTCCGTGAATCCCAATGGCAAACAAGGAGAAGCTTAACCGTAATTTTTCCGGTATGACTTGATTATAGCCTTAGCGGATCGGCTTTCCGCTTTGCCATTTTTTCGATATTACGGTATCGGCGAATCGGCAAAACGAAAATCCGAGTAACATAAGGGGCTGTAATATGAATGACATTCGAAATCATCATTTGTACCGCTTTCTGGCTGAAGGAAACATCATCTGCGGTCTCCGGGCCACAGACTCCGATGGTGCCATCAGAGAGCTGGTAAGTCGTATTTGCACCAATAACGCCGGGCTCGATGCCGATTTTATCGTCGCCGAAGTCGCTGCCCGGGAAAAAGTAGTCCCCACAGTCATAGCTCCCGGTTTAGCCGTACCGCATGCCCGGCTGCCGCGCCTGGAACGGTTGCTGGTCGCCCTCGGCACTTCACCGGCCGGTATCGATTTCAAAGTCAAAGGTATGCCGCCGGTCAATGTGGTGGTACTGGTCCTGACTCCCAAAGATGATCCCGGGTTGCACCTCCAAGTCTTGTCCGCCCTCGCCTCCGATTTCAATAAACCCGAGGCCATCGCCGATGTCGGCAAGTTCCAGCATCCGGCCGATGTCCTCAAATATTTCCATTCATCCGGCGTGATGCTGCCGGAATACCTTACCGCCCGGGATGTTATGAATACCAGGCCGGTTACACTCCAGGAGGCCGATACGTTGCAGAAAACGATCGAGACTCTGGCTACCGGCGTCAACAATGACATCCCGGTGCTTGACCCGGAAGGCGATATCCGCGGGGTGGTTTCCCTCGAAGACATCCTCAGTTTCAGCCTGCCGGACCATGTTCTCTGGTTGGAAGACCTGACACCGATCTATCGTTTCCAACCTTTTGCCGAGATGTTGCGCGACGACGAAGAAACCAAACTGGCCGACTTCATGCGTGAAGATTACATCAAGGTCAATCCGAACCTCCCCGCTATCCAGCTCGCCAAAATGTTCCTGGTCCACAAATGCCGCCAGATTCTGGTGGCGGAAGGCAACAAGCTGATCGGGGTGGTTAATCTGAAGAGCTTCATTACCAAAATGTTCTGGGAATAAGGAGGGATATATCATGCATGAAGAAGGCGGCTCAAATCCTTTAAGTAACAAACAATTCGCAACCCGGATGGGGATCTTGATCGGGGCCGGCCTGTTGGTCGGATTTCTCGGCGGTTCAACTATTTTTGACGGCAAACAGGCGATTTCCTGCGGAGTATTCATTTCAATTATCCTTGGGACGCTGTTTTTCTGGAATTTCCGCTTGGCGATTGCTTTTCTCGGGCTCTCGGTCCTGATTTTCAGCAATTCCCTGGATATTCCCACTTTTATCGAATCGGCTTCGCTGCAGGTGATTTTGTTCCTGGTCGGCATGATGGTCATCGTGGGCGCTCTGCGGGACCTCGGTTTCTTCACCTGGGTGGTTCAACTGATCGTCTCCATGCCCAACTTGACCGGCAAAAAATTCATTGCCGTTACCGCCGCCTGCTCCGCGCTGCTGGCTTGCGCCGTGGATGAAGTTACCTCCATCATCTTTATTTCCACCCTGATTTTTCAGGTCTGCGACCGCCTGAAACTGAATCCCACTCCATATATCATCATCTGTGTTTTCGCCACCAATGTCGGCAGCGCCGGAACCATGATGGGCAACCCGGTCGGAATCTATATCGGTACCAAAGCCGGCCTGACCTTCGGTGACTTCATGCTGTGGTCGTTTCCGATCATGCTGGTCGCGCTGGGGCTGATCATCGCCATGACTATGTGGTTCTACCGCAAAGACCTGGTGGCATTCGACACCAATATGAAAGAACGTCTTTCCCGCAATCTCAGCCTGGTGCCCAAAATCGACGTCCCATATAAACAGGGCCTGATCCTGCTGATTGCCACCATTGTCATGATCGCCTCGCACGCGCCGCTCGAGCGTTTCTTCGGCCTCGGCAAGAACAGCATTCTGCTGATCGCCCCCCTGATCTGCGCCGGAGTCGTGATGATCCTCAAACGCGACCGCGCCCGTCATTACATCGAACGCGAAGTCGACTGGTGGACCCTGCTTTTTTTCATGCTCCTTTTCGCCGTGGCGGGAACCTTGGAACACACCCACGTGGACAAAGTCATGGCCAATCATTTTTCCACGCTCTGCGGTACCAGCAATGTCGTCCTGATCCCGCTGATTCTCGCAGTGTCCGCCCTGGGATCGGCATTTGTGGACAACGTTATTTTTGTAGCGGCATTCTGCCCGGTCATCGCCAAACTGGCCGTCAGCATGAAAGACTTGCCGTTGTGGTGGGCGCTGCTGTTTGGCGCATGCTTCGGCGGCAATATCACCATGATCGGCAGTACCGCTAACATCGTCGCGCTCGGAATGCTGGAAAAACGCTCGCATATCCATGTTTCGTTTTTCCAATGGTTCAAAATCGGGATTGTCACGACCATTGTTACCGGCGGCTTCGCCTGCCTGGCGCTCTATGCGCTGTCGCCGCTGATGCCCGACCGTTACTCGCAATTGTCCTACGATGACCTGAAAGGCAATCATGTCCGCCTGACCGGCAAAAACGCCATCATCCACGGAGAATACGCCACCGGAATGGTCACGCTGCATAATTCCAACCGCGAATCGATGCAAGTACAAGTTCACCTGCCGCCACAACTTTCGACCTCAGCACTCATCCAAGAGACGAAAGAAAGCCGCCGGGAATTTTACTACAAAGGCAAACTCCACCACAATGAAGACATGACGCAGGTCTACATGAAAGTGGAAGAAATCCTGAATACCCCGCCGCATCATTAAATTGAAATGATAATTTGGTCTTTTAAGTAAACACCCTTGCTTTTTATGACTTTCGTGCTATAATTATAAGCGAAAGGATTTGATTATGCAGTGGAAAATCGAATATTACAATGAAGAAGTAAAGCGCGAGATTGCAGCACTCCCGGATGCCACGTTTGCCAAATATGAAATGATAGTCACCCGGTTATCTCAGTTTGGCCCTAATATCCAGAGAATGCCACATATGCGCCATTTGGTCGATGGACTTTGGGAAATCCGAGCCATCGCAAATGACGGTTCTGCGAGAATTTTCTATAGTTGGCTACGCCACAACCACTATATCATGTTGCACAGTTTTATCAAAAAATCGCAGGAAACCCCGAAACGGGAACTCGACAAAGCGCTCCGACGTATGAAGGAGGTTCAAAATGAGCAAAGATAAATACAATCCGGTTCCACACGACCACGAAGAAGCAATGCGCCGCGTCATGGCCACTGAGGAAGGGCGTCGGGCATATGCCGAGATCCAGGAGGAATTCGCCATCATCGACGCCATGCTCGACGCGGTGAAAGAATCCGGCCTCTCCCAACAGGAAATCGCCGAACGCATGGGTACCACTCAATCCGCCGTCTCTCGCATCCTCAAGGGGAGCCGGGTTCCGAGTTGGAAAACCGTTACCAGGCTGTTTCATGCCACCGGACGTTCGGTCAAAAGCATCGTAACCGAGCCGCTCCCCCATCCGTAATTTCCAGTACCGCACCTGATATCCATCAGGCGCGGGCGCTTTTGTCCTCTTTTTCAGTTATTCGCATTGGGAATAATCCAGAACGGGTGTAGATTACTATCATAATTTTCTAAAATCGCGGTTCCTGACCGGACCGGGAGAATTTTCGATGATTAACTGGAAGAGAAGTTTATTTTTTGTTTGGTTTTCGCAAATTTTGTCATTGGCGGCCTTCGGCGCGGTAGTTCCCTTCATACCGCTTTTTTTGCGTGACCACCTGCATATTGAAGATGTCAGTACCCGCGGCGCCTGGGTGGCGGCTTTTTACTTCTCCGGTCAGCTTGGATTCTGTCTGTTTACACCGTTGTGGGGCACCTTGGCGGACCGTTATGGACGCAAAATCATGTTGTTGCGGGCCAATCTGCTTTCGGCTCTGCTTATGCCGCTGATGGCCTTGTCGCCGTTTGCGATAATTCTGGTGATCCTGCGTTTCGTGGTGGGGGTGTTTTCGGGGACGGTCAACGCGGCCCAGACGCTGGTCTGCAGCATTACCCCGGAGGAAAAACACGGGTTTGCGCTGGGGGCTTTGAGCTCGGCATTGTGGAGCGGCAACATGCTGGGGTTTGTGATCGGCGGCTATACGATCAGTAAATTCGGTTTTACCTGGACGTTTATAATTTGCGGAGTCATGCTTTTTATGGCCGCCGCCGTGGTCTTTTTCTTTGTCGATGAAGACTTTGTCCCCAAGGATAAAAGACGGGAAAAAGCCGCCCGGGAGAGGTTGCACCGCCAAAACGGCAAGCCCCGGTTCGTCCTGCCGAAATTCAGCTACCTGGTCTGGTCCATGCTGGCGTTGTTCCTGTTCATGGGGCTGGCACGCAATTTCGACAGTCCGTTCGTCGCCATGCAGGTCGAAGTCGTTCACGGTCCGCTGGATACCGCCAAGTGGACCGCCATCATCAGCGCGATCGCGGCGGTGGCGGGGATTGCTTCGGGCTTGATCCTCGGGCACTTGAGCGACCGTTTTTCGCCGGGTAAAATCGTTTTGCCGGCCGCAATCGCCGCCGGGGTGATGATGCTGATCCAAGGGGCGGCGGTTTCGCTGCCGATGCTTGGGATTTCGCGCTTTTTCAATTACTTTTTCGCGGGTGGCCTGGACCCGGTGTTTCAGACGATGCTTTCGCGCGCCACACCGCGTAACAAGCGCGGCGCGGTATTCGGTTGGTCGGCCACTTGCCGAATCGGCGGTTCGATTTTCAGCTCGCTGATCGGCGGCTATATTATTTATCACTTGGGAGTGCGTTGGATTTTCTATGTCGGCGGGGCTATTTTCTTCCTGCTGATACCGATGTTCCTGCTGGTGCTCCGGCAGAGGAATAACACATGGAAGCATTAAAAATCGTCTTAATCGGAGTCGGTGAGCTCGGGCAGTTGATCGCCAAACGTGTCATGAAATCCGGAAATCTGAAAATAATCGGTGCCGTGGATATCGCGCCCGAACTCGCGGACAAGGATTTGGGAACACTTTGCGGCGGTCCCCCCAGTGGGGTCATTATCGAAAATTCCATTCGCGGCCTCCTGAACCGGGTCAATGCCGATGCGGCAATCCTGACCACGGTCTCCTCGGTGGCCCAAATTATGGAAAGCTGTAAAGAAGTTGTTTCCTGTGCGGTTCCGCTGGTTACCACCTGTGAAGAACTGGCTTATCCGTGGCGGACGGCTCCGCAAGCGGCCGCCGAGTTGGATATCCTGGCCCGGCGGCGCGGCGTACCGGTGGTGGGCGCGGGCGTCAACCCCGGTTTCCTGATGGACTTTCTACCGTTGGTGATGAGTACGATCTGCCAGGATATCGACAGTATCCGAATATCCCGCATCCAGGATGCCGGTTGCCGGAGGCAACAATTCCAGCACAAAGTGGGAGTAGGCATGACTCTGGAAGAATTCGACCGGGTCAATGCCGCCGGCGGTTTCGGTCATATCGGGCTGACGGAGTCGATTTATATGTTGTCGGACGCTTTCAAATGGCAGATTACCCAAATCGTCAGCGAAGTATCGCCGGTCATGGGGCAAGACGGCAAAGTCGCCGGAATTCTGCAGAGCGCGACCGGATATATCGATGATGAAGCTAAAATCGAACTTTATTTCCGGGCTTCCGCCGGAGAAACCGCTCCCTGTGACCAGATCGAGATCAAGGGTACGCCGTCATTTACCAGTCGAATCGAAGGGGGAATTCACGGCGACGACGCTTCCGCCGCGATCGTCCTGAACTGCGTCGCCTCAATTCGCCGTATTTCCATCGGGTTTCACACCATGATGGAATTTCCGCTTCCTTACTGGAATATTCACTGATACCGGGTAGTATCGGGTAAACCGGCTTCGGCAAATCCCTGTTTGCGCAAAGTGCAACTGGCGCATTTACCGCAGGCCAAGCCCGCGGCATCGGGATTGTAACAGGTCAATGTCTGGCTGTAATCCACTCCAAGCTCGTGTCCTTTGCGGATAATTTGAGCTTTGGAGAGACTCTGCAGCGGCGCATGGATACGGAATTTCCAACCCTCGTCGACGCTTTTGGTAGCCAGATTGGCGGTTTGATTGAAGCTCTCGATAAACGCCGGGCGGCAATCCGGATAACCGGAATAATCCACCGCATTCACCCCGATAAAGATATCGCACGCCCCCAATACCTCCGCCCAACTGGTGGCGAAGGAGAGGAAAATCAGATTGCGCGACGGTACGTAGGTTACCGGGATCTGATCGGAAGTCCCATCCGGAACTTCGATGCTGTCGTCAGTCAAGGCGGAACCGCCCCACTGCCGCAAATCGGCGTTGATGATGATGTGGCGCTTGGCTCCGAGCATGGCGGCGACCCGTTTGGCCGCTTCCAGCTCAGGGAGATTACGCTGGCCGTAGTCGATACTCAGGGCGTAACACTCGAAACCTTGCGCCGCGGCAATTGCCAGGCAAGTGGCGGAATCTTGACCGCCGCTGACCAGAACTACGGCTCGGGGCATCTTCAAACCCCGCGGGTTTCCGGAGCCCAGATATATTTGTGAAGCTGGAGTTGCATCCGGCCGACCGGCTGTTCGCTGATGATCCAGCTTGCCAGTTCTTTAGGCTCGAGTTTGCCGAAAACCGGACTGAAAAGAATCTTTTCAGTGATTTCGTCAAGCTCATGCTCGTCGATCAACTTCAACGCATAATCGAAATCGGCACGGTCGCCAACGACAAATTTGATTTCATCGCGCTCATTGAGCAATTCGAGATTGTCGACAAGCAATTTATCGGCTTCGCCACTCGAGGGCAGCTTGATATCCATAACTTTGGTGACGCGCCACGGCAAATCATCCAGCGCCACACTGCCGTTGGTTTCAAAAAGCACCTGGAACTGGGCGTCGAGCAGTGCGCGGCAAAGAGCCGGAACCGCTTCCTGGAGCATCGGCTCACCGCCGGTAATCAGCACCAGACTGCTGTTGGCTTCTTCGGCCAGGTCTACCAGTTCCTGAATGGAGACCGGCTGCCCGTCGTCAAATTTCTTCGCATAGGCAGTGTCGCAATATGAACAATTCAGATTGCATCCGGCCAAGCGGATAAAAAAGCAGGGCAGTCCGGCATAAGTCGACTCCCCTTGAATGCTCAAGAATGTTTCGTTTACCAGCAACGTGTTGTTATCACTCATCACAAAATCCTTTTTAACGTTTTTTTACTCATAATAGGTGGCGGAAGTGTCCGGAGACTCCGACACAGTTACCCGTGCGACCTTGACAGTATCGCTGTTCATGCGCCCGGAAACCAGGTGATAGATGTTCATGGCCAGGTTTTCGCTGGTCGGATTGACCTCGCGAAAACGCTCTATTTCGGCAATATTGGTATGGTCGAATTCGGCAAGAACCTCATCCATAACCGCTTTCAGCTTGCGAAAATCCACCGCAATACCGATTTCATCCAGTTGGGAAGCCTGCAAGACAACCTTGACCTTCCAGGAATGACCATGCAATGCCGAGCAATCCCCTTGATATCCCCGCAACTGGTGCGCCGCGGAAAAACTCCGTACCGTTTCAATTTCAAACATAACTCAATATCCTTCCAAAAACAATTCTAATAAAATACCATCATCTGCCGAGATAACAAGACAACGGAAAAAATTATTCCAAAAAAAAATGTGATTTGGGCAGGAATCGTCGAGTCTTACGCAGCCGGAACAACCTCACTGGCGGCGGCCTTGGGCGAGCTCTGCAAACGCAGTGCCGCAACCTTGGCGGCCGGCAGTGAACGGGTCAGCCATTTGGAATTGCGCATGGTGAAAAAGGAATAAACGCTGATCCATGACAACATCGGAATGCTGTAGAAACCATAAACACACGACCAGACCGCTTCCCTGCGATTGTAATTAAAAGCGTAAATCCAGGCCGGTATCGCCGACCAGAAAATACAACTGACAAAGGTATATTGCAGACAGGCAAGCGGGTGGATGAATAAACCGCTGATCAGCAACGGAAGGAAGAAGGCCGGCAACAGAATCGACACACTCTGGAAAACCAGGTTTACCAGAAGTACGACCAGGCAGAGATCGAAATTTGCTTTGGGGCTGAAAACAAACCCGAGCATCAGGAAATTTTCGCGCACGTCGCTGCGGCACCAGCGGATCAGCATTTTGCACAAAGTCCGGTAGTTGGTCGGCATTTTGGTATACGCGACGGCATTATTCTGGTAAGTCACATAGTAGCCTTCGCGAATGACCATGCTCGAGAGAGCGCGATCTTCACCGATGCCGGACGGACGGCCGAGGAAAGTCTGGTTGACCCATTCGTCGGCAAACGGACGGATGGCGCTGAGACGGTAAGCGCTCAAAGCTCCGGGAGTACACAGTACGGAACGAACATGGCTCTGGGCGCTGCGCATGAATTCAAAACCGAAAGCAAACGCCACGTCAAGCATTTTGGGGATAAAACCTTCGTCGAGGTTGCTGATCCGGATATTTCCGGCCACGGCGCCGACTTTGGGATCGGTAAACGGCGAAGCGATTTTGCGCAAAGCGTCGGGATCGATTTCCGAATCGCTGTCGATGGTCACGACAATATCACCGGTAGCCATCCGGAATCCCTGGTAAAGAGCATGGCGCTTGCCGCCGTTTTTATGCAGATTGATCGGAATAATCCGGCCCTTGGCTTCCTCGGAAGCGCGGTAAATCCATTCCCAGGTATCATCCTGGCTACCGTCGTTAATGGCGATGACTTCCAGTTTGTCCGCCGGATAATTGCTGCTGAGCACGCTTTTCAGGGTAGTGGCCACATAGCAGCCTTCATTGTAGGCGGGCACGATGACGGTGCAGCGCGGCAGCTCGGCATCTTCCAGCGTCGGAGCCGGGCGGTAAAAATAAGCCAGCACGCTCTGGAGCAGGAAATAAGTCAGGGAGGCAAACGATATGACCAAGCCCGTCATCGCCAATCCATAGCTGAAATTACCGGAGACAAAACCCGAAAATTGCGGTCTGGTAATAATGTTGACAGCTCCGGCAACTCCGAGGACAACTCCTACCCATATCATAACTTTAAACACCCGCAGCTTCCGACTCTCGGACCTAACCGCTTGTGATTCTGTAGTATATAGTTTAAAATCCATATCGTTCTTTTGCATATTTCACTCCTGTGACTTTGCATTTAATCTTGTTAATATATCATCCGAACATTACCGGAAGATTACCAAATTATGACAAATTAATTATTTGTGTGATTTTATTCGGGGAAAGTGATTGTAGAAGTATCCTGATTTTATTGTCCGCCGATGCGGTTGAAGCCCCACTCCAAAACGTCGCGGCTGAACTGGAAACATTCCGGGCGCTTATTGAAACCGGTGACAACCCCGATCAGGCGGTGACCGTTTCGAACGCTGCTGAATGCCAGGCAATGCCCCGCGGCCTGGGTAAAACCGGTCTTGAAACCGTCGGTCCCAGGAGTGTTGCTCAATAAATGATTGGTGTTGTTAAAAGTCACACCGGGCCTGAACTCAAACTGACGCAATGCGGTCAGGTCCATAATCTGCGGATATTCGGTAATCCGTTCCGACAGCCGGACCAGGTCGTAAACGCTGCAGACATTCATCAGCGGCGGGTGATCGTTGCGATAAATCGGCAGTCCGTTGGGATTGACAAACCGGGCGGTGGTCATCCCGATTTCCCGCGCTTTTTCATTCATGGCGACCACGAAATTGCGTTCGTAGCCATCGCCGAAAAACTCCGCCACCTGCCGGGCGGCGTCATTGGCGCTGCGGACCATCAACAGCGCCATGAGAGTCTTCAACTGTATTTTCTCGCCTGGCTTGAGATTGGCCTTGACCGGGCCGACCTGGCAACTTTCCGAGGAGACCGTCACCACCGATTCCAAATCCGGCTTGTCGATGACTTCCAATTTTTCCATCGCCAGATAAATAGTCATCAATTTGCTCAGGGAGGCGATCGGGGTAGGCATCATGCTGTCCTTTTCCCACAAAACCTGATGGGTATCCACGTCAACCAGAATCCCGTTGGCGGCATGGCCGCTGGCCGGCAATTCCTGGATCTTTCCAGAAACCGCCCGGTCGAAGTTGAATGGTTTGCCGAACAGCGGATTGGACGAGTGCACCCGGTATTTCGGCATCCGCGGCGGCGGCAAAACATAGATAGTCCGCACCACGGGCTCCGGAGCGGGCGCCGGCGTGGTTTTGTCGCAGCCGCAAAAGACCGTTAATATCGTGATTAAAATTATAAAACGCAAAAACATAATCTGGTAATCTAACCCCTGATTCGATGTTTTACAAATAAAAAGAGCGTTTGCCGTTGCTATTTTCTTGTTTAGCTGTATTTGTAAATTAACCCAAAGCCGAATTTCGAGGAATCATATGATTGATATTGACGGACTGATTTTCGATATCAAAAAATTCGCCATCAACGACGGTCCGGGCATCCGGACCGCGGTTTTCCTGAAAGGCTGTCCGCTGCGCTGCCTCTGGTGTCACAACCCGGAGTCAATGGCTTCCGCTCCAGAATTATCCCTGTTGCCGGAGAAATGCATCCAATGTGGCTGGTGTGCCTCCGTTTGCCCAAACGGATTGACAAAGTGTACCGCCTGTGGCAAATGCGCCGAAAAATGTTACGCCGGAGCGCGGGAACTCATCGGGCGGCGGGCCTCCGTATCCGAGGTGCTGGCGGAAGTGCTCAAGGATCGGATTTTCTATGAAAATTCCGGCGGCGGCATGACCCTTTCCGGCGGAGAACCGATGTTTCAACCAGAGTTCACCACCGCCCTGCTGGCCGCGGCCAAAGAGGAAAATCTCCACAATTGCCTCGATACCTCCGGTTTTGCCGCCTGGGAAAAATATGAACAGGTTCTGCCGCTGGTCGATATTTTTCTTTATGACCTGAAGGAAACCGATCCGCAACGCCATCTCGAATACACCAGAGTTCCGTTACAACCGATTCTGGACAACCTGAGGGCCATCGACCGCGCCGGGCGCAAAATCATTCTGCGCTGTCCGCTGATACCGGGCCTGAACGCTCGCGAAGGCCATGCCGACGCCATCGCCGCCATCGTGTCTACATTGCAAAATGTGTTGCAAATCGACCTGATGCCCTATCATCCGCTGGGCGAATCAAAGCTCAAGCGCCTGGGAAAGAAACCCGGCTACACCGCTCCATTCGCCACCCCCGAGCAGCTTGAGAACCTCCGCGGGCGCATTACCGAAAAAATCCCCATCCCGGTGAAATTCGCATAAGAACATTGACTTCCAGAACTCGGACATGTCCGACAAGCCTGACTGGTCCGACCTGTCGGATATATCTGATTTTCTGAGCTTAATCTTTGAAAAAAATCGGTTATTATTATTATTATATTAATTTTAAATTTGAAAACGAATCGCCAATAATGTATATTATTTAAATTTGTTTTAATGGATTAATAGTAAATAATTGATGAAGAATCCGGTATCAAAATTTTGTATTTCTCTTCCTTTGCTGTTGTTTTTCATTCTGGTCAGCGGCAACGATTTGGGTGCTTACGATTTCGGCAGCTACTCACTGGGAAGAAGCAGAATCGAAAAGACAACACCGGTCAGCACTCCCAACGGGCAGATCGTCAAAGCGGACGCAAACTCAAGCCGCAAGGCCCTGCTCCGCAACAACAACAACGCCAGGACGGTACAGCGGGAAGGTGAAAATACCAGCCGCTATTATTCCAGAAAACTTTTCAACTCAATGATTCAGTTGTGCGGATTGTCGCCTTTGGCGGAAAATTCGTTCACTTCTTTTTCGATTGACGATCAGTTCATATTTTATTATCCGGATATATTGGGAACATCTTTAGCCGCTCGCGCCAGCCCCGCTTATTGATTTCTTTGTTCCGTTCTGGAACAAAGAGCGATACTGCTGTCTACAAAACTCTCTTTTTATACTGAATACAATACCAGCAAGGCGGAAAAATTATAATGGATTTCAGATTTACGGAAATTTTCCAAGGTGTCGACCTGCTTCTTTATCAACTCGAACACGATTGGAAAATAGTTGTTACTCGCGTGATTTTAATTATTATAGGAATTGTCATGGTGTACCTGGGGCGCAAGGGCGTACTGGATGCACTGCTGATGATTCCGATGGGATTGGGCATGAGTACAATCAATGCCTCAATGATGTTTTTTGACCCGGTCAACATGGCAAACCAAAATCAAATCGACCCGACCAAAGTGGGGACGCTCTTCCTGAACTCCATCGAGTCGAACAATGACAGTTTGATGACCCTGTGCCAGATCGACTGGCTGCAGCCGGTCTATACTTTCACTTTCAGCAGCGGTTTGATCGCCTGCCTGATTTACGTCGGCATCGGTTCGCTGCTGGATGTCGGAATCGTCATGCAAAGGCCGTTTCAGAGTATGTTTGTCGCGCTGTGCGGCGAACTGGGAACTCTGTTGGTCCTCCCGATTGCGATGATGTTCAAGGGCATGAGCCTCGGCGACGCCGCCTCGGTGGCGCTGGTGGGCGGCGCGGATGGCCCGGTGGTGTTATTTGGCGCCCTGCAAATGGCCCCGGACCTGTTTGTGCCGATTACAGTAGTGGCGTATCTGTATCTGGCGCTGGCCTACGGCGGATTCCCGTATCTGATCCGCATTATGGTGCCGGCAAAACTGAGGAAGATCGACATGCCGCCGACAAAAAAAGGGTTCGAGGCCACTTCCGGCCAGAAATTGATCTTTGCGGTAGTGGCCTGCGTGGGGCTTTGCTTTCTCTTTCCGATAGCCTCGCCGTTGCTCTTTTCGCTCTTTCTGGGTATTGCCATTCGGGAATCGGGTTTGGAAAAATTCCGCTATCTGGTCACTGAAATCGTGCTGTACGGCTCCACGCTGACACTCGCGCTGCTGCTGGGAATCCTTTGCGACGCCCAGACTATCATGAATCCCAAAGTGCTGCCATTGCTGCTGCTGGGAGTCATGGCGCTGATTCTTTCCGGAATCGGCGGGATTATCGGCGGATATATCATGTATTTCCTGACCGGCGGCAAATATAATCCGGCAATCGGAATCGCCGGGGTAAGCTGTATACCCAGCTGCGCCAAAGTCGCCCAGAAGGAAGTGGCAAGGGTCAATCCGGGCGCGGTGGTCATTCAGCATGCCCTCGGCGTCAGTATTTGCGGAGTGATTACCACCGCCATTATCGCGGCCTCTTATATCAGCATGGTTCAGTAAACAGATGGATCAGTCAAGCTTGGAATGGCAAAAAATCAAGAAAAATAAATAATGAAAATCCATATCGGCAGTAGACGAAAAAGCGAAATAATGCTACTTTAAATAGCTGGACGTGCCCACCCGAAAGCGGCGCCGATCCGCCGGGCTCATCCTGTTAGGGGACAAAAATAAAATATGAAAACTGAAGAAAAGACTCTGTGGAAGCGACTTTGGCGGGTCTCTAAATATTTATATCTGAAAGTAATGCGGACAACGGGCTCGCCCGAATACATAGCCCGGGGGGCGGCTATCGGCATATTTGTCTGCTTCTTTTTTCCGGTCGGGTTTCAGACGATTCCGTCACTTGCGCTGGCCTTTCTGCTGAAAGGGGCGAAAATTCCGGCGTTTCTGCTGACTTGGCTCAGCAATTACGCGACAGCGGTATTTTTCTATCCGATCCAGTGCTATGTCGGCGGCTTTCTTACTTTCAACCCGATTTCTTATCAGGAGTTGATGGAAACCCTGAAAACGGTACTCACGGAAATGAAAGAGATGAGCTTCGGCTCGTTATTTCAATTGGGTTGGGAATTGACCGCCGCCTTTTTAGCCGGCGGTCTTTTTTTTGGGCTGCTCACAGCGATCCCGGGATATTTCCTGATCGTAAAATTGGTCCGAAAATACCAGGAACACCGGAAAATCAGACGCCGGAATATCAGAAAAAAGATACTATCATAAACATACGAAAATAGATGAAGAAAGGAACAGAATACCATGAAGTTTAACGTACTGGACTTGTTATTACCGCGCGAAACAAAATTTTTTGACTACCTCGATGAGTTAAGCGCACTCGTGCTCAGCAGTTGTCTCACATTTCAGGAGCTGTCGCTCCAGATCGAAAATCTCTCGGACGAAGAAATCAAGCACCGGATCCGTACCATCAGGTCTTATGAGAAAAAAGGCGATCAAGCCGAACTTACCATCATCGAGGAACTCTGCAATTGTTTTATCACTCCGCTTGACCGCGAGGACCTCCACACCCTGACCGTCGACCTCAACAGGCCGCTCAACATGCTCAAGGACCTCGCCTATAAAATCGAGACCTACCGGATCCGCAAAATGCCGCCGAATGTCTGCCGCTTCGCCGAAATCATCGTCGAGCTCGCCAAATTTCAGCAGGAAATCGTTCACTTCCTGAAAACCAAAGAAACCGTGAGGCCCAAGGTCGAACAGATGCACGCGCTGGAAAACAAGGCCGACGAACTTTACCGCGTCAGCCTTGCAGAGTTGTTCGACAACAACGAAACCACCTTGAGCGTGGAAATTCTCAAATTCAAAGAAATCTACGAAATGCTGGAAGATATCGTCGATTCTCTCGATGAAATAGGAAAAATGATCCGCGGCATCAAGATTAAACACGGTTGAGGTTGATAATGACTTCACTAACGGTTTTACTGGTACTGGTAATTGCGCTGGCGCTGCTGTTTGATTTTCTCAACGGCTTCCACGATGCCGCCAATTCAATCGCCACCGTGGTGGTTACCCGTACTTTGACGCCGCTCCAGGCGGTTATTCTGGCCGGCTTCGCCAACTTCGTCGGCTATTTTACTTTCGGACACGCCATTGCCAAAATGATCAGTTCCGGAATTATCCATATGGATATGGTAACCGCGCCGGATGCCAAGATGGTGCTGCTGCTGGCGGCCTTGTTCGGGGCGGTGCTCTGGAATATCATCACCTGGATTTTCGGGCTGCCGACTTCCAGCAGTCACGCCATCATCGGCGGCCTGATCGGGGCCGGTATTGCGGCGATGGGCCCGCAAATTGTAATCCTCGGCCATATCGATATCCAAAACGGCAAACTGGTTACCTCCGGTATCCTTCCGATTATCGCTTTCATCGTCATTGCGCCGCTGTTGGGAATGATCGGGGCCATGATCTTTACAGTGCTTACCCTCAATATTTTCCGCAAAATTCCCTATCTCAAGGCCAACCGCGTTTTCCGCTATATGCAGTTGATTTCCGCGGCATGGTACAGCCTGGGGCACGGTACCAACGACGCCCAGAAGATGATGGGGGTGATCTCGCTGGCCCTGGTTTGCGGCGGCGTCAGCAATACGCTGGAAATTCCCGGCTGGGTGGCGTTTTCCTGTTATGCGACCATCGGTATCGGTACGATGCTGGGCGGCTGGCGTATTGTCAAAACCATGGGGACCGGCATTACCAAAATCCGCGCCACCGAGGGTTTCTGCGCCGAATCGTCCGCTGCGCTGGTGCTGATGGGAACCGCTCACCTGGGGATTCCGGTGTCGACCACGCATGTTATCGCCGGTTCGATTATGGGGGTGGGCACGGTGGAAGGTGCCCGCAGTGTCCGCTGGAATACGGCCCGCCGGATTATTTTCGCCTGGTTCATGACGATTCCACTGACAGCGATGTGCTCGGCCGCGGCGTATTACCTGATCGCATGGTTCTTTTGACTCTTTGCTGTTTAGGCTGTATATTTTGCTATGAATATTTTTCTTCAGCGCAAAATTATTTTGCGGGGTATTGTCGAGGGTATCGGCATGCGCCCCGCTTTATTCCGTCTGGCTCGGAAATTCGGCCTGCACGGGCATGTCGTTAACCGTGCCTGCGAGGTGGAATTGCTGCTGCAAGGTTCGCGGGAAGATGTCGAATGCTGCTGCAGTGAACTGCCGGCGGCGTTACCGCCCGGCGCGCAATTGGAGTTGCCGCTTGAATTTCAGGATACGGAGGTCGGGCAGACTGCCGGGTCATTCAGGATTCTGGACGACGCCAGCGGTTCCGGGGTGAATCTGCTGACCCCGCCGGATTTGGCGATGTGTCCGCGGTGCCGAGCCGAAATGAACGATCCCGCCGATCGCCGTTACCGTTATCCCTTCAACAGTTGCGGCGAATGCGGACCGCGCGCGTCGCTGATCCGCACCTTGCCATATGAACGCAAAAACACCGCATGGCGGGATTTTCCGCTTTGCGCCGACTGCCGCCGCGAGTACGAAAGCCCGGATGACCGCCGTTTCCACATCGAGGGAATCAGTTGTCCGAACTGTGGCCCGAGTTTGACTCCATCATTGGAAACAGCCCTGTCCGTATTGAAAGCGGGTGGGCTGGTCGCGTTAAAAGGCATCGGCGGTTTTCAACTGCTGGCAGACCCGCGCGACAATCCGGCGGTGGTCCGGTTGCGTGACTTCAAGCGCCGTCCGGAGAAGCCGCTGGCACTGATGGCTAGGTCCATCGAAACCGTCAAGAAATACTGCAGGATTACCTCTCTACAGGAAAAAATGCTTATTTCCCCGACCGCCCCCATCGTTCTGCTGGACTGGTTCGCGGAACCTTTGGAGCTGATCAATCCCGACAATCCTCGGGAACTTGGGATCATGCTGCCGTCTTCGCCTTTACACGAACTGATTATGAACGAATTCGAATTCCTGGTTGTGACCAGCGGAAACCGTTTTTCGGAGCCTCCGGCGTTGAGCGGCGAAGAGGCTGCGAGTCACCTTGCCGGAATCGACTGCATTTTATCACATAACCGTGATATTTACTGGCGGCATGACGATTCGCTGGCAGTGGAGAACCATCACCGGATTCAGTACTGGCGCAGCGGGCGCGGTTGCCGCTGGTCGCCGCTCGATTTCAAACCGAGATTTCAACGCAATGTCCTCGCGATGGGCGGAAACCTGAAAAATACGTTTGCCGTGGGCGGTCCGGATTTTCTGCTGGTGTCGCCCCATCACGGCGATCTGGAGGATGCCGATACCGCCGCCGGATGGGAAAAAGCCCTGGACCAAACCATTTCGCAACTGTCCAAAAAACCGGAAGTCATTGCCGTTGACCTGCATCCGGATTATTACAGCACCCGTCATGGCAAGCTGCTGGCGGAAAAACTGGCCGTTCCCTGTGTCCAAGTGCCGCATCATTACGCCCACGCACTGGCCGGCTTGCTGGAAAGCCGCCAGGAAAAAGCCCTGGCCCTGGTGTTCGATGGCAACGGACTGGGGCCGGATGGCAGGTTGTGGGGCGCTGAACTGTTGTTCGTCAGCCGCGACGGCGGCGGCCAACGCCTCGCCACCTGGGAAGCGGTTCCGCTGCCGGGCGGCGAACTCGCCATCCGCGAGCCCTGGCGCCAACTGGCCGGGCGACTCTATGCCGCCGGACTGCCGACCGACCCGATGATTGCCCAGCAGTGTCAAATGAATCTTAATGCCCCCCTCAGCCATGCCGCCGGAAGATTGTTCGACGCGTTTTCCGCGTTGATCGGAGCCGCTCCACGGCGAATCAGCCACGAGGGACAGGCCGCGATCCGCCTGGAGGTTCAAGCCAGACGGGAAAACTCTTGGGACGGAGTAATTTACCCATGGCAAACCCGGGAAGAGGACGGGGTGCTTTATCTCGACTGGTCGCCGCTTTTCCGCAATGAATTGAATACAACCGCTCTGGCGCTCAGTTTTCATCACAGCGTAGCGGCGGCGGCGCTGGCCATGGTGGAATATGGCCTGGCTCAACAGAATTGCGACACGGTAATCCTGACCGGTGGGGTCTTTCAGAACCGCCTGCTGACTGGCCTGACAGCCGACCTGTTGGAGCAGAGAAAACTGAAAATATTCATCCCGGAACGGCTTCCCCCCAATGATGCCGGGATCGCTGCCGGTCAAAGTTACTGGGCGGGGTTGAATTTTTCGATTTCGGGTGTACATTATTTGATTTGATTTTTCAGGCAGGTGATAAATATGTGTATTGCATTTCCAATGAAAATTAAAGAACTGTTGGCAGACAACTGCGGCATCGTCGAAAGCGGCGGCGTCGAGCGGAAAGTCAATTTGCGTCTGCTCGGCAACTGCGAGCTGGGCGACTATGTTTTGATACACGCCGGTTATGCGATCGAAAAACTATCGGAGGAGTCCGCTCAGGAAAACCTTCGAATTATGCGAGAGTTACAAGAAGCACTGGAACGATGAACACGGCAGCAACATTCTGGCGTGATACTTTTTTGCATCTATCCGCCAAACTTTTACATCCGGTTAACCTCATGGAGGTGTGCGGCAGCCACAGCATGGCGGTGGCCCGTTCGGGTCTGCGCGCACTGTTGCCGGGTAACGTCCGGCTTCTTTCGGGTCCCGGCTGCCCGGTCTGTGTATCGGCGGCTTCGTTCATCGACCAGACGATTTCCCTGAACCGCCGCGGCGTCAAAGTTGCGGTATTCGGCGATCTCCTGAAAATCCCCGGCCAGACCGGAACCCTCCGCAATGAAGGCGGACTGATGGTGATTTATTCCCCGGAGGAAGCGCTGGATTTCGCCGCCGCCAATCCGCAAACGGAAACCGTACTGGCGGCCGTGGGCTTTGAGCCGACGCTCGCCGTGGGCGCCGCCATCCTGGAAGAAGCCGCTGAAAAGAAGCTGAATAATTTTTCCGTTCTGGCTGACTTTAAACATTTGTATCCGGTTCTCAACCAACTGGCTGCGGACCCGCAAACCGCCCTGAACGGATTTCTGTTGCCGGGCCACGTCGGTTCCATTATCGGAGAGGCCGGTTACCGCAATCTGGCCCTGCCCGGCGTCATCTCCGGTTTCGACCCGGAAAATATCCTGTTCTCGTTGAAACTGTTGCTGGAAATGATTATCGACGGAAAAACCGGCGTCACCAACAATTACCCGCAACTGGTTGCGCCGGAAGGCAATAAAACCGCACTTGATCTAATCAACCGCTATTTCCGTCCCGTGGACGGTGAATGGCGCGGCCTGGGTATAATTCCCAACGGCTGCTGGAAAATCAGTGAAGAATACGCCGCGTTTGACGCCGCGTCTAAATATAATTTAAAAACCGCCACCGTTGAAACATCCGCTTCCGGCTGCCGTTGCGCCGATATCCTGCGCGGCTATATTTCACCGGAACAATGTCCGCTGTTCGGAAGCAAATGCGTTCCGGAGCATCCGGCCGGTTCATGCATGGTCAGCAGCGAAGGCGCTTGCGCCGCGGCTTACCGTTACCGGGAGGTGGCGATATGATTACCTTGGCTCATGGCGGCGGCGGCAAAGCCGGCAATGACTTGATCAAGGCGGAAATCCTGACCCGTTTCGGCAAAGGACCGCTGGCGGAACTGCCCGACGGGGCGGTATTGCCGGGCAATATCGTTTTTTCGACCGACAGTTTTGTGGTTACGCCGCGCTTTTTCCCCGGCGGCGATATCGGCAAACTGGCGGTCTGCGGTACTGCCAACGACATTTGCATGGCGGGTGGCAAGCCTCAATATTTAAGTCTGGCGATGATCATTGAAGAGGGATTTTCCCGTGAGGAACTGACCAGAATCCTGGATTCAGTCCAAAAAACCGCCGAACATTGCGAGGTCCAGATAGTGACCGGCGATACCAAGGTAGTGCCGCGCGGTGCCATCGATGGCATTTTTCTAAATACCAGCGGAATCGGTACCCGGATACCGGAGATCAAGCTCGGCCGTCACCGAATTCAGGAAGGCGACGCGGTGCTGGTCAGTGGAACCATCGGCGATCATGGAATGGCGATTCTGGCGGCGCGGCACGGTATCGGCGGCGATGGAGTCGTCAGCGACTGCATGTGTATTTCCGCTCAATTTGCCAGTGTGATCGGCAAAGATGTTAAATTTATGCGCGACCCTACACGCGGGGGAGTCGGCGGTATCCTTCAAGAGATTATCGAAGGAACCGATTTCGGCATCGAAATCGACGAAAGCACCCTGCCGGTATCCGCCGGTTCGAAGACTGTGGCGGAAATGCTCGGTGTCGACCTGTTGTTCTCCGCCTGCGAGGGCCGGATCGTGATGATTGTCGACCCACAATATGCCGACGCCATCATCGATTTATGGCGCAAGATCCCGGGCAGTGAAACCGCTGCCCGGATCGGTACGGTAAACCTCGAGGCGGGCAAAGTCACGCTGCGCGGCGAATGGGGCGGACGGAGACTGATGATTCAACCGGATAACGATCAACTGCCGAGGATTTGCTGATGCATGAGTTGTCAGTGGCGGAAGCCTTGGTTCAAAGCCTGGACCGTTATCAGCGGGAAAATGGCGGAAAAATTAAAAAGCTGGCGTTGTCGCTCGGCCGTCTCGGCGGCGTCGACCCCGAGGCTTTGCAGTATGTCTGGCCGACGACGCTGGCGATGGGCGGCAATCCGGAGCTTGCCGGGTGCGCGCTGGAAATAGAATTGTTGCCTTTGTCTTTCGTCTGCAGAGAATGCGGAGCGAAAACCCAGGCGGAAAAGTTGACATTATTGTGTCCGGGTTGCAACCGGGAATCCCTGGTTCGTGACGGCGGACGTGAGTTAATCATGAAACATATTGAGATTGAAGAAAATGTGTAAAAATTGCGGATGTTCAGGCGGATCGCATCACCACCATCATGAACATGACCATGATCACCATCATGAGCATGTCCATTATGATGAAAACGGCAATCCGTATACCCACAGCCACGAACACACGGAAACTCGAACCGTACCGCTGGAAACAGCGATTCTGGCGGCCAACGACCAGGCCGCGGAAGTCAACCGGGCGTATTTCAGGGAACACGGCATGGCTGTGATCAACCTGATTTCGTCGCCGGGCTCCGGCAAGACCACTTTGCTGGAACGGACTTTGGAATTGCTGCAGGCGGAAGGGATCAAGACCGCGGTGATCGTCGGCGACCAATACAGCGAGCTGGATGCCGAACGTATGCGCGGCCGGGGAGCCCCGGTCACTCAGATCCAGACCCTTGACAGTTGTCATTTGAATGCGGAGCAGATTGCCCGAATCCTGCCGGAAGCGGTGCCGGCGGGAACCGAATTACTGATTATCGAAAATATCGGCAACCTCGTTTGTCCCACCGCGTTTGATCTTGGCGAAGACCACAAGGTCGCTTTGCTCTCCACTCCGGAGGGCGAGGAAAAGCCGATAAAATACCCAGCTTTGTTCGCGGCAGCCGATGTGGTGCTGCTGACCAAGATGGATCTGGCGGAAATTCTCGGTTGGAACCGGGAATTATGCCTGAAGAATATTTCCCTTGTCAACCGGTCAATCCAAATCATCGATCTCTCCGTGCGTAACGGACTCGGTGTGGATTGCTGGCTTAAATATTTGAAAAAACTGATTTCAAGCAAGAAGGAAGAAATTGGAAAATGACGGAATATATATTATTCTCTCTGTTGGGCCTACCCCTGGTCTGCGGAACGCTGGCATGGCTGGTGAAATCCAGCGGCTTGCGTAATGCGCTGATTGTTTTCAGCGCGTTGGCCGTAGCGGCATGCGGCGTGGCAATAGTGGTCCTGAGCAGCCAGAGTCCGAACGGCGTCTGGACTTATGCTGTTAACCCGAAACTCGAATGGCTCGGCAGTCTGCTGGAATTCGTCATGGTGGCGATTATCCTGGGCGTAGCCATCAAGATCCGGAATTTCTGGATCATCGTGATGGGCGTCGTTCAGATCGCGCTGGTGACCGGTTGTTATTTCATCCGGCCCGCCGAACATCACGAACTGGTACTGTTTCAGATCGACAACCTGGCCCGAATCCTGCTGATCGTGACCTGTATCGTCGGTTCGACGATCCTGATTTTCGCCATCGGCTACATGAAACAGCATGAGCACCATGCACCTCCCGGCGCGGGTTCGACGGGACGTTTCTTTTTCTTTTTCATCGGCTTCCTCGGATTCATGAGCGGGCTGGTGGTATCGAACAACCTTTCGTTTTTCTCGTTTTTCTGGGAAGCCACTACGCTTTGTTCCTATGCCCTGATCGGCCAGGACGGCGGCATGGCCCGCAAGGTAAACGCCACGAGGGCGTTGTTGATCAACAGCTTCGGCGGCACTCTGCTGATCTTCGCGATTTTCCTGATCAAACTGAAAATCGGCGGCGAAAGTTTCGAAGAAGTATTTCGTAATAACAGCCTGACACTGGTTCCGGCGGTACTGCTCTGCGTGGCCGCTTTCACCAAGTCGGCGCTTTTCCCGTTCCAGAGCTGGCTCCTCGGCGCGATGGTCGCCCCCACTCCGGTGTCGGCGATGTTGCACTCGGCCACCATGGTCAAGGCGGGGGTCTATCTGGTCATGCGCATAACCCCCGGATTTTATGCCAATGAAAAAGCGATGATGATGATGGCATTCGCCGGAGCCCTGACTTTCGTCGGCGGCGCCTTGCTGGCCTGTACGCAAAGCAATGCCAAAAAGGTCCTCGCATATTCGACGATTTCCAACCTCGGGTTGGTGGTCGCTTGCGCCGGACTCAATACTCCGCTGGCTTATGCGGCCGGCCTGGCAATTATCAGTTTCCACGCGATTTCCAAGGGTCTGCTCTTCCTCTGCGTGGGCAATATCGAACAGAGAATCGGCAGCCGCGATATCGAAGCCATGGACGGCATGCTCTTCAAAATGCCCTTTACCACACAGGTCGCCCTGATCGGGATGATGTCGATGCTGTTGCCGCCCTTCGGCATGCTGCTGAGCAAATGGCTGGCGATCGAAGCCACCATCCGTTCTCCGTTTCTTTTCATCTTCATGGTTATCGGCAGCGCGCTGACGGTGTTCTTCTGGGCCAAATGGATCGGCCGTATGCAGAATACCGGTTATCATGAACACATGCCCAAGGAAAAGATCGCATTGTCGGTGCGTTTGTCGCTGTCGATCATGGTTCTGCTGGTCGTGGGTACCGGCTTGTGCACCATGTGGATTTTCGTCAATGTCTTCTCGCCGATGGCCCGGGAGGTCTTCAGCGGATTCGACAACGTCAACTGGAAGACTTTCGACGAAGTCAAAGAATTCTTCTATCCGGCTCTGTTGATTTTCATTTTCATCATCATCGCGATGCCGATCTATTATTTCGGCTTCTGGCGCCGGTTCCGCCCCAGCAATGTGCGGTTGCCGTTCCTGTGCGGTGAAAACGTGGATATCAGCAAGTTGAGCAAGGAAGAAGACGTTCGCTCCTACGACTTCCATTCCGTTTACGACCGGGTCGAGCATACCGTTATATCCAGTATGTACTTCCGCGGAATCGTCAAGGAAAACGTAGTTACCAGAGTCCTGAACTGGGCGGCATGGCTGATCATCATCGCCCTGGTCGGGTTAAGTATTTCAACAATGTGACGGAGATAATTTCGACTATGGATAAGTTAATTGAGATATTGGGTAACAAACACGTTCTGACCGTCCTGGCGGTTATCCTGGGACCAATCGTGGGCGGCCTGATTATGGGAATCGACCGCAAACTGACCGCTCGCATGCAGGGCCGGATGGGACCTCCGTTGCTCCAGCCGTTTTATGACCTGTTCAAGCTTTTCGGCAAAGATCCGATTGCGTTGCACCGCCCGCAAATCATGTATGCGGTACTGCATCTGATTTTTATGCTGCTGGTGGTGGTCATGCTGGTTCAAGGGCAAGACCTGCTGATGATTCTGCTGATTCACGCTTTCGCCTCGATCAGTCTGATCCTCGGCGCCATGAGCGTGCGCTCTCCCTACAGCTGGATCGGCAGCCAACGTAAAATCCTCCAGATCCTGGCCTACGAGCCGGTACTGCTGGTGCTGATCCTGGCCATCAACCTGCGCGACGGCAGCTTCCTGGCCTCGAAAGTGCTTGCCAGCGATCAACCGCTGTTGATTTCCATGCCGCTGTTGTTCCTGGCTTTCATCTGCGTAGTGGCCATCGAAATCGGCAAATCGCCGTTCGACGTGGCTACTTCGCACCATGCGCACCAGGAAATCGTCAAAGGGCTGACTCTGGAATATTCCGGTCCGTTCCTGGGGATTCTCGAAATCACGCACTTCTATGAAGTCGCGATTTTCTTCGGGCTGATCATGAGTTTCTGGCACACCAATCTGTGGATTGGATTCCTGCTGGAAGGGTTGGTTTTTATCTTCATCCTGGTTGTCGACAACGCGTTTTCGCGGTTGACGGCGAGCTGGATGGTGCGTTATATGTGGACGGTGCCGCTGACTCTGGCACTGGCAAACCTGATTTGGTTATGGAGCTGATATTATGACAAAAGCTACAGCAAAATCCCCCTGGGTAGTACATTTCAACTGTAACAGCTGCAACGGCTGCGATATTGAATTCCTCGCCTGCCTGACCCCGATGTATGACGTCGAGCGGTTCGGCGTACTCCACGTCGGCAATCCCAAACATGCCGACGTCCTGGTCGTCACCGGTTCGGTCAATCACCGGAACCGCCGTGTTCTGAAGAACGTTTATGATCAGATGCCTTCGCCCAAAGTCGTCGTCGCCATGGGCGTCTGCGGCGCTACCGGCGGCGTCTTCGCCGACTGTTACAACGTACTCGGCGGCGTGGACAAGGTCATTCCGGTCGATGTGTTCGTACCCGGATGCCCGCCCCGCCCGGAAGCCATGATGGACGGCATCCTGGAAGCAGTCGGTATCCTGGCGAAGAAACAGATCAGTACCGAAACCGTTGTTCCGGAAAAAGCAGTAAAAATTGTCCGCCCGGCCCCCCAGCCGGAAGCAGCGGCCGAAACCACCAAGGCGGTGTCATAATGATGACGGTAAATGAAGTAATCACCCTCGATAACATGATCGAAAAAATCGCGTCGCTTCTGCCGCGCCGGTTCCGGTTCGTGACGATGACGGCAGTCGACTCCGATACCCATTTCGACATTTATTATCATTTCGACCTGAACTACGAGCTGATCAATTTCCAGTTGAAGCTGGAAAAAGGCAAAGCGCTCCCCAGCATTTCAGGTGTTTGCCCCCCCGCGCTGATCGTGGAAAACGAAATCCAGGATCTGTTCGGCATTATCGTAACCGATCTAAACCTCGACTATCAGGATCATTTCATCCTCTCCGCCGATGCCCCGCTCAAACCGTTCTGCCGGGTCCCCGGCGTTGGCGTCAGTATCGTCGAAACCGAAAATAAAGGAGGTCAATCATGAGTATGGTTGTACCATTCGGACCGCAGCATCCGGTACTGCCGGAACCGATTCAATTGCGGCTGGCCCTGCAGGAAGAACGCGTCATGTCCGCGTTGCCGGTCCTCGGCTACGTTCACCGCGGCCTCGAAAAACTGGCCGAAGAAAAAGATTTCCAACAGGATACTTACCTGATCGAACGCGTCTGCGGCATCTGCAGTTTCATCCATTCCTTGTGCTATTGCCAGGGAATCGAAGAACTCATGGGGTTGCAAATTCCTCCGCGCGCCAATTACCTGCGTGTCGTCTGGAGTGAACTCCACCGTATGCACAGCCATCTGCTGGCTACCGGGCTGCTTGCCGACGCTTTTGGGTTTGAAAACCTCTTTATGCAGCTCTGGCGCACCCGCGAGCACATCCTCGACGCCATGGAACACACCACCGGCGCCAGAATCATGCTCGGCAGTTGCTGTATCGGCGGCGTCCGCAAGGATATCAACGCGGATCAGAAAAAATTCGTCCTTGAAAAGCTCGCCACCGTCGAAAAAGACCTCAAGGTCCTGCTCCCGGTACTGCTTGACGACTACAGCGTCAAAAAACGTCTGGTCGGCATCGGCGTCCTGGATTCCACTACCGCTCAGGAACATGGTGCGGTCGGGCCCACGGCCCGCGGCAGCGGCATCTCCTCCGACCACCGCATGACCGGTTACTGCGCCTATGGCGAACTCGGTTTCCGCCCGGTAGTCGAGAGCGACGG